>CAWIAZ010000004.1:0-359760 GCA_963834285.1 uncultured Actinomycetota bacterium | reverse complement strand
CGCCCAGGCCTGCCGGCGTCGTCGTCCCGAAGGTCAACAGCGCCGACGAGGTGCGCGCGCTCGTGGCGGCCCTGGAGAAGGCCGGCGCGCCGGAGCACACGAGGCTGTGGGCGATGGTGGAGACGCCCGAGGCGATCTTCAACGTCCGCGAGCTCGCCGCCGCCTCCGACCGGCTGGCGGTGCTGGTGATGGGCACCAACGACCTGGTCAAGGAGCTCTACGCCGAGCACGTGCCGGGCCGCGCCCCGCTGCTGACGTCGCTGTCGCTGGCCCTGCTCGCGGCCCGCGCCGCCGGCGTCCAGATCCTCGACGGCGTCTACAACGACGTGAAAGACGCCGAGGGCTTCCTCGCCGAGTGCGAGCAGGGCCGGCAGCTGGGCTTCGACGGCAAGACGCTGATCCACCCGGGCCAGGTCGAGCCCGCCAACGAGCAGTTCGCGCCGTCGGCCGAGGCTGTCGAGGACGCCCGCGGCGTGCTCGAGGCCTGGGAGTCGGGCAAGGGCTCCGGCGTGGTGACCTACAAGAACAAGATGGTCGAGAACCTCCACGTCGAGTCGGCGCAGCGCACGCTGAGCATCCACGAGGCCATCCAAGCGCTCCAGGGCTGAGCCTGGGTGGGCTGAACGCTGGGAGCCGCCCGCAGCAGGGCCGGCCCGCACGGGCCGGCCGCAGCAGGGTCGTGTGTCTCAGCCCGGGCCAGGGGTCGTTGTCAGGCACACGACCCCGCGGCAGGGTCAGCCGTCGCGGGGTCGGACCGCGGCGGTCGGCCCGCAGCAGGGTCGTGTGTCTCAGCCCGGGCCAGAGGCCGTTGTCGACCCCGCGACCCCGCGGCCGCGGGGCGGTCAGCCCGCCAGCGCCGCGTGCCCGACCAGGTCCAGCGTGGCCTCGGGCGTCAGCGGGTGGAACGGACCGCCGCGCACGTCGCGGTAGGCGCGCTCCAGCGGTGAGCCGCGGAAGAAGGCCGGCCCCCCGGCCGTCGAGAGCGCCAGGTCGGCCACGGCGACCGCCTCGGTCACCGCGTGCCGCTTGGCGGTCATCAGCGTCTCCATCGTGGCGAGGTCGGGAGTCAGGTCCTCCCCGACCTCGGCCAGCGACGCCAGCAGCGCCCAGTGCGCGACCCGCAGGCGCGAACGCATCTCACCGATCTGGCGCACCGCCCACGAGGGCGGCGACGGTCGCCGGGCCACGAGGCGCGTGGCCTCGTCGCAGGCCCCCGTGGCCACGCCGAGGTACGTCGCCCCGGCCAGCGGCGCGAAGTGCACGGCGGCGACCAGCAGCGGGCCGCTGAGCGAGCCGAACGGTCGGGTGCCGAGCACCTGGCCGGTGGCCACGAAGACCCCGTCGAAGACGATGTCGTGGCTGGCGGTGCCCCGCATCCCGAGCGTGTCCCAGGTCTCCACGACCTGGATCCCCGGGCTCGAGAGCGGGACGCCGGCGTGCAGCACCTGGGCGTCCGGGCCGGGCGCACCGAGCACCGCGCTCGTGGAGATCACGTCGGCCTCGGTGGACTGGCTGCAGAAGACCTTGCGGCCGTCGAAGCGGTAGCCCCCCTCGACCTCCGTGGCGATGGTCGTCGGCGACACCCAGTCGGACCCGCCGCTCGTCGCCATCACCAACCCGTCGACGACCTTGCGGAGCGTGGCCTCCGCCCCCGGCATGTCCCGGCGCAGCCGCCAGCACTGCAACAGGGTGAGGTAGTGGTGCATGGTCGAGGAGAGCGACGCGGCACCGGACCAGCGGCCCAGCTCCTCCTGGGCCAGCACCAGCTGGCGCAGCGTGGCTCCGCCCCCGCCCAGCTCGACGGGCGCGGCCAGCCGGAGGTAGCCGGTGGCGCGCATGGCGTCGTACGCCTCGGTGACGAAGGTGGCGTCGCGGTCGTGGACCTCGTCGTACCGGGCGGCCACCGCTCCCACCTCCGCAGCCATCGACAGGACGTCCTGGTCACTGACGCCGGCGGCGGCCGTGGCCGCGGCCGGGGCGATCTCTGTGGTGGTCATCCCTCGACTGTCGCGGTGTTCGTGACCTTTGACCAGTTCACAATCTGTACCCCGCGGGGGAGCATGAGGAGATGTCCCGCTACGGCCAGTACTGCCCGATCACCCGGTCGCTGGAGATCCTGGGGGATCGGTGGACGCTGCTGATCGTCCGCGACCTGCTGGTCGGCGCCACCCACTTCAACGAGCTCGCCCGCGGGCTGCCGGGCATGTCGCGCGCGATCCTCTCCAAGCGGCTCGACCTGCTGGAACGCCACGGCCTGGTCGAGCGCGCCCCCGGCGGCGACGGTTACCTGCCGACCCAGGCCTGCCGCGAGCTGCACCCGATCATCTTCGGCCTGGCGGAGTGGGGAGCCCGGTGGGCCTTCGGGGAGCCGCGGGCGGACGAGCTCGACCCCACCGTGCTGATGTGGTGGATCCGGGGCGGCATCGACCCCGAGCCGTTCGGCGAGCGCCGGGTGGTGCTGCACGTGCTGCTGAGCGAGAGCCGGCGCGACCGGTTCTGGCTGGTGATCACCGCCGGCGACGTCTCGCTGTGCTTCACCGACCCCGGTCACGACGTCGACATCCTGCTGGAGACGTCGTTGTCCACCCTCTACGAGGTCTGGGAGGGTCGAGTCGAGCTGCTGACGGCGGTGCGCGACGGCCGGGTGGCCCTGTCCGGCCAGCGCGGGCTGCTGCTGGTGCTGCCCGAGGCGCTGCAGCTGTCACCGGTGGCGCCGTACGTGCGTCGGGCGCGGGCGGTGCCCTCCGTCTGAGACCGTCCCGACCGCTCCCGGGAGCCGGTCAGCGCGCGTCGAGCTCGGCGAGCAGGCGCTTCGGCGCGGTCAGCCGGTACGACGCGTCGAGCCACTCGGCGACCTCGGCCCACCCGGCGTCGTCGCCCACCGCCAGGTCGAGACCGAGCCAGCCGCTGGGGCCGAGGTAGGCAGGCACGAACGAGCGCGGGTCGCCGAGCAGCGTGGCGTGGTCCTCGGGATCGAGGCGCACCATCACGCTCTGCGGGTGCTGCACCCAGTCGCCGTCGACCTTGAGCGAGCCGCCGTAGTAGGCGAAGACCTTGGTGGTGAAGAACGCCGGGCGGCCGTGCGAGACCTTCTCGGCCGCACCCGGCAGGGCCAGCGCGATCTCGCGAACCCGGGCGAGCACGGGGTCGTCGTCGTCGTACATCTGTGGGTGGGCCACGGGCTCACCCTACGGCCGCAGGTCGCGGCCCGGTCGTCGTCAGACCGTCAGGTCGAGGTCCAGGCCCCAGCGGTGCAGCACCCGCTCGACCCGCAGCCGCTCGGCGTCGAGCTCCTCGCCCGGCGTGAGGACGCCGAGCAGGTGGGTGACCTCCAGCGCCTCGCAGCACTCGGCGAGCACGGCGTCGTACGCCCGGCGGTAGGCCTCGAACTTGGCGAAGGAGACACCGTCGCGCGTCGCCCGGAACCCACGGCCGAGGCGGCGCACCTCACGCGCCAGCACCTCGATCTCTCGGCGAACGGGCACCGGCTGCCGGCGGCTCCTCCACCCGGCCGGTGCCCAGCGTCGCCCGCGCGGGCCGTCCATCTCTCAACGGTAGGCCGGTGGCCCGGGCCCGACAAGCGGTGCGCGGGAGGGAGGCGGAGGACGCTGCCGCCCGCACCCTGGACCCCGCCGGGCTCACCGGAGCAGCGGCGGGTGGAGCGTGGTCGCGTGGCCGGCTCGATACAGGCGGGCGGGCCGTCCGCCGTCCCTCGTCGTCGTACCGGGCGTCGCCTCGACGAACCCGTCGGTCCTGGTGGTCTTCCGGTGGAAGTTCCTGGCGTCCAGCTCCACCCCCCAGACGACCTCGTAGACACGGCGCAGCTCGCTGATCGTGAACTCCGGCGGGCAGAACGCCGCCGCAAGGGGGGTGTACTCCAGCTTCGCGCGGGCGCGCTCCACGCCGTCGCGCAGGATGCGCGCGTGGTCGAAGGCGAGTCCGTCCGCGAGCAGGCCGGCGACCGGCTGCCACCGCGCGTCGGCGGCGTCGGTGCCCGCCGTCGGGGTGGGCAGGTCGGCGGCGAGTGCGAGGTAGGCCACGGTCACGGTGCGCATGCGCGGGTCGCGGTCAGGGGTTCCGTACGAGGCGAGCTGCTCGAGATGGACCTGCTGCGCCGACAGCGCGGTCTCCTCCTGCAGCTCTCGCGCCGCCGCGTCGTGCAGGTCCTCGTCAGGCCGGAGGAACCCGCCCGGAAGGGCCCACTGCCCCACGAACGGCTCCTCACCACGGCGGATGGTGAGCACCTGGAGCTGCTCCTCACGCACGGTCAGCACGACGAGGTCGACGGTGACCGCGATCGGCGGGTACTCGTTCGTGGCGGCCGGCATGCGCGCCATCGTAGCGGACTTCGCGTCAAGTTGACGATTAGCCCTCATCGCAGTTATCGTCATTCTGACGTTAATTACTCGACACCAGGAGATCCCGATGGCCGACATCGCCCGCTACCCGTTGGTCCGCCACCTGCGCGGGTCCGGCACCACCCACGTCGAGCAGATCCGCAACGGACGCACGATCCGTGCCGGCGTCGGTGCCTCGTTCTGGTTCCGCCCCCTCAGCGCGGTGCTCAACGAGGTCCCGGTCGACGACCGGGAGCTGCCGCTCATGTTCCACGCCCGCACCAGCGACTTCCAGGACGTGACCGTGCAGGCCACGGTCACCTACCGGGTCACCGACCCGGCCACGACCGCCGGCCGCATCGACTTCTCGATCGACCCCGAGACCGGCGCGTGGCGCAGCACCCCCCTCGACCAGGTTGCGGGGCTCCTGACGGAGTCCGCGCAGCAGTACGCGATCGACCTGCTCGCCGCGGCCGACCTCACGACCGCGATGGCCGGGGGTGTCGGCCCGATCCGTGCGGTCATCGCCGCCGGGCTCACCGCCGACGAGCGACTGGCGGAGACCGGCATCGCGGTCGTCGGCGTCCGCGTCGTCGCGGTGCGCCCCGAGCCCGAGGTGGAGAAGGCGCTCCGGACGCCCACCCGCGAGCAGGTGCAGCAGCAGGCCGACAGGGCGACCTTCGAGCGGCGCGCCGTCGCGGTCGAACGCGAGCGCGCGATCGGGGAGAACGAGCTGCAGACGCAGATCGAGCTCGCCCGTCGCGAGGAGCAGCTGGTCGCACAGCGGGGGGCGAACGCTCGCCGTGAGGCCGAGGAGAACGCCGCAGCCGGCGCGGTCGCCACCGAGGCCGAGGCGCGTCGCACCGTCACCCTCGCCGAGGCCGGCGCCGAGGGCACCCGGCTGAACGGCGCGGCCCAGGGCGATGCCGAAGCGGCCCGTGCCGACGCCTACCGCGACGTCTCGGAGAGCGTCCTGCTGGCCCTCGCCGTCAAGGAGCTGGCTGCGAACCTTCCCAAGATCGAGACGCTGGTCCTCAGCCCCGACCTCGTCAGCAAGGCGCTCGCGCAGCTGGGTGCTGGCACGGTGACGGCATGAGCCTGACGCCTCGGGTGGTCGTCGTGACCCGTCGTACCGAGTACGACGAGATGCTGGCCACGCACGGCACTCGGGGCCAGGCGGCGTTCTTCCTCAGCACGCGCGGCCGCGACATCGCGGAGCTCGAGGAACGCCACCGCCTGACCCAGCGCGCCATCGCCACCACGACCGCCGCCATCCCGGTCGACTGGCGGCGAGGGAGCGTCGAGCGCAACGACGTCTCTCGGTTCCTGTTCTCGCCCGACGACGTGATCGTGGTCGTGGGGCAGGACGGGCTGGTCGCGAACGTCGCCAAGTACCTCGACGGGCAGCCCGTCGTCGGGATCGACCCCGAGCCGGGACGCAACGCGGGCGTGCTCGTCACCCACGCCGCCGGCGACGTCGGCGAGCTGGTGCGCGCGACCGACCACGTGGCAGAGCGCACGATGGTGGAGGCACGGCTCGACGACGGCCAGCACCTCCTGGCCCTGAACGAGATCTTCCTCGGGCACCCGAGCCACCAGACGGCGCGCTACGACCTGTCCGTGCCCGGGGTCGGTGGCGAGGCACAGGCATCCTCGGGCGTGATCGTCGCGACCGGCACCGGCGCGACCGGCTGGTGCCGCTCCGTGGCCCTCGAACGCCGCAGCGCCGTTCGCCTGCCGTCGCCGAGCGAGCCGCGACTCGTCTGGTTCGTGCGCGAGGCATGGCCCTCGCCCGCCACCGGGACCTCGCTGACCGAGGGCGAGCTGGTGGGCAGCGAGCTGTCGCTGACCGTCACGTCCGACCGGCTGGTCGCGTTCGGCGACGGCATCGAGGCCGACGCGCTGTCCCTGACCTGGGGTCAGACAGTGCGAGTCGGCCGGTCGAGCAAGGCATTGCGACTCGTCACCTGAGCCGCCGGCTGATCGCCCGGTCGACCAGCGCCACCAGGTCCTCGCCCGTGATCCCCGGGTAGCCGTGCAGCATCGTGCGCCAGGGGGACGGCACCGACTCCGCACCCCACCGAGCGCCCAGCAGCCCGCCCGCGATGGCGGCGACGGTGTCGGTGTCGTCACCGATCCGGATCGCGGTCTCCAGGGCGTGGTCGAGGTGGCGGCTCGGTGCCTCGTGGGGGACCGGAGTGTGCACGATCGCCGACCACGCGGCCTGGAGCGCCGAGACCACCCAGCCGTTCGGGGCGAAGTCGCCCGGCTCACGCCGTTCGGAGTCGTCGACGGCTCCGTCCAGGTCTCGGCAGCCGAGGGCTCCAGGTGGACCAGGCCGGCCCGGAGGTCGAGGTCACCGTCGAGCACCGCGTGCCTGATCGCCAGCGACCAGAGCACACAGGCGTCCTGGGCCTGTCGGTCGTAGTGGGTCAACGCGCTGATCCGTCGAGCGGCCACGACCAGGCCGTCCGGGTCGTCGAGATACCTCAGCGCCACGGGCGTCGTCCGCATGAGCGACCCGTTGCCTGCGGTGTGCCCGGTGCGCGCATGCAGGTCGTACGCCGTCGCCGTCAGCGCCGCCGCGGCCGGCTCGGGACCGACCGCGTCGAGGATCGCCCGCGTCTGGTTGCCGATGTCGGCCGGCCCGGTCTCGTACCACCGCCGGAACCGTCGCGCGATCTGGGTGAGGGCCTCCTCACTGCTGAGGTCGGCGTGGCCGGCCGCCACGTCGAGGATGCACCAGGCCATCGTGGTGTCATCGGTCCACTCCCCCGGCGCGAAGTCACCCAGACCGCCGCCGAGCATCTCGGGGCCGGCAGGACCGACGGCTCTGCACCCGAACTCGTAGGGGGCGCCCAGGGCATCGCCCACGGCGGAGCCGAGCACGGCGCCGCGCGCTCGGTCGACCCGATCGGGGCTCCACGTCATCTGCTACCCCAGGCCGCTCTCGGCCGAGATCCCGGCTCCGGTCAGGACCACCACCCGCATGGACGGGCAGGTTACGCGCCACCGCTGTTCAGCGTGCCGGGGGGTCGTTCGAGAAGGACCTGTGGCGCCGCCGCAGGCGGGGGGGCCAACCATGTCCAGTCAACCGATCGCGTCACGCCGGACCCTGCTCGGCGGGGTGCTCAGCGCCACCGCCCTGGGATCCACGATGGCTGCCAGCAGCAGCCAGCACGCCGCTGCCGTCACCGTGCCGACCTCGCCGGGCACCAGCTTCTTCCTTGATCTGCCGCCCATCCGCGGCGAGTCCACCGACAGGGACTACCGGGACATGATCGAGCTCCTCGACTGGTCGCTGGGGGTGGACAACAGCTCGTCCCCGACCGGGGGCGGCGGTGGTCGGGGCCGCGCGACACCGCGACCGTTCACCGCGATCGCGCGCTCGAGCATCGCCTCACCGATGCTGTTCCTCGCCGCCGCCCAGGGGACGAGGTTCCCGCAGGCACGCCTGCTCGGAGTGGGGGGTGGAGAGCAGCGCTACCAGTACCTGCTGGTCACGCTCAGGAACCTGGCCGTCTCCTCCTACGGGATGGCGCCCGACGACACCGACGCCAGCCCCACTGACGTCTTCGAGCTGGGCTACGGCAGCCTGCAGATGTCGTGGACCCCGCAGAACGCTGACGGCGCCCCCGGGACCCCGGTCGTCGCCGGCTTCGACTTCCAGCGCGGCCGCGAGATCTGAGCAGCGGTCAGCCCCAGAGCCGGCGCACCTGGTCGGCGTACGCCGCCGCCTGGGCGTAACCGGCGCGCGCGGACCGCGGGCGCGCGGCGGGGTCCAGGACGTTCCTGCCGATCGCGGCACGTGACGCCTCGTCGGGGGTGATCACGAGGTGGTCGGTCCCGAGGTCGCCCAGCTGCTGCCGGGCGCTGCGCAACGGCCCCACCGACCGGTCGAGGGGGCTGAGCGCGACGACCCTGTCGCAGCCGGCGGCGAGATCGGCGTTGGAGCCGGACCGTACGCCGCCGTCGACGTAGGTGCGCCCATCGATCGGGATCGGAGGGTAGACGCACGGGACCGCGCAGCTGGCGTTGACGGCGTCCTCGAGACCGACGTGGGGATGGTCGCCCTCGGGCCCGAACGCGACCAGCTCACCGGTGGCGACGTCGATGGCGGTGACCACGAGGTCACGGGCGGGCCAGTCGGTGCTGGTGAGCCGCTGCCGCACCTGGCCGTAGCGCTCCTCGATCGAGGGCGTCCGCCCGGCCCGCGCCGCCCGGACCGCACGCCGGCCCAGGATCCGGCCGAAGCGCTCGACGTCGCCGCGCGCCTGCACCAGCGATCCCGCGAGCGTCAGCGCCACGCGGGGACCGATCGTGGCGACCGGGACGCCACCGTCACCGAGCTCGCGCGGCGACAGCAGCTGGCGCCGGTAGAGCTCGGTCAACGGGGTGCCGCTGGTGATCTGCGCCCCCACGATCGAGCCCGCCGACGTACCGACGACCCGGTCGGCGCCGGTCAGGTCGACCCCGGCGTCGGCGAGCCCGGTCAGCAACCCGGTCTCCCAGGCGATTCCGGTGATGCCGCCACCACCGAGGACAAGTCCGCGTCTGCTCACGGCCGCCAGTCTGCCGGACCGACGGGCCGCCGGGACCCGTGGCCCAACAGGCCCAGGCAAATCTGGGGTTCAGCCTCGCGGAGCGCGGGGCGGCGTTACGTTGGACGCGTTCTGCCTGGTTGTCGGGGGGTCGACCGGGTGAAGTCTCGTCAGGGGAGGACCCTACTCATGCGCTCTTTCGTGCGCCGTCTCGTGCCAGTCTCCATCGCTCTGGCTCTCGCCAGCAGCACCCTCGTCGCCGGGTCGGCGGCCACCTCCAGCGCTGCCGCCGCCAAGCCGAAGCGGGTGAAGACCGAGTTCGGCCTGAGCGCCGTGGCCATCGGCACCCGGGTGATCGGCGGCTCGGTCCCGCTGCGCTCCGACCAGACCGGCGCCCAGACGCTCTCGTGCACCAACGCCGCCGGCCTCGACAAGCGCAACTTCGTCGCAGCGGTGGACGTGCCGGGCCTCGGCACCGTGCGCGGCGTCTCGTCGCGCACGTGGACCACGAAGAAGGGCGGCAACGTCTCGTCGTGGGCCGAGCACTCGACGGCCCGGGTCCGCATCGACGAGAGCCCCCTGGGCACCCTCGACATCAACGGGATCAGCTCGCTGGCCCGCGCCTGGCACGACAAGAAGGGCTTCCACGGGACGACGCGCACCAAGATCGCCTCGGTCACCCTGACCCCGCCGGCGGGCCCCGCCCTCAACCTCACCGTCCCCACGCCCGGTCGCCCGCTGACCGTGCCCGGCCTGGCCCGCATCTCCGTCGGCGTCGGCAAGGACATCGTCACGAAGAACGGCGCCGAGGCCCGCACCAGCGTGGTCGACATCCGGGTCTTCCCGTCGGAGACCAAGGCCCTGGTCGGCCAGACCAAGGCGTTCATCACCAAGGGCATCAAGAGCGGCGTGTTCAGCGGGTTCGCCGCCGGTCTGCGCGGCACCGCCCTCAGCGACGTGATCGGGCTCGGCGCCACTCCGCTGGTGCACATGCCGTGCCGCGGCACCCGCGGCAAGGTCCGCATCGAGCGGGTCGCCGGCGTCGACATCCCCGGCGCCCTGAGCGTCAGCGGTCTCCAGACCGGCGCCTTCGGCACCCAGAACAGGTCCCGCGCCATCGGTCAGGAGCTTCGCCCGGGTCGCGGAGGTCAACCTCGGTGACCGCCTGGTCATCAACGGCATCACGGCCCTCGGCCGCGTCACCCGCACCAAGAAGGGCAAGTACTCCCGGAGCTCGGCCGGCACCGGCGTGGCTGAGCTCGTGATCGACGGGGAGCCCCGCCAGATCCTGCCCAACCGCACGATCGAGATCCCCGGCCTGGTGAAGATCGAGAACTCGCTGGTCAGCAACACCCGGCGCGGCATGAAGGTCGTCGGCGTCCGGCTGACGCTGCTCAACGGCAGCGGCGCCGTGATCGAGCTCGGCGTGGTGCAGCTCGCCATCCGCGGCTCCGGTCTCAAGAAGTAGCGCGCACGTAGCAGGACCGACGTCGTGGTTCTCCGGACAGGCCGGAGAACCACGACGTAACCTGCGTGCCACCCGCGGCGTTGTGCCTGGGTGACGAGGGAGCGACAGATGCGCGCAGCGGACCGGTCATCGAAGCGTCAGCTGGGCTGGTCACTGGCTCTGGCCGGCTTGGTCCTGGGGGCCGCGGTGGTCGCCGTCCCGTCGCTGTCCTCCGCCCGGACCGGTGGCCTGTCCGCCGCCAACGAGCAGGCCAAGGCCGCACAGGGCCTCCCCCACACCGACCCGGCCGGCACCCCCCCGCACGACCACGGCGACGCGCGCACCAAGAACAGCGTCTCGCGGGCCGGGGCCGCCACTGCCGAGACCGCCGACCCCACGACGGCCGCCGAACGTCGGGCCGGTGCCGCCTACGTCGCCCGCGAGCGGGCCCTCCCCGACCCCAAGCTCACGACCACCCGTTTCGCTCGGCCGCGCACGACCTTCCCCGCCGACCGCTACGCGATGGCGAACGGCTGCTACACCCTGTCCACCACCTCGGGCCGCCACGTGCGCCGCGCGGGCGACCGCTTCGAGGTCCGGCGCGGCTCCCGTGGCCGCGCCACCCGCTTCTTCTTCAAGCCCACCGACCTCGGCCGCTACCTGGTCTACGGCGGGCCGCGGCAGTTCCTGGCCGGCAGCGACGGCGTCGCCTACGACGCCGGTCCCAGCACCGACGCCGTCTGGACCGTCCGCTCCACCAGGCGCACCCGCCGTGCGGCGACGTTCAGCCTGTCGGTCCGTGGCCGTCCGCTGGTCGTGCCCGGCGGCCGGCGCCTCGCCCTGGGCCGCACCGCCGACAGGTTCGTCCTCCAGCGCGCGAAGGGCTGCCGGGGCTACCCCGAGTCGCAGATCGACATCGAGGGCCGCCCGCACGCCGGGGTGTCGTCGTTCCAGGAGGTCCGCGGCTACGTCGATGCGCACACCCACGGCATGGCGTTCGAGTTCCTCGGCGGGCAGGCCCACTGCGGCCGCCCCTGGCACCCGTACGGCGTCGCCTTCGCCCTGCGTGACTGTGCCGACCACACCGCCACCGGCGGCTACGGCGCGGCGCTCGAGACCGTGCTGTCCGGCGAGCCGGGTCACGACCCGGTCGGTTGGCCGACGTTCAAGGACTGGCCGGCGCCGGCGTCGCTCACCCACGAGGGCACCTACTACCGGTGGTTGGAGAGGTCCTGGCGCGGCGGGCAGCGGCTGTTCGTCAACCTGCTCGTCGAGAACAACCAGCTCTGCCAGCTCTACCCGCTGAAGCGCAACTCCTGCGACGACATGGACTCCATCCGCCTGCAGGCCAGGGACATGTACAAGTTCCAGGACTACATCGACGCCCAGTCCGGCGGCCCGGGCCGCGGCTTCTACCGCATCGTGCGCAGCCCCTGGGAGGCCCGGCGGGTGATCAACCAGGGCAAGATGGCCGTGGTCATGGGCATCGAGACCAGCGTGCCGTTCGGCTGCACGTTCAAGGCCGTGGCCGGCAGCGACCGCCCGGCCTGCAGCGCCGCGTCCATCGACCGGCAGCTCTCGGAGATGCACCGCCTCGGCGTGCGTCAGATGGAGCTGGTCAACAAGTTCGACAACGCCCTGGCCGGGGTGGCCGGCGACGCGGGCTCCACCGGGGTGGCGGTCAACAGCGCCAACTTCCTCGAGACCGGCACCTTCTGGGACATGAAGCACTGCGAGCCGGCCGACGGCGAGAGCTCCGACCGCACCCAGCTGGCGTTCCCCGAGATCAGCGCCGACCAGCAGGATGCGCTGTTCGGCGCCATCGGGCAGCTGTTCGGCCCGCTCCTGCCCGCCATTCCGCTCTACCCCCGCCCGCTGCACTGCAACAGCCGCGGCCTGACCGACCTGGGCTCCTACACCATCCGTGGCCTGGCGAAGCGGCACATGATGTTCGACCCCGACCACCTCAGCGTCGAGGCCCGCAAGGCGGCGCTCACCGAGATCGAGCGGCTCCGCTACCCCGGCGTCCTCTCCAGCCACTCGTGGTCGACGCCGGACAGCTACCCGCGGATCTACAAGGCCGGAGGCTTCGTCGCCCCCTACGCCGGCGACTCGACCGGCTTCGTCGAGAAGTGGCGCCGCCACCTGGGCTGGGCCGACCCGCGCTACTACTTCGGCTTCGGCTACGGCGCCGACATCAACGGGCTCGGCGCCCAGGGCGACCCGCGGGGCACCTCGGTCGCCAACAAGGTGACCTACCCCTTCCGCGGCCTCGGCGGCGTCCGGGTCAAGAAGCAGCGCGCCGGCCGACGGGTCTACGACATCAACGTCGACGGCGTCGCGCAGTACGGCCTCTACCCCGACTGGGTCCAGGACCTCGGCCAGGTCGCCGGACGCGACGGCGCCGCGATCAAGGACGACATGAGCCGCGGCGCGGAGGCCTACCTCCAGATGTGGGAGCGCGCCGAGGGCACCCGGCCCGACTCCTGCCGCAACCCCGGCCTGCGGCGTACGGTCGGCGCGGTCAAGCGTCTGGTCAAGCCCGGCATGAGCACCCGCGCCGTGCTGCGCAAGGTCGGGCAGCCCTACCTCCGCCTGGGCACGACCTTCGGCCTGTGCGCCAAGCGGTCCGGCGATCCCAAGATCGGGGTCAGGATCGACTTCACCAAGGGCGGCAAGGTCCGCGGCGTCCGGGTTGGCTCCTGACCACGGTCCGGCCGCAAGTTACCTCTCGGTAGGATCTTTCTCACGCGGTCGTCTGCCTGACGGGCCACGGACGGGGCCCTAGGCTCTGGCGCAGCGAACGGCGGCGTACGCCGACTGATTGGGAGTGACGTAGTGGCCTTGTGGGTGTTGGTTGTCGGTGTGCTCGGCACGGTCGTCGCGTTGGCGATCACGGGTCGACGGGTGCTCTACCTCGTCCGGCTGATCATGAGCGGCAAGCCGGCGCCCGACCGCGTCGAGGGCGTCACCGGGCGGCTTGGCCGCGCCGTGAAGACCCAGGTGGTCGAGGTGTTCGGGCAGAAGAAGCTGCTCAAGTGGTCGATCCCCGGCGCCGCACACTTCATGGTCTTCTGGGCGTTCCTGATCCTCGGCACGGTCTACCTCGAGGCCTACGGCATCCTGCTCTCGCGCAACCCCGAGTGGCACATCCCGATCGTCGGCACCTGGGACCTGCTGGGCTTCGCCCAGGACCTGATCGCCATCCTCTGCCTGGTCGGTCTCGCGCTGTTCGCCCAGATCCGGCTCCGCGAGTCGCCCGACAAGCTCGGCCGCGGCTCCCGCTTCTCCGGCTCGCACACCAAGGGCGCCTGGCTCGTCCTGTTCATGATCTTCAACGTCATCTGGACGCTGTTCTTCTTCCGCGCCGCGGCCTCGGCCTCGGGCAGCTTCCCCTACGGCAACGGCGCCTTCGCCTCGACCGCCCTCGGCAAGCTCTTCGACGGGCTGTCCGAGAGCACCCTGCACAACCTCGAGGGCATCGGGCTGCTGCTGCACATCGGCATCATGCTGGTCTTCCTCGTCGACGTGGTGCACTCCAAGCACCTGCACATCTTCGTGGCCCCCCTCAACGTGCTCTTCTCCCGGCGCCCGAAGGCGCTCGGCGCCGTCAAGCCGCTGATGATCGAGGGCAAGCCGGTCACCCTCGACGACGTCGACGACCTCGACGAGGACAGCACGCTCGGAGTCGGCTCGATCGAGGACTTCAGCTGGAAGGGCCTGCTCGACATGGCCACCTGCACCGAGTGCGGTCGGTGCCAGTCGCAGTGCCCGGCGTGGAACACCGACAAGCCGCTCTCGCCGAAGCTGCTGATCATGGGCCTGCGCGACCACGCGTTCAACAAGGGTCCTGCGATCCTGGCCGGCGAGGGAGCCGACCCGTCCACCCTGCCGGCGTCCGCGGTCAAGGAGCTCGACCGTCCGCTGGTCGGCGAGACCGAGGGCTACGCCTGGGAGCCCACCGGCGGCGGCGTCATCGACCCCGACGTGCTGTGGTCGTGCGTGACCTGCGGCGCCTGCGTCGAGCAGTGCCCGGTCGACATCGAGCACGTCGACCACATCGTCGACATGCGCCGCTACCAGGTGCTGGTCGAGAACAACTTCCCGGCCGAGCTCAACGGGCTCTTCAAGGGCATGGAGAGCCGCGGCAACCCGTGGAACCTCTCCCCCAACGCCCGCCTCGACTGGGCCAAGGACCTCGACGTCGAGATCAAGGTCGTCGGCGACACCATCGAGTCGCTCGACGAGGTCGAGTGGCTGTTCTGGGTCGGCTGCGCCGGCGCCTACGAGGACCGCGCCAAGAAGACCACCCGCGCCGTCGCCGAGCTGCTCGACATGGCCGGCGTCTCCTTCGGCGTCCTCGGCAACGGCGAGACCTGCACCGGCGACTCCGCACGGCGCGCGGGCAACGAGTTCCTGTTCCAGGGACTCGCGCAGCAGAACGCAGAGACGTTCAAGGAGTACAAGGTCAAGAAGGTCGTCTCGACCTGCGCCCACTGCTTCAACACGCTCAAGAACGAGTACAAGGAGTTCGGCGTCGAGCTCGAGGTCGTCCACCACACCCAGCTGCTCAACCGCCTCGTGCGGGAGGGCAAGCTGACGCCGGTCACCGAGGGCGAGGGCGCCCACAAGCGGTCCATCACCTACCACGACCCGTGCTACATCGGCCGCCACAACGGCGTCTACTCCCCGCCCCGCGAGCTGTTGGAGATCCTCCCGGGAGCCCAGTTCGTCGAGATGGAGCGCAACTCCGAGCGGTCCTTCTGCTGCGGCGCCGGTGGCGCCCGGATGTGGATGGAGGAGACGATCGGCAAGCGGATCAACAACGTCCGCACCGAGGAGGCCATCGGCACCGGTGCCGACCAGATCGCCGTCGGCTGCCCCTTCTGCCGGGTCATGCTCGACGACGGCCTGACCGCCGCCCAGGCCAGCGGCGACGCCCGCGAGGAGGTCGAGGTCCTCGACGTCGCGCAGATGCTGCTGGCGTCGGTGAAGGGCACGCCCGCCACCAAGCTCAAGCCGGGCGAGGGCGGCCAGCCGGCGAAGAAGTCGGCTGCCCCGCAGGTCGCAGAGCCGGCGGAGGAGAAGGTGCCGGCCGCCAAGGCCGCGCCCGACGAGCCCGGCGGTGGCGACGAGGCCGCCGACGACACCACGGTCAAGCAGGCTGCCGACGTCGGCCCGGCCGCGAAGGCCTCGTCGTCCGGCGGTTCCTCCCTGTTCGACGACCCGTCCTCCTCCGTCACCACCGACGAGGACGCCACACCGGCCGAGGAGGCACAGGCGGCCAAGCCGGCGTCGTCCGGCGGCTCGCTGTTCGACGTGGGTGGCGACGACCAGCCGGCCGCGGTCGAGAAGGAGCCCGAGGCGAAGACCGAGCAGCCCGCGACGACCGGGGCCGCTGCGTCCTCGGGCGGGTCGCTGTTCGACCTGGGTGACGACACCGAGGCCGGGACCAAGGACGCGTCGACCCCGGCGCCCGAGGCCGAGGCCGCGCCCACGACGGAGAAGCCCGCCCCCGCGTCGGCCGTCTCCTCCGGCGGCTCCCTGTTCGACATCGCCGAGGAGGAGCCCGCGGCCCCGGCCGCCAAGGCCGAGCCCGAGGCGAAGCCCGAGCCGGAGCCCGAGGTGAAGGCCGAGGCCGAGCCCGAGGCCGCTTCGGAGAAGACCGCACCCGCGTCGGCCATCCCCACCGGGGGCTCCCTGTTCGACATCGCCGAGGAGGAGCCCGCGGCCCCGGCCGCCACGGCCGAGCCCGAGGCGAAGCCCGAGCCGGAGCCCCGAGCCCGAGGTCGCGGCCGAGCCGGAGTCCGAGCCGACCGCCGAGTCGTCGCCTGCGGCAGCGCCGTCGGCCGGGTCGTCGTCCATCGGTGAGGCGGGCTCGCTGTTCGACATCGCCGCTCCGGCCGAGGCCAGCGCGCCGCCGTCCGAGCCGGAGTCGGAGCCCGAGGCCGCACCGGAGCCGGAGGCAGCCGCCGAGCCCGCGCCCGAGCCTGAGCCCGAGCCCGAAGCAGAGGCCGACCCCGAGCCGGAGAAGGCCGAGGAGAAGCCGAAGCCGGCCCCGAGCGGCGACGCGCACCAGCCGAAGACGGACGCCGACATCGGCGGGGCGAGCTCGCTGTTCGACCTCTGAGACCCACCTGCTCTCGTGCGGACCCCCGGTACCTCGGTGCCGGGGGTCCGGTCGTTTCGGAGCCGCTCAGCGAGCTCCGGCGTACGGTGAGGACCGGGGGTGGGGATGGACGTCGACCAGTACGTCGTGGCGCGCTACGGACGGCTGCTCGAGCTCGCCGTCGAGCTCGGCTGTCCGGCGGCCGACGCCGAGACCGTCGTCGACCAGGTGCTCACGGAGCAGCGCCGCCGGATCCAGAAGGCCGCCGACCCCGACCCGCTCGTGCGCGAGGCCCTGCGGCACGCCCTGCAGGACGAGCCGCCGAGCCGACGACCGTCGGGGACGCTGGTCGCCCTCGTCGCCGGCGTCCTCGCCGCCCTGGTGGCCGCGGCCGTCCTCTCGGGTTCGCTGCTGCGCGGCGAGCCACCCGCGGCGGTGCCCTCCCTGTTCGGGTACGACGCCGGCCTCGCGAGCGAGGTGCTGCGGGAGGCGGGGCTCGAGGTCAGCCTCAAGCCGACGCCGGCGTGCGAGCCTCGAGGCCTGGTGGTGAGCACCGACCCGCCTGCTGGTGACCTTGCGGTGCGCGGCGCCCCGGTGACCGTCCGGACCGCGCTGCCCCTCGGTCCGTTCTGCGAGGCCGAGTACACCTTCCGGGTCGCGGCCTGGCGCTTCATCGACTTCGCTCGGGGCGGACCCGCCCCGGAGTTCGCCGACACGGTCTACGTCGTGGTCGACGGGGCCGCCCCGGCCGCCATGACCTCGGGCGATGCCGCGGTGCAGCGCCGCTGGGGTGACGCGCTGCGGCTGGTCGCGGACGCCGCCGGTGCGCCTGGGATGACCGAGACCGGCATGCCGCGGCTGTCCGTGCGCTCCGGGATCCCGCCGCCGAGGCAGTGCGGGGTGGCGCGACCGACGCTGGGTGAGCGACGTGCGGCACTGCGCCTGCAGATCGACCCCGGCCCGGACGGCTCTGCGGCGTCGCGGTGTCCGCTGACGATCGACCTGTTCCGGGTGGGCCAGGTGATCGACGCCGTCGTCCTCTACACCGGCCTGAGCGGCCTGCCCTGACGACCTGGGTGGTGGTCGGGGCGACCCCGCCGCGCAAGCTGCCCGACGACACCATCGGCGCCGGCGCCCAGACGGCGCTGCGCCGGCGGGGCGGTCCGGTCTCCCGGGTCCTCGAGGGCGGCGCCCCCCGGTGGTTGAGGTGCGAGCGAAGCGAGCCACGGCGGTGGTTGAGGTGCGAGCGCCAGCGAGCCACGAAACCCGCCGCCGAGGTGGTTTCGTGGCTCGTCGCTGGCGCTCCTCGCACCTCAACCACCGTGGTCACCCTCCGAGGGTCGAGGTGCGAGCGCCAGCGAGCCACAGCGGTGGTTGAGGTGCGAGCGAAGCGAGCCACGTGCGGTGGTTGAGGTGCGAGCGTCAGCGAGCCACCGCCGGTGGTTGAGGTGCGAGCGCAGCGAGCCACGAAACCACGACGTCGGCGCGCGGAGCCGGCGGGTGGCTAGGCGTCGGAGTCGGGGTTCTCGGGGACCAGGAGCGGCTTCAGGCGCGCCCAGGTGATGAAGGCGAGGCCGACGACCAGCAGGACCAGCCCGGCCCAGAGGTTGGCGTTGACGCCACCGGTCTTGTCGGTCTCGGGGTCGGCCAGCAGACCGGTCGCCAGCAGGATCACGCCGTAGGCACCGAGCAGGCCGCCGATGATGTTGCGGATGTCGAGCACCCCGGCCTGGTGCCGGCGCGAGGGGCAGGCGGCCGGGTCCGAGTTCGAGTTCGAGTTCGGGGTCATGGGAGTCTCCTGGATCTCGTGGATCAGAACGCGAAGTTGAGGGCGACGACCATCGCCAGGGCGACCCCGGCGAGCGGCAGCGTCCGCCGGTACCAGGGGTACGACGCCTCGTCGGCGTCGACGAGGTCCGCCCGCGGGGTCTCGGAGTAGACGAGCCCCCGGAGCTCGGAGGCCGGTTTCGGGGTGGTCATCAGCGAGACCACGATGCTGAGCAGGATGTCCACGACGAAGGCCACCGCGGCCGCGAGGAACGCCGCACCCTGGCCGCCCACCCCGATCACCCCGAGGCTCAACGACCCGAACGCGTCCTCGCTCAGGAACGCCACGGCGACCGCCGCGAGCGTGCCGGCGACCAGGCCGACCCAGCCGGCAGTCGGGGTCATCCGCTTCCAGAACATCCCGAGGATGAACGTGGCGAACAGCGGGGCGTTGAAGAAGCCGAACAGCACCTGGAGGTAGTTCATGATGTTGCTGAAG
This sequence comes from uncultured Actinomycetota bacterium, assembly GCA_963834285.1. Classification (GTDB taxonomy): domain Bacteria; phylum Actinomycetota; class Actinomycetes; order Propionibacteriales; family Nocardioidaceae; genus Nocardioides. The sequence goes on along the minus strand of CAWIAZ010000004.1, from coordinate 341,060 downwards.
TTGGCGGCCAACGTGGCGGTGAAGATCGCGACCACCGTGGCGCCGACGGTCGCGAGCCGGCCGACCCGCAGGTAGTAGCCGTCGTCGCGGCCCGAGACGGCGTACCGCTCCCACAGGTCGTAGCTGAAGACGGTGTTGAACGCCGAGATGTTGGCGGCCATGCCGGCCATGAACGCGGCGAGCAGGCCGGCGATCGCCAGCCCCAGCAGGCCGTTGGGCAACACGTCGCGCATCAGGTAGAGCAGGGCGTCGTTGTAGGCGACCCCGTCGCCCGAGGACCCGCCCGGCACCGACTCGCCGGCCTTGACCTGCGCGATCTCGGCGACGAGGACCGCGGCGATCATGCCGGGGATGATCGTGACGAACGGGATGAACATCTTCGGGAACGCCCCGATGATCGGGGTCCGGCGCGCCGCGGAGATGGAGTCGGAGGCCATCGCCCGCTGCACCTCGACGAAGTTCGTCGTCCAGTAGCCGAACGAGAGCACGAAGCCGAGCCCGAAGACGATGCCCACCACCGACAGCAGGTCGGAGTCGAAGCCGCTCAGGGCGTTGCCCGGCCAGCTGTTCAGCTGCTCGGAGGCCGTGGCGGTGTCGGGGTTGTCGGCAGCGGCCTCGGTGATCTTGCTGGTGAGGCCGTCCCAGCCGCCGACGCGGTTCAGCCCGAGCAGGGTCAGCGGCACCAACGAGGCGACGATCACGAAGAACTGCAGCACCTCGTTGTAGATCGCGGCGCTCAGCCCGCCGAGCGTGATGTAGGACAGCACGACCGCCGCCGCGACGACCAGCGCGACCGGCAGCGGCCACCCGAGCAGCGCCCGGATGATCGACCCCAGCAGGAAGAGGTTGATGCCGGCGATCAGCAGCTGGGCGACCGCGAACGACGTGGCGTTGACCAGGTGCGCCCCGTGCCGAACCGGCGGAGCATGAACTCCGGCACCGAGCGCACCTTCGAGCCGTAGTAGAACGGCATCATCACGACGCCGAGGAACAGCATCGCCGGGATCGCGCCCACCCAGAAGTAGTGCACGGTCGGCAGCCCGAACTCCGCGCCGTTGGCCGACATGCCCATGATCTCGACCGCGCCGAGGTTGGCCGAGATGAACGCCAGCCCGGTGACCCACGCCGGCAGCGAGCGCCCCGAGAGGAAGAAGTCGACCGAGTCGGAGACCTGGCGCCGGGCGAGGGCGCCGATCGCCAGCACGACGCCGAAGTAGAGGGCCACGATCAGGTAGTCGACGAAGCCGGCGTCGATGATCGTGTCGCCGGCCAGCACGGTGGGCGACCAGGTCGCGAGCTCCGAGGCATCCAGGGGGGTCATGCAGCGGCCTTTCGAGGTCGGGACCGGGGGATCGGACGACGGCTGCCAGGTTCCCCGGACGCCGGCCGAGCACACCTGTCTCCGAGCTGACGCCCACTGACGCCCGCTGACGCACGATGACGTCATTCATCGTTGACATGACGTCATAGTGGTGTCACTGTGGTGCGCATGGATCTCACCCCGTACGTCGACCACCTCCGTCGCGACCTCGCGGCGGCCGCGGAGGGCGCGGGGCCCGACCTGCAGCAGGCCGTCGAGCGGCTGGTCTTCGCCCTCGACCCGGCGGCCCGGCTGGCGCTGATGGAGGCGATCAGCCAGGCGGCGGCCGAGATCACCGCCGAGATGCCGTCGGGGGGCGTCGACGTCCGGCTCGACGGTCGCGACCTCGCCTTCGTCGTCCAGGCGCCGGCCCTGCCGGCACCCCCCGCGACTCCCGCACCGCCCACCGCCCCCGCGCCGCCCGACACCGACGACGACGGTGGGGTCGCGCGGATCACCCTGCGGCTCCCCGAGAGCGTGAAGACGCGCGCCGAGGACGCCGCGGCCGCGGCCGGCCAGTCGCTCAACACCTGGCTGGTCGGGGCCGTCCGCGCGGCCACCAGCGACGACGGCGGCGGCGCCGTGCGGGTCGACGTGGACCTCTCCAGCATCCCGTTCGCCGGACGGTTCGACCCGTTCGGCCAGCGGGGCAACCGCCGGGTCACCGGCTGGATCTGACCGCCCGCGCCGGCAGGCGCGCCACCAGCACCACCCCACCCCGGGACGGCGTCCGCCGCTCCCGCGACCGAGCACACCCACGACCACATCCACGACCCCATCCAGGACCAGGAGCAGCACCATGACCGAGCACCACTTCGAGACCCCGCACCCGGTGAACCTCTACGTCGAGCTCGGCGCCGGCCTCGTCCGGGTCGACGCCACGGAGACCACCCGGGCGACCGTCACGATCTCCGGCCCGGACGCCGACCGGGTCGCGGTCGACCTCCGCGACGACGACCTGAGCGTCGTCGCACCGCGCCGGCACGGACGCTTCGGGGCCGCCGACCGGTTGGACGTGCAGGTCACCGTGCCGCAGCGCTCCACCCTCGCCACCCGGTGCGGCAGCGCCGACCTCACCGCCCGGGGCGACCTCGCCGGGGTCGCGCTGCGCAGCGGCTCCGGCGAGGTGACCCTCGAACGCCTCACCGAGGCCGGCCGGATCGAGACCGGGTCCGGCGACGTCAACGTCGGCGACGTCCGGGGCGAGCTGCGGGTCAAGAGCGGCTCCGGCGCCGTCGAGCTGGGGAGCACCGGCGCGGAGGTGGCGGTGTCCACCGGGTCCGGCGACGTCGCCATCGGCCGGTGCGCGGCCGCCGCGCAGGTCAAGACCGGGTCGGGCGGCTTCAGCGTCGCCGAGGCCAGCGCCGACCTCACGCTGTCGACCGGCTCCGGCGCCCTCGTCGTCGGCACCGCCCACCGCGGCCGGATCACCGTCAAGTCCGCGTCGGGAGGCGTCCGCCTCGGCGTCCGTGAGGGCGTGCCGTTATGGACCGACCTGTCCACCGTGTCCGGTCGGATCGGCTCGACGCTGCCCGCCGTGGGCGAGCCCGCTCCTGGCCAGGACCACGTCGAGCTCCGCGCCACCACCGTCAGCGGCGACATCACGCTGACCCAGAAGTGACCCAGGCACGCCGCCCGAGGGTCAGCGCGCGACGGCGTCCGTGACGATCTCGTGCATCCGCTCCCGGAAGCGCGGCTCGGCGAACGACTCGGCGTGGGTCCGGATCGCGGCATGGTCGAACTGCTCGTCGTCGAAGCCGCGCAGCGCCTCAGCGAACGCCGCCACGTGGTGCTCCCGGGTGGGCCCCTCGGGTCGCACCAGCACCCCGGAGTGCCCCTCGCGGACGGTGTCGAGCGCACCGCCGACCCCGAGCGCGACCACGGGGGTCCCGCAGCCCATCGCCTCGACGGGCACGATGCCGAAGTCCTCCTCGCCGGGGAACACCAGCGCCCGCGCCCTCCGCATCAGGTCGCGCATCTCGGCGTCACCGACCCGGCCGAGGAACTCCACCCCGGGCCCGGCGACCGCGTCGCAGGCCTCGCGGGAGCGGCCGTCGCCGACGACGACGAGCCGGACGCCGGCCCGGCGGGCGGCCTCGACCGCGACCTCCGGTCGCTTGTAGGGCACCAGCCGGCCGGCCAGCAGGAAGAAGTCCTCGCGCGCCGCCGTCGGGTCCGGGGTGAAGACGTCGGTGCGCACCGGCGGGTGGACCACCGTGCTCTCGCGTCCCCACCACCGGGCGATCCGGTCGGCCACGGTCGAGGAGTTGGCCACCAGGTGCACCGGACGCGTGGCCGCGCGGCCGTCGGCGCGCCGCTGCGTGGCGGCGAAGGTCGCGAGCCCGCGGGCGCCGATCCAGCCGCCCGGCTCGCCCTCGCGGGTGCCCGGCTCCCAGATCCACCGGGCCGGGGTGTGCACGTAGCTCACCACCGGGACGCCGGCCGGCGGGCGCACCCGCTGGGAGAAGGCGTGGTGGGAGGTGATCACGACGTCGGCGTCCGAGAGGTCGGCGTGCGCCATCGCCCAGGGCAGCAGCGGCAGCAGGTGCGCGTAGCGCCCGCCTCCGCGGTAGAGGCGCTGCAGCGGGCTGGTGCGGACCAGGACGTCCTCGAGGCCCTCGGCCCGGCCCGCCGGCTCGGCCACGGGGACGAAGACCGACGCCCCCGGGAACGTGCGGACCAGCTGCTCGACCACGCGCTCGGAGCCGCCGACCTCCGTGAAGCGCTCGTGGACGACGACGACGCGCGGCCCGCTCACTCGCCCCGCTCGGCGGTCGGCCCGGAGACGGTGGCCTGGGGGAACTCCATCCCCCGGCGCCGGCGGGCCTCGCGGCGGCGTCCCTCGAAGCCGTTGCCGACCTGCACGGTGACGGCGACCACGTCGGCGCCCAGGCCCTGGAGCGCGCGGACCTCGGAGCGCAGCTCGCTCCTGGTGACGTGCCGAGGGTCGAGGTCGATGACGACCGGGCCGTCGATCTCGCCGAGCACCGCCGCCAGCTCGTCGAGCCGCTCGGCCGAGGCCGCGACGACCATCCGGTCGACGGGCGCCGCCTTCGCGACCCGGCCCAGCCGGGAGAGCGCCGCGCCGCCGTCGGGCAGGCCCGCGGCGAGCACGTGCAACCGGTGCGAGCGCGGCAGCGTCTCGAGCGCCGTCACCAGGCGGTCGTCGTCGGCCGGGAGGTCGGTGAGCCCGGGCACCATCTCGACCCCGACCTCGAGGTGGACGGCGGACCGCTCGGGCGTGGCGTCGACCAGGAGCACGTCCTGGCGCCGGGTGGCGAGAAGCTCGGCCAGCAGGGCGGCGGTATGGGCGCCGGGGCGGGGTCCGCGCTGGACGACGGTGACCCCCGGCGCGGCCTGCACGTGCGGCAGCAGCGCGGCCAGCGCCGTGGGCGGCTCGTCGGGCCCGACCTCGATCGCCGGGACGCCGAGCGTCTCGGCGACGTCGCGGCCGGGGTTGCGAGTGGCCAGCGCGCCCCGCCACGCCCGGCGGACGACGATCACCTCGGCCACGAGAATGGCGGCGAGCAGGAAGGCGAGCAGGCCGTCGCGCAGCGGCTTCGGAGCCACCGGGCTCGTGGGCTCGCGGGCGGGCTCGACCGTGGCGAGCTGCCAGGCGGTGCGGCCGGCGCTGGCGCGCAACGTGCCGAGCAGCGACTCGCGCTCGCGGATCAGCGCCGCCCGCCCGGCGTAGTCGCCGGAGGGGAGCGCGTCACGCTCCCGGCCCACCTGGGCGATGGCCGTGACCAGGGCGTCGCGCTCGGCGGCCTGGTCGTCGGCCTGGTCGGCGGCGACCTTCTGGGTGACCACGTCGACCAGCGCGTCGGTGAGCGCCACGGCCTCCTCGGGCGACCCCGCGGAGGCGCTGACGGCCACGAAGCCGGGCTCGGTGGCGGTCTCGGCCGAGACCCCGTCGACGACGTCGGTGACCGACCCGGTGCGGCCGACCGCCTCCATCGCCTGGGCGACGACCCCGCGGCTGGTGGCCAGCCCGGTGACGGTCTGGGCGTAGTAGTCGACCTGGCCCGACGGATCGCTGGACTCCGAGTCGGGCACCCGCACCTGCAGGGTGCTGGTGGCCTCGTAGACCTCGGGTGCGGACGACCGCCAGGCGAAGACCCCGGCCGCCGCCAGGAAGGCCACGACGAACACGACCGCCCGACGCGCCCAGACGGCCGCGAACTGTTCAGCGAGATCCATGGGGTCAGCCCTTCCGTCGCAGCTCGCGGCGCAGGGTCCAGAATGCCCGCTTGGGGCGCCCGTTGTGGCGGACCACGCCGAAGTTGGACTCGAGGTCGCGGACTCTGGCGGAGCTGTCGCGGTAGGAGTAGAAGAAGATCGGACCGACGTAGGGCAGACGGGTGGCCCGGCGTTGCGCCCGGACCATCATCTGCGCCTGCCGCTGCTGCGAGACCGACCGGGCGTGCCGGCCGGTGGGTGCGCCGTACTCGGTGAGCCACAGGGGGGTGTGCCCGTCGCCGGCCCGGCGCATCACGGCGTTGAGCGACGACAGCCGGTGGAAGGTGTTCCAGTCCTCCTTGCCGTCGGGCATCGCGGGGTAGGAGTAGGGGTGCACCGAGACCGCGTCGAACAGGCGCAGGTGCGCCACCCGGGCGTAGAAGCCCGAGAGGAAGGTGCGTGGGCGAGATCTCGCTGCCGTCGTCGGCGTCGACGGCCGGGGCCATCGAGCCGACCACCACCGGGGCCCCCGGGTCGTGGGCGCGCAACCGGGGCGTCGTCGCCTCCACCAGTCGGGCGTACGCCGCGGGGTCGGGCGCGGCGCGCCAGAACCGGCGGGTGTTGGGCTCGTTCCAGATCTCCCAGGCCGCCACCTGACGCGAGTAGCGGTGCGCGGCGGCGGCGGCGAACCCGGCGAAGGCCTCGGGATCGACGGGGCGGGGGCTGCCGCTCTCGTCGTAGGAGCGCGCCCACGTCGGCTCGTAGCCGATCACGGCCAGCACCCGCAGCCGGGCCGCGCGGGCGGCGCGCAGGACCCGGTCGGTGTCGGACCAGTCGTAGGGGCCCCGCGAGGACTGCACCGTGGCCCAGCTGATGTCGATCCGCACCTGGCGGGCACCTGCCCGGCGCATGCCGGCGAGGTCACGGCGCAGCCGGGCCGGGTCGGCGTAGAGGATGTCGAAGCCCGGGCTGAACCCGGTGGCCGCACGCCTGCGGCTCGCAGCGACCGTGGGGACCGACCTGGCCGGTGCTGCCGGAGCCGCTCCCGACGAGGTCGCGGCGGGCGCGGCGGTGGCCGGGGCTGGCCCGGACGAGGCCGGCCCGGCGAGGGCCAGGGTCGCGATCAGCGCGCCGGCCAGGGCCGCACGGGTACGTCGTCGTCCCATCTCAGTCCTCCCCACCCACCGGTCCACCCGGGCCAGGCTACCGGCGGCTGCCGACTCCCCTATCATCGCAGCGTGGGCCGCACCCGGGGCCGCTTCGGGCGTACGACGAGATCCCGAGAGGACCGGTGACGTGAACGAGGCCGTGTGGGTCGACCTCATCGACGTGGCCGCCGACGACCGCGTGCTGCTGGTCGACGCGGGTCCGGGCCGGGCGCTGCCCGGGCTGACGGCGCTCACCCCGCACGTGCTGGCCGTCTCGCCCGAGGGCCTGACCGACGCCCTGGCCGGGGTCGACGTGCCGGGCGACGGCTTCGACCTCGTGTGCGTCGACGACGTCCGCCTCGGGGGGGACGACCTGCTCCGGCTGCGGAGGTCGCTCGCGCCCACCGGCCGGCTGGTCGCGGTCGTCGACAACGCCCTCTCCCCGCTACGGGCGGTCGACCGCACCCGGGGGCGACCCCGGGGTACGACGTCCCGAGCCGGGCTCGGCCGGGCGGTCGGGGCGCTGCGGGGAACGGGGCTCGAGGTCGAGCAGGTCTTCGGGCTGCTGCGCTCCTCGGTGGAGCCGGTCACCGCCTTCGACGTGTTCTCGGCGGCGGGCAGGCAGGCGACGATCGGTGCCACCCTGAGCCACGTGGGCGGGGTGCGGGGTCTGCTGCTGCGCCGGCTGGCGCGGCTGCCCGGGCGCGTGGTCGGCGCCCTGGCCCCGGCGTGGCTGGTGGTGGCCCGCCCTCCGGGCCACCAGGCCGACCCGTACCGGATCGTCGGCAAGATCGCCAACCGCGACAGCAACGAGTTCAAGATCGTCCGCGGCGACCCGCCCGCGGTGCTGGAGAAGCACTACGCCATCTCGACCCCCCGGGCCGAGGTCGTCGCGCTCACCGAGCTGGAGCGGGTCGGCTTCACGCTGGCACCGCGGGTGGTCGGGGTCCCGGGGCCGGCGGTCTGCCGCTTCTCGTGGCTGGGCGGCGACCCGTTGCTCGTGGAGCGGCTCGACGACGACGACCTGGTCGCGTGGACGGCCCGCGCCGCGCGGCTGCTGGCCCGGCTCCAGGACCTGACCCGGCACCCCGACGGCACCGTGCTGGTGCACGGCGACCTCTGGCTCGGCAACCTGCTCGTCACCGGTGACGAGATCAGCGGCGTCGTCGACTGGACCCGGGCCCGGCGCGGGTCGCCCGAGGTCGACCGCCGGTTCCTCGTCGACAACGTCGACCAGCACCGGCCCGACCCCGCGCTGCGCCGTCGGCTCGAGCAGGTCCGCGACGAGGTCCTGCCCGCGAGCGGCTACCCCGACCCGGTGGCCTGCCTGCTGGGGGACGTCACGACCACGGACGTGCTCCCGCGGGGGGTCCCGGTCGCGAGGTTCGGCGGCACCGGCGACGGGGACGTCGCGCTGCTCGTCGACTGGGCCCGGCAGCAGCCGGTGACCCCGGTGCTGCTGCCGCTCTCCCGCGACGCCGTGCGGCTGCTGTCGCGGCACCGCGACGACCTCCAGCCGGTGCTGGACTTCCTGCTCCCGCCGGGGCCTGCGGTCGCCGACCTCGACGCGCCCGGCACCACCGGCGCCCACCACCCCACCGGCGAGACCTACCACGCCTACGTCGACCGCGACGGCGAGGTGGTCGGCGAGCACACCGCCGTCCCGCACGCCCGGGACGGCTGCCGGATCGGCGCTCGGCCCGACGCCCTGACGCTCGGCCGGCGCGTCATCGAGGACCTGGCGCTGCGCGGGGTGGTGACGGTGCACCTCGGGCGTGACGCCGGCGGACACGAGAGCCCGCACCGCGTCGACCTCTTCGTCGACGCCGGCAGCGGCCGTCCGGGTGCCGCCGCGCGGGCGGGGGTCGACGTCGCCGGGCTCTACTACGCCGACCTGGCCGGCCTGCCCCGGCCGCGGGTCGACCTCAGCCCCGACCCGCCCCCCGGCGTCACCGACGCACCCGGCGTCACCGGGGGACGACGGCGACGACGCCTCAGGTGATCTCGGCGGCGCCCGTCACCCGGTCGAGCTGGTGGTCGGGCCAGGAGCCGGCGGACCGTGCGAGGTGGTAGGCCAGCCGGAGCCGGTCGTGGTGGCGGCCCATCGTGAAGCGCGGCAGCCGCAGGTGGTCCTCGGCGCCGGTGACCCGGCCGTTGAGGAACGTGTACGCCGCGGCGTACCCGGCCTCGGTGACCGCCTCGCGGACCGCGGGGTCGTGATGGCCGAACGGGTAGGCGAACAGGTCGACCGGTCGCTGCACGAGGTCCTCGAGCTCGGCCCGGCAGCCGCCGACCTCCTCGCGCAGCAGGGCGGGCGCGAGCCCCGGCAGCGACGCGTGGGTGCGGGTGTGCCCGGCCAGGGTCAGCCCGAGCGAGACCGCCTCGGTCACCTCGGCCCGGGTCATCGTGGGCCCCGACCCCGGCCACCAGCGCGGGGGGCGCCCCCAGACCGTGGTGACGGTGCACAGCGTGGCGGGCACCTCGAGCTCGAGGAGCACCGGGAGCGCGTGCCGGGCCACCCCGGCGAGCGCGTCGTCGAAGGTGACCGCGGCCAGCCCGTCGACGGACCGACCCTGCGGGTGCGCTCGGTGAGCTCGGCCAGGGTGACGAACCGGAAGCCGAGCCGCCGCACGGTCGTGAGCTGGCGGCGCAGCGCCGCGGCGGTGACGTTGAGCTCCAGCTCGACCTCGGGCCCGGGCACGACGTCGTGGTAGCAGAGCACGACCCCGCCGCCGCGCGGAGCGCGTCCGCGCACCAGCCGGGACGCCGCCACCAGGGGTCCCTTGGCGCGGCCGAGGTTGCGGCGCACGGTGGTCGGCGCGGCGCTCACCGGACGTCCCCGTTCGGCCGGGCGCGGTGCCGCTCGCGGGCCTCGCCGAGCACGTCCACGAGGTGCCGGGTGGTCACCCGGGCGTCGTAGACCTCGACGAAGCGGCGGCGGGCCGCGGCACCCAGCTCGCTGCGCAGCTCCGGGTCGCGCACCAGGCCGCCCAGCGCCGCGACCAGCGCGTCGTCGTCGTCGGACGGCACCAGCCGGCCGGCGTCCGGGCCCACCAGCTCGGGCATCGCGGCGACGTCGAGCCCGAGCACGGGGAGCCCGGCGGCCAGGGCCTCGATCACGGCGTTCGACGCCTGGTCGATCAGGCTCGGGAACGCGAAGACCGCCGCCTCGCGCAGCACCTCCCACAGCCGGCCGGAACCCACGGTGACGTCGTCGACCACCCGGACGTTGCGCCCGGGTGGCACCGGCTCCGGCGTCACCAGCACCAGCTCGCACTCGTCGGCCAGGTGCTGCTGGTGCAGGCGCAGCAGCCGCAGGGCGCCCTTGCGCTCGAGCTGGCGTCCGACGAAGACGACCTGGGGCAGCCCCGGGGAGGTGGTGCCCGGCGCGGCGCCCGGTCCGAAGTCGGGGGCGTTGATGCCGAACGGCAGCACCCGCAGCCGGTCGTCGCCGTCGAGACCGTAGTCGTCGCGCAGCGACCCGGCCACCCAGTCGGTGTTGGCCACCACGAGCGACGCGGCGTCGTAGACGCGCTGCTCGAAGCGCTTGCTGACCCGGACGGTCGCCGGGGTGAAGCGGGTCGGCTCGCGGTAGGGCAGGCGGTAGGCGTTGGTCGCGTTGGTCGCGTCGGTCGAGACCACGGTCGGCATCGACGCCAGGGTCCGCACGCTGCGCAGGCCCGCGTTGGCGGTGTAGACGTGCAGCACGTCGACGTCCGCGGCCCGCTCGACGAGCCGGCGGCGCACCCACTCGCTGAGCGCCAGCTGGGCCCGCAGCGGCTGCAGGTCGAGGTCGAGCCGGGACAGCGGGGGCAGCCGGGTGCCCAGCAGCCGGCGCCGCAGCGACGGGGCCGGGACGTCGAGGAACTCCGCCTCGACGTCCGGGTGCGCCGCCAGCGCGACCCGCAGGTGGGCGTGCACGGTGGCGTGCCCGCCGATGTTCTCGTTGACGAACAGGACCTTCACCGCTTCTCCTCCGCAGTCGTGGCGAGCAGCTCCAGGAGCCTGGCGGTCTGCTGGTCGAGCCGGTGGGCCGTCGCGACCCGCTCGCGTCCGAGCGCCGCGCACCGCTCGCGCAGCGCGGCGTCGTCGAGCAGCCGGGTGACGGCGCCGGCCAGGGCGTCCGGGTCGCCGGGCGGCACCAGCAGGCCGGCGCCGGCCAGCACCTCCGGGGACCCGCCGTGGTCGGTGGCGACGACCGGGATGCCGAGGCTCATCGCCTCCAGCACGTTGAGCGGGCAGGCCTCGGGCTCGACGCTGGCGCTCACGGCCACCGTCCACGTCCGCATCCGGGCCAGCGGGTCGGCGACGTGGCCGAGCACCCGCACCCTGCCGGCCAGCGGCGGCTCCTCGGCCCGGGAGCGCACCGCGGCGGCGTGGTCGGCGTCCTTCGCGAGGTGACCGCCCATCACCTCGACGACCACGTCGGGCGGGAGCGCCTTGGCCGCCTCCAGCAGCACCCGGTGCCCCTTCCAGGGGGTGAGCAGGGCGTTGATGCCGACCACCGGGGCCGGCACGCGCCGGACGTGGCGGCGGGCGCCGGGTCGACCGGCCAGGCGACGCCGTTGTGCACGACGTCGACCCGCGGACCCGGACCGCGCAGCCGCTCGGCGACGGCCTCGGAGACCCCGACGACGCGGCGCAGGGCCGGGCGGCACCAGCGGTAGAGCCGCAGCCGGTCGGGCCGGACCACGACGTCGTGGGCGAGCCACACCACGGGCGGGCGGACCCGGGCCAGCCGGAGCACCGGCAGCGCGGGCAGGGAGTTGACCAGGACGACGTCCGCCGCCCGGGCGGCGCGGCGTACCCGCCGGGCGGCGACGACCCAGCGCGCCAGGGTGCGCACCAGCGCCACCGGCCGGGGGCCGGCGGCGAGGCCGAGCTCGGGCAGCGTGACCGTCTCGATGCCGGACTCCGCGAGCGTGCGACCCAGCTCGCCCGCGGGGTGGGCGCAGGCGACGTCCCAGCCGTCGTCGGCGGCCGACCGGAGCACCCGGACCAGCACCCGCTCGGCCCCCGAGACCTGGCCGGTGCTGGTGACGGCGAGCAACCGGTGGGCGCTCACCGGCGCACACCCGCCAGCGCCGACCCGGCGCGCCGCCGCAGGTCGAGCCCCGCGGCGTCGGCGAGGCCGCCTGCGGTGACGACGAGCGAGGTAGGTGACCATCGCGAGCGTCGCGGCCAGCACCCAGGGCAGCCCCCGGTCCGCGAGCCCAGCCGACGCCGACGGCCAGCGCGACCGCGGGCGCGAGCACGAGCAGCCGGCCGATCCGGAGCGGACGCACGCCCGGGACCCGCAGCAGCAGCAGCACGAGCACGGTCAGGATCACCGCCTCGGTGACCAGGGTGGCGACCGCCGCTCCCAGGTAGGACCACAGCGGGATCAGCACGAGGTTGACCGAGACGTTGAGTACCAGGCCGGCCGAGCATCACCAGAGGGTAGTGACGGTGCCGCTCCGCAGGCGACCAGGCAGGCCAGCGCCAACGAGGTCACGAAGGTCAGCGATCTCGGCCCGAGCACGAGCACCCGGGTGGTGTCGGCGCCCGCGGCGTAGTCGGCGCCGTAGAGCAGCCGCGTGATCTGGTCGGAGAAGCCCAGCAGGCCGGTCATCGCGACGCCCGCGAGCAGGCCGAGCAGCATGGCGCCGCGGCGCAGCGCGTCGCGGAACGCCGGGCAGGTCGTCGGGCCAGGCCGCACCAGCAGCGTGAGCAGCGGGACCGTGACCGCCGTCGCGGCGAAGTGGACGACGTCGATGAACTTGTAGGAGACGCCGTAGATGCCGACGGCCTCGAAGTCGACGAGCTTGGACAGCATCAGCGAGTCGACGCGGGTGTAGAGCGTCGCGAGCCCGAAGCCGACCGACAGCGGCAGCGCCTCGCGGAGCAGCGCGCCCCAGACCCGCGGCGTCGACGCGCAGGCGGAGCGCACGAGCCCGTCGGGCGACGGGAACTTCCAGACCAGCACGACCACCTCGTAGAGGACGGCGGGGATCGTGAACAGCAGCAGGGTGCCCGCCGGCCGCGGCGATCGCGGCGGTCAGCGCCAGCTGGACGAGCATGCCGCCGGTCTCGGCGGCACCGACGGTGCCCATCCGCATCCGGGACTGGAAGACGACCTCCAGCGCGCTCGACGGGGTGGCCAGGACGACGACCACCGCCGCGACGCCGGTGGCCTGCACGACCTCGGCCGGGATAGCCGGAGAGCAGCACGACGAACAGGCCACGACGCGTAGCCGACCAGCCCCATCAGGATGCGCAGCGCCAGGTAGGTGCCGGCGAAGGCGCCGGGGTCGTCGGCCGCGGTCCCGAGCATGCCGCGGACCGCGAGTCGGCCGATGCCCATGTCGGTGACGACGACATCAGGCCGAGGACGGTGAAGACCAGCGTGAACGCGCCGAACTCGCTCCAGCGACAGCGTCCGGGCGATCAGCACCGTGCCGGCCCAGCCGAGCACGGCCCGGACCAGGCGGCTGCCGAGCAGGGCGCCGGCGTTGCCCACCAGGCCCGTGGGCGCGCGCTCCTCGCGGGATCGCCGCCGGGCCCGGAGGCGGTCGACGCCGTCCGCCGATCAGCACGGCACCCCGAGCCCGCGGTAGACCTCGAGGGTCGCGCGGGCGGTCCGCGCCCAGCTGAGCGGCCCGCGGCGGCGCCGCTGCGCGCGCAGCGCCGCGTTGAGGTCGCGGTCGAGGCCGACCTCGCGCAGCGCCGAGGCCAAAGCCTCGTCGTCGTCGGGCGGGACGAGCCCGCGCCGTCGCCCACGACCTCGGGGAGGGCACCGACCGCGGGTGGCGACGACCGCGCCGCCGCAGGCCATCGCCTCGACCGGCGGCAGGCCGAAGCCTTCGTAGTAGGAGGCGTAGGCGACGGCGTCGGCGGCGGCGTACAGCGCCGGCAGGTCGTCGATCGGCGACGTAGCCGAGGTGCCGCGCCGTGGGCGGCACCTGCTCCCCGGGGGCCACCCGGCCGGCCAGCACGAGCGGCAGCCCGGCCCGGTCGCACGCCGCGGCGAGCAGGTCGACCCGCTTGCGCGGCTCGATGGTGCCGACGCACAGCACGCGTGCTCGGCGCCAGGTCGTAGCGGTGCCGCACCTGCTCGACGGCCTCGGCGGGGCGGGCGCTCACCCGGCCCGCGGTGCCAGCCGGGTCACGGTGCTCGCGCCCGAACAGGGCCTGGACCCGCTCGGCGGTGAACCCGCTGACCGCGACGACCGCGTCGGCGCGGCGGATCGCGCGCGCGACCAGGCGCGCTCACCGCGACGCGCGGAGCCGGCCGTGGGCCCACGGCACGTCGAAGACCGACAGGTCGTGGATGGTGGCCACGCGCGGTCCGCCGGGTGCCGCAGCGGCAGGTCGACGTCGAGCCCGTGCACCAGGTCGCCGGTCCCGGACGCAGGAGCAGGCCGCTCGAGCCGCCCGGCGTACGCCGTCGGTGACGGCGTGTCGGACCGCGGTGACCGTGCCCGGCAGCTCCCCGACCGCATCCCGCTGGACGTGGGCGACCAACCGGGCTGCCTCGGTCAGCCCGCTCAGCGCGCCGAGGAGCTCGCGGATGTAGGTCTGGACACCGCTGCCACCCGGTCGGAGGGCGAGGGCGTTGAGGTCGATGGTTGGTCGAGACACAGGAGCACCCCCAACAGCAGCCAGAAGTAGAAGTCGAGCGGGAAGATCTCGAGGTAGGTCGAGACCATGGAGGCGACAGCGACTCCGAGCAAGGATGCTGCCACGCCTTCGGCGAACGCGCGGTCGCTGCCCGCGGACTGTCGGGCGAGCTGCACCGCGGCGACCAGCGGCCGCGGCACCCAGGAGCACCAGCAGCCACAGGCCGAGCGGGCCGAGCTCGAGGACGGTCTTCACGTAGTAGTTGTCGGGCTGGTAGGCTGCCCGTCGAGGATCGAGCACCGACCGCGGGTCGGGCCCCGTGCTCGAGCGCCTTCTCCGCGGCGGCTGCCGGTGGCCCGAGCCCGTTGCCGAACGGAGCACCGAGGATCCGGTCGAACACCTCGCGCCAGCCGGTGGTGCGCTGGCCGAGGCTGCTGGAGGAGACGAAGGCGTGAGCAGGACCGCGGGCAGGACCAGGACGATGCCGAGGGTGACGGGAACGAGCAGGTGGGCGAGCCCGCGGTAGCGCCAGGCGAGCAGGACGAGCAGGCCGGCGGCCAGCCCCGAGGAGGCCCCGCGCACCACGGAGGTCGCCATGCCGAGCACCAGGACCGGCGTGACCACCAGGAACAGCGTGTTGCGGAGGCGCCGCGCGTCGGACATGGCGACCGGCAGGCAGACCAGCAGGACCATCGTCAGGAACAGGCCGAAGGAGAAGGGCTGGGTGAAGGTCGAGAAGGAGCGCAGGAACCCGCCGGCGAAGCGGATGGCGGTGTTGTAGTCGTAGCCCAGGCGTTGCAGCCGGTCGGGTCCGGCCGCCTGCTGGGCCAGCCCGATGACGGCAGTGACGGCACCCGTGCACATCAGGACGGTCACCAGCGCGTCCCGCTCGCGCCGGTCGAAGGGACACCGCCACAGGATCCAGGGGACGAGGACGTAGAAGTAGCCGATCTTGAGTCCCCACGAGCCCGGTCTGCCGCCGACCACCAAGGCGGAGACCGCCCCGAGGAGCACCAGCAGGGCGCAGGCCGCCAGGACCCACCCGGGCAGGCGGCGGTTGTCCCGGGCCTGGGTGGCGTGCCGAGGCCGGGGCGAGGAAGGTCGCGGCGAGCACGGCGACCAGCACCAGTCCCTCCTTCCACGGGGCCGACCACGTCGCCTCCGGGGACGAGCAGGAGCAGGCCGTCGAAGGGCAGCAGCGCGGCCAGCAGCAGCAGGCCGCGCTGAGGTCGCAGCACGCACGACGACCGCGACGTTGCCGACCAGCACGAGGGCCAGGACCGCGGCGGCGAGCAGCACTGTCGCGAAGACGGTCCCACCGGATCCGGCATGTCAGGCCGTCATCTCAGGCGTTCATCCCCGCTCGGCCCGTGACCGTGATCCGGCCCTTGATCCGCCGTCCGCGGGCGCGGCGCACCAGGTCGGCGGAGCCGACGGAGGCCCGGGATCGCCGGCGCTGTGGGCGCTGCGTGGACGATCTCCAAGGTGTCGTAGGAGCCCGTCGACCACTGGCGCTTGGTCTGCGACTCGCCCAGCAGCTGGTCGATCCGGCGCAGCCCCTGGGCCGCCGCCCACCGGTGGACCTCGCCGGAGCAGCAGGTGGCCGGGGTGGTGGCCGGCGACGTCGGGTGCGAAGCGACTGATCCACAGGGACAGCGTCGCCGTCGGGACTGCACGCACCAGCACGAAGGTCACCGGCCGCTCGGCGAGGTAACCGACGAAGGCGACGGCCTGGTGCCCGTCGCGAGCTCGGCCCGCAGGTAGTCGAGCACGAAGTCGCTCGTAGGGCTCCCGGAGCAGGTGCTGGCGCGGGCGGTCGGCCTCGGCGGCGTCGAAGATCGCGCGTGATCGCGGGCAGCGCGGCCTCGAACTCCTCGGCGGCGACCGGCGACCTCGAGCCGGAACTCGAGTCCGGCCAGTGCGAGGTCGCGGTCGGTCTTGGAGAGGACGCTGCGCAGGTTGCGCGCGGCGGGCAGCCGGACGTGCGCCAGCCCGTCGCTCTCCGGCGTCGCTCCCCAGGTCGGTGACCGGGCACCGGTCCCGGTGCGTGACGGACACCACGCCGGTGTCGGCTCCTCGCGGCTGACGAGCTCGGCCAGCGCCGGCGCTGCCGGCGCGTGTCTCGACCAGCTCCAGCACCCGCCTGCGGCGCGGCCAGCGTGCGACCACAGAGGGTCGCTGCGTCGTCGTGGCCGGGCCGGACGAGCGCCTCGGTCACGGTCCCGAGGCCGTGCCCGAACCAGCGCGCGACGCGCACCGGACCGACCCGTCGCTCGTGCAGCGGCGCCACGGCGACCAGCCGGCCGCCTCGCGGCGTACCGTCGCGACGAGCAGTCGTCCGCGACCCAGGTGCCGCCACCACGACAGGGCGTACGACGGACGGGCGAGCGGACCGGCGCCCACGGTGTCGGCGAGCGCCTCCCACTCCGGTGCGATCAGCCAGCGGCGGCCCGAGATCGTCGACGAGGTCGCAGGTGAGGTCACGAGTGACGTCTCGGCTGGGTCAGGGTCGACCGGGACCTGCCCTCGGCCAGGCCGACGGGCAGCGCCGCGGTCACGAGCCGCGCCTGAACAGCACCGACGGAGATCGTCCGCGCGACGATCTTGACGTCGAACCACAGCGACCAGTTCTGGATGTAGTAGTTGTCGAAGCGGACCCGCTCCTCGATCGAGGTGTCGCCCCGCAGTCCGTTGACCTGCGCCCAGCCGGTGAGACCGGCCGGCGTCCGGTGCCGCGCGGTGTAGCGCGGGATCGCGCTCGGTGAACTCCTCGACGAAGGGCGGCCGCTCGGGGCGCGGACCGACGATGCTCATCTCGCCGCGCACGATGTTGAACAGCTGGGGCAGCTCGTCGAGCGAGGTGCGCCCGGATGAGGCGGCCCACCGGTCCGAGGCGGGGGTCGCCGTTGATCGACCAGACGGCGCGTCGCATCCGGACCATCGGACAGGCCGCAGGGAGCGGAACTTCAGCAGCGTGAACGGCTCGTCGTCCAGCCCCACCCGCACCTGACGGAACAGAACGCTGCGGTCCGACCTCGAGTCGCACCGCGATCGCGATCGGCGATCAGCACCGGCGACAGCAGCACCAGCGCGAGGCCGGCCACCACCACGTCGACCATCGCGCTTGACCCGCCAGGTCCGGCGCTGCGCCAGGTCGCCGCGGCGGGCCCGGACCAGGGGGATGCCCCAGAGCTCGTCCATGTCGCGGCTGCGGTGGTGCAGCTCGTAGAACCGCGGGCACGCAGAAGATCTCGCAGCCCATCCGGTCGCAGGCACGGACCGCATCGACCAGCTCGGTGTCGTGGCGCGGCCTCCGCCGACGAGTCGGCCGATGTCGTCGCTGGTGAAGGCGACGATGACCTCGCTCGCACGCTCTCGGTGCGGATGACCTCGGCGAGGTCGTCGTACCCGCCGAGCAGCGGCGACCGGGCAGCTGGGTGTCGTCCAGGTGCGGCGCTCGGGTCGAGCATGCCGACCGCACGCAGGCCGTACTCCGGGTGCTCCACCGATCGCGATGCGATCTGGCGGCCCACCTCGCCGGCTCCGAGGATCAGCGTCCGGTGCTGCACCAGCCCGACCCGGCGGGCGTGCCGCACCACGCCGTAGGCGGCCGCCCGCGCCGCGGCCAGGAGGGCGGCGACGACGGCGATCCGGCCGAGCAGGGAGGCCGGCCAGCTCGTCGCCGAGCGCGGCGCGCCAGGCCGAGCTCGCCGACTCCGCCGACCAGCGCCGCGACGGCGATGGTCGGCAGGTCGTCGAGGACCGAGAGCGTCAGTCGCGAGCGGTAGATGCCCAGACTGCCGAGCACCAGCGGGACGCCGATCGCCATCGCCATGATCTCGGGCCAGGGCCCGGCGACGAGGAACGCGCTGAGGGCGATGACCACGAGGTCGGTCAGCACGAGGTAGGGCTGCACCGTGCGGCGCCAACGGCTGCGGCGCAGCTGGGTGCGCTGGTGCACCATCAGCTCGACCGACTCGGGCCAGCGGGCGGCGTCGGCGGCGGCGGCGACGGGCGTCAGGTGACGTCGCGCCGTCGCCTTCGTGCTGCTGCTGCTGGACATCGCTCCCTCTCGGCCTCGGGCCCCATGACCCTCGCCCTGGTGCTCACCATTGTTCCGAGGCCTCACCCAAGGACCGGCAACGTCCCGACCACCGCGTGACCACGATCGGTGAACGACATGCACACAGATGCCCCGGGGGTGTGAAGGGAGTCACAGGGCTGTCCGTCGTCGTGGAGCTGGTGCGCAGGGCGCGGCGGTCACGACCCCCGGCGCAGCAGCACCGAGGAGACGGTGCGGGCGATGATCTTCGCGTCGAGCCACAGCGACCAGTTCTGGATGTAGTAGTTGTCGAACCGGGCCCGCTCCTCGATCGAGGTGTCACCACGCAGGCCGTTGACCTGCGCCCACCCGGTGAGCCCGGCCGGCGCCCGGTGCCGGGCGGTGTAGCGCGGGATCGTGGCGGTGAACTCCTCGACGAACTCGGGGCGCTCGGGACGCGGGCCGACGATGCTCATGTCGCCGCGCAGGATGTTGACCAGCTGCGGCAGCTCGTCGAGCGACGTCGCTCGGATCACCCGGCCCACCGGACCGAGCCGGGTGTCGCCGTTGATCGACCACGGGGACGAGCCGTCGGGCGTCGTGGGCAGGCGCAGGGAGCGGAACTTGAGCATCGTGAACGGCACGCCGTCGAGACCCACCCGCTCCTGGCGGAACAGCACGCCGGGGCCGCCCTCGATCCGGACGGCGACCGCCACGACCAGCATCACCGGCGCCAGCAGGACCAGCGCGAGCGCCGCGAGGAGGCGGTCGAGGACCCGCTTGACGTACCAGGCGCCGCTGCGCCACGTCGCGCGACGCACCCGGACCAGGCTGGTGCCCCGCAGCTCGTCCATGTCGCGGCTGCGGTGGTGGAGCTCGAAGAACCGCGGCACGCAGAAGATCTCGCAGTCCATCCGGTCGCAGTCGCGCAGGGCGTCGACGAGGGCCGCGTCGTGCGGCGCCGAGGCCCCGGACCCGTCACCGGGGTGTGCCCCGAAGGCGACGATCACCTCGCTCACTCCCTCGCGGCGGATGCAGTGGGCGAGGTCGGCGTACCCGCCCAGGAGGGGCAGCGGCAGCACCGCGGTGACGTCGGTGTCGTCCGGGTGTGCGTCGTCGAGGAAGCCGACCACCCGCAGCCCGCTCTCGGGGTGCGCCAGCGTCGCCTCCGCGATCTGGCGCCCGATGACCCCGGTGCCGAGGATCAGGGTCCGGTGCTGGACGACGCCTCGGCGCCGCGCCTCTCGGACCACGACGTAGGCGAGGGCGCGCGAGACCGTCAGCAGCACCAGCACCGTCAGGGCCTGCTGCAGCAGCAGCGGCTCGGCGACGTCGTCGCCCTGGAGGCTGCGCAGCACCAGCTCGGCCACGGTGCCGACGAACGCGGCCGAGGCGAGGGAGGGCAGGTCGTCGAGCACCGACAGCGTCAGCCGCGAGCGGTAGGCACCCAGGCAGGCCAGGGTGAGCAGCACGACGACGTACGTCACGACCGACGGGGGTCGCGGCGCGACGGGGAGGGCGAGGAAGCCGGCCGCGACCAGCGCGAGGTCGCTGGCGACCAGGAACGGCTGGAGCTTGCGCCGCCACCGCGCGTCGCGCAGCCGACGGCGCCGTCGGTCCAGAGCGTCGATGTCGGCGCGGAGCTCGCGCTCGACCCGCGCGGACGGCTCGCTGCGCGGCTCAGCCGCGTCACGCGCGACGATCACACCCGATTGACTCACGACGGCACCCCCCGATACCCGAAACCCCGGACTGTAGCGGTCGTCCGGTGCCTGCTGCTACATCGTGCCCAGGATGCGGCCCTCGAAACCTTCGGCGCCGAACCGCCCGGCTCAGATGGGGGTGCGGTGGAAGCTCTGGAAGGACCGCGACGGGGTGGGGCCGCGCTGGCCCTGGTAGCGCGAGCCGTACTTGGCCGAGCCGTAGGGTGCTCGGAGGCCGACGACAACCGGAAGAAGCAGAACTGGCCGATCTTCATGCCCGGGTAGAGCTTGATCGGCAGCGTGGCGACGTTGGCGAGCTCGAGGGTCACGTGCCCCGAGAAGCCGGGGTCGACGAAGCCGGCGGTCGCGTGCGTGAGCAGGCCGAGCCGCCCCAGCGACGACTTGCCCTCGACCCGGGCGGCGATGTCGTCGGGCAGCGTGACGACCTCGTAGGTCGAGCCCAGCACGAACTCGCCCGGGTGCAGGATGAACGGCTCGTCGCCCTCGGGCTCGACCTGGCGGGTCAGGTCGGACTGGTCGGCCGCCGGGTCGATGTGCGGGTAGCGGTGGTTCTCGAAGACCCGGAAGAACCGGTCGAGCCGGACGTCGATCGACGACGGCTGCAGCATCCCGGGGTCCCACGGCTCGAGCCCGACCCGGCCCGCGTCGATCTCGGCCAGGATGTCGCGGTCGGACAGCAGCACGAGCGCACCCTATCGGTGCTCGAGCCCGTCCATCACGGCCGCAAGGGTCTGCATGGCCTCGACGACCTCCCGGGCGCGATCGACCCCCAGGGCCCCGACCAGGGCCCGGGCCGCCTCCGCGTGCGCCGGATGGATCCGGCGTACGGCGTCGAGCCCGGCGCTGGTGGCCTCCACGCAGCTTGGCGCGACGGTGGGCCGGGTTGTCGCGGTAGGTGGCGAGGCCGCGGTCGACCAGCAGGTCGGCGATCCGCTGCACGCTCTGCCGGGTGAGCCCCATCTCCCGGGCGATCGGCGGCCACCGGCAGGGCCTCGTGCAGCACCGCTCCCAGCACCTGCCACCACGCCGCGGTGAGCCCCACCGGTCGCGCCAGGTCCTCGGCGAGCGCGAGGAACTGGCCGTTGAGCCGGAAGGAGGTCAGCGCCGCGCGCGGCAGCAGGTCCTGCTCCTCCCTCACGCCGACGTGAGCTCGTAGAAGCCCGCCGGGTCGCGGTCGGCGTACAGCTTGACCAGGGCCCGAGCACGGCCGGCTCGTGGGCTCCGAGCCGCTCGAAGACGGCGCGCGCGAACTCGGACGGGCGCGATGCCGGTGGCGGTGACGAGGTCGCCGTCGATGACCGCCGGCTCCTCGACGTAGTGCTCGGCGCCGGCGTAGCCGGAGGAGGCGAGGTAGCCGGGGTCGTTGCTGGTGTGCCGGCGGTGGTCGAGCAGACCCGCTGCGGCCAGGGCGTACGTCGCCCCGCAGATCGCCGCGACCGGCACCCCCGCGTCGAGGAACGTCCGCGCGCGCTCGACGAACGCGTGGCGCGCCGGCGAGTCCCAGGTCGCCGCCCGGGCAGCACCAGCATCGCGCTGTCGCTCGGGCTCGAGCTCGTCGAGGGTGATGTCGGGCAGTGACCCGGAGCCCGCCCATGGTGGTCACCGGGTCGGCCGTGACGCCGACGGTGACCAGGTCGGAAACGCGCTTCCTCCGGCCGGCCGCGCAGGCTCGGCAGGTGGGCGGTGAGGTAGCCGACCTCCCAGTCGGCCATCGTGTCGAGCAGGGCGAGGTGGACGGGCTGGATGTCTGATGTCATGACAGTAGGCTGTCAGTTTGACTGCATGCTGTCAATAGGCATCGCACGCGCTCAGCCGAACGAGTAGCTCAGGTCCCGACCGCTCATCGACAGGTGCAGACCGTCCTTGCGCACCGCGAGGTCCTCCACCCTGACCTGGAACGGGATCCCCGACAGCGGCAGCTGGACGCCGAAGATCTCCTGGAGGGCGGCGGCCAGCGGCCGCGCGGAGTCGCCGAGCTCGTCGAGGGTGACCTCGCCGAACGTGAGGGCGCCCTCGGTGAGGGCCGGCGTCACGGTCACCCCCGGCTCGAAGGTGCGCCCGGCCAGCTCGATCGAGGCGCTCGCGCGGATGGTCTGGCCGTCGGCGTACTCGAGGTCGACCGGGCCGAGGACCTGCTCGAGGTCGTCGAAGGAGATGACCCCGTCGGCGGTGGCCCGGCGGACCGTCACGGTCGAGCCCTCCCGGGTGACCGTGCGCAGCTCGACGTCGATCCGGCTCAGGTCGAGACCTGACCGCCCGAGCGGCACGTCGCGGGCGGTGACGTCGACCTCGTCGAAACGGCCGTCGGCCACCTGGGTCAGGAACGGGAAGCCGGTGACGTCGACGTCGGGGCGCTCCGAGAGCCGCTGCGAGTCCTGCAGGGCGTTGCCCGCGACGCGCTGGGCGACCAGGTCGGCACCCCGGTCGACACCGACGGCCAGGGCGAGCAGGACGAGGAGGAGGATCCCGAGCTTCTTCACGGCACCGATCCTCTCAGCCGGCCCCCGGCGACCTCGGGTAGCATCTCCCCCGGCCCGTCCGGCGGGTCCTGCGGATGTAGCTCAGCTGGTAGAGCGCGACCTTCCCAAGGTCGATGTCGCGAGTTCGAATCTCGTCATCCGCTCCATGGCCCAGCACGAGTTCACCGGTTTCCCGGTCGCCGCCCTCGACTTCTACGACGACCTCGAGGTCGACAACTCCAAGTCGTTCTGGGAGGCCCACCGCGCGGTCTACGAGGAGTCGGTCAAGGCTCCGATGGTCGCGCTGACCTCCGCGCTCGAGTCGGAGTTCGGCAGCGCCAAGATCTTCCGGCCCTACCGCGACGTGCGCTTCGCCAAGGACAAGACGCCGTACAAGACCCACCAGGGCGCGTTCGTCGCGGCCGGTCCCGCCCTCGGGTGGTACGTCGAGGTCTCGCCGCGCGGCGTCCGCGCCGGGGGCGGCTTCTACGAGGCGACCGGTCCGCGGCTGGCCGCCGTGCGTGACGCCGTGGCCGACGACACCACCGGACCGCGGCTGCGTCGGCTGCTCACCCGGCTCGAGAAGGCGGGCTTCGAGGTCGGCGGCGACCGGCTGAAGACCTCGCCGCGCGGCTACGCCGCCGACCACCCGCGGATCGAGCTGCTGCGGCACAAGCAGCTCGTCGTGGGTCGCTCCTACGGCTTCGAGCCGCTGATCCACTCCCCCGAGCTGCTCGACGCCGTCCGCCGCGACTGGCGCAGCCTCAAGCCGCTGATCACCTGGCTCGACGCCGCGATGGCCAGGGCGGACCTCCACGAAGGCTGAGCGCCCGTGGCTCTGTCGCCCAGGCACGCCCCGCACTAGACTCGGCCCCCTCTAGTGCGTATCACGAAACGGGTTGCATCATGCGCAACACAGACCGCGCGACCCTGCGCCGCCTGCTCGAGCACGCGCGCTACGAGGTGCTGCCGACCGCGAGCGCCGAGGAGAAGGTCGCCGACGTGGTTCCGCTGTCGGTGCCGGTGACGGTCACGGCCTCGCCCAGCCGGGGGCTCGAGCAGACCCTGGCGACCGCGGAGCGCCTTGCGGCGCAGGGGTACAGCGTCGTCCCCCACGTCGCGGCGCGGATGGTCTCCGGCCGCGCGGAGCTGGTGGAGATCGTGGCCCGGCTGGGCGCGGCCGGCATCACGTCGGTCTTCGTGCCCGGCGGGGACGCCGAGACGGTCGGCGACTACCCCGACGCGCTGGCGCTGCTCGAGGACCTCACCGCGCTCGGCAGCCCGTTCGCGCACGTCGGCGTCGCGGGCTACCCCGAGAGCCACCCGACGATCCACGACGACCTCACGATCCAGTCGATGTGGGACAAGCGGCGCCACGCCACCCACGTGGTCAGCAACCTGACCTTCGACCCCGACCTGCTGCGGGTCTGGCTCCAGCGGCTGCGGTCGCGCGGCATCACCCTCCCGCTGCTGGTCGGCGTCCCCGGCCCCGTCGACCGCGCCAAGCTGCTCGGCATGGCCACGAAGATCGGCGTCGGCGAGTCGTCCCGCTTCCTGGCCAAGCAGAAGGGACTGATGACCCGCCTGGTCGCCCCCGGCGGCTTCACGGGCGAGACCTTCCTGTCCCGCAGCGCCCCCACCCTCGGCGCCCCCACCGCCCTGGTCGCCGGCCTGCACGTCTACACGTTCAACCAGGTCGCCGAGACCGAGGCCTGGCGCCAGGACTGGCTGCGCCGCCTGGCCGACTGAGGCTCAGGCCCCGCCGACCAGGGCGGCCAGGGCGACCTCGAGGCCGCCGTGACCGGTGTCGACCACGGTGAGAGGGAGGCCCAGGGTGGCGGCGGCGTCCGCAGCGAGGCGGCGCAGCTCGGCGTCGGGCTCCTGGGCGAGCCACACGACGCGGGTGTAGGCCCCGAAGTAGTCGTCGCGCAGCTCGGGGTAGCGGTCCAGCCCGAGCTCGCGGACGACGGTGCGCGCGAACGAGCGGACCAGGAAGTCGGTGAGGACGTAGGTGCCGGGCTGCTCCTCGAAGTACGCCGCCAGCCGCTCCGGGCCGGCGAAGACGTCGTAGCAGTGCAGGCCCGGCAGCCGCGCCAACCCGAGGTCGGCGCAGACGGCGTCGAGCGCGCCGTAGGTGCCGCAGTCGGCGTACCCGATGGCGACCCGCGACCCGTCGGCGAGCAGCCGCTCGGCCAGGGTCCGCACCTCGGCAGCGATCAGGTGCGGCTGGTTGTGGAGCAGCGGTGGCAGCGGGTGCACGACGACCGGCCAGCCGCGACGCGCAGCGATCTCCGCAGCCGGCTGGGCGAGCGCCCCGCACGCGATCAGCGCCAGACCCGGCGCCGGCTCGTCAGCTGGGCGGGTCGAAGGAGAGCTGCTCGACGAAGGCGTCGTTGAAGTCGGGGCGGTCGGAGAGCTCGACATACTGCACCTCCTCCAGCAATGCCGCGGCGCCGGCCCGCTCCCGCACCGACAGCAGCGCCATCTTCGCGCCCTCGCCGGCGACGTTGCCGGCGGCGACGATCCGCAGCACCGGCAGCTGCGGGACCAGCCCGATCCGGACGGCGGCGGCCGGGGAGAGATAGCTGCCGAAGGAGCCCGCGAGCAGCACCTGCTGCACGTCGCGGTGCTCGAGGCCGAGCTGCTCGAGCAGCAGCGACCAGCCGGTGGAGATCGCGGCCTTCGCGAACTGCAGCTCGCGGACGTCGCGCTGGGAGAGGTAGACGCACTCGGCCGGGACGGTGTCGGGCTCGGGCCGGTGCAGCAGGAAGACCCGCTCCTCCCCGATCCGCGCCATCCGGTCGGCGAGCGCCGGCGCGCAGCTCGGCCGCGACCTCGTCGGGCACCAGCCGGCCGCTGGCGTCGAGCAGCCCCAGGCGCACGAGCTCGGCCACGATGTCGACCAGCCCGGAGCCGCACAGCCCCCGCGGCTCGACGTCGCCGATCACCCCGAGCACGACGGGCGCCTCGGACGACGCGGCGTCGAGCTTCACGGTCTCGATCGCACCGTCGGCCGCCCGCATGCCGCAGCGGATCGCCCCACCCTCGAACGCCGGCCCCGCCGGCGCCGCCGTGGACAGGATCGTGTCGCCGTCGCTGAGCACGATCTCGCAGTTGGTGCCGACGTCGATGAACAGCCGGGTGCGCTTGTCGCGGTCCATGCCCGTGGCCAGCATGCCGGCCACGATGTCGCCGCCGACGTACGCCCCGAGGGCCGGGAAGAAGTACGCGCGGGCCCGCGGGTGCAGGGCCAGGCCGACGTCGGAGGCGAGCACGGACGGCGGCTGCGCGGACGACATCACGAACGGCGCGACGCCGAGCGGCTCGGGGTCGATGCCGAGCACGAGCGCGGTCATCGTGGCATTGCCGGCGACGGCGACCTCGTAGACGTGGGCGAGGTCCACCCCCGCCTCGCGGCACACCTGCCCGGCGAGGTCGGCGAGCGTGGCGCCCGCCGCCTCCTGCAGCCGCCCGAGCGCCTCGGGGTCCATCATCGTGGCGCTGATCCGGGTGATCACGTCGCCACCGAAGGGCTGCTGGCGGTTGAGCATCGACGCGACCGCCAACGGCGTGCCGGTGCCGACGTCGAGCAGCGTGGCGACCACCGTGGTGGTGCCGAGGTCGAAGGCGATCGCGTAGCGCACGTCGGTGGTGTCGCCGGGCTCGACGTCGACCAGCGCCTCGTCGAGGACCACCGCGGTGACCTTGAAGTCCGCGGCCCGGAGCACGGTGGAGAGCCGGCGCAGCACGTGCAGGTCGACGGTGAGCTCGAGGTCGTCGATGGCGTCGGTGAGCCGGGCCAGGTCCGTGCGCTGGTCGGAGAGGCTGGCCTCGTCGAGCTCGACGTAGCGCTTCTGCAGGGCGGGTCGCAGGATGACCTGGCGCCCGACTCCCACGGTGGCGGCCTTCGGCCGGGTGGTGAGCGGCGGCACCTCGACGGCGAGGTCCCGCGTGGCCTGCACCAGGCAGCCCAGCCTCCAGCCGGCGCCGAGCTGCTCGGGGCTGAAGGTGCGCTCGTCGTGCCGGGAGATCGGCACGTCGAGCTCGCCGTTGGGCCCCGGGGCGACGTCCACCCGCACCTTGCACTTGTGGCAGGTGCCGTGACCGCCGCAGGTGGAGTCGATCGCGATGCCGTTCCAGGACGCGGCGTCGAAGACCGTCACGCCGGGAGGCACCCGGACGCCGCGCCGGGTCGGCAGCACGGCAGCGCCCGACGTCGCGTCGGGTGGGGCGAGCACCGTGAACGTCAGGTCGACCCGGCCGGTGCCGTCGTGCTCGACCAGCTCGGTGCCGGGCGGCTCGATGAGTCCTTCGCGTGCCAGGTTGGGCAGGTCGGCGAAGGTCAGCTCGGGGTGGTCGGTCACGTCGCGGCCCCCTGACGCTCTCTCACACCGCGCTCATACCGCGGCCGCGTCGCGCGCCTGCCGCGCTCGGTGGGCAGCGATCCAGGCGCCGCCCCACTCGTCGTGGCCGAGCAGCAGGTCGGCCGCCTTGACCGCCTCGACGATCTGCGGCGTCCGGGTGTCCATGATCGCGGAGGTCAGCCCGGCCGCCATCGCCATCGGCAGGAACGCCGACCCGAGGGCGTGCCGCGAGGGCATGCCGAAGGAGACGTTGGAGGCGCCGCACGTCATGTTGACGCCGAACTCGTCGCGGATCCGCCGCATCGTCTCGAGCACGGTGTTGACGACCTCCTGGTCGGCCCCGATCGGCATGGCCAGCGGGTCGATCAGGATGTCGGCGGCGGCGATGCCGTACTCGGTCGTGGCGACGGTGATGATCTTGCGGGTCAGCTCGATCCGCTTCTCGACCTCCATCGGGATCTCGTCGTGGTCGTTGGGCAGGGCGATCACCGCGGCGTCGTACTTCTTGACCAGCGGCAGGATCGCCGCCATCCGGTCGTCCTCGGCGGTGATCGAGTTGACCAGCGCCCGGCCCTGGTAGACCGACAGCCCGGCCTCCAGCGCCTCCACCACCGAGGAGTCGATGCAGATCGGCTTGTCGGTGAGCTGCTGGACCAGCGTGATCGCCTTCGAGAGCAGCTCGGCCTCGTCGGTGAGCGGCACCCCCATGTTGACGTCGAGGACGTCGGCACCGCCCTCCACCTGGGCGCGGACGTCGCGCTCGATGGCGGACAGGTCACCCGCGCGCAGCTGCTCCTGGAAGATCCGGCGACCGGTCGGGTTGATCCGCTCACCGATCAGGCAGAACCGGGTGTCGTGCCCGATCACCACCTCCTGGGTGGCCGAGCGCAGGACCGTCTCGAGGCGTGGGGCCGCCACTACGCCGGCACCTTCGCGCGCTTCTCGAGCAGCAGCGCCTTGGCCCGCTTGACCGTCGCCGAGGCGTCGGCCGCGTAGCCGTCGGCACCGACCGCGTCGGCGTACTCCTGGGTGACCGGCGCCCCGCCGACCATCACGATCACCGAGCCCCGCATGCCGGCCTTCTCGAGGGCGTTCATGTTCGCCTTGAACATCGGCATCGTGGTGGTGAGGAACGCCGAGAAGCCGACGATGTCGGGCTGGTGCTCCTCGATCGCCGACACGAACTTCTCCGGCGCCACCTGCACGCCGAGGTCGATCACCTCGAAGCCCGCGCCCTCGAGCATGATGTTGACGAGGTTCTTGCCGATGTCGTGGACGTCGCCCTTGACGGTGCCCATCAGGAACTTGCCGATCGTCTGCACGCCGGTCTCGGCGAGCAGCGGCCGCAGCACCTCCATGGCGCCGGCCATCGCCCGGCCGGCGATCAGCATCTCGGGCACGAAGAAGTCGCCGCGCTCGAAGCGCGCGCCGACCTCCTCCAGGGACGGGATCAGGGCGTCGAAGAGCAGCGTCTGCGGCTCCATGTCGAGGCCCAGGCCGTCGTGGGTCAGCTCCAGCACCCGCGGTGCGTTGCCGACCAGGGTCTCGTCGTAGAGGCCCTGCAGGATGTCTTGTGGGGTCACGCCACTCCCTCCTTACGTGTCTTCCGGCGAAGCAGCCCGGACAGCTGCTGGGCCCGGTCGTTGAGCAACCGGCCGAGCTCGTCGAGCCGGCCGTCGAACCGCGAGCTGGGGCCGGAGACACCCAGCGCCGCGACCACGTCTCCCCCGCTGCCACGCACCGGGGCGCTCACGCCGACGAGCCCGATCTCGAGCTCGTCGACGGTGCAGGCCCAGCCGCGGCGTCGTACCTGCGCGAGCTCGTGGCGCAGCAGCTCGGGGTCGACGACGGTGTGCGGGGTCACCTGCTCGAGCTCGTCGTGCTGGGTGAGCAGCCCGTGGGCCAGCAGCACCTTGCCGGAGGCCGAGGAGTGCGCCGGCACGTCGATCGAGGTCCAGTCCTGGGCCGAGAGCAGGTACGTCGAGTCGACCTGCGCGACCTGGACCACCCGGTCGCCGCGCGCCACCGCGAGGTTGACGGTCTCGCCGGTGTCGTCGCCGATGCGCTCGAGGGTGGGCCGCGCCAGGCGCACCAGCTCGTCCCACGGGTCGTGGCGGGTGGCGTAGAGCCAGAACAGCGGCCCGGCGACGTACGAGCCGGTGTCGTTGCGCTCCAGCAGCTCGGTGCGCTCGAGGGCCGAGAGCAGGCGCGAGGTCGTCGACTTCGGCAGGCCGCACTCGTCGTGCAGCTCGACGAACGACAGCGGCTCGTCGGCACGCACGACGGTGGCCACGAGCAGTGCGGCGCGGTCGACGGCTTGCGTGCCCGTCGTCGCGGTGGCTCCTCCATGGGCACCAGAAGTGGCGCTGGAGGTGGCGCTGGAGGTGGCGGTGGTGGTCACGAGGTGCGGTGCTCCCGGGCTGGTCGAGGCAAGAGTTCCATATTGTAGAACTCGATTCCCATATCGTGAGGTTAGGATGCCAGACGAGGCGAGGTCAAGGGCGACACTCGCGACCAGGTCTGCGCAGGAGGATCGATGTTCACCAACCGGATGCCGCGCTACGAGGTGCTCTCGCAGGACGCGATGGCCATGCTCGACAAGGGCTGGCGGCGGCTGATCAGCGAGATCGGCGTGGAGTTCATGGACGACCGTGCGCTCGCGCTGTTCCGCCAGGCCGGCCAGCGGGTGGAGGACAACACCGTCTTCCTCGACCCCGACTTCGTGCTCGAGCAGGTGGCCAAGGCGCCGCGCGAGTTCGACGTGCAGGCCCGCAACCCCGAGCACAACCTGCACATCGGCGGCGACTCCATGTGCTTCGGCGCGGTCTACGGCCCGCCGTTCGTGCGCCAGGGCGACGTGCGCCGCGACGCGACGATGGACGACTTCACGAGCTTCACCAAGCTCGCGCAGAGCTTCCCGGTGCTCGACTCCGCCGGCGGGATCATCTGCGAGCCCAACGACACCCCGCTCGACAGTCGCCACCTCGACATGACCTACGCGCTGCAGACGCTGACCGACAAGGTCTACATGGGCAACGTCGTCTCGGGGGTCAACGCCGCTGACACCCTGGCGATGACCTCGATCCTGTTCGGCGTCGCGCGAGGCGATCGAGCAGACGCCGGCCACGATCTCGCTGATCAACTGCAACTCGCCGCTGCGCTGGGACGACCGGATGCTCGAGGCGCAGTTCGAGTACTGCACCGCCGGGCAGCCCGTCGTCCTGACGCCGTTCATCCTGATGGGCGCGATGTCACCGGTGACGATCCCGGCGGCACTGGTGCAGCAGATCGTCGAGGCGCTGTCGGGCATCGCGCTCGCACAGCTGATCCGCCCGGGCACGCCGGTGATCTTCGGGTCGTTCCTGTCCAACATCGACATGCAGTCGGGCTCGCCGACGTTCGGCACGCCGGAGTCCGGCATCGGGCTGCTGTGCACCGGCCAGATCGCCCGCCACTTCGGCCTGCCGTTCCGCACCGGCGGCGGGATGACGTCGTCCCAGGTCGCCGATGCCCAGGCCGGCTACGAGGCGCTGATGACGCTGCTGCCGACCTTCCTCGCCGGCGCCAACTGGGTGATGCACTCCGCCGGCTGGCTCGAGGGCGGGCTGGTCGCCGGCTACGAGAAGTTCATCGTCGACATCGAGCTGCTGCAGATGCTGCGCGCGGAGTTCACGCCGCTGGAGATCGACGAGGAGTCGATGGCCTTCGGCGCCCACGAGGAGGTCGGTCACGGCGGCCACTTCCTCGGCGCCATGCACACGATGGAGCGCTTCCGCACCTGCTTCTACCGCCCCCTGCTCTCCTCCTCGGAGAACTACGAGCGCTGGACCCGCGGCGGCAGCCGCGACGCCAACGAGCGCGCCGAGTCGATCTACCTCAAGAAGCTCGAGGAGTACGAGCAGCCACCCCTCGACGAGGCGATCCGGCAGGAGCTCGAGGAGTACGTCGTCCGCCGCCGCGCCGAGCTCGGCGACTGACCCGCGCCGCCTCCTCCGTGGTCGAGGTGCGGGGTTTCGTGGCTCGTCGCTGGCGCTCCTCGCACCTCAACCACCGAGGCCTGCGGTGGTTGAGGTGCGAGCGAAGCGAGCCCCCCGCGGTGGTTGAGGTGCGAGCGAAGCGAGCCACGAAACCCACCCGGCCCAGCGCGGACGAAGACCGGCGCACCCCCCACTCCTCGGTGGCGATCGGGTGCACGATCTCGTAGCCGAGCCGCTGAGCCGGACGTCGCACCGGCATCCGGGAGGGATCTCAGCCACCTGGTGACGGAGAACCCTCCCTCATCCCTGCCGAGCGACCTCGGGTAGAACGTGGACATGGATCCTCACGCAGCCGGCCGCGTCGCCCGCTCCCTCGAGCCCCTCCACGCCCTGAGCTACTTCGCCCCGGAGGTCGAGGCGGAGGTGACCGGCCTGGGCGTACGCCGGGGCATGGGCGCCTACTTCGCCGCGCGCGCGGCGGCGATGGGCCGGGTCGGTCCGGGGCCGGTGGCGGCGACGTTCTTCGTCTTCAACCCCTCGCTGGTGGCGCACCTCGTCCCGGCGGTCTGGGACGCCGCCGACCCCGCCGACGTGGTGGCCGCCCGCTACCGCGGGGTCTCCGCGGCGTACGAGCGGCTGCTCGGCGAGGAGACGCTGGCCTCGGCCGAGGTCGCCGAGGCCGCCGACCTCGCCCGCACCGCAGCCGAGGGCTGCACCGTCGCCGGACGTCCGCTGTACGCCGCCCACGCGGACCTCCCCTGGCCCGACGAGCCGCACCTCGCGCTCTTCCACGCGATCACGCTGCTCCGTGAGCACCGCGGCGACGGGCACGTCGCGGTCCTGGTGGGCGCCGGGCTGAGCGGGATCGAGGCCCAGGTCAGCCACGTCGCCACCGGCAAGGGCTTCACCCGGCCCGCCGCCCAGGCCAGCCGCCGCTGGTCGGACGAGGAGTGGGCGGCCGCCGTCGACAACCTCGCCTCCCGCGGGCTGATGACCGCCGACGGCGAGCTCACCGACGAGGGCCGCGACTTCCGCAAGGCGCTGGAGCGTCAGACCGACGAGAGCGGTGCCGCTCCCTGGGACGCGCTCGGTGAGGAGCGAGCCCAGCGGCTCGCCGAGCTGGCCCGGCCGCTGGTCGCAACGGCGTTGGCGAACGGCGCGTTCCCAGACGGGGTGTTCGCGTAAGGGTTCGCGAACGCGGTGGCCGCGTCCGATGGGAGAAGTGCCGCCGTGCCCAAGGTGCCGGGATGGGTTTCTACGACAGACAGTCGATGACAACCGATCTCGTCGTCGGGAGACTGTCGGCGTCACCACCGTAGCGAGCGACCAGGCGGCACGTCGTGCTGTCGTTGGGGACGCTCAGCATCGCGAAGTAGTCGCCGAACTCGCTGAGCTCAGCATGTGCCTTCTGCACCAGCTGATAGCGGGTTCCGTCATGACGCTGCAGGTCGACCCGTACGAGCTGCCCGGGGTTGGCGTCGAAGAGCTCGCCCGTGACGAAGATCCTCTGATATGCCTCCGAGCTCGCGATCGTCGCGAACGTCGGGGCGGCTGCAGTGGTGCCCAGGGGCTGCCAGGCCGGCGTGATGTCGGACGTGGGTCCGGTGCCGGGGATCCGCGTGACACCACTCCCGTCCGGCCGCGACACGAAGAGGTCGGGGCCGTTGGGGGCGGTGTAGCCGCTGGAGGAGAAAGTGACCCGATCACCTTCGGGCGACCAGACCGGGGCGGTCCCGCCGCCGGAGGAGATGGCGGTCTGCTGGCTGCCGTCGCGGTTCATGGTCCAGATTCGGCCGCTGCGCTCGTAGACCAGACGCCGCCCGTCCGGTGACCAGTCCGGGTTCTTCTCGGTCGAGAGCGAGCCCGTCGTGGACGTGACCCGACGCTTCCCCGCACCGTTGGCGGCCATCATCCAGATGTCGGCGGACCTCACGTAGGCGATGGTGCTCCCGTCCGGGGACCAGGCCGGGCTCTGCCCCGCCGTGGCGATCGCTGGGTCTTCGGTGAGATTCACCTTGCCCGCGCCCGACGCGGCATCCATCGTCCAGACGTCGCCCTGGTAGACGTAGGCGATCTTCGTGCCGTCCGGCGACCACGCCGGTTCGGTGCCCGACTCGCCGAGACCGGTGGTGTCCGGAAGCGGGGTCAGGTTGGTCAGCCCGGAGCCGTCGGCGTCGGCCACCCAGATGTCCAGGTGGGCTCCGTCGCGGGTGCTGGCGAACGCCAGGCGGCTCCCGTCCGGTGACCAGGCCGGGTCCTGGTCGCGAGCCGGGTCGTTGGTGAAGTTCGTGCGTGCCGTGCCGTCCCGACTGATCGTGAAGATCTCCAGGCTCTGGTCGTGGTCGGGGTTGGCCGCGACGTAGGCGATGAGCCCCTCCCCGCCCGGCAGAGCCTTGCCGGCGGCGACGCCTGGCTCGGTGGTGGGGTCACGGGAAGAAGAGCCGAGCACACACCGAGGATCGCTGCGGCTGCCCCGGCGGCGAGGTAAGTCCGGAAGGCCATGACGACCTCATTCTGCGGTGGTCTGCGCACCCTGGCCGGCTTGCCGAGAGGCGCCTCCAGAAGGATCACGCCAGCGTACGTCCGCTGCTCGACGCTGTCACCGGCCTGATGCGACAGCCGCGGATCCCAGTCACCAGGTGACCAGGATCCGCGGCTGTCTCGGGCTCGGTCGCTCCCGCGCAGTCGGGTCGGCCTAGGACTTCTGGACGAGATGTGGAGGGAGAGTTCCCACGTGATCCGAGGGGCTCGCCACTACCGCCAACCGAGCGCGGGGGCCACGTCGCGTGACGACGGTCTCGAGCACGTGGGCGCAGTAGTCGACGCCGAGCTGGTTGGGGATCGTGAGCAGCAGGGTGTCGGCAGCGGCGATCGCCTCGTCGTCGGCGAGCTCGGCGACCAGCCGGTCGGGCTCCGCGGCGTACGTCTTGCCGAAACGGGCGATGCCGCCGTCGATCATGCCGACCTGGTCGGCGCTGCGGCCCTGCTGGCCGAAGTAGGCGCGGTCGAGGTCGGAGACGATGCGGGAAGATGCTGCGGCTCACCGACACCCGCGGCGTGCGGGTGTGGCCGGCGTCGGTCCACGACGCCGCGGAACCGCTCGATCTGCTCGGCCTGCAGCTGGTGGAACGGCACACCGGTGTCCTCGGTGAGCAGGGTCGAGCTCATCAGGTTCATGCCCTGCTGCGCGGTCCACTCGGCCGTGGCACGGGTGCCGGCACCCCACCAGATGCGGTCGCGGAGGCCAGGCGAGTGCGGCTCGACGCGCAGCAGCCCGGGCGGGTTGGGGAACATCGGCCGCGGGTTGGGCTCGGCGAAGCCCTCGCCCTCGATGACCTCCAGGAACCGCGCCGCGTGCGCGCGGGCGAGGTCGGCGTGGTCCTGGCCCTCCTCCGGCTCGTGGCCGAAGTAGCGGTAGCCGTCGATCACCTGCTCCGGCGAGCCGCGGCTGATGCCGAGCTGGAGCCGGCCGCCGGAGATCAGGTCCGCGGAGCCGGCGTCCTCGGCCATGTAGAGCGGGTTCTCGTAGCGCATGTCGATCACGCCGGTGCCGATCTCGATCCGGCTGGTGCGCGCGCCGACGGCGGCGAGCAGCGGGAACGGCGACGACAGCTGCTGCGCGAAGTGGTGCACCCGGAAGTAGGCGCCGTCGGCGCCGACCTCCTCGGCCGCGACCGCGAGGTCGATCGACTGCAGCAGCACGTCGGACGCCGACCGCGTCGCGGAGTGCGCAGAGGGGCTCCAGTGCCCGAACGAGAGGAAACCGATCTTCTTCATGCCGGCCCCAACGCTAGTTGAACGTTGAATCTTCCCGGGTCAGCGGAAGACGACGGTCCGGTCGCCGTTGCGCAGCACCCGCGACTGCGAGTGCCAGCGCACGGCGCGGGAGAGGACCTGCGCCTCCACGTCCCGGCCGGCGGAGACCAGCTGGTCCTGGTCGTAGGAGTGGTCGACGCGGATCACGTCCTGCTCGATGATCGGCCCCTCGTCGAGCTCGGGGGTGACGTAGTGGGCGGTCGCGCCGACGAGCTTGACGCCGCGGTCGAAGGCCTGGTGGTAGGGCTTGGCGCCCTTGAAGCTCGGCAGGAACGAGTGGTGGATGTTGATCGCGCGCCCCGACAGCTTGCGGCACAGGTCGTCGGACAGCACCTGCATGTAGCGCGCCAGCACGACCACGTCGATGTCGAGGTCGTCGACGAGCTCCATCAGCTGCGCCTCGGCCTGCGGCTTGGTCTCGGGCGTGACGGGGACGTGGCGGAAGTCGAGCCCGTAGGAGCGCACGAGCGGCTCGGCGTCGCGGTGGTTGGAGACGACCACGGGGATCTCGATCTGCAGCGAGCGGGTGGAGGTGCGGAACAGCAGGTCGTTGAGGCAGTGCAGCTGCTTGGAGACCATGATCAGCGTCCGGTACGGCGCGTGCGCGTCCCACAGCTCGTACTCCATCCCGAAGCGCTGGGCCACGGTCTCGAACGCCGCCCGCAGGGCCGAAGCGTCGAGCGGACCGTGGGAGCCGTCGACCGAGAAGTCGATCCGCATGAAGAACCGGTCGACGAGCCGGTCGTTGAACTGCTGGCTCTCCAGGATGTTGCCGCCGTGCTCGACCAGGAACCCGCTCACCGCGTGCACGAGGCCGGGGCGGTCGGGGCAGGCGAGCACCAGGACGTAGTCGCCGGCCGGTGCGGACGCGACGGAGGCCTGGGCGGACGTGGGAAGGGGCATGGAGGGCCTCGCGGTCGGACGTGGATGACGAGCCGGAGAGTTGCGGCTTGCGAGACAAAGTCTGCGATACGCAACAGCGGGTCGACTAGTGTCCCGGCATGCCTACCACTTCCGAGCCCGTCGCGGAGGGCGACGGCGCGACACCGGGGGTGCAGTCGGTCGACCGGGCGCTCACCATCTTGGAGCAGCTCGCCCGCGGCGGCGAGTCGGGGGTCACCGAGATCGCCGCCCAGCTCGGGGTGCACAAGAGCACCGCCTTCCGGCTGGTCGCCACGCTCGAGGCGCACCGGCTCGTCGAGCAGACCGAGGACCGCGGCAAGTACCGGCTCGGGGTCGGCGTCCTGCGGCTGGCCGGCGCGACCAGCGCGCGGCTCGACCTCGTGCAGGAGGCGAGGCCGCTGTGCCGCGGGCTGGCGGCGGCCACCGGCGAGACCGTCAACCTCGCCGTGCTCTCGGAGCGCTCGGCGCTCTACCTCGACCAGGTCGCAGGCTCGTCGGCCCTGCAGCCGCACAACTGGGTCGGCCAGCACATCCCACTGCACGCCACCAGCAACGGCAAGGTGCTGCTCAGCGGGCTGGACCGGACGACGCGCGACGGCCTGCTCGGCCGACTGGCGTCGTACACGCCGGCGACGATCACCTCGAAGGCCCGGCTCCGCGAGGAGCTCGACCAGGTGCGCGAGCAGGGCTGGGCCCTGGCCACCGACGAGCTCGAGGTCGGCCTCACCGCGGCGGCCGCCCCGATCCACAACGCCCACGGCGACGTGATCGCCTCGATGAGCGTCTCCGGCCCGACGTTCCGGCTCGGCCCCGAGCGCCTCGACGAGGTGGTCGGCCTCGTCGTCGAGGCCGCCGCCGAGGTCTCCCACCGCCTCGGCTGGGGCCACCGCTGACCCGCCCCGTCGGCACCCCCTAGGACGCCGACCCGCCCCGCCGTCACCGCGACCCCGTGCACACGAGCCGGGTCAGCGCACCCTCGCGTGCACACGAGCCGGGTGGGGGCATTGACAGGCCAGGGCGTTCGGAGAGATTCTGTCATTGTCTCGCATCATGCATTGCGTTGCGTGATACGCAACTCAGCGATAGCCGCCTTCAGAGCACCCCGGAGCGCCCATGGCCACCGTCCCCAGCACCGCCCGCGTCGTCGTGATCGGGGCCGGCATCGTCGGCAACAGCCTGGTCCACCACCTGGCCCGCCTGGGCTGGACCGACATCGTCCAGCTCGACCAGGGCCCGCTGCCCAACCCCGGCGGCTCCACCGGGCACGCCTCCAACTTCATCTTCACCGTCGACCACTCCCGCGAGATCACCGACCTGACGCTCGACTCGGTGGCGCAGTACCAGGAGATGGGGGTGTTCACGCAGTCCGGCGGCTTCGAGATCGCCCGCACCGAGGAGCGGATGGAGGAGCTGCGCCGACGCATGTCGAGCGCCCGCGCCTGGGGCATCGAGGCCGAGCTGGTCAGCCCGGAGTTCGTGAAGGAGAAGGTGCCGTTCATCGAGACCGACCAGTTCATCGGCGCCTTCTGGACGCCCGGGGTCGGCGTCGTCGACTCGCTGCGGGCCGGCACGATCATGCGCGAGAGCGCGATGGCGACCGGCGCGCTCACCGTCGTCCCGACCGTCGAGGTCACCGGCATGGACGTCGAGGAGACCCCGCGCGGACCGCGCGTCCGGCGGGTCCGGACCAGCGGCGGCGACATCGAGACCGAGCACGTGGTGATCGCCGCCGGGGTGTGGAGCCCCAAGCTCGGCGACATGGCCGGCGTCAGCATCCCGCTCACCCCGGCCGTGCACCAGATGATCAGCGTCGGTCCCTGCCCGCAGCTGGCCGGCGGCACCGGCGAGATCAACGTCCCGATCGTGCGCGACATGGACAACTTCTGCTACGAGCGTCAGCACGGCGCCGACATGGAGGTCGGGTCCTACGCCCACCGCGCGATCCTGCACGAGCCCGAGGACATCCCCTCGATCGAGCAGGCGAAGCTGTCGCCGACCGAGATGCCCTTCACCTCCGACGACTTCGACCCCCAGCTGGAGCAGGCCTACGAGCTGATGCCCGAGCTGCTCGGCGCCGAGGGCGCGGAGATGCGCTACGCGATCAACGGCCTCCTGTCGCTGACCTGCGACGGCAACCCGATCCTCGGTGAGAGCCACGTGAAGGGGCTCTGGACGGCGGCCGCGGTCTGGATCAAGGAGGGACCCGGCGTGGGCCGCGCGGTTGCGGAGTGGATGACCCACGGGCACAGCGAGATCGACCTGCACCACAGCGACATCGCCCGCTTCCACCCCCACCAGATGCGCCGCGAGCACACCCGGCTGCGCACCACCGAGTCGTTCATCAAGACCTACGGGATCATCCACCCGGCCGAGCAGTACGAGTCCGACCGCGACCAGCGGCTCTCCCCCATGCACGACGCGCAGCAGAAGCTCGGCGCTGTGTTCTTCGAGACCGCCGGCTGGGAGCGCCCCCACTGGTACGAGTCCAACGCCGGTCTGCTCGAGCAGTACGGCGACGCGGTGATGCCCCGCGAGCACGAGTGGGACGCCCGGTGGTGGAGCCCGGTCATCAACGCCGAGCACCTGCGGATGCGCGAGGCGGCCGGCGTCATCGACCTCAGCGCCTTCTGCATCTTCGACCTCGAGGGCCCCGGCGCCCTGGAGGTCGTGCAGCGCACCTGCGTGGCACAGTGCGACGTCGCGGTCGGCAAGGTGATCTACACCCCGGTGCTCGACCCGAAGGGCGGCTTCCTCTCCGACCTGACGGTGATGCGGCTCGCCGACGACCGTTTCCGCGTGGTCACCGGCGGCGCGCACGGCATGGCCGACCGCAAGACCTTCGGCGACCAGCTGCCCGACGACGACGGCGCCACCACGCTCACCGACGTCACCGACGACGTCTCCACCATCGGCCTGTGGGGGCCGCGGGCACGTGACATCCTCGCCACGCTGACCGGTGACGACGTCTCCGACGCCGGTTTCGGCTTCCTGACCTGCCGCGAGATCACCGTCGGCGACAGCCTCGTGCTCGCCTCCCGCATCTCCTACGTCGGCGAGCTGGGCTGGGAGCTCTACGTCCCGATGGACCAGGCCGCGCAGCTCTGGGACGCCGTCCTCGACGCCGGCGCCCCGCACGGCGCCGTCCCCGTCGGCATCGGGGTCTACGGCACCACCGGCCGGATCGAGAAGGGCTACCGCGCCTACGGTGCCGAGCTCGACTCCGAGCGCACGATCGTGGAGGCCGGCATGCAGCGGCCCAAGGTGAAGGCGGCGGACTTCGTCGGCAAGGAGGCCTACCTCGCCCAGCGCGAGGCTGTGTCCGCCTCGGCCCCGGCCGCGGTGCTGTGCACGCTCACCGTCGACGACCACACGTCGGCGTCCGGGACGAAGCGCTACATGCTCGGCGGCGAGCCGATCCTCACCCGCGACGGCGGCACGCTCACCGACGGCCACGGGCACCACCCCTACGTCACCAGCGCCGGCTCCGCGCCGTCGCTGGGCAAGCACGTGCTGCTGGCCTACCTGCCTCCGGAGCAGGCGGTGCTCGGCGCCGAGCTGGCCGTGTCCTACATGGAGGAGCTCTACCCGGTGACCGTCGGCTCCGTCGACGCCACCGCGCTGCTCGACCCGACCAACGAGCGGATCAGGTAGCGCCGTGGCCCGGGTGCTGGTCTGCGTGAAGCGGGTCGTCGACGCCACCGGGGAGGTGGCGCTCACCGAGGACGCACAGGCCGTCGACGGGCGGTACGCCGGCTTCACGGTCAGCGACCACGAGGACTGCGCCGTCGAGCTGGCGGTCCAGGTCGCCACCGCGACCGGGGGCAGCGCCGCGGTGCTGACCCTCGGCGTCGCCGACGCCGTCGAGCAGCTGCGGAGCGCGCTGGCCGTCGGCTGCACCGCCGCGATCCACGTCGAGGCCGACCCGGCGGCGTTCGGCCCCGCCGACGTGGCGCGCGAGATCGCGGCCGTCGTCCGCGAGCACCTGGCGGCGGGCGACGGGCCCGACCTGGTCCTGCTGGGCAACGACGCCGCCGACAGCGGCGACTTCCAGGTGGGCATCCGGCTCGCCTACGAGCTGGGGTGGCCGGTCGTCAACGGCGCCGCCACGGTCGTCGTCGAGGGCGACGACGTGGTGGCCGACGGCGACG
Organism: uncultured Actinomycetota bacterium; assembly: GCA_963834285.1. Lineage (GTDB taxonomy): Bacteria > Actinomycetota > Actinomycetes > Propionibacteriales > Nocardioidaceae > Nocardioides. The sequence goes on along the minus strand of CAWIAZ010000004.1, from coordinate 301,341 downwards.
GTCCCGACGGGCACGAGACCTACCGGGTGCCGCTGCCGGCCGTGGTCACGGTGCTGGAGGGCGGCGTCACGCCTCGCTACCCCTCGGTGCCGGGCCGGATGAAGGCGAAGAAGGTGCCCGTCGAGCATCGGGTGCCGACCGGCGAGCCGGTGGGGCCCGGTCGGGTGCGGTTGCTGCTGCCCCCGCCGACTCCGAGCGACGTCACGGTGCTGGGCTCCGGCGCCGAGGCCGCCCCGGCCGTCGTCGACCTGCTCGAGCAGCTGGGGCTGGTGGCCCGATGATCCTGGTCCTGGTCGAGACCGACGCCGACGGCGCCACCGAGGTGACTCGCGAGACGATCACGTTCGCGCGTGGTCTGGCGGTGGCAGGCGGCGGGGTGCCGGTCGACGCCGTGGTCGTCGGCGACGTGCCCGGCGGGGTGGAGCAGCTGCGCGCCCAGCTCGCGGCGTACGGCGTCCGCGAGGTGCACCACGCGGTCGGCGACGCGTTCGCGGCCTTCGGCGGGGCGGCCTGGGCGAGCGCCGTGCAGTCCGTGCGCGAGACGACCCGGTCGGTGGTCGTCACCGCCGCCGGCACCCCGCGCGGGATGGAGGTGCTGGCGCACCTGGCCGCGCGCACCGGGGTGGCGATGGCCGCCAACGTCGTGGCCTTCGAGGGGCTCTCCCCGTTCACCGTCCACCGGCAGGTGGTGGGGGGCTCGGTGCTGGAGGAGATGGTGCTCGCCGACCGCCCCGCCGTGTTCACCGTGGCCGGTCACGCCGTCGAGGCCGTGCCCGCCGACGTCCCCGGCGCCGGCACGCTGGTCGAGTGCCGCCCCGAGGTCGCCGCTGCCGACCTGGTCGCGCGGGTGGTCTCCGCGGAGCCGCCGGCCGAGGACCTCTCCGGCGGCCTCACCGCCGCCCGCGTGGTGGTCGGCGTCGGCCGCGGCGCCGGCAGCGCCTCGGGCTTCGACGGGGTCACCGAGCTCGCCGACCTGCTGCACGGGTCGCTCGGCGCCTCGCGGGTGGTGACCAGCCTGGGTTGGCGGCCCCACCACGAGCAGGTCGGGCAGACCGGCAGCCGGATCTCGCCCGAGCTCTACGTCGCCTGCGGCATCTCCGGGGCGATCCAGCACTGGGCGGGCTGCTCGAGCGCCAAGACGATCCTGGCGATCAACACCGACGCCGACGCCCCGATGGTGACCAAGGCGCACTACGCGGTGATCGGCGACATGCACGAGGTCGTCCCCGCCATCAACGCCGAGCTGAGGCGGCGGCGCGGCTAGCGCCACCGCTCGGGGCACCTCGTCGAATTGCATTCCACCCCCCGACCCTGCCTAGGGTCGTCGGCAATGCCCTTCGCCATCCGTAGTACCCGTGCCCCCGTTTCTCGCGCTCTCCCGGCCGTTCTGCTGGCCGCCGGACTCCTGGTGACACCGACCGCGGCGCAGGCCGCGACGGTCTCCACGACCGCGCCCGCCGCCTCGGTCATCGGTTCGGCCGCAGCCACCGCGCCCGCGGCGCCCACGGCGGAGAAGAAGAGCAACAAGAAGAAGCGCCGCGGATTCCGGATCGCCACGCTCAACCTCAACCACACGCTCTCGCGCCGGCAGATGCGGGCCGACATCCTCAAGATGATCAACACCCGGCACCCCACCGTGATCGGCTTCCAGGAGCGCCGCGACACCCGCCGTGCGATGCGCGCCGCCCTGCCCGACCACTGGGCCCTGCGGATGCCGGTGAAGAAGCCGGGCACCGACGACAACCCGATCGCCTTCGACACCCGCGTGTGGAAGTCGAAGTTCTCCTGGCCCCGGCTCCTGGCTGCCAAGACCTGGCGCCGCAACTCCGGCCAGACGGCGATCAACCAGTACGGCGTCGTCACCGTGCTCGAGCACCGCAAGACCGGCCACAAGGTCCGGGCGATCAGCTTCCACATGCCCAACCTGATCCACAACCGCTCGACCGGCGGCCCCAACTACCGCGAGCCCCAGCGCCTCGGCGCCTTCTGGCGGATGGCGGCCAGCGTCCGCGAGGTCGGGAAGGCCACGCCCAAGGACCAGCAGTTCGTGGCCCTGTGCGACTGCAACGTCACCGAGAGCAAGGACCAGTCGAGCAAGCTGGTCCGCGGCAAGATCACCCGGCCGCTGAGGCTGGAGAACAACTACAGCGCCGCCGGCTACAAGCTGGGCTGGCGCATCGACTACGTCATGTCGCAGCGCAGCGCCCGCTACCGCATCGCGGGCTGGAAGGTCATGCACCGCCTGCACACCGACCACCCCGGCGTGGTCACCCGGTTCGCGCCGAAGCGCCGCAGCTGACGCTCCGGGCGGCTCAGCCCTTGCGGTAGGTCGCCATCGCCCGGTCGGGCTCCCAGTAGGCCCGCATCGAGGCGACCCGCCCGTCGTCGCGCACGACGTAGACCATGACCAGGTCCGTGTCGACCTTGCCGCCGTCGGGGAACGACGTGGTGATGGTGCCGACGTTGGCGCAGGTGTTGCCGTTGGCGTGGGAGTCGTGGATGACGAACTCGAAGCGCTCGATCGGCGCGATCGCGAGCTCCCAGAACGCGGTGATCCCCTCGTGCCCGCGGTGCCCGTTGCCCTCGGGGTCGAACATCGACGGGCCGACCGGGTCCTCGAGCACCGCGTCCTCGGCGTACACCGTGAGCCACTCGGCCAGGTCGCCCCTGGCCACCGCGGCGTAGGACCGCTGCGAGGCCCGACGGGCGGGATGGTCGCCGTCGGGGGCGTTCCAGGTGATGGCGTCGGAGGTCGTCATCCGGCCATGCTAGAGCCAAACTAGAACGTGTTCCAGGTTTGGCCGTGACCCGACGTTCGCGGCACCCTCCGGAGCGGTTCGGCCCGCCGTTCACCCGGTCGCCACCTGGGCCGACCACGATCGCGTCATGGGCACGAAGCGCACGGTCTACCTCCACGTCGGCGTCGCCGACGGCCCCGGGGACTTCCTCGAGGCGGCACTGCACCAGCACCAGCACTCCCTCGCCGCCCTCGGCGTGCGCTGCCCGACGCGCAACGCCGACGAGATGTTCCGCGCGGCGATCGAGATCACCCGCCAGCACCGGGCCTGGGGCTACCGGCGCCGTGAGGTCGAGGGCGCCTGGGCCGGCATCTGCCGGCGGGTCCTGAAGGCGAAGGGTCGGGACGACGTGGTGGTCAGCCAGCCGCTGCTGGCTGGCGCCACCCCCGAGCAGATCGACCTGCTGGTCGACCAGCTGCCCGGCACGGCCGTGCACGTGGTCGTCGTCGGCGAGCGCCACACCGGCTCGAGCGAGGCCGCCGACCTGCTGGCGCGCTGGGAGCGCGCGGTGACCAGGCCGGAGCGGCTGCACCTGCTCGAGGTCGAGCCCGGCGCCACCCCGGCCGAGGTGTGGCGCGCCTACGGCGCCCTGGTCGGCTTCGGGACGACGTCCCTGTCGGTGGCGGGGCTCGCGCCCGCGCAGCCCGTGCCGGCCTCGCTCGACGAGGCGCGGGCCACCCTGGCCCGGCTGGCCCGGCGCAACGAGTCGCTGCAGCTGCGGCTGGCTGAGACCGAGCGTCGGCGCCGCGTGCTCCGGCGCCGGGTCGCCGCCTGAGCCCTCAGAGCCCCCAAGCCCTGCGCCCGCCGCCCACCCGAGCCGGTGGGGTCAGTGCGGCCGCCAGGCGTCGTCGTCGCTGGTGCGTGAGGTGACCGCGCGGGGCAGCTTGCCGTCGGCGAGCTGCTGGATCGAGACCGCCTCGAAGACGTCGCGCAGCGAGCGCCGCGCGGCGATCCACACGTGCTGGAGCACCTCGGCGGACTCGTTGTAGCTCACCGCCTCCGGCCGCAGCCCGTAGACGGAGACCAGCGGGCCGTCGACCGCGCGGATCACGTCGGCGACGGTGATCGTCTCGCCCGCCTTGCCCAGCCGCCAGCCGCCGGACTGGCCGCGCTGCGACATCACCAGGTCGGAGCGACGCAGGTCGGCGAGGATCGCCTGGAGGAAGCCGTGCGGGATCTCCTGCAGGCGGCCGATCTCCTCCGCACTGACCGCCCGCCCGTCGGAGCGGCCGGCCATCTCGATCAACGCGCGCAAGGCGTAGTCGGACTTCGCGGAGACGCGCATGGGGCGAGTCTGTCAGACGTCGCCCGGCTCCCCGCGCAGTCGAGGTCGCGCCGGACGGGCGAGATCCTGGTCACGGGAACGCCCATCCTCTTGCGCGCCTCCGGACGCCCTCCTATCATTAAGTTACCCGCAAGTAGCACCCAGCAGTAACACTGCAGCGATCAACCCCCGCGGGCTCCCGGAGCAGCAGCTGCCCCTGGCAGCGCCACGACACAGGAACGGTGGGTCCATGAGCCACTACAAGAGCAACCTCCGCGACATCGAGTTCAACCTCTTCGAGGTCCTGGGCCGCGACGACGTCCTCGGCACCGGCGCCTTCTCCGACGTGGACGGCGAGACCGCTCGCGCGATCCTGGCCGAGGTCGACCGCATGTCCCGCGAGGAGCTGGCCGCGTCGTACGTCGAGAGCGACCGCAACCCGCCCGTCTTCGACCCGCAGACCAACACCGCCCCCGTGCACGCGTCGTTCAAGAAGAGCTACCAGGCCTGGATGGACGCCGAGTACTGGCGCCTGCAGATGCCCGAGTCGATCGGCGGCACCCCCGCCCCCTCGAGCCTCGTGTGGGCCCTCGGCGAGATGGTGCTCGGCGCCAACGCCCCGATCTGGATGTACGCCGCCGGGCCGGCCTTCGCCTCGGTCGTCGACCGCAACGGCAACGAGCGCGACAAGCGCATCGCCCAGCTGATGGTGGAGAAGCAGTGGGGCGCCACGATGGTGCTCACCGAGCCCGACGCCGGCTCCGACGTGGGCGCCGGTCGCGCCAAGGCCACCGCCAACGACGACGGCTCGTGGAACATCGAGGGCGTCAAGCGGTTCATCACCTCGGGCGAGTCCGACCTGCAGGACAACATCATGCACCTCACCCTCGCCCGCCCCGTGGGCGTCGAGGGCGCCGGCGGCCCCGGCACCAAGGGGCTCAGCCTCTTCCTGGTCCCGAAGTACCACTTCGACCACGAGACCGGCGAGCTCACCGGCGAGCGCAACGGCGTCTACGTCACCAACGTCGAGCACAAGATGGGCATCAAGGTGTCCAACACCTGCGAGCTCACCTTCGGCGACCCCAGCGTCGGCGGCGGCGAGCCCGCGAAGGGCTGGCTGCTCGGCGAGGTGCACAACGGCATCGCGCAGATGTTCCAGGTCATCGAGAACGCCCGGATGCTGGTCGGCACCAAGGCCATCGCCACCCTCTCGACCGGCTACCTCAACGCGCTCGACTACGCCAAGGAGCGCGTGCAGGGCTCCGACCTGTCGCAGGCGGCCGACAAGACCGCCCCGCGCGTGACGATCACCCACCACCCCGACGTCCGTCGCTCGCTGATGGTGCAGAAGTCCTTCGCCGAGGCGATGCGCGCGCTGGTGCTCTACACCGCGTCGTGGCAGGACGCCGTGATGATCGCCGAGCACGAGGGCACCGCCGACTCCGAGGAGAACCGGCTCGCCGGCGCGGTCAACGACCTGCTGCTCCCGATCGTCAAGGGCTACGGCTCCGAGCGTTCGTGGGTCCTGCTGGGCACCGAGTCGCTGCAGACCTTCGGCGGCTCCGGCTTCCTGCAGGAGTACCCCGTCGAGCAGTACGTCCGCGACGCCAAGATCGACACCCTCTACGAGGGCACCACGGCGATCCAGGGCCAGGACTTCTTCTTCCGCAAGATCGTCAAGGACCAGGGCAAGGCGCTGGGCCACCTCGCGGGCGAGATCCAGAAGTTCCTCGACTCCGAGGCCGGCAACGGCCGGCTCAAGACCGAGCGCGAGCTGCTGTCGAAGGCTCTCGACGACGCCAACGCCATGGTCGGGCACATGATCAACGACCTGATGTCGGCGCAGGACGAGGTGCGCAACATCTACAAGGTCGGCCTCAACACCAGCCGCCTGCTGATGGCCCTCGGCGACGTGGTCTGCGGTTGGCTGCTGCTGCGCCAGGCCGAGGTCGCGCTGGAGAAGCTCGGTGGCGACCCGGGCAAGGACAAGGCGTTCTACGAGGGCAAGGTCGCCGCAGCGCAGTTCTTCGCGCAGACCAACCTGCCCCGCGTCAGCGCCGAGCTGGCCATCGCCGTGGCCACCGACCTGTCGGTGATGGACCTCGACGAGGCGGCCTTCTGAGCCACCCCTCGTTGACCACGTACGACGGCCGTCCCGGCATCCCCGGGGCGGCCGTCGTCGTCCGCGGGGTGGTGGGCGGGGGGCGTCGACGGGTGCGTCGGAGGGGAGCTTCTGGGCCTCTTCACCACCTTCTGGGCTGATGTATCGGCCCAGAAGGTCGGACATCCCTGCTGAAGGTGGGATGTCCGACCACCCAGGCCGGCCCCTGCCCTACGGTTCGGAGCATGCTCACCGCCGCGGCGGCCGGCCTGGTCACCGGGCTGGCCCTGATCATCGCCATCGGGGCGCAGAACGCGTTCGTGCTGCGGCAGGGGCTGGCCCGCCAGCACGTCGGCACGGTGGTGGCGATCTGCGCGGTCTCCGACCTGGTGCTGATCCTCGCCGGGGTCGCGGGGATCGGGACGCTGGTCGAGCAGGCGGCCTGGCTGATCGAGGTGGTGCGGTGGCTCGGCGTCGCCTTCCTCACCTGGTACGGCGTGGGCTCGCTGCTGCGCGCCCGGCACCAGGCCGAGACCCTCGAGGCCGCCCGCCAGGGCGTCGGCAGCCGGCGCGCGGCCGCCGTCCGGGCCCTGGCCCTGACCTGGCTCAACCCGCACGTCTACCTCGACACCGTGCTGCTGCTCGGCTCGATCGCCGCCACCCACAGCAGCGACGGCGGCGGCGGCCGCTGGTGGTTCGGCGCGGGCGCCGGCCTCGCGAGCATCGTGTGGTTCGTCGGGCTCGGCTACGGCGCCCGGCTGGCCCACCGCCGGCTCTCGACCCCCCGCGCGTGGCAGGTGCTGGACGTGCTGATCGGGCTGACGATGCTGGGCATCGCGGTGATGCTGGCGCTCGGCTGACGTCCGGCCCTCGCCGGGGGGTGCCTCCCACTAGGCTGCGGCGCATGAGTGACGAAGCACGACTCGCCGGTTACGTCGACGTCTGGTGGCAGGCGATCGACAGCTTCACCGGCCTGCTCGAGGAGATCCCCGCCGACCAGTGGTCGACCCCCACCGACTGCCCGGGCTGGGACGTCCGGGCCGTGGCGTCGCACACCGCCCACCTCGAGTCGGTGCTGTCCGGCCGGCCCGAGGAGACCGCCGACGTCGGCGAGCCCGAGCACGTCGCCGGGCTGATGGGTCTCTACACCGAGATCGGGGTGGTCAACCGTCGCGAGGCCAGCCCCGACGCGATCATCAACGAGATCCGCACCGTGACCACCGCCCGTCACACCGCGCTGCTCGCCGACCCGCCCACCGACGGGTCGGCCGCTCCGCCGGCCACCCCCGGCGGGACGCCGTGGACCTGGCAGACCCTGCTGCGCAACCGGCCCCTCGACGTCTGGATGCACGAGCAGGACGTACGCCGGGCCGTCGGCCGGCCGGGCGGGATGGACTCCGCGGCCGCCCAGCACACCGCCGACTACCTGCGCGAGTCCTTCGGGTTCGTCCTGGCCAAGAAGGCCGGCGCCCCGGCGGGCACCACCGCGGTGCTCGAGGTCGAGGGCAGCGAGCCGATCGCGTTCCGCGTCAACGACGCCGGGCGCGGCGAGCGGCTCGACGAGGTGCCGGCCGACCCGACCGTGTCGCTGGCCACCGACCGCGCCTCGTTCGTGGTGCTCGCCGGGGGCCGACGTACGCCCGAGGACGGTGCCGTCACCATCGGCGGTGACACCGACCTCGGCCGGCGGATCGTCGCGGCCATGGCCACCACCCCGTGACGGCGCCGGTCGACACCTGGCGGCTCGCCGACATCCCCGACCAGGCCGGCCGCACGGCCGTCGTCACCGGCACCACCCTCGGCGGACTGGGTCACCACACCGCACTCGAGCTGGCCCGCCGCGGCGCCCGGGTGGTGCTGGCGGGCCGCACCTCCGCCAGGCTGGAGGAGACCGAGCGCGCGATCCTCGCGGAGGCGCCGTACGCCGTCCTGGAGCGGCTCCAGGTCGACCTCGCCGACCTCGGCTCGGTGCGCTCGGCCGCGGAGCGCGCTGCGTCCTTCGGGCCGATCGACGTCCTGGTCAACAACGCCGGGGTGATGGGCACCGCCCACCAGCGCACCTCCGACGGCCTCGAGCTGCAGATGGCCACCAACCACTTCGGCCCGTTCCTGCTCACGGGCCTGCTGCTGCCGCAGCTCGTGGCCAGCGAGGCGGCCCGGGTGGTGGCGGTGAGCTCCCACTTCCACCGGCGGGCCCGGTCGGCGCCGCTCGACGACCCGCGCGTGCGCCGCGGCCGCTACTCCAGGTGGCACGTCTACGGCCAGACCAAGCTCGCCAACCTGCTCTTCACCTACGAGCTCGACCGCCGCTGTCGCGACGCCGGCCTGCCGGTGAAGGCGCTTGCCGCCCACCCCGGCTTCGCCGGCACCCACCTGGCCGCCAACGGCCAGTACGGCCGGTCCTCCGGTGGCGTCGCCACGATCCTGGACGCCGCCATCCGCGCCGTCTCCCAGTCCGCGGCGGCGGGGGCGTGGCCGACGCTGATGGCCGCCACCGCCGACCTGCCCGGCGGCACCCTGTGCGGGCCGAGCGGGCTCGGCCAGATGTCCGGCGCCCCGCAGGTGGTCACCTCCTCCCGCCGCGCCCACGACCCCGACGCCCAGCGCCGGCTCTGGGAGCTCAGCGAGGAGACCACCGGCATCCGCTACCCGTGACCTGAGGCACCGCCGGGTCGCACGGGTCGACGGGCGACGGCTACTTGCTCAACAGCTCCCGGAACGATGCGCTCGACCAGCCCTCCGCCGAGCGCGGGGGCAGCGGCGGGAGGTTGCGGCCGCCGTACACGACCCGGCCGTCGGGGCCGGTGTAGGTGAGCCAGGTCTGGGCGGGGCCCTGCCCGAGGCCCGGCACCGAGTAGTCGCAGGTGCCGTCGGGGAAGACCGCCTGCAGCCGCGACCACTGCTCGTCGGTCATCGGAGGCAGCCCCACGTCGACCTCGGACCTCTCCAGCGGACGCAGCCGGCAGGAGAGCCGGTCGTTGAAGACGTCGTCGCCGGCGACCTCGCGCGGGGTCGAGAGCCGCAGCTGGAGCGACTCCGGCAGCACGCAGTCGACCTCGTCGTCCTCGCCCTGGGTCTCGAGGACGCCGGGCACGTTGGAGCACCGGTCGGTGAGGCCGGCGGGCTTGCGGGTCACGATCTTGCGGGCGAGCGGCGCCGCACTGCGGTCCCGCTCGACCGCCCGCAGCCAGCGGTCCATCGACAGCAGCGCCTCGTTGGCCCAGCGCGGGTCGCCGATCAGGGGCGTCACGCCGAACCACATCACCCGGTTGTCGGTGTGGCCCTGGTCGCGCTGGAGCCGCTCCTCGGTCCAGAAGGCGTGGGCGTAGTCGTGGGCGATGCCCGGGTCGGGTCCGCCGAAGTTGAGCATCGCGACCTGGTCGAGGTGGTTGGCCTCGTTGACCAGCCCGGTGCGGTAGGCCATCGCCACCGACGCGGTGTCCCCGGGGGTGCGCTCGTCCGTACGCCGCGAGTCGACGTCGAGCCCCCCGACGGCCTCGTTGAGGTCGACGAACTGCGCCGTGGTGATCTGGCGCTCCCGCAACGCCTCGAGGCCGTAGAGCACCCCGGCGTTGGCGAAGGGGACGCCGCCGAAGCCGCGACCGGCTGCCCGCTCCTCGGCACCCCACACCGACTCCGGTCGCGGACCGAGCTGGTTGACCAGCGTGTCGAGCACGGAGCACCGGACGCCGGCGGGGTTGGTCTCGTCGTCGTACCGGGTGCCCGGGTCGCCGGCCACCGTGTCGAGCGTGCCGGGGCACGCGTGCTCGGGGTCCAGCGCCGCCTTGTAGAGACCCTCGTCGGCCACGACCGCGTTGAGGTGCGTGACGTGTCCCTCGACCTGCGCGAACTGGGTCGGCGACCAGAGGATGCCCGGGCCCCAGCGCGACGGGTCCTCGAAGTACTGGCGCAGCAGGTGGTAGTCGGCGAACTGCGCGCCCGCGGTCAACGTGTCGGGGTAGGAGCAGGTGGTGACCAGTCCCTGGTAGATGCCGGGGTAGGCGTTCGCGACCGTGTGCTGGGCGATCGAGCCGCCGGAGCAGCCGGTGCCGATCGTGTAGCGGATGGTGCCGTAGCGCTCGACGAACCGCTCCTTGGCCATCAGCAGCGACTCGGCGTTCATCGCGACGCTGCAGTTGTGGCCGGTGTTGGCCAGCGCCGTCGAGATCACGCCGAAGCCGCGGCCCAGCGCCGTCAGGTAGCTCGGGGTGACGCCCGGGGTCTCCTCGGGCAGGGTGCCGGAGTAGTCGGCCAGCGGCGGGCTGCCCGGCGCGTACGACGACCCGCAGTTGCCGCCGTGGGGGATCAGGATCTTGCCGTTGAACTGCCGCTGCGGCTTCCACGGCGTCCAGCGCTGCCCGGGCTGGAAGAGGGTGAGGATCGCGTAGCGGTCGCGGTCCTGGTAGCCGTCCTCGCGCAGCACGATGAACGGCACCCGGACGCCCTGGTCGGTCGTCGTCGTCGCGACGTCGTTGGGCGGGTCGCTGCGGTCGTAGGGCTGCAGGCCGGGCTTGCGCGGATCGGTCGACTTGTAGAGCAGCGTGGCGGTGGCCGGCTGGTTGCACTGCGCGTCGACCGCGCCCTCCTGGCAGCGGTAGGGCCCGAGCTGCGGGCCGGAGAAGACCGGGCCGCCGTTGGGGTGGTTGGTGATCACGAGCCTGCCCGTACGCCGGCCCGGACCCCGCGCGGTGAGCACGTTGCGGCCGACCCGCAGACCGGTGAGCAGCCCCTCGTAGCGACCGGTGGCACGCCGGGCGAACGTGCGCGAGACGTTGCGGCCGTTGAGCCGGATCGTGAACTTCGTCCGCTTCACCCGCTTCAGCGGCGCGATCGCCACCCGCGCGTCGCCCGCGGTGACCAGGTCCGGGCGGGCGGAGATCACGTACATCGTGATGCTTCCCCGCGGCCCGCGGCGAGGTGCCGTGGCGGCCTGCGTCGGGCCGGCGGCGGCGGTCGTGGCGGCGGCCGCGGCAGCCGCAGGCGCGGCAGGTTGCTGGGCCGGGGCGGGTGCCAGCGGCACCGCTGCGAGCAGCGCGGCGGGCACGGTCGTGGCGATCAGGACGGTCAGGCGGCGGGGCATGCGTCTCCTCCAGGGTCGGGGGCCCAACGAGCGGACCTGCCGTGGGGGTACGGGAGCGTGCATGATGGGTCCCATGGCCGAGCTGCGCGCGGGGGAGACCGCCGGACCAGAGGACCTCATCGACGTCGCCCACCTGGTGACGGCGTACTACACGGGAGTGCCCGATCCCGACGACGTCGATCAACAGGTCGCGTTCGGCACCAGCGGGCATCGCGGCACGTCGTTGCGCACGGCGTTCAACGAGACCCACATCCTGGCCACGACCCAGGCCATCTGCGACTACCGCTCCCAGCAGGGGTACGACGGCCCGCTGTTCCTGGGCCGGGACACCCACGGGCTCTCCGAGCCGGCCTGGGCCACGGCGCTCGAGGTGCTGGCCGCCAACGACGTGACCGTGCTGGTCGACGACCGCGACCGCTACACCCCGACCCCCGCGGTGTCGCACGCGATCCTGCGCGCCAACGCCGGCCGCTCGTCCGGACCCGGCCTGGCCGACGGGATCGTGGTGACGCCGTCGCACAACCCGCCCAGCGACGGCGGCTTCAAGTACAACCCGCCGCACGGCGGGCCCGCCGACTCCGACGCCACGTCGGTGATCGCGGCCCGCGCCAACGACCTGATCCGGGCCGGGCTCGGTGAGGTGAAGCGGGTGCCGTTCGCCCGGGCCCGCGCGGCCGCGACGGCGTACGACTTCCTGGGCACCTACGTCGACGACCTGCCGCAGGTGCTCGACCTCGACGCGATCCGCGACGCCGGCGTCCGGATCGGCGCGGACCCGCTCGGTGGCGCGGCCGTCGACTACTGGGGCGCGATCGCCGAGCGGCACCGGATCGACCTGACGGTGGTCAACCCGCTGGTCGACCCGACCTGGCGGTTCATGACGCTCGACTGGGACGGCAAGATCCGGATGGACTGCTCGTCCCCGCACGCGATGGCCTCGTTGATCCGCCGCAAGGACGAGTACGACATCGCCACCGGCAACGACGCCGACGCCGACCGGCACGGCATCGTCACCCCCGACGGCGGGTTGATGAACCCCAACCACTTCCTGGCCGTCGCGATCGGCTACCTCTTCGGCGGCGCACGACCCGGCTGGCCCGACACGGCGCGGATCGGCAAGACCCTGGTGTCGTCGTCGATGATCGACCGTGTGGCCGCGGCGCTCGGCAAGCCGCTGGTCGAGGTGCCGGTCGGCTTCAAGTGGTTCGTGCCCGGGCTGATCGACGGGTCGTTCGGCTTCGGCGGCGAGGAGTCGGCCGGCGCGTCGTTCCTGCGCACCGACGGCAGCACCTGGACCACCGACAAGGACGGCCTGATCCTGGCCCTGCTCGCCTCGGAGATCCAGGCCCGCACCGGCCGCAGCCCCAGCGAGCACTACGCCGACCTGGTCGCGCAGCACGGCGACCCGGCGTACGCCCGGATCGACGCCCCGGCCGACCGCGACCAGAAGGCCAAGCTCGCTGCCCTCTCGCCCGACGACGTCACCGCGACCTCGCTGGCCGGCGAGGCGATCACCGCCAAGCTCACCGAGGCGCCCGGCAACGGCGCGAAGATCGGCGGGCTCAAGGTGACCACCGAGTCGGCGTGGTTCGCCGCCCGCCCGTCCGGCACCGAGGACGTCTACAAGATCTACGCCGAGTCGTTCCGCGGCGCCGACCACCTCGCCCAGGTGCAGGCCGAGGCCCGCGAGGTCGTCAGCGCCGCCCTCGGCTGAGGTCCGCGGGCGGGCTTCGTGGCTCGCTCCGCTCGCACCTCAACCACCGCAGGTCGCCGTCTCGGTGGTGGAGGTGCGAGGAGCGCCAGCGACGAGCCACGAAACCACCCTGGCGACCTTGCCGGCCCCTGTCCCCCGGTGGCACGGTGGCCGGCGTGGAGATCGAAGAGATCGACCGGGGCGACCCCGAGGTCACCGCGGCGGTGGTCGACCTCGCCGCGGCCCGCTCCCCCCATATCGAGCCGGGGTACGTCGCCTGGCACCTGACCGGGACGACGTACTGGCCCGACCTGGTGGCCCTGCGCGCGTCCCAGGACGGCCGGGTGGTGGGCACCGGGTGGATCGGCCTGGGCACGGGCGCGGCCGCCGGCCGTACGACCTGCTACGTCGTGGTGCCGACCGCCGCCGAGGGCGCCGGGGTCGGTGGCCTCCTGTGGCGGCAGCTGCTCGACCGCGTGCCGGAAGGGACCACGCAGCTGCGCACGGAGGTCTTCGACGACGACCCGCGCAGCCTCGCGGTCGCACAGCACTGGGGCTTCGAGGCCGAGCAGCTCTCGATCCGCTCCTCGCGCGACCTCACCGGCCTGCCAGCGGTCTCGGTGCCGGACGACGTGAGGCTCGAGTCCTCACCCGACCTCCGCTTCGCCGACCAGGCCGCGGTCGACGCGATGCTGCTGGCCAGCCAAACCAACCCCGAGGCGCGCGGTGGTGACGCCAAGACCTGCGCTCAGCTGCGCTCGGTGATCGCCGACGCCGACCACGGGATCGGCGTGGTGGCCCGGGTCGACGGCGTCCCGGCGGCGATCGTCATCGGGCTGGTCGACGACCGGACCCTCTATGTGCTCTACACCGGTGTCGACCCGCGCTTCCGCGGTCGGGGCCTGGCGCTGCTGGTCAAGCGGCAGGCCCACCACGCGGCGGCGGCCGTCGGCGCCACGGTCGCCAGCACCGACAACGAGGCACACAATCACGGCATCCGCCGAGTCAACGCCGAGCTCGGCTACCACGTGGTCGTCGGCACCTACCGGATGAAGCGCCCGTACCCGGGATAGTCCCCAACATTCCGCACGCTCGAGGGCGTCCGTGCGCAACGTTGGGGACTATCCGGACGGGACGCGGACCGGGTCGCCGGGCCGGATCAGGCCGGGGTGGAGGACTGTGGCCTCCACGCCGAAGGTCAGCCGGTCGTCGCGGACGGCGCTCGACCGGTCTTCAGGGACGGCGGCGGCGCGGGTGGGAGCGAGCGCGGCCAGGGCGCGCAGCACCGGCAGGTCCGGGTGGCCGGTGGCCGGGTCGAGGTCGACCACGGCGCAGCGTGGGATCCGCCCGGTCACCCGCAGCACCGCTGATCCGACCTCGACCTCACGACCCGGCCAGACGTCCTCGGCCCAGGCCACGTCGGTGGTCACCACGAGGTTGGCGCGGAACCGGGCCGCGTCGAGCGGGTCGCCCCCGCCGGGCAGCCGGCGCGCCAGGTCGTCGACGGAGGCGGTGGCCACCAGGCTGACGGCGGCGCCGTAGACCACCTCGCCAGGAGCTGCGAGGGCCAGCCGCACCGGGACTCCCAGGTAGGCGGCGGCCAACGCCGCATGCGGCCCCTCGAGGAGCCGGAGCTCGACCGACCTTCCCCAGTAGTCGCAGGTGACGGTGTCGGACCCGGGGCGAAGCGGGCCGTCGACGGTCTCGCCGCTGGGCAGGGTCAGCCGCAGGCCGCCGGCGTGGCGCTCCGCGAGCACGCCGAGCAGCGTGGGGTGCTCCACGGTGCGCAGCACCCGGCGCGCCGCGAGGTCGACCAGGCAGAGCTCGCGGTCCTCCACGAACCCGTCCCGGTCGACCTCGACGACGTCGTACGCCGTGTGGCGGGTGCCCTTGATCGGCGCCAGGCCGACGCGGAGCACCTGCACTGCGTCGGCTCCCAGCGGCCTCGGGCTCCCGACCAGCCTCAGACCGCCCGCGCGACCTGGGTCTTGCGGGCCTGCTGGGTGAGGCGGGCCTGGGCGGCGCGGCGGACCTTGGCGCCCTTGGTGCTCATCGCCCAGAGCGTCTTGAGCTGCTGCGGGGCGTTCTTGACCGTGGTGGTGGCCAGGAAGTCGTTGGGCAGCGAGAGCCGGACGACCTTGTGCCAGGCGGAGTAGACCTGGGCCGGCAGCGACGCCTCGTGGTAGTTGAGGTCGTACTTCTCGAACAGCGCCTTCACCCGCACGGCGGCCTCGGCGTAGCGGCTCGAGGGCAGGTCGGGGAAGAGGTGGTGCTCGATCTGGTGCGACAGGTTGCCGGTCATCAGGTGCATGGCCTTGGAGCCGGTGATGTTGGCCGAGCCGAGCATCTGCCGCACGTACCAGTCGCCGCGCGACTCGTCGGGGTCGATCGACTTCTTCTCGAAGGTCTCGACGCCCTCGGGGAAGTGGCCGCACATGATGACCGAGTGCGTCCAGAGGTTGCGCGCGAGGTTGGCGGTGAAGTTGGCGGCCAGCGTGGGCAGCAGCGACCCGGTCGGCAGCGACAGCAGCGGGTGGACGACGTAGTCCTTGGTGGCCTGCTTGCGGATCTTGCCCAGCGTGTTCTTCAGGCTGCGCTTGAACTCCTCGCTGCGCTTCTCCTTCGGCACCCGCAGGTTGCGGCCGAGCTCGAGGTCGTAGGCGGCGATGCCGTACTCGAAGAAGCAGGCGTTGACGAAGTTCCACACGGGCTGCGCGAGGAACATCGGGTGCCACTTCTGGTCCTCGTCGACGCGCATGATGCCGTAGCCGAGGTCGTTGTCCTTGCCGACGATGTTCGTGTAGGTGTGGTGCACCTCGTTGTGCGAGTGCTTCCAGCTCTCCGAGGTGGAGGCGTTGTCCCACTCCCAGGTCGTCGAGTGGATCTTCGGGTCACGCATCCAGTCCCACTGGCCGTGCATGATGTTGTGCCCGATCTCCATGTTCTCGAGGATCTTCGCCACCGACAGGCCGGCGGTGCCGAGGATCCAGGCCGGCGGGAAGATCGAGGCGAGCAGGACGGCGCGGCTGCCGAGCTCGAGCTTGCGCTGGACGTCGACGACCTTGCGGATGTACGCCGCGTCCTTCTCGCCGCGGGCGTCGATGATGTCCTGGCGGATGGCGTCGAGCTCGGTGCCGATCGCCTCGACGTCCTCGGGGCTGAGGTGGGCGATCGGGTTGACGGGCTGCTTGGTGATGACGGTCATGGGGTCCTCCTCAGAGGGTGGGAAACAGTGGGGTGGTGTGGGTGGTCGGCTCACCGGGTTTCGAGGCTCCTCGCTCGTGCCTCGCTCGGAGCACCTCAACCACCGTTCAGTGGTCCGATCGAGCACGGACCGGCGGCCGCGGAGATGCAGGTCTGGATGCGGACGCCCTCGGGTCCGGTCTCGCCGGGGACGGCGACGGTGAGCGCGCCGTTGCGCAGGTCGCGCACCGCACCCGACTTCAGCGGCAGCACGCAGCCCATGCAGATGCCCATCCGGCAGCCGCTGGGCATCAGGACGCCGGCGTCCTCGGCGGCGTCGAGGATCGGGGTGGTGCCGTCGGCGTCGAGCGAGGTGCCGTCGGCGAAGGTGACCGAGCCGCCCTCGCCGGCGTCGCCGGCCAGCAGGGCTGCCGGACGGAACCGCTCGGTGGTGAGCTCGAGCCCGCGGTCGGTGTGGTGCGTCTCCAGTGCGTCGAGCAGGCCGGCGGGGCCGCAGGCGTAGGCCAGCCGGTCGTCGAGGTCGGGCACGAGCGCGGCGAGCCCCTGCTCGGGGTGGGCCACGTCGAACATGCCGTGCTGCTCGTCGAACCGCTCGACCAGCGTGATCCGCCCGGCCGCGTGGTGCGCCCGCAGCTCGTCGCGGAAGATCGCGGTCGACTCGTTGACGTTGACGTGCACGAGCACGATGTCGGTGACGACCGGCTCGTGCCGCGAGAAGAGGTTGCGCAGCATCCCGATCACCGGCGTGATGCCGGAGCCGGCGGTGACGAGCAGCAGCTTCTCGGGCAGCGGCTGGGGCAGCACGAACTCGCCCTCGGCCTGCGCGAGCTGGATCATCTGGCCGGGCCGGGCGCGGCGCACGAGGTAGTTGGAGACGACCCCGTCGGGGATCGCCTTCACGGTGAGGCTGAGGCAGCCGTCGGCCCGCGGCCCGTGGGTCAGCGAGTAGGTGCGCCACAACCGGACGCCGTCGACGTCGACGCCGACCCGCACGTACTGGCCGGGCCGGTGGCCCTCCCAGTCGCGGCCGGGCTTGACCACGATGGTGGCCGACTCGGCGGTCTCGGGGACGACCTCGACGATCCGGCCGCGCAGCTCGGCGCCGGCCCGGAGCGGGTGGAAGACGTCGAGCACGTCGTCGAGCTCGAGCGGCGTGACGGCCGCGTCGACGAGGCGACGGGCCCGCTCGCGCAGGGCCGGACGCCGCGGTCGGCGGTCGGACTCGGTGACCCGGGCAAGAAGGAAGTTGCTCATGTGCTTAAGCATCCTGCACTTCGGCGGTAGATTCCTGTGCGAGTGACGTGAAGATCCAGGTCACATTTGTTCGCTGAGGATGAAAACGAGGTCTCTCCATGCCCCCTCGGGTACGCCGTACCGCCGCCCACGGCCTGCTCCTGCCCGAGCAGGCCGTCACGACCATCCGCGCCGAGCTGCCCGCGGTGGCCGACGACGTGGTGGCCGCGATCATCGACGAGGTGCCGTCGTACGCCGACGCCTTCAGCGGTCCGATGGGGCAGACCATCGGCAACGCGGTGCAGATCGCGCTCGGCGGGTTCCTGTCCCTGGCCGGGGGGAAGCGCGGCTCCGACCCCCGCACCCCCACCGCGCCGGCGGTGGAGGGCGCCTACCAGCTCGGCCGGGGCGAGGCCCGCAGCGGTCGCACCACCGACGCCCTGCTGGCCGCCTACCGGATCGGGGCCCGCGTCTCCTGGCGGCGGATGTCGGGCTCGGCGGTCGAGGCCGGGCTGGACGCCGACACGCTCGCGGGCTTCGCCGAGCTGGTCTTCGCCTACATCGACGAGCTCTCCGCCGCCAGCGTCGCCGGGCACACGGACGAGGCGGCCACCACCGGCCGGGTCCGGCAGCGGCTGCTGGAGAAGCTGGCCCAGCACCTGCTCACGGGGTCGGCGGAGGCCGTCGTGGTCGCGGCCGCCGAGCGCGCCGACTGGGAGCCGCCGAGCACGCTGACCGCCGTGGTCGTGCCCGAGTCGCAGGTGCGGCCCGTGCTGGCCGCGCTGTCACCGCACACGCTCCAGGCCGTCGACCCGCCCGAGCTCGACGAGGCGGTGCTGCTCGTGCCCGACGCGCACGGCCACCGGCGGGCGGCCCTGCTGCGCGTCGTCGACGAGCGCGACGGCGTGACGGGGCCACCGCGCCCCTGGCTCCGCGCTCGCGCCTCCTACGACCGCGCGCTGCGGGCGCGGGCCGCCGACCTGCCCGGCGACACCGACCGGCACCTCGTCGACCTGGTGCTCCGGGCCGACCCCGACGCGCTCGCCGACCTGCGCGCCCAGGTCCTGGCGCCGCTCGCCGACGTCCGCCCGGCCACGGCCGACAAGCTCGCCGACACGCTGCGGGTGTGGCTGCTGCTCCAGGGCCGGCGCGAGGAGGTCGCGGAGGCGCTGTTCGTGCACCCGCAGACCGTCCGCTACCGCATGAACCAGCTCCGCGAGCACTTCGGCGACCGCCTCGACGACCCCGAGGAGGTGCTCCGCCTCACCGTCGCGCTCGCCAGGCCGTCCGAAACGCGCGACGAGTGAACAAGTCGGGCCCTCGCCCTTTACGGTTGTCCCCATGTCTTCAGGAGGACGTCGTCTCGGGGCGCGCAGGCTGCTCGCGGCAGCGGCCGCGCTGGCGCTGGCCGCGGTCGTCGGCTGCCAGAGCCAGGCGGCCGAGCCGTCGGAGACCACCGAGCCCACCGACGCCGCCGGCTCCACCGACGCCACCGCCTCGTCCTCGTCCTCGTCCTCTCCTCGAGCAACGCGACCGGGCTCACCGGGGTCGACGACCCGTTCGTCTACGTCGCGATGGGTGACTCCTACACCGCGGCCCAGGGCGTGCCGCGCACCGCCTGGGACGGCGGCTGCCTGCAGTCCGACCGCAACTACCCCACGCTGATCGCCGAGCGGCTGTCCGCCCAGCTGCGGGGCGTCGACGACGAGGAGGTCGACGTCGACCTGGTCGACGTCAGCTGCTCCGGCGCCGCGACCCTCCACATGCGGCGCGAGCGCGACACCGGCGGGGGCAAGCTCCACCCGCCGCAGTACGACGCCCTGTCGCCCGAGACCGACCTGGTCACCGTCAGCATCGGCTACAACGACTTCCGGATCTTCCACACGCTCTTCGGCCGCTGCGTCGCGCTGGCGAAGAAGGACCCGACCGGGTCGCCGTGCCGCGACCGGCTGGTGCGCCCCAGCGGGTTCGACTACGTCGACAAGCGGGTCACGGTGGTCGGCAAGCGGATCGCCCGGGTCGTGGAGGGCATCCACGAGCGGGCGCCCGAGGCGCAGGTGCTGGTGCTCAGCTATCCCCACCTGCTCCCCGAGACCGGCACCTGCCCGCTCCGGATCCCGCTCGCCACCGGTGACTACCCCTACGTGCGGGCGGTCAACGACCGGATGGCCGAGGTGCTCCGCGCTGCCGCCGACGGCGTCGAGGCCGCCGACTTCGTCGACGTCACCACCGCCAGCGAGGGCCACGACGCCTGCAGCGACAACCCCTGGATGGGCGGCATCGCGCCGCAGTCCAACCGCGGGGTGGCCTTCCACCCGTTCGCGATCGAGCAGCGGGCCGTCGCCAAGCTCGTGCTGCAGGCCGTCACCTCCGACTAGCGCCCGACCAGCGCCCGACTAGCGCCCGACTGGCCGCGGCCCGGTCAGTCCAGGGCGCGGTGGATCACCTCGCCGTCCAGCACCGTGAGCGCGGCCCCGACGCCGCGCAGGTGGGTGCGGACGTCGGCGACGGCGGCCAGCGGGTCGCGGTCGAGCAGCACCAGGTCGCCGCGCGACCCGACGCCGACCATCGGCTGGCGGTCGGTCGAGGCGGCCAGCGCCTCCTGGGCGCTCAGCGCGTGCTGCGGGCTCCAGGGCTCCCGCTCGTCGTCGCTGCGGTGCACCGCGGCCGCGATCGCCAGCCACGGGTCGAGCGGCGACACCGGGGCGTCGGAGCCCAGCACGACGGGCACCCCGTCGTCGTACATCCAGCGGAACGCGAAGCAGCGCTCGGCCCGCCCCGGCCAGATCAGCTCGCTGAGGTCGCGGTCGTCGAGCAGGTGGGCCGGCTGCACGCTGGCCCGCAGCCCGAGCCCGGCCATCCGGCGTACGTCGGCCCGCGAGACCAGCTGCGCGTGCTCGATCGACCCGCGGGCGCCGGTGGCGGCGTACGCGTCGAGGGCCGCCTCCACCGCCGCGTCGCCGATCGCGTGCGTGGCGACCTCGAGGCCGGCGACGTTGGCGCGGGCGAGCTGGTGGCCGAGCTCCCACGCGGTCAGGTTGGCGGCGCCGCGCGGGAACTCCAGCCGGTCGGCGTCGGCGTAGGGCTCGCAGCACCAGGCGGTGCGGGTGTTGAGCGAGCCGTCGCTGATGATCTTCAGCGGCCCCATCACCAGCCGGTCGTCGTCGCCCAGCGGCGAGCCCGAGCGGAGGCCGCGGGCGACGACGTCGTCGAGGCCCTCGACGTAGGTCGCCATCCGGATCCGCAGCAGGTCGCAGCCGGCGTCCCAGCGCTCGAGCCACTCCGGGACGCCGCCGACGAACTCGAAGTCGACCATGCCGACGATCCCCTGCGCGGCCGCCGACTCGAGGCTGGCGCGGTAGGCGGCCGGCGCGGTGCCGTCGGTGCCGGTGAGCGAGTAGAGCAGGGCGTAGGCGGCGAACCACTCGTTCTCCCGGACGGTCTCGTCCGGCCCCTCCCGCGGCGGCAGCCCGAGGGCGGCCAGGGCGGCGCTGTTGAGCCAGGCGTGGTGGCCGTCGCCGGCGATCAGCACGACGGGCGTGACCCCGCTGACGTCGTCGAGCTCGGCCACCGTGACCCCGCGGGTCCAGGTTCCGGGGCGGTGCCCCCAGCCGATGATCGGCTCGCCGGGCTTCTCGTGCACCCGCGCGCCCACCCGGGCCACGACGTCCTCGGGACCGGTGGCCGGCGCGAGGTCGAGGCGCTGCCGGGCCAGCGTCCACTGCCCGAGGTGCACGTGCTGGTCCCACAGTCCCGGGATCAGCCAGCGACCGTCGGCGTCGATCTCCTCGACCCCTCTCGGGCGGCGGAGGTCGGTGCCGATCTCGACGACGACCCCGTGGCGCACGTGCACGTCCAGCGGCACGGTCACGGTCGGGTCCTCCGGCGCCAGCGGCACCAGCCGGGCACGGCGGATCACGAGGTCTCCCACGACACGCAACGCTAGGGGGTGGCGCGGCCCGGACCCACACCCGGTGGTCGCCCGGCAGCCGGGGGGCGTCGCATGCGTCGTTTTCCCGGATCGGGGAGACTTCAGGACGTGGCCCCACTCGACGCACCCCCGCACCGTCGTCCCGGCGTGCTGGCGGGACTGGCCGGGCTCGCCGCCGCCTCGTTGCTGCTCGTCTCGTGCGGCGACGACGCGGCGTCCCGGTCCGCGGGGCCGTCCGCCGCGCCCGAGGTGGCCGTCGACGGGGCGGCCCTCGACGTCGCGGTCGACGAGCCGGTCGAGGACTCGCTCTACCCCGACGTCGGCGACCCCGGTGTCGACGCGCTGCACTACGACCTCGACCTCACCTGGGACCCCGACAGCACCACGCTGACCGGTGCGGAGACGCTGGTCTTCCGGGCCACCGCCGACGCCCCCCGCTTCCAGCTCGACCTGGGCACGCCGCTCGAGGTCTCGGACGTGACGGTCGACGGGCGGCGGGTCGAGCACCGGCACGACGGCAAGGACCTGGTGGTCGACCAGCGCGTCCGGGCCGACCAGCGCTACGAGCTGAGCCTCGACTACACCGGCACGCCGGAGCCGGTCGACGTACCGACGATGCGGACCGACCTGAGCACGACCGGGTGGACCATCACCCCCGAGGGCGAGACCTGGACGATGCAGGAGCCGTGGGGGGCCTACACCTGGTACGCGGTGAACGACCACCCTTCCGACAAGGCGCTCTACGACTTCACGCTCACCGTGCCGTCGCCGTGGGTGGGGGTGGCCAACGGCGAGCTGCTCGACCGCACCGAGAGCGACGACGCGACCACCACCGTCTGGCACCTGGCCGAGCCTGCTGCGTCGTACCTCGTGACCGCCGCGTTCGGTGACTACGAGATGACCGAGGACCGGTCGACGTCCGACGTGCCGATCACCTACTGGACCCCGCGCGACGACCCCGAGGCCAAGGAGGCGCTGGCCGTCACGCCGGACGCGATGGCCTGGCTGGAGGACCTGCTCGGGCCCTACCCGTTCGACACGTTCGGCTCCGTGGTCGTCGACTCCCAGAGCGCCATGGAGACCCAGACCATGGTCACCCTCGGCAACACCTCCTACGCGCTGTCGCCGCCCGTGATCCTGCACGAGCTCGCGCACCACTGGTACGGCAACCAGGTCACCCCCACCGACTGGAGCGACCTCTGGATGAACGAGGGCATGGCGATGTACCTCCAGGGGATGTGGGAGGCCGAGCGCGACGGCATCCCCGTCGAGCAGAAGATGGACGAGTGGGCCTTCGGCGAGGCTCAGTTCCGACGCGACGCCGGTCCTCCCGGCGACTTCGACCCGCAGTCGTTCGGCAGCAGCAACGTCTACTACGGCCCAGCCCTGATGTACCAGGAGCTGCGCGAGAAGGTCGGCGACGAGGCGTTCTTCGCCGTCGTGCGAGCCTGGCCGAAGGCCCGCGACAACGAGCACGCCACCCGCGCCGACTACCTCGCGTTCATCGAGCAGCAGACCGGCGCCGAGCTCGACGAGTTCTTCGAGGCCTGGCTGCTTGGTCGGACCACGCCGCCGCGCGACTGAGGTCGCGCCTGAGGGGCCACTGAGGCATCGTGGGTCCGTGACGGTCCTGGACTGCGGGCGCACCGAGATGGCCGGCATCACGGCGGTGCTCATGCTGTGTGTGCTGTCCGGCTGCGGCGACGACGGCGACGCCCGGTCCGGTCCTGTCTTCGACGAGGTGATGCGGGACCCCGGGGCGTCCGCGGAGGAGATCATCGCGGCCGCCGGCCCGCCCGACGCGGTCGACCGTCTCGCGGACGGCTCGACGATGCTGCTGTGGCGTCCGTTCATCGTCGCGGAGGACGACGGCCAGGAGCCCGAGGGCGCCACCGCGTGGCGCGTGTACGACGCCTCGGGTGCTCCCACCCGCACCTACAGCAGCCCCGACCTCGAGGACCTGTCGTTGACCGCGACTCAGGACGGGTTCCTGCTCACCGAGCCCGACCCGGGGTCCCCGGCGGGCTTCGCGCAGTCCTACCTCGTCGAGGCCTCGGGCGAGCGGCACCGAGTCGCCGTCGAGGACGACCGGCTCGCCACCCGCCCGGGTGACACGCTCGTGGACGACGACGAGGTCCTGCACCTCTACCGCCCGCAGGACCGCTCGCTGCACCGGCTGCTGCGGCAGCCCTACGCCCCGAGAGACGCCGTGCAGTGGGCCGGAGCGCGCCTCGACGAGCGCGGCGCGCTCTGGGTCCAGGGCTACGAGGGGACGCACTACTGGGTGGGCTGGTCGCGCGACGGGGGCCGCAGCCTGCAGCAGCACACCCTGCCCCTGCTGCAGCCCGGCGGCAGCCCCCGCGACCCCCGGCTCGCCCTCACCCAGGACGTGACGGCGGTGCTGAGCGACCAGGTCAACGACGACGAAGGATCGTCCACGGGGGCCGCCTACCTCGACGTGGTGATCGACTACGGCCATCTGACCCGGCGGGTCACCGCCGAGGCCTTCCCTTTCCTGGACCGGCTGAGTGTCGATCCCGACCTCAGCGTGACCAGCGACGGCCGGGTGCTGCTGGGCGACCGCGACGCCGGGGAGTGGTGGGTCGCCGAGAGTGCGTCCCAGCTCGAGTTCACGAGGCTCGACGTCCCGTCGGGCGTCGCCCACGTCAGGGACATCGCCGGCACGCTGCACGCCTGGGGCCAGTGGGACCACCGCGAAGCTGTCCTCCAGACCTCCACCGACGGCGGCGCCACCTGGATGCCCTTCGACGTCGCCCCGCCCCGCCACTGACCCCCGGCGATCCTCAGACTCGCTTGTCGCACGGACAGCCGTGGATCTCAGCTACCGACTGACCAAGATCCACGGCTGTCTGCACCTGAGGGACGAAGCCGCGACCGCGCGTCGAGACCCGGCGAGCGCATCGCTGGCCGTGACCGCGAGTGGTTTCGTGGCTCGTCGCTGGCGCTCCTCGCACCTCAACCACCGGGAGGGCTCGGGCCCGGAGGGCCCTCGCACCTCAACCACCGCTCCCGTCGCTGGTTGAGGTGCGAGCGGAGCGAGCCACGTGCGGTGGTTGAGGTGCGAGCGGAGCGAGCCACGAAACCCCGATGGCGACCCCCGGTGGTTGTCGTGGGTGGTGTTCGCCTGGCTCCGCCGTCAGCGAACAGCCCTTGCCGCGGCGCCCCGGCTCGACCAGCCTCGGGGCATGCAGATCCTCGTCCTCGGCGGCACGGTCTTCCTCTCGCGGGCGGTGGCGGCCGAGGCCGTACGACGTGGGCATGACGTGGTGTGCGCCGCCCGCGGGGTGTCGGGCCCCGTGCCCGAGGGCGCGCGACACCTGCCGTGGGACCGCGCCGCGACGTACCGGCGGAGCTCGGCGCTCTGAGGCCCGACGTCGTGGTCGACGTGGCCCGGCTGCCCTCGCACGTGCGCCGGGCAGTGGCTGCGTGGCCGGACGCGCACTGGGTCTTCGTCTCGACGGTCAACGTCTACGCCGAGGATCGGCCCGGGGGCGGTCCCGGCTCGCTGCCGCTGCACGAGCCCCGGCACGCCGACGACGACCCGGCCGGGTCGCCCACCGTCTACGGTGCGATGAAGGTCGCCTGCGAGGAGACCGTGCAGGCCGGGACGGCGTCGTCGATGGTCGTGCGGCCGGGGCTGATCGTCGGGCCCGGCGACCCCACCGGCCGTTACTCCTACTGGCCGGACCGGCTCTCCTGGACCAGGGCCGGTGACCCGGTGCTCGCGCCGGGCGACCCGGCGGACGCCGTCCAGGTCGTCGACGTCCGCGATCTCGCCGCCTTCCTCGTCGACGCCGGCGAGCGGCGGCAGACCGGTGTCGTCGACGCGATCGGCCCGGTCACCCCGATCGGCGAGCTGCTCGCGCAGACGGCGACCGGGGTGGGCGCCGACCCGGAGTGGATCTGGGTCAGCCAGGACTTCCTCACCGAGCACGAGGTCGAGCCCTGGATGGGCGAGCGGTCGGTGCCGCTGTGGCTGCCCCGGCCGGAGTTCGACGGGATGATGCAGCACGACGCGGGCCCCGCCGCCGAGGCGGGGCTGACCACCCGTCCCCTGGCCGACACCGCCCGCGACACGCTGGCCTGGCTGCGCTCCGAGCCCGGCGCCGCCGCGGTCGCCCGCACCGGCCTGACCGCCGGCGAGGAGACCACGCTGCTGCTGGCCTGGACCACTGCTCACCGCCCGTGACCGCGGTCGGCGATCGTGGGTACCGGGGTGTTCGTGAGGCGTTCCTCCCACCAGAACGTGGCGACCGTGCTGGTCGACCCGTCGGTGCTGCCCGACCTCGAGCTCGAGCTGATGACCTGCGACCTGTGGGTGTGGCCGGTGGCCACCGCCCCGGTGAGCCGGGACGGTGAGCGGCTGGCGTTCCAGGTCCGCCGCCGGATGCTGATGGCCCGACGCGGCGCGTGGGACGACGCCGCCGCGTGGGTGCCGGTCTGGATCGCCTTCGGCGACAGCTGGTACGACGGCGCGGAGCCGCTGCCGTGGGCGGCCCACTCCACGCTGTGGGACACGCTCTCCCGCTGGGCCGACCACACCCGCTACCGGCTCGGGCTGGGCGGCGTCCCGCGGCTGACGGTCCACCGCGAGGCGGAGGCCTAGGCCTCGCCCCGGCTGCCGGCGACCTGCTCGGCCACGAGCCGGCGGATCTCCTCGGGGTCGCCCCCAGTCGCGTCGGCCATGAAGTCGCGGAAGAGCAGCCACCCCAGCACGGTCAGGCCGGAGACCGCAGTGGCGGAGGCGCGCTCCTCGTCGGCCCCGCGCCAGAGCCCGGAGAACAGCTCGGTGGTCGAGGCGGTGCCGGGCACCGCGGCCTCGGGGGCCTGGAGCACGGCGTGCACGAGCGTGCGCCAGTAGGACGGCCGGTCGGCGAGCAGGTCGAGCAGGGCGGCCACCACCTCGGGCGGCGGCGCGCCGCTGGTGGGCAGTCCCGCCGAGCCGATGGCCGCGACCACGGCGCGGGCCTCCTCGGCCAGGACCTCCTCGAGCACCCCGGCCTTGGTGCCGAAGTGCCGGTGCACGAGCGCGTGGTTGACCCCGGCTCGGGCCGCGACCTCGCGCACCGAGAAGCCGTCGGGCCCCCGCTCCGCGACCAGCGCCCCGGCCGCGTCGAGCACGGCCCGGCGTACCTCGTCGCGCCCGTGCGGCCGCTCCGCCGCCAGATCCGTCATGCCCAAACCCTACCCGGAGGTGTAACCACGCGGTTACAGTCAGGTGGTGAGACGCCCCCGAGTCCCCGTCGCCGTCCCCGTCGCCGCCCTTGCCACCGCGGCCCTCGCCGTCGTCCTCGCCCTGGCGAGCCTCACCGCGAGCGCCGCCAGCGGCGCCACCGCGGTCGAGCCCGCGGCCGACCCGGGCCTGCCGCCGGTGCCCACCGTGCCGGGCCTGCCGATCGTGTCGCTGCCCACCGACCTGCTCGTGCCGCGCTTCATCGGCGCCCCCGCGCCGCGCCGGCCGCTCGCGCACCCCCCGATCGCCCAGAGCCCGGCGCTCGCCCCCAACGGCACCAGCTCGATGCACAACGACGCCTACGCCTCCGACGCCTACCGGGTGAGCGGACCGCTGGGCCGCGACCTGCGCGTCACCTCCGCCTCCTACGGCATCCGCGAGTGCGCCACGATCGCCTTCGACTCCCGCCGACGGATCGTCGCCCTGTGCGGTGGTCTCGAGGGCTTCCAGGTGATGGTGATCGACCCGGTCACCCTGCAGCCGATCGACCAGCTCACGACGTCGACCCGTGACGTCACCTCCGGCGCCAACCCGCTCACCGACATCTGCGGCGGCACCTACTTCTTCCTCGACGACCACGACCGCGTCTACCCCACCACCGGCGACCGCTCGGTCCTGGAGATCCGGGTCGCGCGCGACGGCAGCCTGGAGCGCACCGGCGAGTGGTCGCTGGCCGGCGTCGTCGCGGAGGACGACTGCCTGATCGCCACGATGCCCGACTGGAGCGGCCGGCTGTGGTTCTTCACCCAGCAGGGAACGGTCGGCACCCTCGACCGCCGCAGCGGCCGGACCACGGTCGCCCGGGTGCGCCGCGGCGAGCAGGTCACCAACTCCGTCGCCACCGACGAGACCGGCGGCATGTACGTCGTGTCCACGCACGCGCTCTACCGCTTCGACACCCGCCGCCGCGGCCCCCGCGCGGGGACCCCGCGGGTGACCTGGCGCCGGGCGTACGACCGCGGCAGCCGCCTCAAGCCAGGCAACCTCTCGCAGGGGTCGGGCACCACCCCCACCCTGATCGGCACGAAGTGGTTGGCGATCAACGACAACGCCGACCCCCGCACCCAGGTCCTGGTCTACGACCGGCGCCGGGGGATCGAGGGGAAGCGACTGCACTGCCGGGTGCCGGTGCTGCCCCGAGGTGCCGGCACCACCGACAACAGCCTGGTCGCCGCCGGCCGGTCGGTGATCATCGAGAACAACTACGGCTACGCCGGCCCGCAGTCGACGACGCTGGGGCGCACCACCAGCCCCGGGCTGGCCCGGGTGAAGATCGGTCGCAACGGATGCCGGCTCGCCTGGACCAGCCGCGAGGTCGCCCCGACCTCGGTGCCGAAGGCGTCCCTGGGCAACGGGCTGGTCTACGCCTACACCAAGCCGGCGCGCGTGGGCGGCCGACCCAACCTCGCCGACGCCTGGTACTTCAGCGCGATCGACATCCGCACCGGCCGCACCCGCTGGAGCCGGCTGACCGGCACCGGCATGCAGTGGAACAACCACTACGCCTCGATCTACCTGGGCCCCGACGGCACGGCGTACGTCGCGACGCTCACCGGCCTGGTGCGGATCGCGGACGGCCGGTGAGCACCCCGCAGCGCGACCGCACGTACGTCGTCAGCGGTGCCGCCAGCGGGATCGGCGCCGCCACCACCGCGCTCCTGCGCTCGCGCGGGCACCGGGTGGTCACCGTCGACCTGGCCCGCGCCGACGTCGTGGCCGACCTCTCGACCCCTGCCGGCCGGGCGGCCGCGGTCGCCGGCGTCCAGGACCGGACCTCCGTCGTGCACGGGATCGTCCCCGCCGCGGGCATCGCGGGGCTGACCGGCGTCGACCCCGCCCGGGTCGTCTCGGTGAACTACTTCGGCGCCCTCGGGCTGGTGCGCGGGCTCCGGCGCGAGCTCGCCGCCGCCGGTGGTGACGGGGGCCCCGGTGCCGCGGTCGTGCTGCTGGCGTCCAACTCGATCACCGGCATGCCCGGCTGGACCGCCGCGGTGGCCGCCCACTGCCTGCGCGACGACGAGGCCGCCGCCCGCTCCGCGGCCGCGGCGGTCGACGCGGTGATGGTCTACCCCGCCACCAAGGCCGCCCTCGCCTGGTGGGCCCGCCGCGAGGGGGTCACGGAGGAGTGGATC
This sequence comes from uncultured Actinomycetota bacterium, assembly GCA_963834285.1. GTDB lineage: Bacteria > Actinomycetota > Actinomycetes > Propionibacteriales > Nocardioidaceae > Nocardioides. The sequence continues at coordinate 272,651 of CAWIAZ010000004.1, read as the reverse complement.
GGCCGGGGCATCCGGATCAACGCCGTCGCCCCGGGCATGGTGTCCACGCCGATGACCGAGCAGCTGGCGGCCGACCCCGTGCTCGGTGCCTTCGCCGACAGCTATCCCAGCGCGCTGGGCCGCCCCGGCCGCCCGGAGGAGGTCGCCGAGGTGGTCTGCTTCCTGCTCTCCGACGCCTCGTCCCTGATGGTGGGGTCGGTGGTCTTCGCCGACGGCGGCACCGACGCGATGCTGCACCCGATCGCGCCCGAGGGCTGGGAGATCGGGCCGCTCGACCTCGACTGACGGACGCCCCTGACGGACGCCACCGCCTCGTCGGGCTCAGCCGTCGGACCCGACGGCGCACTGCCCCAGGGCGCCGGTGAGCACGCGGCGCATCTCGTCGGTGATCGCCTCCCGCGGCTGGTCGACGTAGCGCCAGTCGTCGTCGAAGAAGCCGGCGGCCGCCATCGTCCGCAGCCCCACGCCGCCGACCCACCGACGCGCCACGCACCGCGCTGCGGTGCGGGTGACGCCCGGCTGCTCGGCGAGCGTGGAGGACAGGCTGCGGACCGCACGGTCGCGCTTGCCGGCAGACGGGGAGGCCGGGGTCGTGGGGGAGGTGGGCGACGTGGCGCCGGCCGAGGGCGACGGGGGCGAGCCAGAGGGGCTCGGGACCGCGCTGGAGGGCGTGCTCGAGGGCGTGCTCGTGGGTGCCGACACCGGTCCCGCCTCCGGCGAGCCACCGGTGACGGCCAGCGCGACGCCGACGCCGGCGAGCAGGACCCCGAGGACGGCGCCGACGACCAGCGCGACCCGACGGCGGTCGCCGACGTAGCTCACCGGGGCCGGCGACGGCGAGATCACCCGCGGTGGTGCGGGCGTGGGGGTGGCCGGGTGGCGGGCGGCGAAGAGCTGCCGGCCCGCAGCGGCCCGGGTGGGCTCGGCCGCGTCCCGCCGCGCGCTGTCGGCGAGCACCACGGTCTCGCCGGTGCGCTCGGCCAGCCGCGCGGCCTCCCGCAGGTCGCGGCTCATCGCGGCCGCGCCGACGTACCGCTCGGTGGGGCGCTTGGCCAGCGACCGCAGCAGCACCTGGTTGACCGCGTCGGCGGCCGGCGTGCCGGCGCGCAGCTGCGGGACCGGTTGCTCGCGGTGGGCGGTGACCACCTGGTAGTCGGAGCTGCCGGCGTACGGCGCGACGCCGGAGAGCGCCGCCCAGAGCAGGCAGCCCAGGGAGTAGATGTCGCTCTCGATGCCGGCCCGGCCGCCGGTGTGCAGCTCGGGGGCCATGTACGACGGCGTGCCGACGGTGCCGCCGACCTGGGTGAGGCCGTGGTCGACGCCGACCTGGCGGGCGATGCCGAAGTCGGCGAGGTAGGCCTGGACTCCGTCGTCACGACGGCGCAGCAGCACGTTGGCGGGCTTGATGTCGCGGTGCACGAGCCCGGCCGCGTGCGCGTCGGCGAGACCGGAGGACACCTGGGCCAGGATGTCGAGGGCGGTCGGGAGCGGGGGCGCGCCGTGCTCGGCGATCAGCCGCCCGAGGTCGCCGGCGTCGACGAGCTCGGTGGCGATGTAGAGGCGCCCGTCGGACTCACCGTGGGAGTAGACCGAGACCACGTGCGCGGAGCGCACCGAGGCCTGGGCCTGCGCCTCGCGCACGAAGCGGGTGCGGAACCCCTCGTCGTCGGCGAGGTGCGGCGAGATCACCTTCAGGGCCACCGAGCGGGCCAGCACCTCGTCGACGGCCTCGAAGACCACGCCCATGCCACCGAAGCCCAGGCGACGCACGATCCGGTAGGGACCGAGCATCTCCCCGGACTCGGGGTAGCCGCGCGGAGGGGAGGTCACCTCCCTCTTCTACCCCCTCCGACGCGGATCAGTCGTCCCGATCTCCACAGGTCGTCTCCCCGGGCCCCCCGACGGTCGGGTGAGTCTTGTCACCGGGTGGCCCCGGAATGGGCTGCCCGTCGCTGTCGCTGTGCCGGGGGTGCGCGGCCTACGTCCGCGACGTCCCCGACCCCACCCAAGGAGCTGCCCCATGGCCGACCTCTTCGAGCCCGTGACCGCCGGCGCCTGGACCCTGCCCAACCGCCTGGTCATGGCCCCCCTCACCCGCAACCGCGCCCGGGGCACCGTGCCCGGCGACCTCCAGGTCGAGTACTACGCGCAGCGCGCGTCCGCCGGCCTGATCATCACCGAGGGCAGCCAGCCCAGCGCCCGCGGCCAGGGCTACCTCCACACCCCTGGGTTCCACTCGCACGAGCAGCTCACCGGGTGGGAGCGCGTCGCCGACGCCGTCCACGAGCGCGGCGGCCGGATCGTCGCGCAGCTGATGCACGCCGGCCGGATCGCGCACCCCGACAACACCGGCGGCCAGGAGATCATCGCGCCCAGCGCGATCGCCGCCCCCGGCGACATGATCACCGCCGCGGGCCCCCAGCCGCAGCCCGTCCCCCGGGCGCTCGAGACCGACGAGATCCCGGGCGTGATCGAGGAGTACGTCACGGCGGCCCGCAACGCGGTCGACGCCGGACTCGACGGCGTCGAGGTGCACGCCGCCAACGGCTACCTGATCCACCAGTTCCTCGCCCCCGGTGCCAACGAGCGCACCGACCAGTACGGCGGCTCCTACCTCGACCGCGCCCGGTTCGCGATCGAGGTGACCCGCGCGGTCGCCGAGGCCATCGGGGCCGACCGCGTCGGCATCCGGATCTCGCCGGCCCACAACATCCAGGGCGCCACCGAGACCGACGCCGAGGACGTGGAGGCGACGTACTCCGCGCTGGTCGCGGGCATCGCCCCGCTCGGCCTGGCCTACCTCAGCACCCTGGCCGACCCCCGGCTCGAGCTGGTCCAGCGGCTGCGCAAGGACTTCGGCGGCACGTTCATCGCCAACGACGGCTTCGGCAGCGTCACCACCCGCGAGTCCGCGCAGGCCCTGCTCGACGAGGACCTCGCCGACGCCGTGGCGGTCGGCCGGCTGTTCCTGGCCAACCCCGACCTGCCGGAGCGCTGGCGCAGCGGCGCCGAGCTCAACGAGCCCGACCCGACGACGTTCTACGGCGGCGGCGCCGAGGGCTACACCGACTACCCCGCCCTCACCGCCTGATCGACCCGGCTCTTGTGCACGCGTGAGAGCGCTGACCCGGCTCGTGTGCACGTCGTAGGACCTCGACCCGCCCCGTCGTCACGGTGACGACAGGGCGGGTCGAGTCGTCGACGCGTGCACACAGGGCGGGTCGGCGTCCCCCAGCGTCCACACGAGCCGGGTCGGCGGAGCAGCCTCAGAAGAGCAGGGCGGTGGCGGGGTCCTCGAGGATCGAGGCGACGTCGGCCAGGAAGCGGGAGCCCTTCTCGCCGTCGACGTGACGGTGGTCGAAGGACAGCGCCAGGGTGGTGACGTGGCGGGCCACGATGTCGTCGCCCACCACCCAGGGCTGCTTCTTGATCGCGCCGAAGCACAGGATCGCCGACTCGCCGGGGTTGATGATCGGCGTGCCGGCGTCGACGCCGAAGACGCCCACGTTGGTGATCGTGAAGGTCCCGCCGCTCATCTCGGCCGGCTGCGTCCTCCCCTCGCGCGCGGTCGCCGTGAGCCGGCCGAGCTCCTCGGCCAGCTCGACCAGCGAGAGGTCGTGGGCGTCCTTGACGTTGGGCACCACCAGGCCGCGCGGCGTGGCGGCCGCGATGCCGAGGTTGACGTAGTGCTTGTAGACGACCTCCTGGGCCGCCTCGTCCCAGTAGGAGTTGATCTCCGGCGCGCGCCGCATCGCGAGGATGCAGGCCCGGGCCAGCACCAGCAGCGGTGAGACCTTGACGTCGCGGAACTCGCGCCGCTGCTTGAGCCGCTCGACGAGCTCGACCGTGGCGGTGGCGTCGATGGTGACCCACTCGGTGACGTGCGGGGCGCTGAACGCCGAGCCCACCATCGCCCCGGCCATCATCTTCCGCACGCCCTTGATCGGCTCCCGCGTCTCCCGGTCGGTGGCGTTGGTTGAGGTGGCCTGAGCGCCAGCGAAGGCCCTCGAAACCCCCGCCGCCCCATCAGAAGTCGAGGCACCCTCGACGTCCGCGCGCGTCACGGTCCCCCCAGGACCGCTGGGGGTCAGCGAGGCCAGGTCGACCCCGAGGTCCTTGGCGAGCTTGCGCACCGGCGGCTTGGCCAGCACCCGGACGTCACCCGGGGCCGCCGCGTCGTGGGGCCGGGCCGGGGTGACCGGCACGGCGGGCTCGTCGGCCTCGACGACCGGCTCCGACTGCGCGCCGCCGGGCGCGAAGGCGCCCTGCAGCTGCATCTGGGTGGCCGCGGCCGACTCGGGGGTCGGCGACGCCGAGCCCCGGCGTGGACGACGCAGCGCGCCGCGGTCGGCCTTCATCCGGCCGACCAGCGACTCGCCCTCGCCGCCGCCGCTGGCGGCGGGGTTCGACAGGTCGATCTCCATCGGCGTCTCGTCGGACGCAGCCGGCGCGGCCGGGGCGGCCGGGGTCGCCTCGGCGGGGTCGCCGATCGCGATGATCGGCGTGCCGACCTCGACGGTGTCGCCCTCGGACACCAGCAGCGCGGTGACGGTGCCGGCGTAGGGAGAGGGCAGCTCGACCAGCGACTTGGCGGTCTCGATCTCGACCACGATGTCGTTGATCTCGATGACGTCGCCGACCTTCACCTTCCAGGTGACGATCTCGGCCTCGGTCAGTCCCTCGCCCGGGTCGGGCAGGCGGTACTCAGGCATCGATCAGAACTCCAGACTGCGGTCGACGGCGTCGAGGACCCGGTCGAGGTCCGGGAGGTAGTCCTCCTCGATCCGCGACGCCGGGTAGGGGGTGTCGAAGGCGCCGACGCGCAGCACCGGGGCCTCGAGGGAGTAGAAGCACTCCTCGGTGATCCGGGCGGCGATCTCGGAGCCGAGGCCGAGGTTGACGTGCGCCTCGTGCGTGACGATCGCGCGGCCGGTGCGGCGTACGGACTCGTAGACCGGCGCCATGTCGAGCGGCGACAGCGTGCGCAGGTCGATCACCTCGAGCGACCGGCCCTCGCCGGAGGCGGCCTCGGCCGCCTTCAGCGCGGTCTTCACCGTCGGGCCGTAGGCCAGCACCGTGGCGTCCTGGCCCGGCCGGACCACCCGGGAGGTGAACAGCGGCTCGGGTGTCGCGGTCTCGTCGAGCTCGGCCTTGTCGGCGTGGTACTGCCGCTTGGGCTCGAGGAAGATCACCGGGTCGTCGCAGGCGATGGCCTGCTGGATCATCCAGTAGCCGTCGACCGGGTTGGAGCAGGCGACGACCTTCAGGCCCGGGGTGTGCGCGAACTGCGCCTCCGGCGACTCGCTGTGGTGCTCGACCGCGCCGATGCCGCCACCGAAGGGGATCCGGATCACGATCGGCATCTTCACGCGGCCCTTGCTGCGGAAGTGGATCTTCGCGACCTGGCAGACGATCTGGTCGTAGGCGGGGTAGACGAAGCCGTCGAACTGGATCTCGATCACCGGGCGGTAGCCGCGCATCGCCATGCCGACCGCGGTGCCGACGATGCCGGACTCCGCGAGCGGGCTGTCGATGACGCGGTCCTCGCCGAAGTCCTTCTGCAGGCCGTCGGTGATCCGGAAGACGCCGCCGAGCTTGCCGACGTCCTCGCCCATCAGCAGGACCTTCGGGTCGTCCTCCATCGCCTTGCGCAGGCCGGCGTTGAGGCCCTTCGCGAGGGTGATCTTCTGGGTGCTCATGCGCGTGCCTCCTCGAAGCTCTCGAGGTACGTCGCGTAGCCGTCGCGCTGGGCGACCAGCTCGGGCGGCGTGTCCTCGTAGACGTTGTCGAAGATGTCGAGCACCTTCGGGTCGGGCAGCGCCTTCACGCCCTCGCGCAGGGTGTGGCCCAGGGCGTCGGCCTCGTCCTTCACCGAGCCGATGAACTCGTCGTCGGCGAGGCCGTTGCGCTTGAGGTAGACCTCGACGCGGGCGATGGGGTCCTTGAGCTTCCAGTGCTCGACGTCGTCGGAGAGCCGGTAGCGGGTGGGGTCGTCGGTCGTGGTGTGCGCGCCCATCCGGTAGGTGTAGGCCTCCACGAAGGTCGGGCCCTGGCCGTCGCGGGCCCGCTGCAGCGCGGCCTGGGTGACGGCGTACGTCGCGAGGACGTCGTTGCCGTCGACCCGGACGCCGGGGAAGCCGAAGCCGAGCGCCCGCTGGTAGAGCGGGATCCGGCTCTGGCGCTCGATCGGCTCGGAGATCGCCCACTGGTTGTTCTGGCAGAAGAAGACGACCGGCGCGTTGTAGGACGCGGCGAAGATGAACGCCTCGTTGACGTCGCCCTGGCTGCTGGCGCCGTCACCGAAGTGGGCGATCACGGCCGCGTCGCGCTCGGGGTCGCCGGTGCCGACGACACCGTCGCGCTGCATGCCCATGGCGTAGCCGGTGGCGTGCAGGGTCTGGGCGCCGATCACGATCGTGTAGAGCCCGAAGTTGACCTCCTCGGGGTCCCAGTCGCCGTGGTCGACGCCGCGGAAGAGCCCGAGCAGCTTGAGCGGGTCGAGCCCGCGGCACCAGGCGACGCCGTGCTCGCGGTAGGTCGGGAAGACGAAGTCCTGGGGGCGCAGCGCGCGGCCGGCGCCGATCTGTGCGGCCTCCTGGCCCAGCAGCTGGGCCCAGATGCCGAGCTCGCCGTGCCGCTGCAGCGCGGTGGCCTCGGTGTCGATCCGCCGGGTCAGCACCATGTCGCGGTAGAAGCCGCGGACCTGGTCGGCGGTGAAGTCCAGGTCGAACTCGGAGTCGTGGACGCGTTCGCCCTCGGGGGTGAGCAGCTGGATCAAGTCGGGTCCGCCGTCTCGCTGGGAGGGCCCGAAGACCTCGACGAGGTCGGGGCCGAACTCGGACGGATGTCCGGTGGCCGGGCCGGGGGTGGGGTCGGGGTCTGTCACGCGCACTCCTTCGTGTCTCCGTCAGACGGGGTCTCCGCATGTCGGGCGGCTGGTCCGGTCACGTCGAGCCGTCCGGGGACGGGCACCGCAGGGGTGGCGCGGCACGTGATCGGGGCCACATTCGTGGTGCCCCGAAGATACCTGCCCGCCCGCGGACGCGGCCAATCACCACGGACGTTCAACTATCGGACGTCCTAGCACCCCTCCTGTCCGCCCGGCGTCCGCCCGGCGTCCGTCTTGGGGCGACCCTGGCAGGCTGGGCGCATGGCCGACCTCCGCTCCTCCGCCTCCACGATCGTCGACGCCCCGGCCTCGGTGGTCTTCGACATCCTCGCCGACCCCCGCCAGCACGCCCGGGTCGACGGTTCCGGCAGCGTGCAGGAGGCGACGTCCGGCCCCGACCGGCTGAGCCTCGGCGCGACGTTCGGCATGAGCATGAAGCTGGGCGCCCCCTACAAGATCCAGAACACCGTCGTGGAGTTCGAGGACGACCGCCTCGTCGCCTGGCGGCACAAGGGCATGCACCGCTGGCGCTACGAGCTCGAGCCGGTGGCCGACCGGCCCGGGAGCACCCGGGTCACCGAGACCTGGGACGCCAGCTACTACCCGCTCGTCGGGCAGCTGGCGATGCGGGTCGCCGGCTTCCCGAAGCGCAACCAGGCCGGGATCGAGAAGACGCTGGTGCGGCTCAAGGACGCCGCCGAGGCGGACGCCAGGACCGGCGCGTGAGCATCCGCACCGGCACGCAGGTGCAGTGGTCGTGGAGCGGCAGCACCGCGAGCGGCACCGTCGTGGAGATCCACCGGGAGCGCGTGACCCGCACGCTCGGCGGCAGCGAGATCACCCGCAACGGCAGCGACGACGACCCGGCCTACCTGATCGAGCAGGACGACGGCGCGCGGGCGCTCAAGCTGCGCAGCGAGGTCGAGCGCGTCAGCGCCACACCTTGACGTAGTCGACCTCGGTCGTCGCCGGCATCGGTCCGCTGCCGTCCCAGGCATTGGCATCCACACCGAGGGCCTGGGTGAGCGCCACGATGTAGGGCTTGTCGAACGCCGGGTCGTCGGAGTCGTTGGTCAGGCAGTGCCGGCCGTCGACCTCGATCCGCAGCCGGGTGCTGGTCCACGAGAGCGTGTAGGTGTGCCACTCGCCCCGCGGGGCCAGGCAGTCCCACGCCGTGTTGACGCCCGGCTGTGGCCCCCAGTTGTCCCAGGCCGTGTAGTGCAGGTAGGGGATCGCGAGCGAGGGGTAGTACGAGTAGGTCTCGGCGATGTCGATCTCCCCGGCGGCCGGCCACACCGTCGCCGACGGGTAGCGGTCGTCCGGCCACAGCCAGAACGCCTCCTGCAGCCCGGGGGCGGCGGTCTCGGTGACCTTCATCCGGGCCTCGAAGCGTCCGTACTGCTGGCTGAAGCGGTGATAGGTCGACACGCTGCCCGAGAGGAATCCCGCCGGGGAGCCCTGACACTCCACCGGGGCGGGGGCGGGCACGACCGAGAGGCGGAGCGAGCCGCCGCGCACCGAGACCGTCGAGGGGTCGTCGGCGAAGCAGGCGCGGCCGCTCGGCGTCCCGGTCGCGAGGCCCACCTGCGGCAGCCAGGCGCGGCGGTCGAGCCGGTTGCCGCCGAAGTCGTCGACGAACGTGCAGGCCCAGGCCGTCCCGTCGGCCTTGATGACGGGGTCGCCACAGGCGTCCCCGCGCGGCGACCGGGGCGGCGGGGCGGCGTCGGCCACCCCCACCAGCCCGGCGAGTCCCAGGAGCAGCGATGCCCAGAACAGTCCCAGCAGCCGATGACGCACCTGGCGACCCCGTTCCCATGTCCACGGTGGAGCAGCCGCCCGAGGCCGGACGGACTGCGCGGAAGCCTAGGGCGTCGGGCGACGGCGCGGACGGAGTTGACCCACACCGCCCCGGTCCTTTAACATCGGTGAATGCCGATGCCATCCCCTGCGAGCGGTGCCGACACCCTCGGGGCCGCGCCCGGTGCCGAGGCCGCCGTCCTCTTCCACGCGCTGGCCGAGCCCTCGCGGCTGAAGATCCTGCGACACCTGTTCCTCGGCGAGCACCGCGTGGTCGACCTGGTCGCCCACCTCGGCCTGGCCCAGTCGACGGTGTCCCAGCACCTGTCCTGCCTGCGCGCCTGCGGCCTGGTCGACTCGCGGCCCGTGGGCCGGTCGTCGATGTTCACGCTCACCCAGCCCGAGCTGGTGCGCGGCCTGCTCACCGACGCCGCGCAGCTGCTCGAGGCCACCGGCGGCGCGGCCGCCGAGCACGACCCGGTCGAGGACCACTGATGGGCACCGGGCACGGCCACGCCGGCGCGCGGCACCGCTGGCGGCTCGCGGTCGCCTTCGGGCTGGTCGCGTGCTTCTTCGTCGTCGAGCTCGTCGCCGGCCTGCTCGCGGGCTCGCTCGCGCTGCTCTCCGACGCCGGTCACATGGCGGCCGACGTGGTGGCGCTGGGAGCCGCCCTCACCGCGACCCGGATCGCGGCGCGCCCCGACCCCACGGGCCGGCGTACCTTCGGCTCCTACCGCGCCGAGGTCTTCGCCTCCGGGCTCACGGTGCTGCTGATGCTCGGCGCGGCTGCGTACGTCGCCGTCGAGGCCGTGCGCCGCGCCGGCGAGGACGTCGCGATCTCCACCGGCCCGATGCTCGTCGTCGGCGGGCTCGGACTCCTCGTCAACCTGGTCGCGCTGGTCCTGCTGCGCGGCGGCGCCGCCGAGAGCCTCAACGTCAAGGGTGCCTACCTCGAGGTCGTCGCCGACACCGTCGGCTCGGTGGGCGTGATCGGAGCGGGCGTCCTGGTCGCCGCCACCGGCAGCGCCTGGTGGGACACCCTGGTCGCGGCGGCGATCGCGCTGTTCGTGGCGCTGCGCGCCGGGTGGCTGGGCCGGGAGGTGCTCGCGGTGCTCGGGCAGCACGCGCCCGCCGGGATGGACCCGGCCGAGGTCGAGGCCGACCTGCTCGCCGTCGGCGGGGTCGACCAGGTGCACGACCTCCACCTGTGGACCCTCACCTCGGGCATGAACGTCGCCACCGCCCACCTCGTGACGACCGGGGAGCGCGACCCCGTGCTCGCCGCGGCGCAGGACCTGCTGGCCAGCCGCTACGGCATCGAGCACGCCACCCTGCAGGTCGAGTCCAGCGACCGCGGCTGCACCCAGCAGTCCTGGTAGCGGTCAGTCGCGCCCGCCCGGGGCGAGGGACGCCACGAACTCCAGCTTGTCGAGCACCCGGTCGGGGATCACGAAGGGGTAGAGGTCGTCCTTGCCCATGCTGCGGTTGATCTGGTTGAGCGCGGTGGACAGCGGGACCCACACGCCGGTCACGACGTCGCGGAAGCTGGAGAACGCACCGATCGGGCCCACCGGGAGCAGCCCGAACTCGCGGGCGGTCTCGATGCTGTCGCAGATGTGCAGGTAGTGCGCCCAGGTCTCGGCGAAGTCCTCGAACGGGTGCATGGTCGCGTACGTCGAGATGTACTCCTGCTCCCAGCCGGCGGGAGGCCCCTCGGCGTAGTGCCGGTCGATCTCTGCCTGGTAGTCCTTCGACTCGTCCCCGAACAGCTCGCGGCAGCGGGCGAACCGCTCGTCGCCGCGGACCAGCTGCCACTCGTAGTAGTGCCCGACCTCGTGCCGGAAGTGGCCGAGCATCGTGCGGTAGGGCTCGGCGAGGCTGGCGCGGACCTTCTCGCGGTAGACGTCGTCGCTCTCGGCGAGATCGATGGTGATCACGCCGTCCTCGTGGCCGATCACGACGTTCTCGTCGACGCTGGAGAGCAGGTCGAACGCCAGCCCGTTCTCGGCGTCGCCGCCGGCGGCCGGGTCCTTGCCGACGACGGGGAAGCCCAGGGTGTCGAGCTCGGCGACGAGGTGGCGCTTGGCCTGCTCGGCCAGCGGGAAGTTGCCCAGCCCCTCGAGGTCGTCGTCGCTGGGGCGCGTGCGGGTCAGCTGGCAGGCGAAGCACAGTCCGCCCTCCAGCGGCGCGAGCCAGGTGCAGCCGGACAGCCCCAGGTTCGCGCAGACGTGCCAGACCAGGCCGGCGGCGTCGACGTACCGGCCGTCGTCGAGCGGCACGATCGCGCGCTCGTCGCGGGAGTACCCGAGCGAGGTCCCGCAGGAGACGCAGACGGAGTTGTCGAAGAACAGGGTGTTGTCGCACACCCGGCAGCGGAAGGCCTTCACGTGCGAGAGCCTGGCACAGGGGTCCCGAATCGGGGCCGGTGCCGCAGGCGCGGGCCCTAGTTCGACACCTAGCCCTCGGAGGCGTTGGGGTCGCGCCAGGCCCGCTCGAACGGCAGCCGCCAGGCGCGCGGCGCGATCAGCTGGTGGATCGCGTTGGGGCCCCAGCTTCCGGGCACGTAGCGGCGGACCGGCGGCGGGTTCTCCAGCAGCGGCGTCGACTTCGCCCACAGCGTCTCGATGCCCTCGGCGGTCGTGAACAGCGTGTGGTCACCGCGCATCGCGTCGTGGATCAGCCGCTCGTACGCCTCCAGCACCATCCCGGACGACGACGTGTCGTGGGTCGCGAACTGCATCGACAGCTTCTCCAGCTTCATCCCGGGCCCGGGCTTCTTCCCGTAGAACGACAGCGACATCCGGGACTGGTCGGCCAGGTCGAACGTGAGGTGGTCGGGGCCCTGCATCCCGGCGTTGGAGCCGGCAGGGAACATCGTCAGCGGCGGCTCCTTGAACGCGATCGAGATGATCCGGGCGCCCTCGGCGAGCTTCTTGCCGGTGCGCAGGAAGAACGGGACGCCGGCCCAGCGCCAGTTGTCGATCTCGACCTTGAGCGCCACGAAGGTCTCGGTGTCGGAGTCGTCGGCCACGTCCTCCTTGCCGCGGTAGCCGGCGTACTGGCCGCGGACGACGTCGCCCGGCTCGAGCGGCCGCATCGACCGGAAGACCTTGACCTTCTCCTCGCCGATCGGGTCCGGCTCCAGGGACGTCGGCGGCTCCATCGCCATGAACGCCAGCACCTGCATCAGGTGGGTGACCACCATGTCGCGGTAGGCGCCGGTGCCCTCGTAGAACGCCGTCCGCCCCTCCAGGCCCAGCGTCTCCGGGACGTCGATCTGCACGTGGTCGATGAAGTTGCGGTTCCAGATCGGCTCGAACAGCCCGTTGGCGAAGCGGAAGGCCAGGATGTTCTGGGCCGCCTCCTTGCCGAGGAAGTGGTCGATCCGGAAGATCTGGTCCTCCGCGAAGACCTGGTGCAGCCGGGCGTTGAGGGCCCGGGCGGAGTCGAGGTCGGTGCCGAACGGCTTCTCCATGATCACGCGCGAGCGCTCGACCAGGCCGGCTTCGTCGAGCTGGGCCACGACGTCGAGCGCGGCCTTCGGCGGCACGCTGAGGTAGTGCAGCCGTGCCACGTCGCGCTCGTGCTCGGCCGCCAGCGCCGACTCCGCCTCGTGGACCGCCTCGGCCAGGGCCTCCGGGCCGTCACCCCCCGGCACGTAGGAGAGCTCAGCGGCGAAGCTGTCCCAGGACTCCTCCGGGAACGTGCCGCGCCCGAACTCCTCGCACGCCTTGCGCGCGAGCCGGACGAAGGTCTCGGAGTCGAGGTCCTCGAGCCCGGTCCCGATGATCCTGGCCCGCGCGAGCAGGCCCGCCTGCCACAAGCGGAGCATCCCCGGCAGCAGCTTGCGGCGGGCGAGGTCTCCGGTGGCTCCGAAGAGGACGACGACGTGCGGCTGTTCCATGGCACCACCGTAGGGCCGCGACATCAACGCCCGGTTACGACCGGGTCACCCGACCGGCGTGGCGCGGGCGTACCGCGGCGGCGGGCGGGGCGGCGGGCGGGCGTCAGGCCAGCGGGGCGACGTCGACGGAGACGTTCATCGTCGACCGCTTGGCCTCGGTGAAGATCACGCCCTTGACCGGCGGGACGTCGCCGTAGTCGCGGCCCCAGGCGACGGTGACGTAGCGCTCGTCGGCCCAGGTGTCGTTGGTCGGGTCGATGGCCAGCCACTCATCGCCGCCGAGCCAGACCGCGACCCAGGCGTGGGAGGCGTCGGCGCCCACCAGCCGCTCCCGCCCCGGTGCGGGAGCGGTGGCGAGGTAGCCGCTGACGTAGCGCGCGGCCAGGCCGTGGCCGCGCAGGCAGGCCAGGGTGAGGTGGGCGAAGTCCTGGCAGACGCCGGCCCGGTGCTCGAGGATGTCGCTGATCGTCGAGGTCACGGTGGTGACGGTCCGGTCGTAGACGAACTCCGCGTGGATCCGGTGCATCAGCTCGGTCACCGCCTCCCCCACCGGGCGGCCGGGCGCGAGCGAGGCGGCGGCGTAGTCGCGGGCGCCCGCCCCCTGGTCGACCAGCGTCGAGGCGAGCGCGTGGTCGGCCGCCCGCCAGGCCCCGTCGCCGGCGGGCTCCAGCAGGGGCCGCAGCCGCTCCCACGGCCGCGCGAGCGCCTCGGCGTCCATGACCGGCACCGTCACGCCGACGTCGCTGACCGCGTCGACCACCAGCTCGCGGTGCGGCTCGGTCACCTGGAAGTACGTCGTGAGGTTGCCGTAGTAGTCGGCGTCGTGGTGCACGTCGAGCGGACCGGGCCTCACCCCCACGTCGTACGCCGTCACCTGCTGCCACGGCAGCGCCCGCGGCACGAGGTGGCAGACGCCGAGGCTGTCGCTGACCGGCTCGTCGTAGGTGTAGGTGGTGCGGTGCCGCACGCGGTAGCGGGCCGCCGCTGCGTCGTTCATGCCGGCGTCACCGACTCGAAGGAGTCCACGAGCGGCAGGGTGCCGAAGGCCCGCGGGGCCGGACCGCTGGAGACGTGCACCTCGGTGATCGCGTCGGCGAGCCGCAGCAGCTGCGCGGTGAAGGAGTCCAGGAACGCCTCGAGGTTGGGCCGGCCGACGCCGCCGATCGCCACGAGCGAGGCCACGTCGGTCTGGCCGAGCTCCTGTGCCAGGTCGGCCACGAGCCGCTCGGGCCGGGTCGACCCCGTGGACGCCGCCAGGCCCGGCAGGTGTGCTGCGACGTCGGCGAGCGCGAAGGCGACCGAGCGCGGGTTGGTCTCGTCCATCAGCAGCAGCTCGAGCACCCCGCCGGGGCGGACGTAGCCGCGGTAGCGGCGCCGGTGGGTCACCGCGCTCTCGCTGGCGGCCAGCACCGCGTTGAGCACCTCGCGATCCACGTCGATCCCGCGCCGCACGGTGGTGGTGGCGGCCAGCAGGTGGCAGACCTGGAGCGCCCGCTCGAGCGAGCGGCCGACGGCGATCATGTGCCAGCCCTCGTCGCGGATCATGCTGGCGGTGACGCCCTGCAGCGACAGGATGCCGGTGAGCATCCGGCTCGCGGACTCGGCGACCTGGTGGCTGTGGGCCGACTCCTCCAGCGCGACCGCCGCCCGGTCGGTGGCCCCGAAGGCCCGCCACACGTCCAGCGACAGCTGGTCGCGGACCCCGGCCAGGGCGTCGCGCAGGGCCCGCAGCGAGTGCGCGGCCGAGCCCGGGCGGGTGGCGTCGAGCAGCAGCGACCGGAACTCCTGGTCGAGGTCGGCGTGCGTCTCCCCGCCGAGCCGGCGTACCGCCCCCAGCACCACCTCGAGGCTCTGCGCCGCCGGTCGAGCCCGGCCGGGTGCGGTAGTCGTCGGCCAGCCCGTGCGCGACCAGCACCAGCCGCAGCATGTCCTCGGTGCGCTCGGCGTAGCGGCCGAACCAGTACATGTCCTCCAGCACCCGCGGCACCACGACCGTGGTCGAGCGGCCGGAGGTGAGCGGCAGCACCTCGGCGAGCCCCTGGTCGGGGTCGAGCGGGTCGGCCTTGAGCACCCACACGTCCTTGCTCGCGCTCGACAGCTCGGGTGCCGGCCGCCGGTCGGCGCCGCCGGCGGGCGCCGCCACCTGCGGGTCGGGCGCGTAGACGCTGGCGAGGCCCCCGACCAGGGGGCGGTACGCCGACCCGTAGCGCATCGTGAACGTGCGCAGCGTCACCGGCTGCGGCTGCACGAGGTCGACCTGCCCGGCGCCGCCGCGCCGGCCGCCGGGGCCCCCCTGCCAGGTCGGCGCCTGCGAGAGCGGCAGCCGCTCCTGGCCGACGTAGCGGTGCGGGGCGGCGAGCAGTCGCGCCCGCACCTGGTCGGCGGTGCGAGCGCGGCCAGCCCGGCGCTGGGGCCGTCGATCGTGCGCACCACGAGGGTGTCGAGGTGGTCGAGCACGTGGTCGAGCGCGTCGGGGTCGCCGCACCACCACGTCGGCACCGACGCCAGCCGCAGCGGCTCGCCGAGCAGCGCCTCGCACACCGCCGGCAGGTACGGCAGCAGGCCGGGGTTCTCCAGGACGCCGGCGCCCAGGCCGTTGACGACCCGCACCCGGCCGCGGCGCACGGCCTCGACCAGGCCGGCGATCCCGAGCTGCGAGTCGCCGCGCAGCTCGAGCGGGTCGCTCAAGGCCGCGTCGACCCGGCGCAGGATCACGTCGACCCGCTCGAGCCGGGCACCGGGGCTGCGCAGGTACACCCAGCCCTCGCGGACCACGAGGTCGCTGCCCTGCACCAGCGGGAAGCCGAGCGCCGAGGCCAGGAACGCCTGGTCGTACGCCGTCTCCGACTGGCGTGCCCGGCGACAGCACGACGACGCGGGGGTCGGCGAGGTCGCCCGAGGCGGACTGCATCAGCGTCGAGCGCAGCGCCCAGAAGTACGGCTCCATCCGGTGCAGCAGCGCACCGCCGTACAGCTCGGACATCACCTGGGTGATGACCCGGCGGTTCTCCATCGCGTAGCCCATGCCGGACGGCGCCTGGGCGCGGTCGCCGAGCACCCGCCACTCCCCGGCGGCGTCGCGGCCCAGGTCGGTCGCCGAGAGCACCAACGGACGCGGGTCGCCGGCGCTGGCGCGGGCCACGGCCCGCACGAAGCCGCCGTGCCCGAGGACGACCGCCGGCGGCACCAGGCCCTCGGCCAGCAGCCGCTGCTCGCCGTAGACGTCGAGCAGGATCGCGTTGAGCAGCTCGGCGCGCTGGGCCAGGCCGACCTCGAGCGGGGTCCACGTGGCGACGTCGAGCACCAGCGGCATCGGGTCGAGCCGCCACGGCTCCGACTGCCGGCCGGGGCGCGAGTAGGTGACCCCGTCGTCGGCGAGCGAGCGGACGATGTTGTCGTCGATGCGGCGCAGGTCGTCGTCGGTCATCGAGACCGCGATCTCGGCGAAGGGCCGCCACGGCGCGCGCAGCGCCCCGTCGGGCGCCACCATCTCGTCGTACCGCTCGGGACGCGCGCCCAGCGAGGGCTGGGTGACCAGGGCGGCGTAGTCGTGGAACGCCGTCACCTGCCCGCTCTTCGCAGGTCGAGGGTGTGCGGGTAGTCGGCGCTGGCGGCGCGGCGTCCGGCCTCCTGGATGGCCGCGACGTCGAGGTGACCGGCGGTGTGGCCGCGCGGCTCGAACCGCGCCGCGCGGCGCGCCTCGGCCTCCTGGGCGTTGACCGGCGGGTGCTCGTAGGAGCGGCCGCCCGGGTGGACGACGTGGTACGTCGCCCCGCCGAGGCTGACGGCGGACGCCACGTCGACGACGTCGAAGTGCAGCGGGGCGTGCACCTCGATCGAGGGGTGCAGCGCCGACCACGGCTGCCAGGCCCGGTAGCGGACGCCCGCGTAGTGCTCGCCATCGGCGGCGGGCCGGCCGGTGGGGGTCAGGGGCACGGGGACACCCTGGCACGTGACGAGGTGCCGGCGCGGGTCGATGCCCCGAACGGACACCTGGAGCCGCTCGACGCTGGAGTCGACGTAGCGGGCGGTTCCGGAGCCGGTGGCCTCCTCGCCGAGCACGTGCCAGGGCTCGATGGCCTGGCGCAGCTCGAGCTCGAACGGACGCCCCTCGGCGGTGCTGCCGCCGGCCACCCCGATCCGGGGGAACCGGAACTCGGTGAACGGGTCGAGCCAGCTCTCCTCGAAGTCGAGGCCGTGGGCGCGCAGGTCGGCGACCACCTCGCCGATGTCGCGGGCGGCTCCCTGCGGCAGCAGGAAGTCCTCGTGCAGCGCGGTGCCCCAGCGCACCAGCGGAGCGGTGAGCGGCCGCTCCCAGAACATCGCGACCAGGCTGCGCACCAGCAGCGCCTGCACCAGCGCCATCCGGGCGTGCGGCGGCATCTCGAACCCGCGCATCTCCAGCAGGCCGAGCCGGCCGCGGCTGGAGTCGGGGCTGTAGAGCTTGTCGACGCAGAACTCCGCGCGGTGGGTGTTGCCGGTCAGGTCGGTGAGCAGGTGCCGCAGCGACCGGTCGACGAGCCAGGGCACGGTCGCCTCGGCGCGCTCCTCGCCCTCCTCCGGCTCGACGGTGTTGGCGGCGCGCCGAGCCTGCCCGGAGGCGGTGAGCCGGGCGATCTCGGCGAAGGCGATCTCCATCTCGTACGTCGCCTCGGGCCGTCCCTCGTCGAAGCGCGGCGCCTGGCTGGTGGGTCCGATGAACCGGCCGGAGAACAGGTAGGACAGGCTCGGGTGCCGCTGCCAGTAGGTGATCAGGCTGACCAGCAGGTCGGGGCGGCGCAGCAGCGGCGAGTCGATCGGCTGCCGCCCGCCGAGCGTGAGGTGGTTGCCGCCGCCGGTGCCGGTGTGCAGCCCGTCGAGGTCGAACTTCTCGGTGGCCAGCCGCGCCTGCCGCGCCTGCTCGTAGAGGTCGGTCAGCAGGTCGCGCTGCTCGGCCCAGCTGCCCGTGGGCTGCACGTTGACCTCGATCACGCCGGGGTCGGGGGTGACCACGAGCTGGGTGATCCGGCTGTCGGGAGGCGGGCCGTAGCCCTCCAGCACGACCCCGCCGGGCACCTGGTCGCGCAGCCGCCGGACGGCGACCTCGACGAGCTTGAGCAGGTCGGCGTAGTCCTCCAGCCGCTCGGTCGGCGGCAGGAAGACGTGCACGATCCCGCCGCGGGTCTCGAAGGCGAGCGCGGTGGTCGCGGCCTCCTCCGGGTCGGCGACGGTGACGGCGGGCACGCCGGGCTCCAGCGGCGGCCCGGCCTCGAGGTACGACGGCTCGCCGGCGTACGCGGGGTCCTCCCAGGCGATCGCGTCGAGCGGGAGGCGCAGCCCGACCGAGCTGGAGCCGGGGGTCAGCACCAGCCGGCCGCGGCGGAACCGCCACGCGGGGCTGGTCCACTCCTCGCCGGTCACGATCGGCAGCACCCACCCGGTGGGGATGTCCACGGGCGCGTCCAGGGCCGCGACGTGCTCCGGGGTGGTGACGCCCTCGTCGGGCCGCTCGCCCTCGGGCTGACCGACCTCGGTGACCAGCGCGGCGAGCGGGTCCTCGTAGGCGGCGAGCAGCTGCTCGGCGGGTAGGCCGAGGACCTGCGTCACCCGCCGGGCCAGCGCCTCCGCGGGGTCGGTCTCGACACGGGCTCGTTCCTCGCCCGGCTCGTCGGCGTCCGTCTCGGTCCAGGGGTCGGCGAAGAGCGTGGGGTCCTGCCAGAGCGGGACGCCGTCGGTGCGCCACTGGAGGGCGATGTTCCAGCGCGGCAGCGGCTCGCCGGGGTACCACTTGCCCTGGCCGCGGTGCACGACCCCGCCGGCGGCGTAGGTGTCCCGGAGCCGGGCGGCGAGGTCGTTGGCCAGCGCCCGCTTCTCCGGGCCGTCGGCCTCGCTGTTCCACTGGTCGGTGGTGGCGTCGTCGAGGGAGACGAACGTGGGCTCCCCGCCCATCGTCAGCCGGACGTCGCCGGCGACCAGGCGGCGGTCGACGGCCTCGCCGAGCGCGTCGATCCGGGCCCACTGCTCCTCGGTGTAGGGCTTGGTGACCCGGGGGTCCTCGTGGACGCGGCGCACCTCGTTGTGGAAGGCGAAGGTGACGTCGGTGGGCTCGGTGGCGCCCTCGATCGGCGCCGCGCTGCTCGGGTCGGGGGTGGCGAAGAGCGGGATGTGGCCCTCGCCGGCGAACAGGCTGCTGGTGGGGTCCATGCCGACCCACCCGGCGCCCGGGATGAAGACCTCGGCCCAGGCGTGCAGGTCGGTGAAGTCCTCGCGCGGCCCGCTCGGGCCGTCGAGGGCCTCCTGGTCGGCGGCCAGCTGCACGAGGTAGCCGGAGACGAACCGGGCGGCCAGGCCGTGCTGGCGCAGCAGCGCCACCAGCAGCCAGGCGCTGTCGCGGCAGGAGCCGATCCGGCGGCGCAGCGTCTCGTCGGGCGTCTGGACCCCCTCCTCCATCCGCACGCTGTAGGCCACCTCGCGGTGGACGGCGGCGTTGAGGTCGGCGAGGAACTGCACGGTCGGTACGCCGCCGGGCTGGTCGACCGGCTGCGGCATCGACCGGCGGAACTCGTCGGCGGCGCCCGCGTCGTCGAGCAGCCGCAGGTAGGGGAAGAGGTCGGCGTGCAGGCCGGGCTCGTAGGCGAACGGGACGTGCTCGGCGTACTCCTCGATGAAGAAGTCGAACGGGTTGATCACCATCAGGTCGGCGACCAGGCCGACGGTGACCTCGAGGGTCTTCACCTTCTCCGGGAAGACCAGGCGGGCCAGCCAGTTGCCGAAGGGGTCCTGCTGCCAGTTGACGAAGTGGGGGCTCGGCGACACCTCGAGGGAGTAGGCCTCGATGGGGGTGCGGCAGTGCGGTGCGGGGCGGAGCCGGACGACGTGCGGCCCCACGGCGACGGGCGTGGCGAAGTCGTAGGTGGTCCGGTGCTCGAGCGCGACCTTGATCGACATGGCTCCACTCTGCCGGGTGCCCGGCTCCCGGCGTGCGGCGGAGGTCGACCAAAACCACAAAGAGATGCTTGCAAAGAGTTCTTTGCAGTCGTACGGTGCTGCCATGACCGGCTCCTCGGTGACCCCGACCCCGCACCAGCTGCGCGCCCTCACCCACCCGGTGCGGCTGCGGATGCTCGGCATCCTGCGGCTCGACGGGCCCGCCACCGCGACCACGCTCGCGGAGCGGCTGCGGCTCAACACCGGGGCCACGTCGTACCACCTGCGCCAGCTGGCCCAGCACGGCTTCGTCGTCGACGACGAGGAGCGCGGCACCGGCCGCGAGCGCTGGTGGAAGGCGGCGCACTCCTCCACCCACACCACCTCGCCGCCGCCCGACGACGTGGAGGCGGCCGACACGATGGACGCCTACCTCCAGGTGGTGGCCACCATCTACACCGAGCAGCTGCAGCGGGCGATGGAGGAGCGGCCGCTGCTCCCGGCGCCGTGGCGGGCCGCGTCGACGTTCAGCGACTGGAACACCCGGCTGACCCCCGAGCGGGCCAAGACCCTCGTGGACTTCCTGCAGGCCGCGATCGAGGCGGCCGACGACGAGGGCTCCGACGTCGTCGGAGACCCCAACGACCAGGACCCCGACGACGACCGGCTCGTCTTCACGATCCAGCTCAACGCCTACCCGCGCCCGGGCCAGGCGGGACGCGACCTGTCATGAGGCGCCCGCTGTACGGCTGGCTCACCGCCGAGGCCGTCTCCCTCACCGGCACCCGGGTGTCGATGATCGCGATCCCGCTGTACGTGCTGTCGGAGACCGGCAGCGCCTCCCGCACCGGTCTCGTGGCGCTGGCGGAGATGCTGCCGCTGGTGCTGTTCAAGGTGCTCGGTGGCCCGGTCATCGACCGGCTGGGCGCCCGCCGGGTCGCGATCACCTGCGACCTGCTCTCGCTGCCCGTGGTCGCCGCCATCCCGCTGCTCGCACGACGTCGGGCTGCTGCCCTTCCCGCTGCTCCTCGCGCTGGTCGCCGTCGCCGGCGCGCTGCGCGGGCCCGGCGACGGCGCGAAGCACGCGCTGATCCCCGCGCTCGTGGCCGAGGCGGACGTCCCGATGGAGCGCGCCACCGGCCTCGCGAGCACCGTCGAGCGCACCGCGAGCATGGCCGGCGCCGCGCTCGCCGGCGTCCTCGTGGCGACGTTCGGCGGGGCCAACGCGCTGCTCGTCGACGCCGCGAGCTTCGGCGTCTCGGCGGCGGTGCTGGCGTGGGCGACGGTCGGGCTGCGCCCGGTGGCGGAGCCGGCTGCTGGGCCGGCCTCGAGGCCGGCCGGGCCGACCCGCTGCCGTACGGCGCCCAGCTGCGGGAGGGCTGGACCTTCCTGCGCGGCGACCGGCTACTGCTCGGCATCGCGGTGATGGTCGCGCTCACCAACATGCTCGACGCCGCGTGGTTCTCGGTGCTGATGCCGGTGTGGGCGGTCGACTCGGGCAGCGGCGCGGCCGTGCTCGGGCTGCTGTTCGCGGTCTTCAGCGGTGCCTCGGCGCTCGGCGCGGTCTGCGCCGCCGATCTGGGCGGCGCGGCTGCCCCGCTACCGGATCTACCTGGTGGCCTTCCTGGTCACCGGGCTGCCGCGGTTCGCGGTGTTCGCGGTCGAGACGCCGCTGGTCGCCGTGCTGCTCGTCTTCGTCGCGAGCGGTTTCGCGGCCGGCTTCATCAACCCCGTGCTCGGCGCGGTGACCTTCGAGCGGATCCCCGGCCCCCTGATCGGCCGGGTGACGTCGATGAGCACCGCGATGGCGTGGTCGCTGATGCCGCTCGGCGGACTGCTCGGCGGGCTGCTCGTCGACGCCTGGAGCCTGCCCGGCGCGATGCTGGTGTGCGGTGTCGGCGTACCTCGTGGTCACGATGGCGCCGGCGTTCGACCCGCGGTGGAGGGCGATGAACGACCGCCCGGCGCCGCTCGCGCCTGTGCGCGCCGACACCGGCGCCGGGTGAGCCGCGGGCCGGCCCGGCCCGGCCCGTCGCCCCACCAGCACCACTGGGCGGGCCGTTCCTGAACATGTCCGGTGTCGCGAGGGCCGCTCAGTTCAGGAATCCCCGGTCGACCGGGGATTCCTGAACGCCGGCCTCCCAGCCCCGAGCGCTGGACAGGCCCCGGCCCGGAGCGGGAGGATCCAGGCGGGGAGCACCACCTCTCGCGAAAGGCAGTGCCATGTCCGGCTCGTTCTTGGACTCGTTCGACAACAAGCAGCGGCAGCGGATCGAGAAGGTCGGGCGGCGGGTCTCGCTGCCCGAGGGCTGGGCCCCGATCTCGGAGAGCACCAGCGCCGACAAGCTGTACATCGTCATCTCCGGCGAGGTGTCGGTGCGCCGTCACGGGGAGGAGATCGCCCGGATCGGGGCCGGTGACGTGATGGGCGAGCGCGCGCTGCTGGGTCACTCGCTGCGCACCGCCTCGCTGGTGGCGCTCACCAGGCTCGAGCTGCTCCACCTCAGCGACACCGACGTCGCGTCGCTGAGCGCGGAGATGCCGGCCTTCAAGGAGGCCCTCGACCGGGCCGCCAGCGCGCACCAGGGCTGAACCCACCAAGGGCCGGACCCACCAAGGGCTGAACCCACCCAGGGCTGCGCCCACCGCACGGCACCACCCGAACGGGTGGTGACCGCATGGCCCGGACGGGTCATGCCAGGACCGGTACGGCGTGCTTGCATGGACGTGGGAGCGCCACGGGTTGAGGGACTCGGTACAACCTCAAAGGACCACGAGCATGCCGGACAGCGCGATCGCCTGCGCCCCGCAACGGCGGGGCGGTCGGACCCGCGGTCGGACCCGCGGGCGTTCCCGCGGTCGCCGCGGTCACCCCCTGCGGTCGGCGCTGCTGTGCACGGCGACGCTCGTCCTGGGGCTCCTGGTGGGCGCCCCCGCCCACGCGGACGGCCCGGACCGGTGGAGCGTCACCGGCCCCGACACCACCCTGGTCTCCAGCGGCGCGACGTCGCCGGCCGCGTTCACCTACGACGTCGCGGACAGCAGGCGCAAGGACGCCGCCTGGCTCTTCGAGGCCCGCGCGGGGACCACCGGACGGGTCAGCCTGCCGTGGTCGTGGACCGGCGACCACGGTCGCTCCCAGGTCCGCAGCCGGCTCGACGATCGGCGTCTACCGCGGCGGCACGCTTCCACCAGATCGCCGTGCTCGTCGACGACGGCCCCCGCGACTGCTGCGCGGAGGGGACGAGCGGATTCCGCTACTCGGGGACCGCCGTCGCTCGACCTCGAGCAGGGTGACCGCTACGGGTTCCTGCTCACGGCCGCCCACCAGGAGAAGAACGGTCCGCTCGCGGGCAGCTTCGCCCTCGCCGCCGACCCCGGCGCCCGGCCCCACCGTCACGGTGCCCGCCGAGCCGGTCACCGCTCTCGCGCCGGACGACGCCGAGCACCGCGGTCACGCTTCAGCGCGACCGCGGAGGACCCCGTCGGACGGACCGCTGACCCCGACCTGCACGCCGGCGTCGGGCTCCGCAGTTCCCGATCGGGGACACCGACGTGACGTGCACGGCCACCAACTCCCGCGGCATGTCCGCGACGCGCCACCTTCGTCGTCCGCGTCTTCGCCGACCAGCCCAACCTGGTCTGGACCACCGCCACCACGCTGGACCCCGACGACTCCCGGCGCGGCGTCGCTGCGAGCCCGGACAGGCCCTCTGGTACCGCTTCCCGGTGCAGCCGGACAGCACGGTCGAGGTCGACCTGACCGAGCTGGCCGCCAACTACGACCTCACGCTGTTCGGCGACATCGGCGCCGCCTTCGACGACGCGCTCACCACCCGCGACCTCGACCGGCTCGGTGCCGAGTTCGCTGCGGACGCGTTCAGCCCGTCGGCGTTCAGCCCCAGCGCGCCTTCAGCCCCAGCGCGTTCTCGCCCTCGGCGTTCTCCCCCAGCGCCTTCTCCCCTCGCGCGTTCAGCCCCCGCGCCTTCTCCCCGAGCGCCTTCTGCCCGTCCGCGTTCTCCCCCAGCGCGTTCTGCCCTCCGCGTTCAGCCCGAGCGCGTTCAGCCCCTCGGCCTTCTCCCCCGCAGCTTCTGCCGAGCGCGTTCAGCCCGTCGGCGTTCAGCCCCAGCGCGTTCTCGCCCGACGCAGCTGCGCGACGCGTTCTCCAGCGCCCAGGTGCGCAGCCTGATCGCCGTCTCCGCACGCGACGGCCTGGCCGACGAGAGCATCCGGGTCTCGACCTGGAACGCCACCGGCTACTTCTACGTGCGCGTGCTCGGTCGCAACGGCGCCTTCGCCGCCCGGCAGACCGTTCCGGCTGTCGGTGTCCACCGACGGGCGGCGCCTGCGACGCCCCGCTGAGCACCTTCGACGAGCCTGGCGACCCTGACCGGCACCCCGGGCGCCGCCCGCACCGTGATCCTCACCGACTCCAGCCGGCTGCCGGGCGCCCCGCTGGCCGAGCTGCAACGCCTTCGCCGACCGTCCCGACGTCGCAGGGGTGGTCGTCGACGCCGGCACGATCCCGCGCCTGCGGGCCCTCAACGACCAGGCCGACGACGCCACCGCCGTGCCCCTACGCCAAGAACCTCGTGGCCCAGGCGCTGCGCGACATCGTCAACAGCTACCGCGACGCCGCCGGCACGCTGAAGTACGTCGTGATCGCCGGCGACGACGACGTGGTCCCGTTCTTCCGCAGCGCCGACGCCGCCGGCCTCGGCCCGGAGCAGAACTACGTGCCGCCGGTCGCCGACGACTCCGCCTCCCAGGCCGCGCTGCGCCGCAACCAGGTGCTCAGCCAGGACGCGTACGGCGCCGGGCTCGACGTGCCGCTCAAGGGCGCCACCGTCGCCGTGCCCGACCTCGCCGTCGGTCGCCTGGTGGAGACGCCCGGCGAGATCCGCGGCGCGCTCGCAGCGGTACGCCGACCTCGACGGCACGCTGCCCACCCCCACGCTCGGCGCTGGTCACCGGCTACGACTTCCTCACCGACGGTGCCGACCGGTTCGCCGCGAGCATGCGGGCCGGGCTCGGCGCGGGTCCAGCACGACCGACCTGATCACCGACGGCGACGTGCCGCCGACGTCACGCACCGCAGGGCGGAGCGCCGGACCGCCGGCACTCCTGGACCGCGGACGACCTGCGCGACGCGACTGCTCGGCGAGCGGCACGACGTGGTCTACCTGGCCGGGCACTTCAGCGCCAACAGCGCCCTGGCCGCCGACTACGAGACCTCGCTGCTGACCACCGAGGTCGCGCGACTCCGCACCGCCGACCTCGACCAACACGCTGGTGCTCAGCGCCGGGCTGCCACTCCGGCTACAACATCGTCGACGCCGCACGCCGTGCCCGGGCCTCACCGAGCGCCTCGACTGGCCGCAGGCGATGGCCGACAAGGGGGCGATCCTGATCGCCGGCACCGGCTACCAGTACGGCGACACCGACTTCGTCGAGTACAGCGAGCGGCTCTACGCCGGGATCGCCGACGAGCTGCGCACCGGCACCGGCCCGGTGGCGCTCGGCACGGCGCTGGTGCGCGCCAAGCAGGACTACCTGGCCACCACCCCCGTGCTCTCCGGCATCCACCAGAAGGCCCTCGCCGAGGCGACGCTCTACGGCCTGCCGATGCTGGCGCTGGACCTGCCCGAGCGGTCGGCTGCCGGCTGCCCCGCCCGGCGACCCGCAGCGCCGACCCCGCCGTGGGCGCCGGCCCCGGCGCGGTGCTCGGCCTGCGCACCGCGCACCGTGACGCGCCGACGGCGCCGACCACCGCTGCGTCACCCAGCCCTTCGACCGACCCCGACGGCACCGGGCTGAGCGAGTTCACCTACCTGAGCGGCGCGGACGGCGTCGTCACCGCACCCGGCCAGCCCGCGCTGCCGCTGCAGTCGCTCGACGTCGGAGCTCGGCCGGGCTCGCCCTGCGCGGGGTCGGCTTCCGCGGCGGCACCTACGCCGACCTCCCGGGCGTCGTCCCGCTGACCGGTGCGCCCGCCACCGAGACCGCACGAGGTGCACACGGCGTTCTCCTCGCCGGTCTTCTTCCCGCGCCGGCTGGCGTCGCGCCAACGCCTTCGGCGCCCTCGCCGGCGACGGGGGCACGCGGCTGCTGGTCACCGCCGCCCAGCACCGGTCCGACTGGCCGTACACCAGCACGCTGCGCCGCTACTCCGCGACCGACTTCCAGCTGTTCTACAGCAACAACACCCAGACCTACGGCGACAACACGCCCGGCGCTGGCCGCGCCGCCCGAGATCAGCCGGGGTCGACCTCGACGGTGTCCGGCGTGCGACGGTGCCGTTCGCGTCGACGTCGTGGGCGACCCCGCGGCCGGCATCCAGCAGGTCTGGGTGACCCGGACCGCCGAGGCCGGACCCTGGTACGGCGCCTGGCACTCCGTCGACCTGACCCAGGACACCGAGCGACTCCACCCGGTGGACGGGCACGCTCACCCTGCCCGCCGGGCAGCAGGCCGAGCGACGTCCGCTACGTCGTGCAGGCGGCGAACGGCGTCGGCCTGGTGACCGCTGGAGGACAACCAGGGCTACGAGTTCGTGCCCGGGCAGCGCCCCCGGCATCGACACGCCCCGGCGGGCAGACCACGTCGACGACCTCGACCTCACGCGCCGGCCGAGGCGACGTTCGGCGCCTCCCTGCCGGTGACCGCGACCCTCACCGCCGGGAGCCCCGCTCCCCGGCCGCACGGTCCGGGTCTCGCTGGGCGACCGCGAACCGGGTGGTGACCACCGACGCCAGGGAGTGGCCCGCACGACGTTCCCGCTCGTGCAGCAGGTGGGCCCGCTGACGCTGAGCGCGACCTTCGACGGCGACGAGCGGCGCCAGCGCCTCGACCGCCCAGCGCGTCGGTCACCGTCGACAAGCGGCCCACCCAGCTCGACCTGACCGACCCCGGCGGCCCGGTCGGCCGCGGCGCCGACACCGGCGTGGATGCGCGACCCTGCGGCGCGGACGGCGCGGACGCCGGATCGACCGAGCGGTCGGTGATCTTCGTGGCCCGGCAGGACGGCGCCGTCGTGGCTGCCGCGGTCCGCACCACCCGGCCCGACGGCACGCGCCGCGCTGGGCGCGCTCGACCTGCCGTCCGGGACCGTCACGGTCACGGGCGTACTTCGGCACCGACGAACGTCGAGGTCGGCGGCGGCGACCGCGCCGGCAGCATCGACCCGGAGAACCTGGCCAGCACCTCCGACCCGCTGTCGGTGCGCGTCGGTCCGCGCTCCCCGAGGTCGATCACCGACAGCCCTGCCCGACGCGATCGCCGGCGACGCCCTACGACCAGCACGGTGGTGGTCGAGGGCGACCCGGCGCCGACGGTGACCGTGACCGGGCTGCCCGAGGGCTCTGGCCTACGCCGACGGCTCGGTGACGCGGGACCACGACGCGCGCCGGGCACCTACCCGGTCACGGTCACCGCGACCAACGCGAGGCCGGCGACGGACCGGCGCACCCTCGACGCTCGTGGTCCGGCCGGCGCGGCCGCGCGCGTGGTCGCGGTCTCGGGGGCGGGCCAGTCCGCCACGTTCGGCACCGCGTTCGCCGCGCCGCTGGTCGCGCGGGTCGCTCGACGCCTACGGCAACGGCGTCGCCGGCGCCGACGGTCACCTTCGCCTCCCCGGCGACGCGGAGCCGGTACCGCACCCCGGACCTGACCGCGGTGACCAGCGCCGCGACGGTCTCGCCATCGGTGCACGGTGACGGCCGGCGACGACGGTCGGCGGCTACGACGTGGTCGCTCCCGGCCGCGAGCGGCTCGGCACCGCCGCCGTCTTCCGGCTGGCCAACGCCTACACAGCTGAGCCCGTTCCGGCGCCCCCTACGACGTCGAGCCGGACGCCGCCAGCCGGTGTCGGTCGGCGCACCGTACGCCGTGACCTGGCGGTGACTTCCGGCTCGCGACGCCGCCGGCACGGCTGAGCGACGCGTGACGCCCTGGCGCTGCGGCGCGGCTGCCGGGTCCGTTCACCAGCGCGCGGTCGGCGGCAGCGACCCCGCGCACCCCAGTGCGCTGGGCTACGACCCGGTCACCGACCAGTTCACGCTACGTCGGCACCGGCGCCTCCTCCTCGGGCTGGCAGTCCGGCCACGACCTACGCGCTGCGGGCGCACGGTCACGGGCACCCGGCGACGGCGACGTCCTCGGCAGCCGCGAGGTCCGTGTCCGGTCAGATGACGCTGCTGAGCGCAGCCGAGGCTGCCCACGGCCGAGTCGCGGGGCCAGGCGACGACCCGGAGGCCTACGTCGCCGAGGACCGGCGCTGGGCGGTCCACGACGGCGCGCACGTCGACGGGCGGCGCACCGGCTCGGTCCTGTTCGCCGACGTCTCCGGCTTCACCGCGCTCACCGAGACCCTGGCCGACGAGCTGGGCGCCGCAACGCGGCGCCGAGACGCTCACCGCGATCCTGGAGACCGTCTTCCACGAGCTGATCGGCTGCCTGCACGAGGTCGGCGGCTCGGTCGTCTACTTCAGCGGCGACGCCGTCACCTGCTGGGTCGACGGTGACGACGGGTCGCGCGCGGTCAGCTGTGCCTTCGCGATGCAGGAGGTGATGGCCCGGGTCGGGACGGGTCCGCTCCCCGGGCGGCAGCACCGTCGCCCTGGCCGTCAAGGTCGCGGTCGCCGCCGGCACGCGCGCGGCGCTTCGTGGTGGGCGACCCGGCGGTCCAGCTGATCGACGTGCTGGCCGGGTCGTTGATGGACGAGGTGGCGGCCGCCGAGCACGAGGCCGCGGCCCGGGCGAGGTCGTGGTGACGCGCCGCGGTCCTGGAGGCGCTCGGAGACCGACGCCGCGGGTGCGAGCACGCGCGAAGGGCGAGCTCGGCCCGGTGGCCGTGCGTCGGCGAGCCTCAGCACCGGCGCGCCGACCGATCGCGGGCTTCGCCGACTCGCCGGCCCTGCCGCCCGACGACCGGTCGCGGCAGTGGCTGCTGCCGGCCATCTACGAGCGGATGCGGGCCGGTCGCGGGCGAGTTCCTGGCCGAGCTGCGCCCGGCGGTCCCGGTGTTCGTCCAGTTCGAGGGCATCGACTTCGACGGCGACGACGCCGACGCCCCCGAGCTGCTCGACGCGTTCATCGTCGTCGGCCCAGCGCATCATCGACGGGCACGGCGGCAGCCTGCTCCAGCTCACGGTGGGCGACAAGGGCGCCTACCTCTACGCCGTCTTCGGCAGCCCGCGAGGCCCACGAGGACGACGCGGCCCGGGCCTGCGCGGCCGCGCTCGAGCTGCTCGAGCTGCAGGACGACGACGATCACCGACATCCGCGTCGGCGTCGCGGCCGGCCGGCTGCGCAGCGGCACCTACGGCCACCGTCGCCGGCGGACCTTCTGCTGCCTGGGCGACGCCGGTCAACCTGGCGGCCCGGCTGATGGGCAAGGCTCCGGCCGGCGGGGTCATGGTCTCCGACGAGGTCCGGCGGGCGGCGGGACCGGACTTCGAGTTCGGCGACGTCGAGCTGCTCGACCTCAAGGGCAAGGCCCGGCCGACCGCCGGCGGCTCGGCTGCTCGGCCGTCGGCCCGGGCGCGCGTCCGGCGGCGTGACCGCCGCTGGTGGGCCGGGACGAGGAGCTCGGCGCGGCTGCAGGCGGCGCTCGACGGGCCGCCGCGGCCGGCGCCGGCCGGGTGGTGGGGGTCTCCGGCGAGCCGGGGGTCGGCAAGTCGCGGCTGCTGGTCGAGGTCGCTGGCGCGGGCCGAGCCGGCGGCGTGGCCACGGTGTGCGGCTCGGCGCGCGCGCCTACGGCATCGTGTCGGCGTACTCCGGCGTGGTGGGGGGTCGTGGCGCGAGCTGCTCGACGTGCCCGGACGGGATCGACGCAGGCCGACTCGCCGACCATCTGGAGCGGGTCCTGCCCGGCGAGCTGCGGCCGCGGGCTCCGCTGGTCGGGGCGCTGCTCGGCATCCCGCTGCCCGACAACGAGCTGACCGCGACGCTTCGACGCCAAGCTGCGCAAGACCAGCCTGGAGGAGCCTGGCCGGGCGGCTGCTCGAGCTGCGGGCCACCGTCCCCGCTGGTCCTGCTGCTCGACGACGCGCACCTGCTCGAGCCGCTGGGCCGCGACCTGCTGGTCGCGCTGGCCGCGGGCGGTCGGCGCGGCCTGCCGCGTCGCTGCTGCTGCTGGGCTACCGCCCGGCGACGCCGGGCCGCTGCTGGGCCTCGACCTCGACGGCCTGGCTGACCCACGAGGAGATCCGGCTGACCCGCGCTCGGCGAGGACCGCGGCCCGCGCAGCTCGCCGCCGAGGAGCTCGCCGGCCTGTACGGGGGCGCCGACTGGTCCCGGCCGACCTGGTCGACCTGGTCGTCGAGCGGGCCGACGGCAACCCGCTGTGGGTGCGCGAGCTGTGCCGCTACCTCCACGAGCGGGCCGAGAGCGGCAGCACGCGCCGCCGACGCCCTCGACCTGCCCGGCACGCTGCACGGCCTGGTGCTCAGCCGGCTCGACGGACTGCCGGAGACCCCGCGCCGCACGGCGAAGGTGGCCAGCGTGGTGGGGCAGGCCTTCTCGGCGGGTCTGGTCCGCCAGGCCTATCCCGACCTCGGCGCCGCCGGCGACGTGCGCCGCTGCCCTGCAGGAGCTGGACCGGCGCGACGTGGCCCGACCCGGAGGACCTCGGCGAGGACCTGTGGGCCTTCACCCACGCGCTGCTGCACGACGTCGCCTACGAGAGCCTGCCGTTCGCGATGCGCACGATGCTCCACCAGCGCGTCGCCGAGGCGATCGTGGCCGGCGCGCTCGGCGACCCCGAGCGGCACCTCGACGACCTGGCCCACCACTACTGGCACAGCGACGACGACGACGCGAAGCGCCGTCTGGCTGCGCCGAGCCGGCGACGCCGCCCAGACGGCCTACGCCAACGACGCCGCGCTGCGAGCACTACCGGCGACTGCTCACGTTGCTGCCCGAGCCCGAGCAGGTCGAGCCGCTGGTCCGGATCGGCAAGATCCTCGAGCTCCAGGCGGACTGGGCGGCGGCCGAGGAGTCCTTCACCCGCGCGCTCGCGCTCGCCGACGCGCGGCCGGCGACCGCGCCAGCCGCGCGTGGGCCCAGACCTGGCTGGCCGAGGTGGCCCGCAAGCAGGGCCACTTCGCCGAGGCCGAGCCGGGCTGGCCGAGGCGCCGAGATGTTCACCGCGCTCGAGCGACGACGCGGCGCCGGCCCAGGTGCTGCACCTCTCGGGCACGCTGGCCGCGCAGCAGGGCGAGCTGCGACGACGCGCGCGCGCCACTACGAGCGGAGCCTGGCGGTCCGCGAGGCGGCTCGGTGACCGCTCCGGCATGGCGGCGCTGTTCAGCAACCTGGCGATCGTCGCGGAGTACGAGGGCGACTACGACGCTGGCCGAGGAGCTGGCGGAACGGGGGCTGGCGCTGCGCCGCGAGCTCGGCGACCGCTGGGGCATCGGCATCTCGCAGAACAACCTCGGCATGCTGGCCACGCTGCGCGGCGACCCGCTCGAGGCGCGGACCGCGCTTCCGCGAGTCGATGGCCCTGCACACCGAGGTCGGCGACACCTGGATGGTGGCGCTGGGCCACAACAACCTCGGCAACGCCGCCCGCGACCTCGGCGAGCACGACGAGGCCCGCGCCGCCTACGCGACGGCGCTCGAGGCCTACCGCCGCTACGGCGACCAGTGGGTGCTCGGCGCATCCTCCTCGAGGACGTCGCGCTGCTCTGTCGCGGCCGCTGGGCCGTCCCGACGACGCCTGGCGCCTGGTCGGCGCCAGCGACGCCCTGCACGAGCGGGTCGGGTCGCCGCGGACCCCCGACGTCGCCGCCCGGCTGGGCGAGGCCCTCGACCAGCCCACCGAGGCGGCCGCGCTCGACGTCGACGCCCTGCGCCGGGAGGGTGCCGGCCTCGACGACGCCGCCCTCGACCGGCTCCTGGACCCCCGGTAGCGACCGGCGCCGGCCGCTCGGCGACCGGCCGCGACCGGCCTACCGCTCGAAACGCGCGGCGACGTCGAGCAGCCGGTCATTGGCCTCGGGCTCGCCGATCGTGACCCGCAGGCCCTCGCCCGCGAACGGCCGCACCACGAGGCCGACCTCCTCGGCGGCGGCCGCGAACGCGGCGGTGCGAGTGCCGGTGGGGGAGCCCGCGTCGTCGGGCAGGGCGAGCCAGACGAAGTTGCCCTGCGGCTCGGGCACGACCCAGCCGGCGTCCCGCAGCCCGGCGAGCACCCGGTCGCGCTCGCCGACGATCGCGTCGACCCGCTCCAGCAGGGCCGCCTCCGCGGCGAGCGAGGCGATCGCGGCGCTCTGGGCGACGTGGGAGACCCCGAACGGCAGCGAGACCGCGCGCAGGGCGGCGGCCAGCGGCTCCTGCGCGACGGCGTACCCGACCCGGAAGCCGGCCAGGCCGTAGGCCTTGGAGAAGGTGCGGAAGACCACGACGTTGGGGTGGGCGCGGTAGGTCGCGAGACCGTCGACGGCGTCGTCCATCCGCACGAACTCGAGGTAGGCCTCGTCGACCACCACGACCACGTGCGGCGGGCACCGCCGCGAGGAACGCGTCGAGCTCGGTCTGGGTGACCGCGGGCCGGTCGGGTTGTTGGGGGTGCAGACCAGCACCACCTTGGTGCGGTCGGTGACCGCGGCGGCCATCGCGTCGAGGTCGTGGCGACCGTCGGCGAGCACCGGCACCTGCACCGAGGTGGCGCCGGCCGTGGCTGACCGCGATCGGGTAGGCCTCGAACGAGCGCCAGGCGTAGACGACCTCGTCGCCGGGGTCGCAGAAGGCGCTCAGCAGCTGGTAGATCAGCGCCACCGAGCCGGTGCCGGCGGCCAGGTCGGAGACCGGGACCCCGAGCCGCGTCGACAGCGCGGTGTAGAGCGCGTTGTTGCCCATGTCGGGGTAGCGGTTCATCACCGACACGGCGCCGTACGCCGCCTCCACCACGCCCGGGAGCGGCGGGTAGGGGTTCTCGTTGGACGACAGCTTGAAGGTCGTCAGCCCGTCGCGCGGGCGCGGGCGGCTTGCCGGGCACGTACGCCGGGATGGCGGCGACGTTGGCGCGGGGCTGCGGTGACGCGGGGTCTGCGGGTCTGCGGGAGGCTGAGGGTGGGCCATGGCGGCGACTCTAACGGGGCGGGTGCACCCGGGTGTTCCGGTCCCTCGGGTGCCGCCAGGGCCGCAGCACCACCGCGAGCAGCAGCCCGACCACCGCCCCCGCGGCGGCCCCGATGACGTTGTCGATGATGTCGGTGACGTCGCAGGCGCGGTCGAGCCGGGCCAGCGCGAGCTGGGTGAGCTCGATCGCCACCGAGTACGCCGCCAGCAGCCCCACCCCCAGCGGCACGGTCAGCCAGACCAGCCGCGGCCACCGTGCGGCGAGCAGCACCACCAGCGCGCCCGAGGGGACGAACGCGAGCGAGTTGAGCAGCCGCTGACCGCCGGGCAGGATCCAGAACCCGTCCGGCGCCGGCCCCCCGATGTCCCACGAGCAGCTGTCGAGCCGCCCCTCGGCGAAGACCACCCCCGGCGCCCCGTTCGCCGGGATCAGCGTGAGCACGGCGATCCCGGCCAGCGACCAGAGCAGCAGCCCGACCGTGGTCGCCCCGAGCATCCCGAGTCGGCGGCGCAGCAGCGCGCCGATGCCGAGGCAGAGCAGCCCGGACACCGCGATGCACAGCAGCATCACGCCCACACCACCGACCGGGAACATGGCGCAGACGGTACCGACCCGGGTCGGTCAGGGCGGCGGGAGGACGACCTCGCCGCCGGGCACGACGAGCAGGTCGCGGCCCAGCGTGATGTCGACCGGGTTGGTCAGGCAGCGGATCGAGCCGCCGCCCTTGTGGAACTCCGAGACGTCGACGAGCACGACCGTCGAAGCCCCACGCCTCCAGCTGCGCGCGCACCCGCGGCGGGCAGGCCGGCATCACGATCGTGCGGCCGACGACCACGGAGTTGGCGCAGAACGTCGTGAGCGCCTCCTCCTCGGTGAGCACGAGCGGCTCCGGCACCAGGTCGAGCAGCGCCCGCGCCGACGGGGCGTCGAACGCCGAGGGGCAGACCAGCGCGCGGCGCTCGTCGAGCGGGCAGAACGCCAGGTCGAGGTGGTACATCGCGGGGTGGGTGATCCGCAGCCCGCGCACCCGGACGCCGAGGTCGGTGGCCAGGTGCTTCAGCGCGAGCTCCTCGGTGCGCGGGCCGTAGCCGACGACCAGGTCGCCGCCGAAGGCGAAGGCGTCGCCGGCCTCGAAGTGCGCGCCGACGCCGTCGCGACCGACGTACGACGTGGTCCAGCCGTGGTCCGCGAACCACGCGGCCGCGCTGCCGGTCTCCATGCGGCGCTGCGGGTAGCGCATGTGCGACAGCACGACGTGGCCGGTGCCGTCGGGGCGGACGACGCCGAGGCCGAGGTTCATCGCGTAGACCATGTCGGGGGCGTCGGGACGCTGCGGCAGGACGTCGACGCGGGCGCCGAGGCCGCGCAGCGTCGCGACCAGCGTGCGCCACTGCGTGCAGCGCGAGCGCCGGGTCGGGCTGGACGGCGCGATCCATGAACGGGTTGATGACGTAGTCGACGCGGAAGTGCGTGGGCTCGACGGTGACGTAGTGGCGACCCCAGGCGCAGCTCGTCGCCCATCTCCCACCTCCGCATCCCATCCGAGATTGTCAGACAATCTGACAATCGCCAGTGTGGCGCACGGACGGGCCGCGCAAGAATGAGCCATGCCGTCGCCGCGCCGATGCCCCGTGCCCACCCCGGCGCCGGCCTCCGGGACCGTTCGCCGACCCTGCACCTCGAGCACGTCCTCGACCGTCGACCGGGTCGCCGAGGAGCTGCGCCGGGCCATCTTCGACGGCGAGCTCGAGAGCGGGACCCCGCTGCGCGAGGTCGCCCTGGCCGAGTCGCTCGGCGTCTCCCGGCCGACGGTGCGCGAGGCGCTGGCCGTGCTGGTCGCCGAGGGCCTGGCCACCCGCGAGCCGCACCGCGGCGTCAACGTGGCCACCCCCGAGCGCGGAGTCGGTGCGCGACGTGCTGCCGCGGCCCGCTGGGTGCTCGAGGGCGCCGGGGTCCGCCGCTGGGCGCGAGGCCACCGACGACGCAGCGCGAGCGCGTGCGCGCCTCGCTGCGCGCCTACACCGACGCCGTGCGCGGCCGACGGCACCTACCAGGAGCTCAACGAGCGCCACCTCGCCTTCCACGTCTCGCTGGTCGGCCTCACCGGCAGCCCGCGGCTCGTCGCGCATGGCCGAGGGCTCGTCGTCGAGCTCAAGCTCGCGCTCGCCCAGGTCGAGCGGATCCACCGCAACGCCCACGACCAGGCCGAGACCCACACCGCGCTGGTGCAGCTGCTCGAGGACGACGACGTGCGACGGCGCGGTCGACTTCCTGCGCGAGCACCTCGGCGCACGCCGAGACCGAGATCATCGAGGCGCTCGGCCTGGCCTGACCGGTCCGTCGGGCACGCACCCGCCTGGGATGATCGGGCCCGTGCGCTTCCTGACCTGGCTCCTGACCACCGCGATCGCCCTCGCCGCCGCGGCCTGGATCGTCGACGGCATCCGCTTCCTGGGCCCCGACTCCGGCCGCGCCGAGGTCGAGGAGAAGATCGTGCCGCTGCTGCTCGTCTCGCTCGATCCTCGGCGTGGTGACCTCGCTCGTGAAGCCGGTGCTGACGCTCCTGTCGTTCCCGTTCATCATCGTGACCCTCGGGCTGTTCCTGCTGGTCATCAACGCCGCGATGCTGCTGCTCACCGGCTGGCTGGCCGAGCAGCTCGACATCGGCTTCCGCGTCGACGGGTTCTGGACCGGCGGTCGGCGGCGCGATCGTCATCACGGTCACCACCTGGGTGGTCGACGGCATCATCGGCAGCGACGCCCGCCGGTGACCGCGCCCCAGCCGGGCCTCCCGGGAGCGCCCGACCTGCCCGAGCCCCGCGAGCCCGGCCGCTACGCCGTCGCGCTGGTCTGCCTCGGCAACATCTGCCGCTCGCCGATGGCCGACGTCGTCCTCGCCGCGCGGCTCGACGACGCCGGGCTCGGCGACCGGGTCGACGGTCGCCAGCTGCGGCACCGGCGACTGGCACGTCGGGCCGACCGATGGACCCCCGCGCCGCGGCGACGCTGACCACCGCCGGCTACGACGCCACCCGGCACCGCGCCCAGCAGTACGCCGCCACCTGGACCGACGAGCACGACCTGGTGCTGGCGATGGACAGCCAGAACCTCGCCGACATCGCCGACCTCTCCCCCGACCACGATCCCGCCCGGCTGCGGCTCTTCCGCGACCTCGACCCCGCCGAACCCGGCCTCGACGTGCCCGACCCGTACTACGGTGGCGACAGCGGCTTCGAGGAGGTGCTGGCGATGGTCGAGCGCACCTCCGCCGCGCTCGTGACCGCCCTCGCCGTGCTCCCCGGCCTGGTCGACCCGTCCGGCGCTCCCGACGAGTCCGACCAGACCGGCCGATGACCCGCCAGCCGCTGGTCGCCCGGCGCGCCGAGGAGCTCCTCGGCGCCGCCGTCGTGGCCACGGCGCCGGTCGCCGGCGGCGACATCTGCACCGCCACCAAGCTGCGGCTCAGCAACGGCACCACCGCCCTGATGAAGACCCTGGCGCACGCGCCGGCCGGGCTTCTTCGAGCGCGAGGCCGCGGGTCTGCGGTGGCTCGGCGAGGTCGCCGGCGGCGTCCCCGTGCCCGAGGTGCTCGGCGTCGACGCCGAGTGCCTGATCCTGCGCGTGGATCGAGTCCGGCAAGAGCACCGGCGACGCCGCCGCCGCCTTCGGCCGCGGCCCTCGCGGCCACCCACGCGGCGGGGCGCCGACGGCGTTCGGCGCCGAGCACGACGGGTTCATCGGCAAGCTCCCGCTGCCCAACCGCACGGCCCCCACGTGGGCCGAGTTCTACGCCACCCGCCGGGTGCTGCCCTACCTCAAGCTCGCCCGCGACCGCGGCGCGGTCACCGCGGGCGAGGCCGCCACCGTCGAGGCGCTGGTCGCCGCGGCTCGCCGACCTCTGCCCGAGGAGCCGCCCGCCCGGCTGCACGGCGACCTGTGGAACGGCAACGTGCTCTGGGGCCTCGACGGCCGCCTCGTGGCTGATCGACCCCGCGGCGTACGGCGGGCACCGCGAGGTCGACCTCGCGATGCTCGCGCTCTTCGGGCTGCCGCACCTGCCGCGGGTGCTCGACGCCTACGACGAGGTCGCCCCGCTCGCCGACGGCTGGGAGGACCGGGTCGCGCTGCACCAGCTCTTCCCGCTGCTGGTGCACGCCTGCCTGTTCGGCGGCGGCTACGGCGCCCGGGCCGCCGCCTGCGCGAGCCGCTACGTCTGAGGCCGCCCGGGCCAGCCGGGCCGGGCGTCTCTCAGCGCAGGCTCAGGGCGGTGCTGGCAGCATGGGGCCGTGCCGACGTCGTCCGTCCCCCAGCCTCGCGTGCTCGTCGTCGACGACGACCAGGCCGTGCGCGAGTCGCTGCGCCGTTCGCTCGAGTTCAACGGCTACGACGTGCACCTCGCCGGCGACGGTGCCGAGGCGCTGGCCACCATCGGGGCGGTCGCGCCCGACGTCGTGGTGATGGACGTGATGATGCCGCGCCTCGACGGCCTGGAGGCCACCCGCGCGCTGCGCACGGCCGGCAACGACGTCCCGATCATCGTGCTGACCGCCCGCGACGCCGTGGGCGACCGCGTCGAGGGCCTCGACGCCGGCGCCGACGACTACCTCACCAAGCCGTTCGCGCTCCAGGAGCTGCTGGCCCGGCTGCGCGCCCTGCTGCGCCGGGTGGTGCCCGACGCGGACGCCCCTGACGAGATGCTCTCCTTCTCCGACCTGACGATGAACGTCGCGACCCGCGAGGTCACCCGCGGCACCCGCGCGATCGAGCTGACCGCGCACCGAGTTCACGCTGCTCGAGATGTTCCTGCGCCGGCCGCGGCGGGTGCTCGAGCGCTCGTTCATCCTCGAGGAGGTGTGGGGCTACGACTTCCCGCACCACCGCCAACTCGCTGGAGGTCTACGTCGGCTACCTGCGTCGCAAGACCGAGGCCGAGGGCGAGAGCCGGCTGATCCACACCGTGCGCGGGGTGGGCTACGTGCTGAAGGAAGCATGAGCCAGCCCGCGTTCCCGCCGCCGCCGTACCCCCCGCCCACGCCGCCGGCGCCGCCCACGCCGCCTACGCCGCCCACGTCAACCCCGGTGGTGGAGAGCCGCTGGCACTACCGGCGGTCGCTGGCCAGCCGGGTCATCCTGCTCACCACGATCGCGGTCGGCCTGGCGGTCGCCTTCGTCGCGGCCGGCGTCTACGTCACCGTGCGGATGCAGCTGCAGTCGAGCCTCGACGACTCGCTGGTCGAGCGGGCGCAGTCGGCGTCGACGCGGCTGTGCGACCCCGAGGTGCGGGTCCCGCAGGAGTACCTCGGTGCGGCCAACGCGTGGGTGGTGTGCGTGCGCGGGCCGTTCGCCGTGCAGCGCTCGACCGTCGAGCTGCCCCCGGTCGAGCTCGGCGACCCCGAGCTGGCGGTGCTGCGCGGGGAGGAGACGCAGTCGATCCGCACCCTCGACTCCGCCGGCGACGACACCCGCTGGCGGGTGGTGACGCTCAAGCGCGACAGCGGGGAGACGATGATCCTGGCCCAGTCGCTCGACGACCAGCGCGACGTCCTCGGCAAGCTCGGCATCGTGATGCTGCTCTTCGGCATCGCCGGGGTCGTCGGTGCCGGCCTGGCCGGGTGGGCCGTGGCCAGCAACGGACTGCGTCCCGTACGCCGGCTCACCTCGTCGGTCGAGCGGATCGCCCGCACCGAGGACCTCCGCCCGCTCCCCGTCGAGGGCGCCGACGAGGTGGCGCGCCTCGCGACGGCGTTCAACCAGATGCTGCTGGCCCTCGACGCCTCCCGCGAGCGGCAGCGCCGGCTGGTGGCCGACGCCGGGCACGAGCTGCGCACCCCGCTCACCTCGCTGCGCACCAACATCGACCTGCTCCACCAGTCCGACGACGCGGCCGGCCCCAGCCTCGAGCCCGAGGCGCGGGCCGAGATGCTCGACGACATCCGCGCGCAGATCGAGGAGCTCACGACCCTCGTCGGCGACCTCGTCGAGCTGGCCCGCGACGTGCCGCCCGAGTCGGTCGTCGGCGACGTCGAGCTGAGCGAGATGCTCGACCACGCGCTCGCCCGGGTGCGGCTGCGCGCGCCCGGCGTCAGCTTCGACGTCGTCGCGCACCCCTGGTGGGTCATCGGCGACGCCGCGGCGCTCGAGCGGGCGATCACCAACCTGCTCGACAACGCCGCGAAGTGGAGCCCCCCGGGCGGCCGGGTGACCTGCTGCCTGGTCGACGGGGTGCTCACCGTCGACGACGACGGCCCCGGCATCGCCGAGGCCGACCGCACCCACGTCTTCGACCGCTTCTGGCGGGCCCAGGAGTCGCGCACGATGCCCGGCTCCGGGCTCGGGCTCTCGATCGTGCGCCAGGTCGCCGACCGCCACGCCGGCACCGTCGAGGCCGACCAGCTCGCCCAGCGGCGGCGCCCGCCTCGCTCCTCCGCCTGCCCCGGCCGTCCCGGTGCGAGCGCGTCGTGTTGAGGTGCGAGCGAAGCGAGCCACGAAACCCTCAACGCGACGCGAATCCAGGTGGTTTCGTGGCTCGTCGCTGGCGCTCCTCGCACCTCAACCACCGACGACCCCGGTGGTTGAGGTGCGAGCGAAGCGAGCCACGAAACCCCTCGCCGTCCTCGCGACCCTGCTGCTGCTCGCCGGCTGCGGCGGTGGCGGCAGCAGCGCGCGACCGCCGGCCCCCACCCCGACCGAGCCGCTGTTCAACCCCTGCGACGCGCTCGAGGTCGACCAGGTCTCCCGGCTCCTCGACGCCGACCTGCGGCTCAACGCCGGCACCCCGACGTCCCCGACCTGCTCGCTCACCCCCACCGAGGACGGCGGCCCGGTCGTCGACGTCAACTACCAGCTCGTCTCCCTGGGGCTCGACGCGATCTTCGCGGCGATGAGCGACCTCGACCCCGACGACGTGCAGACGGTGCGGGTGCCCGGCGCCGACGACGCCCGGGTGGTGGTCGACTTCGACGACGAGCAGCTCTACGTCAGCGGCTTCGTGCAGAACGGCGACCTCATCCAGACCGTCGACGTCGTCGACCCGCTGCCCTACGACCGGGCCCGGGTGATCAGGGCGGTGCGCCAGATCCTGCGGCTCTTCTCGGACGCCGCGCCGGCACCGACCACGCCCTCGGCGCGACCGTCCTCGTCACCCTCCGTCGAAGACCCGCAGTAGCCGCTCCGCCTTCACCGCCGCCTCGGCGTGCTCCTCGTCGAGGTCGGACAGCACCGTGATGCCGCCGCCGGTGCCGAGCTCCCAGAGGCCGTCGCCGGCCGTGGTGAGCGATCGGATCACGACCCCGAGGTCTGCGCGGCCATCGCCGGCCACCCAGCCGAACGCGCCGGAGTACACGCCGCGCGGGGTCGACTCCACCTCCTCGATCACCTGCATCGTGCGCAGCTTGGGGGCACCGGTCATCGACCCGGCCGGGAAGAGCGCCCGCAGCGCGCCGACCGTGCTCACGTCCGCGCGCAGCCGCCCGCGCACGGTCGAGACCAGCTGGTGCACGCTCGCGTACGACTCGACCTCCATCAGCACCGGGACCTCGACCGAGCCGGGCTCGCACACCATCGACAGGTCGTTGCGCAGCAGGTCGACGATCATCAGGTTCTCGGCGCGGTACTTGCGGTCGGTGGCCAGCAGCGTCCGCAGCTCCTCGTCGCGCGTCGGGTCGGTGGCGCGGGGCGTCGTCCCCTTGATCGGCTTGGTCTCCAGCACCCGGTCGCCGGTCACGAGCGCGTAGCGCTCGGGCGACGAGCTCAGCAGCCACGCCCGGGCATCGTCGACGTCGTGCTGGAGGAAGCCGGCGTACGGCGCGGGGTTGAGGTCGCGCAAGCGAAGGTAGGCCGCCACGGGGTCGAGGTCGCTGCGCGTCCGCAGCCGGTGGGTGAGGTTGACCTCGTAGGTGTTGCCGGCGTGCAGGTGCTCCTGGACCCGGGCGAAGGCGGCGGCGTACCCGTCCGGCACCGGGGGGAGGGTCGTGTGCCCGACACCGGGTCCGGGGCCGGTCTCAGGCACACGACCCGACCCCGGTCCGTCCGTCGGTCCGTCCGTCGGTCCGTCCGTCGGGTGCTCGAAGAGCCGCACGTGCCGGGCCCGCATCCACACCGCGTCGGGCAGGGCGCCGGACGGCGCGGCGAGGTCGGGGCGGGCGGCGTAGCCGAGGTAGCCGAACCACTGGTCGCTCGGCGCCCCCGCGTCGAGCTCGGCCTCGAGCACCGCGAACACGTCGTCGCCGACCACCGTCGAGCGGCCGTCCGCGTGCCGGGTCACCTCGCGGCGGGCGGCATCGTAGGAGAGCGACACGTCGTCGTCGTCGAGCCAGCCGATCAGCGACCGGCGGCCCGACCACGCCCGGGCCCCACCGCCGTCGAGCCAGAAGCAGCGACGGTGTCGCGCGGCGACCTCCGCGAACACCTCTTCCGGCCCAGCCGGCTGGCCGCTCACGTCAGCCCCAGGAAGTTCGCCACCAGCAGCGCCCCGTGCTCGGAGAGCACCGACTCCGGGTGGAACTGCACGCCGACCAGCGGCAGGTCGCGGTGCGCCACCCCCATCGGCAGCCCGCTGGTCTCGTCGTAGGCCGTGCGCCGCAGGCAGTCGGGCAGCTCGACGGCGGCCAGCGAGTGGTAGCGGACGGCGGCGAACGGGTCCGGGACGCCGGCGAAGAGCCCCTCGCCCTCGTGCCGGACCACCGCGAGCTCGCCGTGCCCCGGCGTGACCCGCTCGACCCGGCCGCCGTACGCCGTCACCAGGCCCTGCATGCCCAGGCAGACGCCGAGCACCGGGCGGGTGGCCGCGGCCAGCACCTCGCGGCCGACCCCGAAGTCGGCGGGCACGTCGGGGCGGCCGGGCCCGGGCGAGAGCACGACGTGGGAGTGCCGCAGCACGTCGGCGGCGGTGACCTCGTCGTGCTGGACCACCCGGGGCAGGACGCCGGTGACGGTCGCGACAAGATGCACGAGGTTCCAGGTGTAGGAGTCGTGGTGGTCGACGACGACCACGTCGGGTGCGACCCCGCTCGGCGCCGCCACGATCAGTCGTCGAGCAGCAGGCGGCGGACGAGGTCGTGGACGAGGTCGTAGCCGCGCTCGGTGAGGATCGACTCGGCGTGGAACTGCAGACCGCGGTAGTGCGGCCCGCGCAGCGAGTGCACGTCACCGGTGTCGGGGTCGGTCTCCACCGAGACCCCCGGCGGCAGCGCGGTGTCGGGGCCGACCCGGCCGACGAAGGTGTTGTAGAAGCCGACCCGCTCGGTGCGCCCGTCGAAGGACACCGGCGACTGGGTGCCCTGGAAGACGATGTCCTTGTAGACCAGCGGGATGCCGAGCGCGTGGCACAGCGTCTGGTGACCCAGGCACACCGCCAGGAACGGCCGCCCCGACGCCAGCAGGTCGGCCACCGCGGCGCGCATCCGGCCGATCTTGGCGTCGTCGCCGTCGCGCGGGTCGCCGGGCCCGGGCCCGACGATGACGAGGTCGTCGCCGTCGAGGGCTCCCGGCTCGTAGTCCTCGTGGCGCACCACGCGGGAGGGCATGCCCATCACCCCGAGCAGGTGGCGGAGCATGTTGACGAAGGCGTCCTCGCCGTCGAGGATCACCACCCGCTTGCCCGCCAGCCGCGGGTCGGGGGCGGCGCCGGTCTGGTCGGCGAGCCAGAAGGTGCTGAGCCGGCGGTTGCGGGCGTTGAGGGTGATCAGCACGTCCTCGTCGGCCACCAGCTCGGCCATGTTGACCCGGGGTCGGGGCGCCGGCGGCACCAGGCCGAACGCGCTGAGGATCCCGCCGGCCTTGGCGTGCGTCTCCGCCACCTCGTACGCCGGGTCGGAGTCGCGCACGAGCGTGGCGCCCGCGGTCACCCGGAGCCGGCCCTCGAGGTCGACGTCGGCGGAGCGGATCACGATCGGGCTGTCGACGACCGGCCCGCCGCCCGGGTCGCGCCCGAGCAGGGCCAGGGCGGCGCCGTAGTAGCCACGGCCCTCGGTCTCGTACTGGCGGATCAGCCGGCAGGCGTTCTCGACCGGGCTGCCGGTGACCGTGGCGGCGTACATCGTGTCGCGCAGCACCTCGCGCGGGTCGCGGTCGGTGCGGCCGGCGAGGAGGTACTCGGTGTGGACGAGGTGGCTCATCGGCTTGAGGAACGGTCCGAGCACCTGGCCACCCTGGTGGCACAGGTCGCACATCATCTTCAGCTCTTCGTCGACGACCATGAAGAGCTCGTAGACCTCCTTCTCGTCGCGCAGGAAGTCGAGCAGCCGCTCCTTCACCGGCGTCGCGTCGTCGGCGTCGCGGGGGATCCGGAAGGTGCCGCTGATCGGGTTCATCCGCACGTCGCCGCCGTGGATCGAGACGTGCCGCTCGGGGCTCGCGCCGATCAGGTAGCGGTCGCCGGTGAAGAAGACGTAGGTCCAGTAGGCACCCTGCTCGCGCTCGAGCAGACGCCGGAACACCGTGAGCGCAGTAGCGGCGCTCCAGTCGGCGACCTGCGCGCGGTAGTGCCGGCCGACCACGAGGTTGGCGCCCTCGCCCTGGCCGATCTCGTCGCGGATGATCGCCTCGACGA
Organism: uncultured Actinomycetota bacterium; assembly: GCA_963834285.1. Taxonomy (GTDB): domain Bacteria; phylum Actinomycetota; class Actinomycetes; order Propionibacteriales; family Nocardioidaceae; genus Nocardioides. The sequence goes on along the minus strand of CAWIAZ010000004.1, from coordinate 229,519 downwards.
GCCGGGCGTACTCCTCGTCGTCGGTCTCGAACCCGCCCCGGTCGTCGAACTCGACCCCGGTGTCGTCGATCGCGGCCACGATCTCGGCCACCGAGAACTCCCGCTCGGTCTCCACCTCCACCACGACCAGCGGGGTGCCGTCGTCGTGCGCCTCGAAGCCGCGCTCGCGGACCTGCCGGAACGGGATCGCCAGCAGCCGGTCGGCGATGTGCCCGTCCTGCGGCTCGCCGGACTCGAGAGGTACGTCGAGCAGCGACTCCACCACGCGCCGCCGACCGCCCACCAGGCCCACGGTGTCCTTGTCGCCCGCGCGCGTGGAACGCCGGATGATCGCCCACGCCTCGTGCCCCTGGAGCGCAGCGATGGCGTCCTGGGCGGAGAGGGCGCTCGTCATGGCCGCAGCCTAGTTGCGCCCGGACGGCCGTGGTTCCCAGCCACCGGTTGGCTGAGATCCACGGCTGTCATGACCCGTGGGGTTTCGTGGCTCGCTCCGCTCGCACCTCAACCACCGCACGCGGCTCGCTCCGCTCGCACCTCAACCACCGCACGCGGCGACCCTCTCCGTCAGCGGACGACGGTGAGCAGCTGCGTGGCGCGGGTGAGGACGACGTAGAGGGTGGCGCGGCCGGTGGCGGACTCGGCCTCGATCTCCTGCGGCCGGACCACGACGATCCCATCGAACTCCAGACCCTTGGTGTCGAGGCCCGTAAGCACGACGACCCGGTCCTCGCCAGAGGGCGCGACAGCCGAGTCGACCGCGGCGCGCGCACCCGGGGAGTCCGCGGCGCGCTCGGGCCAGGACGCCAGCCAGGAGTTGACCTCGGATCGCCGGGCTGAGGGGGACGACGACGCCCACGGTGCCGGAGACCCGGCCGGCCACGTCGTCGACGGCCGCGCGGGTGGCGGACTCGATGTCGGCGCCCGCGTCGACCTCCACCGGCTCCACCCCCGTGGAGCGGACGGCGGTGGGCAGGTCGGCGTCGAGGCCGACGCGTTCGGCGTAGAGGGCGGCGTACTCGTAGATCTCGGCCGAGTTGCGGTAGTTGGTCGAGAGGTGGAACGAGTGGACCTGGTCGGCCCTTCCAGAGCGGCGGCCCGGGCCGCCGCCGCCTCGTCGGGCCGCGGCCACGACGACTGGGCGGGGTCGCCGACGATGGTCCAGGACGCCGCGCGGCCACGGCGCGCGACCATCCGCCCGCCACTGCATCGGCGTGAGGTCCTGGGCCTCGTCGATCACACGTGCGCGAAGGGGTCGTCGTCGATGCTGTGGGTGGGCGCCGTCCAGGCGCGGCCGGACGGCGCGTACTCACGGTCGGCGGCCGTCATCAGCTCCTGCACGTCGACGGCGCCGTCGCCGACGGTCATCGGGTCGTCGCGCTCGTCGTCGGTGCGCTGCGGGACGTCGCCGAGCGCGAAGCGCAGCTCGTCGACCAGCGGCACGTCCTCGACGGACAGCCCGACCGACAGCGAGCCCTCGCCGGCCCAGCCCTTGCTGAGAAGCCGCTGCTCCTCGCTGTCGAGGACCCCGTCGGCCACCCGCTCGAGCAGCTCGGGGTCACGCAGCCAGCCGAGCACGGTCTGCGCGTCGAGCGGCGGCCACCAGGCCAGCACGAAGTCGAGGAAGCCGTCGGTGCCGAGCAGGTCGTCGTCGAAGGCCTCGCGGCCACGCTCCCGCCCGCGCTCGCTGCGCACCTGGCGCCACATCGCGTCGAGCAGCGCCGAGGCCACCCGGGGAAGCTGCCGGTTGCGGCGTCCCTGCGACATCAGCGAGCGGCGCACCCGGCCGAGCACGCCCCGGTCGAGCAGGAGCGTGTTGTCGTACCAGAAGATCCGGAACTCCGACGGGCTCCCGGGCGCCTGCTGCCGGCTGGTCCGACGCAGCAGCTCGACCATCCGGTCCGACCCCTTGAGGTCGGCGACGGCCGGCTCGTCGTGCCGGGTGGCGCGCAGCCCGTCGACGACCTCGCCGAGCGAGCGCAGCGCCACCGCGGTCTCCCCGAGGCTCGGCAGCACCCGCTCGATGTAGCGCATGAAGACCCCGCTGGGGCCCACGACGAGCACACCGCCGGCCTCGTAGCGGCGCCGCTCGGTGTAGAGCAGGTACGCCGCCCGGTGCAGCGCGACCACGGTCTTGCCGGTGCCGGGGCCACCGGAGATCACGGTGACGCCCTTGCCGGGCGCCCGGATGGCCTCGTCCTGCTCGGCCTGGATGGTGGCGACGATCGAGTGCATGGAGCGGTCGCGGGCCCGGGACAGCTGCGCCATCAGCGCGCCCTCGCCGATGATCGGCAGGTCGAGGCCGAGCTCCTCCAGCGCCTCGGCGTCGAGCAGCTCGTCCTCGACGCCGGCCACGGTCCGGCCCGCGCTGCGCAGCACCCGGCGGCGTACGACCGAGCGCGGCGAGGCCGCCGTCGCCTGGTAGAACACGGCGGCGGCGGGCGCCCGCCAGTCGATGAGCAGCGAGTTCATCTCGGCGTCGCGCAGCCCGATCCGGCCGATGTAGCGGGGCTCGGCGTCGACGTCGGGCCGCAGGTCGAGGCGCCCGAAGACGAGCCCCTCGTGGGCGGCGTCGAGCTGGGCGATCCGCTTGGCGGCCTGGAAGACCATCGCGTCGCGCTCGACGAGACCGCCCTCGTGCCCGAGCCGGCCACGGTCGTGGCCCTCGCGGGCCAGCCGCTGCGCGGCCTGCCCGGCGCTCTCCAGCTGCGCGTAGACCCGGTCGACGACGGCCTGCTCGTGAGCGACCTCGCGCTCCACCAGCTCCTCAGTCACGCTACGTTCTCCTCGGCACCCGACGCCCCAGTCGCCACGTCCCGCGCCCCTGTCGGCCGAGAAACGGCAAGTCTCGAAGTCTACAAGGCTCCCGCAGGCCGCGAGCATTCCTTGACGACACATCCCGGCCCCGCAGGGTGAGGTGCGAGGACCGCACGGCATCCCGGTGGTCGAGGTGCGAGGAGCGCACGGCATCCCGGATGGTCAGGTGCGCAGACCGCACCGCATCCGGTGGTTGAGGTGCGAGGAGCGCAAGCGACGAGCCACGAAACCACCTCGCGCTGGGTCTTCTCGGGACGAGGCTCGAGATGCGCGCACCGGGTCTCGAGACGGGTCGCCAGCCCCTCGCTGCGCTCGGGCCTGGCCGAGCCCTCCTCGACCTCCCGCCCTGATCTCGTGGCTCGCAGGCTCGCCACGAGGGGCGTGAGAAATAGCAGGAGGCCCGCTCTGCTTGCCTCCCCCGAGGCAGTGAGCGGGCCTTCCTGTTTTCCTCCCCAGGCCTGTGCGGCTGCCTGGTCCCCCCGGACCGGCGGCCGGCCTGAGGCCGGTGTCATTCGGAGCCCCCCGGCTCCTGCTGACATCCAGAACAGTACGGGGGGCCTGGACACCGTTGGGGCACGTGACCTCCACAGGATCTCCAGGTTTGGGTAACAGAACCCGGAGGCGGGTCAGTAGCCGGAGCCGGAGCAGCTGACGCTGATCCCGACAAGCACGATGGTGAAGTTGTGACGGCCGGCCACAGAGCTCCACGACGAGGCCACCGGCGTCTGGGAGACGACCGAGACGGTGCGCGTGCTGCCCAGCACGGTGCTGAGCAGACTGGGCGACACCTCCACGTACCGGGTCGCGCCACTGCCCTGGACGGGGAGGGTGGGACCGTTCACCACCTCGGCTGCATAGCCGACCACCACCGGGGCGCTCGAGACCGGCCACGAGAACCGTAGATCCGAACCGACCTTGGCGCAGGTCAGGGCCGGTTTGGGCAAGGTGTACGCCGATGGGGCAGCAGTAACACCGCCGACGTCGGTGAACGCTGCCGTGGTCGGGGTCGGTCCGGGCACCACGCTCGCGCCGGTGACGGCGGTGCCGACCACGACGGCTCCGAGCAGGAGCCCGCCGCCGGGGACCCGGCGGCGAGGCGCGGCGGCCCTCGCGGGCGCGGCGCGACGGCGTCCACCCGGTGGGCGCCGAGGCTGGCTCCCACCGAAGCCGAGGAGCAGCAGCCCCGCTACCAGGCCGGTGACGAGGAGCGTCCCGGCGCGGCTGGAGGCAGCAGCGAGCGCGCGGCCGGCGTGGGGGACGTGGAAGAGGACACGGTCGACGGTCTCGACCTCGTAGGGGGTGGCGTCGGGGGCGGCGTTGGCGTCCCCCCGCAGCACCAGCGAGGTAGAGCCACCCAGGCTGCGGGTCTCGACGACCCGGTGGGTCACGCGGACGCCGTCGGGGCTGCGGACGCTGACCACGTCGCCCTCGGCGACCCGGTCCGCCGGCACCGAACGAGCCACGGCGAGGTCACCGACCTCGATCGCGGGCGACATCGACCCGGAGACGAGCACCAGCGGGGTGAGCCCGAACGCGACCGCGCAGACCGCCCAGGTCGCGCACAGCACCCCCAGCACGGCACCCAGGGTGAGCACCGTCTCGACAGCACGGTGCCGCCACCGGGCCGGCTCGGTCACGGGGCGCCCATCTGCGAGGCGTTGAGGGTGAACGTCGCGGTGGCGGACTTGGTCTGCAGGGCGTTGCCGGCGGCGGGGTCGAGCCGGACCCGGAGACAGACGTTCTCGCTGCCGCCGGCGACGATGTCGCGGCGACCGGCGGCGGTGTTGGTGCCGATCACCGGCGGTCGGGGTGCCGGTGAGCACCTGGTCGGTGACGGTGGCGGTGCCGGCGCTGCAGGTGCCGCTGCGGTCACCGGTGGCCTGGCTCCCGGTCGGCGCGTTGGCGGTGGCGCCGGGCACCACGGTCCACAGCAGTCCCGGGGACAGCTCTCCGGTGCTCGTCGCGGTGGCGTAGTAGTCGAGCGGGAGGCTGCCGGTGGCGCTCTGCACGATCAGCGTGACCGACACGCTCTCGCCCGGCACCATGTTGGCCATGCTCAGGGCGCTCTTCGTGTAGCTGCCCCCGGGGCCCGCGAGGTTGCCGTCGACCATCAGGTCGAGGGTGCCCGAGGCGAACGACCCGGTCGGGATCGCGGCGGTGTCCGACCAGGAGGCGAGCGTGCTGACGCCGCCCAGCCCGAGCACGCAGCCGACGCACAGCAGCGCCCGCACCCGTCGCTCGCGCAACGCCCCGAGCCAGCCGAGCCGGCGGCGAGGAGCACGGTGGGCCGTCACGTTCGCTCCCCCGGGGTCGGCTCGGAGCGCCGGCGGGTGCGCACAGCACCCAGGAACATCCAGGCGGCGTAGCCGATCAGGCCGCCGGCGGCGATCTGCACCAGCCGCTCGTGCTCCTGGCCCGAGAGCCAGGTGTGCGGGTAGCCGGCCAGCGGCACCGAGTACCAGAGCTCGCCGCGGACCTGGATCGGCCGGACCCACGCCGCGTCGGGCACGTCGTTGGCATCGCCCTGGGTCTGCAGCCGCAGCTCGCCGAGGCCGTCGTAGCCCATCGCCACCACGCGGTGGGTCACGACGGGCGCCTCGCCCGACTCGAGCTGGTAGGTCACGACGTCGCCCAGGGCGAGGTCGGCGTCGTCGACCGGCCGCACCACGATCAGCGTGCCGGGCGGCAGGCCCGGCTGCATCGACCCGGTCAGCACGGCGTACGGCGTCGCGCCGGCGACCCGGGGCACCAGGACCGCCGCGGCGAGCAGCCCGACGGCGCCCAGGATCACGACCCAGGCCAGCACCCGCAACGCCCACCCGACCGGGGTCGGCGACGTTGCGGCGCCCACCTCCGGCCGGCTGGTTGCTGCGGTGGCGGGCATGTCAGGTGGCGTCGTGGTCCTGGACCGCGCTGACGGTGACCGTGTCGAGAGTGGCGGCGAGGTCCTGGCTGTCGTTGGTCGCCGAGTCCCCGGTGAAGGTCACCGAGATCACTGCCTCGATCTCGTCGCTCACGCCGCCGTTGTCGTCGTCCTCGGTGACCGTCGTCTGCTCCACGTCGTTCACCGTGAAGACAGCAGAGCGCCACGAGCTCATCGGTGAGGGCCGACGCCGAGCCGACCGCCCAGTCGGCGTCGGAGATCGACAGCTCGGCCGCGACGTGGTCGCCGGTGGCGACGAGGTCGATGGTGCAGGTCTTGGTGATCACGTCACCCGGCACCAGCAGCTGGGTGGTGAACAGGGCGCCGCCGTCGATCGTCCAGCCGTCACCGCAGACCGGCGCGCCGAGCTTCAGCTCACCGCTGTCGATGCCGGTTCCCGTGACGTCCTCGCTGTCGCTCCAGTAGGCCAGCGAGCCCATGCCCCCGAGCAGCAGCACCGCAGCGCCGCCGGCAGCGAGCGCTCCCTTGAAGGTCTTGTTCATTCGTGTTCTCCCGCTCCCGGGGCGGACCCGCATGGTCCGCTCCCAGGAGAACCTCACCAGCGCCACCGGCCGCGGCGCGGCCTTCTGGGTCCGTACCACCCAGGTGTGTCCCAGGTCTGACCGATCGGACGAGAGGCGACTCGTCCTTTCGGTCAGCCCTTGCGGGACAGGAACGCGTGCATCGCCTCGCGGGCGGCGTCGGAGCCGAACAGCCGGGCGCTCAGCGCGGCCACGCCGTCGGCGCGGTCGTCGATGCGCGCGAGCAGGTCGCCGTTGAGCAGGGCCTTGGTCTCGCGGAGCCCCTGGGGGGCGCCGGTGGCCAGCGAGTCGCAGACGGCGGTGACGGCGGCGTCGAGGTCGTCGGCCGCGACCGCACGGGTGACCAGGCCCATCTCGGCGGCCTCGGCGCCGGTGAACACCTCACCACCCAGGCAGGTGAACGCCGCGGCGCGCGAGGTCAGCCGCGGCAGGACGGTCAGCGAGATGACGGCGGGCGCCAGGCCCAGCTTGACCTCGGTGAGCGCGAAGGTCGCCTCCCGGGTGGCGATGGCGACGTCGGAGGCTGCGACGATCCCGATCCCGCCGGCGCGGACGGCGCCCTGCACCCGCGTGACCACCGGCTTGCTGTGGGCCACGATCCGGCGCTGCATCTCCACCATCGCCCGGGTGCCCTGCTCCATGCCGCCGTCCGCGGCCTCGGACAGGTCGGCCCCGGAGCAGAAGACCCGGCCCTCGGCCCGGATCACGACGACCTTGACGTCGTCGTCCGCGTCCGAGGTGGCCAGCGCGTCGAGCAGCCCGGTGACGAGCCGCCGCGAGAGCGCGTTGCGGTTGTGCGGGGAGTCGAAGGTGATCGTGGCGACCTGGTCGGCGACCGCGTAGTGGACCAGCTCGGAGGACTCAGGGGGCAGCGCAGACATGACGGTCATCCTGGCACGGGACCAGTCCGTCGGGGCCGCGGCTACGAAGACCCCTCATGAGCGAGCCCACCCCTGCCCCGACGTCGACCCCGACGTCCGCCGCACCACCGACGCGCAGGCCCGGCAAGGCGGCGTACGCCGCCTTCGGCCTGGTCGCGACCCTGGTCGGCGTGGCCGCGGCCCACCTGCTGGCGTCGCTGCTGAACCCTGACTCCTCGCCGGTGCTGGCCGTCGGTGCCGCGGTGATCGACGCGACCCCGACCCCGGTGAAGGAGTGGGCGGTCAAGAACTTCGGCACCAACGACAAGCCGATCCTGATCGGCTCGGTGATGGCCGGCGTGCTGGTGCTCGCCGCGGTCGCCGGGGTGCTGACCCGGCGACGGTTCCGCACCGGCGCCGTCATGCTCGTCGTCCTGGTGGCGATCCCCGCCGCCGCTGCGCTGACCCGGCCCGGTGCCGAGCTGCTCGACGTGCTCCCCAGCCTGGTCGCCGCCGTCGCCGGCGTCGGCGCTCTCCTCCTGCTCGACCGCCTCGCGCAGCGCGGTGCGGTGCCGTCGTCCGACGGCTCCGGCCCCTCGCGGCGCGGCGTCCTGGTCGGCGCCGGCGGCATGCTCGTGCTGGCCGCCGCCATGGGCAGCGCCGGGCGCCTGGTGGCGAGCGTGCGCAGCAAGATCGGCGACATCGCGTTCCCGACGCCTGCCTCCCCCGCCGGCGACTTCCCCACCGGCCTGGAGGAGCAGTACCCCGGGATCACCTCGCTGCGGGTGCCGACCGAGGACTTCTACCGGGTCGACACGCGCCTCGACACCCCGCTGGTCGACATCGAGGGCTGGACGCTGACGATCGACGGCGACGTGGACCAGGAGGTCACCTTCACCTTCGACGACCTGCTGCAGATGCCGCTGATCGAGCGGGACATCACGCTCACCTGCGTCTCCAACAGCGTCGGCGGCCCCTACGTCGGCGGCGCCCGCTGGATCGGCGTCCGCCTCACCGACCTGCTCGAGAAGGCCGGCGTGGGCTCGAAGGCCGACCAGCTGCTCGGCACCGACTTCGACGGCATGACGATCGGGACGCCGCTCGAGCTCGCCACCGACGGCCGCGACGCGATGATCGCGCTGGGGATGAACGGCGGCCCGCTGCCCCGCGAGCACGGCTATCCCGCCCGGATGATCGTCCCGGGCCTCTACGGCTTCATCAGCGCCACCAAGTGGATCACCCGGCTCACCCTCACGACGTACGCCGAGACCCAGTCGTACTGGACCAAGCGCGACTGGGCGACCAACGCCCCCATCAAGCCGTCGGCGCGCATCGACACCCCGAAGTCGCTGCAGGAGATCGCCGCCGGCTCCACGATCGTGGGCGGCGTGGCCTGGGCCCAGGACGACGAGGGCGTCAGCAAGGTCCAGGTCAAGATCGACGGCGGGGCCTGGCAGGACGCCGAGCTGGGCCCGGACGTCAACAACGTCTACTGGCGCCAGTGGTTCTTCGAGTGGGACGCCCCCGCGGGCCAGCACAGCATCTCCGCGCGCGTCTTCGACGGGAAGGGCGAGGAGCAGACCGCCGCCCGCGCCGAGCCGTTCCCCGAGGGCTCCAGCGGCATCCAGACCCTGATCATCCGGGTCGCGTGACCCACGCCACCACCTCGCCGGAAATTCCCGGTCGATTCCAGCCATCCGGCCCAATCCGGCCGGGACAGCACACCGAATACCCCATGACAGTCACCTAACGGAAGGCACCATTCCGATGAAGCTCAACACTCTCCGCCGCACCGGCACCGCGGCCGCCGCGGTCCTCGCCCTCTCCGTCTCGCTCGCCGCGTGCGGCAGCGACGACGACACCGACGCCTCGAGCGCCGAGGACACCTCCTCGGCCACCGAGTCCACCCCCGACGAGGCCCCGTCCGAGGACACCTCGACGGACGCCAGCGCCGCCGTCTTCGGTGACGCCTGCGACCAGGTGCCCGCCGACGGCGCCGGCTCCTTCAACGGCATGGTGACCGACCCGGTCGCCACCGCCGCGAGCAACAACCCGCTGCTGCAGACGCTGGTCGCGGCCATCGGCTCGGTCGAGGGCCTGGGCGACACGCTGAACAGCCAGGAGGCGCTCACCGTCTTCGCGCCGTTCGAGGGTGCCTTCGCCGAGATCCCCGAGGAGGACCTCAACGCGCTGATCGCCGAGGCGCAGGAGAAGGCCGACAAGAGCCAGCTGTACTCGATCCTGGCCCACCACGTCCTCCCGTCCGACAACGACCCGTCCGCGGTCGTCGGCGAGCAGGACACCCTGGCCGGCGACACGCTGACCATCGAGGGCGACACCGACGGGATGACCGTCACCGACGGCACCGTCACCGCCAACGTGCTCTGCGGCAACATCCCCACCGCCAACGCGACCGTCTACGTGATCGACAAGGTCCTGACCGGCGTCAGCTGACGTCGCTCGACCTACCGGACGAGATCACGAGAGACTGATCGCATGGATCACCTCCAGCCCGTGCCGTCCGGCACCCCCGACGAGGGGGTGCCGGCGGCGCCGGCCACCGACCTGAGCGGCCTGCTCAAGCGGGCCGCCCGGGGAGACCAGGACGCCTTCGCCCAGCTGTACGACGCCACCTCCGCCCGGGTCTACGGGCTGGCGGTGCGGGTCGTCCGCGACCCGGCCCAGGCCGAGGAGGTGGCCCAGGAGGCCTTCTTGGAGATCTGGCGGACAGCCAGCCGGTTCGACCCTGCCAAGGGCAGCGCGCCGGCCTGGATGCTCACCATCGTCCACCGCAAGGCGGTCGACCGGGTGCGGTCCGCGCAAGCGGCCACGCGCCGGGACATCACGTACCACGACCAGAACCAGAGCGTCGACCACGACGCCACCGCTGACGCGGCGCACGCCTCGATGGAGGCCCGCCGGGTGCGTCACGCGTTGGGCAGCCTCACGGCCGTCCAGCGCGAGGCACTCGAGCTGGCCTACTTCGGCGGCTACACACACACAGAAGTGGCGAGCATGCTCGACCTCCCGGTCGGCACCGCCAAGACCCGCATCCGAGACGGACTCATCCGGCTGCGCGACACGATGGGAGTTGGGGCATGACCGACGTGCATGCGTTGTCGGGCGCTTACGCCATCGACGCACTCGACGACCTGGAGCGCGCTCAGTTCGAGCGGCACCTGGCCGACTGCGCCGACTGCCGGGCCGAGGTCGCAAGCCTCCAGGAGGCGTCCGCCCTGGTGGGCGAGACGAGCGCGGTGACTCCTCCGCCGCAGCTGCGGGAGCGGGTGCTCGCCTCGATCGGCACCGTCCGGCCGCTTCCCCCCGTGGTCACGGAGCTCCACCACGACCAGAGGGACGGTCACCGGCGTCGTCGATTTCAGGGCCTGGTGGCGGCAGCAGCCGCAGTGACCGTGCTCGGGGCCGGCGCCGCGGTGTGGCAGCCCTGGGCCGACGAGACCTCGCAGCAGGAGCTCAGCGCCACCGAGCGGATCATGCAGGCCGCCGATGCCGAGGTCTACACCAAGCGGCTCGGCGACGGCGCCAAGGCCACGGTGGTGCGGTCGAAGTCGCTCAACGAGGCCGTCATCACCGCCGACAACATGCCCGAGGCTCCCGACGGCTACGCCTACGCCCTGTGGCTCCAGCACGACGACGTGATGGTCTTCGCAGGCATCATGCCGAAGGACGACTCGGACACGGACACAGTCCTGTTCAGCGGCGACGCGGCGACCGCCAACGGCGCGGGCATCACTGTGGAGATGGCCGACGAGGAGCCGCAGGAGCCCAGCAACGCCGTGGTCGCCACCTTCGCGTTCAAGCAAGCATGACGACCGACGCTCCGCGCCGGGTCGCCGTGGTCGGCTCCGGCGTCGCCGGCCTGGTCGCCGCCTACGTGGCCTCCCGGACCGCCCACGTCACCCTGTTCGAGGCCGACGACCGGCTCGGCGGCCACGCCGACACCCACGTGGTCACCGAGCCCGGCCCCGCCGGGCAGGCCGGGCCCGACCGGCAGCTGGCCATCGACACCGGCTTCATCGTGCACAACCCCCGCACCTACCCGGTGCTGCTGCGGCTCTTCGCCGAGCTCGGCGTCGAGACCCAGCCCTCCGAGATGTCGATGTCGATCCGCGACGACGCCACCGGCCTGGAGTGGGCCGGCGCCCTCGGTCGCCGGGGCATCTTCCCGACCAGCGACAACCTGCGCCGTCCGCGCTACCTGAGGATGCTCGCCGAGATCCCCCGCTTCCACGCCCGGGCCAAGAAGCTGGTCGCGGCCGGCGAGTCGGGTGTGGCCGGCGACGACACCACGCTGCGAGAGTTCCTGGCCGAGGGCCGCTTCTCGGCGTACTTCGTGCGGCACTTCATGGAGCCGATGGTCGCGGCCGTGTGGTCCTGCGACCCCGAGGTCTCGCTCGACTATCCCGCGCGCTACCTGTTCTCCTTCCTCGAGCACCACGGGATGCTCGGCATCTTCGGGTCGCCGCAGTGGCGCACGGTCACCGGCGGGTCCCGTGAGTACGTCCGCCGGGTCGCTGCCGAGCTGTCCGACGTCCGCACCGGCACCAAGGTCACCTCGGTCCTCGAGACGCCTTCCGGGGTGGAGGTCACCGACGGCAACGGCGAGGTGCACCCCTACGACGCCGTCGTGATCGCGACCCACCCGGGCCAGGCCCTCGCGATGCTCGCCGAGCCCACCCCGCTCCAGCGCGAGCTGTTGGGCGCGATGCCCTACTCCCCCAACACCGCGCTGCTGCACACCGACACCTCGCTGCTGCCCGACGCCCGCAACGCCTGGGCGTCGTGGAACTTCCGCCGCCCCGAGCAGCGGGGCGCCGACGACGAGGTGACGGTCACCTACGACCTCACCCGCCTTCAGCGACTGCCCACCGACACCCACTACCTGGTGACGCTGGGCGGCGAGCACCTCGTCGACCCCGGCACGGTGATCGAGCGGATGGAGTACGAGCACCCGCTCTACAACCCCGCCTCGGTCGCCGCCCAGCGCCGGCTGCCGGAGATCGACACCGACCGCGTCGCCTTCGCCGGCGCCTACCACGGCTGGGGCTTCCACGAGGACGGCGCCCGGTCGGGGCTCGCGGCCGCCGAGCGGCTGGGACTGGCCTGGGTGGGTAACGGGGGTTTCGTGGCTCGCTCCGCTCGCACCTCAACCACCGTCGACGCGCGCACCTCGACGAGTTCGTGGCGCTCCGCTCGCACCTCAACCAGCGGGGTGGCGTTGCCGGCGGTGTACGACACGACGATCGCGCACACCCGGCGCAGGCCGATGAAGCGATCGTTCACGCACCGGTCGCACACGTGGCTGGTCGACCTCGACGACCTGCCCGACCACGGGGTGCTGGGCCGGTTCGAGGCGCGCGACCACCTCGGCGACCCGGAGCGTTCCCTGCGCGAGAACGTCGCGGCGTTCCTCGACCTGCACGGGGTCGACGTGCACGGTGGCCGGATCCTGATGGCCGCCCACCCGAGGGCTCTGGGCCACTGCTTCAACCCGATCTCGGTCTTCTGGTGCTTCGACGCCCGGGGCGAGCTCGCAGCCAGCGTCGTCGAGGTGCACAACACCTACGGCGACCGTCATGCCTACCTCGTCCACCCCGACGAGCAGGGCCGGGCCACCACCGAGAAGCAGATGTACGTCTCGCCCTTCCACGGCACCGACGGCACCTACACGCTGGCCGTCCCCGTGCCCGGGGAGCGGCTCGACATCGCCGTCAGCCTCCACACCGACGACGGCGCCACGTTCAGCGCCTCGCTGAGCGGACGCCGCAGCACCACGAGCCCGTGGCGGGCCGCGCCGGCCGCCCTGCGCGGCTCGGTCCTGATCCGGGTCCACGGCATCTGGCTGTGGTTCAGCAAGCGACGGCGGCTGCCGATCCGGCCCCGCCCCTCCCACCAGCAGGAAGGAGTGACGTCATGACCGTCACCTCCCAACGTCTCTCCGCCAACCACTGGCCGGGCCTCGACGAGCTCCCCACCGGCCCCCGCGCCCGGTTCGCCGCACGCGTCGCCCGCCGTCTCTTCTCCGCGGCCGTCAACCGGCTCGACGTCTCCGTCGTGATCGGTGACGAGACGCTCGGCAAGGGCGGCCCCGTCGCGGTCATCCACCGGCCCGAGGAGTTCTTCGCGCGGCTCGGTCGCGACCAGCTGATCGGCTTCGGCGAGGCGTACCTCACCGGCGCCTGGGACGCCGAGGACCTCGGTGGCTTCCTGACGGTGCTCAGCGCCGAGATGCAGGACCTGGTGCCGCAGAGCCTGCAGAAGCTGCGCTCGCTCGTGGTCGCCCGTCCCCCGCGCCAGCAGGTGAGCTCCAAGAACAACTCGCAGGACAACATCGCGCACCACTACGACCTGTCCAACGACCTCTTCGAGATCTTCCTCGACCCCACGCTGAGCTACTCCTCGGCATACTTCGCCGACCCGGCCCACCCCGACCACCACGACCTGGAGGTGGGCCAGGGCCGCAAGATCGAGCGGCTGCTCGACCAGGCCGGCGTCCGCGAAGGCAGCCGGGTGCTCGAGATCGGGTCCGGCTGGGGCGAGCTCGCCGTCCGCGCCGCCCGCCGCGGGGCGACGGTCCGCACGATCACGCTGTCGGTCGAGCAGAAGGCGCTGGCCGAGAACCGCGTGGCCGCCGCCGGCTACAGCGACCAGGTCTCGGTCGACCTCTGCGACTACCGCGACGTCGGCGCCCACGGCGAGACCTACGACGCCGTGGTCTCGGTCGAGATGATCGAGGCCGTCGGCTGGCAGTACTGGCAGACCTACTTCGAGACGATCGACGCGGTGCTCGCCCCGGGCGGCAAGGTCGCCATCCAGGCGATCACGATGCCCCACGACCGGATGCTCGCCACCCGGCGCACCTACACCTGGATCAACAAGTACATCTTCCCCGGCGGCTTCCTGCCCTCGGTGAAGGTCGTCGACGACCTCACCTGCGCGCACACGCAGCTGCGTCTCACCGACCGGCTCTCGATGGGCGAGCACTACGCCCAGACCCTCCGGCTGTGGGACGAGACCTTCCTCGCCGCCTCCGAGCAGGTGCTCGACCTCGGCTTCGACGACATCTTCCTGCGGATGTGGCACTTCTACCTGGAGTACTCCCGCGCCGGGTTCGCCTCCTCCTACATCGACGTCAACCAGCTGACGTTCACCAAGTCGGGCGTCCGGCAGTGACCACGGTGTCGACCGGGACCGAGGCCGGCACGACCCGCGTCCAGGGTCCGGCCGGCACCGCGGGGGTCGCCCACCAGCTCGCCGCGGCCCTCGCACCCTTCGTGGGCGGCGAGCTGCCCGTGCTGCTGCGCGCCTGGGACGGGTCGCAGGCTGGCGACCCCGCCGGCCCGGTGGTCGAGCTGCGCTCGGTCGACGCCGTACGACGGCTGCTGTGGCACCCGGGCGAGCTCGGGGCAGCGCAGGCCTACGTCACCGGCGAGCTCGACGTCCCCACGGAGAACGGCTGGGACCTCGACGCCGCTCTCACCCATGCGTTCTCGGTCGCTCGCGACCGGGGACTGAGCGGTGGGCGGCCCTCACCCAAGGCAGTGGTGCACGCGGTGCGCACCGCCATGGGGCTTGGTGCACTGGGTCGCCCACCTGCTCCCCCGGCCTCGCAGGCCCGGATCCGCGGCCGGCTGCACAGCCCGCTGCGCGACCGGCGCTCGATCAGCCACCACTACGACCTCTCCAACGAGTTCTACTCGCTGATCCTCGAGCGCTCGATGGCCTACTCCAGCGGCTACCACGCCTCGCCCGACGTCTCCCTCGAGGAGGCCCAGGACGCGAAGCTGTCGCTGGTCTGCACCAAGCTCGGGCTCGAGCCGGGCAGCACCCTGCTCGACGTGGGCTGCGGCTGGGGCTCGATGTCGCTGCACGCTGCCGAGCACTTCGGCGCGAAGGTCGTGGGCGTCACGATCGCCGCCGAGCAGAAGAAGTTCATCGACGAGCGGATCGCCCGGCGCGGGCTCCAGGACCGGGTCGAGATCCGGCTCCAGGACTACCGCGAGGTGCCCGAGCGCGACCACTTCGACGCCGTCTCCTCCATCGAGATGGGCGAGCACGTCGGCGAGCGCAACTACCCGACGTACGCCGAGGTGCTGCGCCGCTCGGTGCGGCCGGGCGGGCGGGTGCTGGTCCAGCAGATGTCGCGCAGCGGCAGGTGGCCCGGCGGCGGACCCTTCATCGAGTCGTTCATCGCGCCCGACATGTACATGCGACCGGTCGGCGAGACCGTCGCGTACCTCGAGCGCGGGGGTCTCGAGGTGCGCGACGTGCACGCCCTGCGCGAGCACTACGTGCTCACGGTCGCCGGCTGGCTGGAGCGCTTCGAGGCCAACGTGGACCGGCTCACCGAGCTGGTCGGCGAGGAGGTCGTGCGGGTGTGGCGCCTCTACCTCGTCGGTGGCTCGATGGCCTTCCGGGACGGGCGGATGGGCGTCGACCAGATCCTCATGGTGCGACCCGGTGCGGCACACTCGGTCCCGTGGACGCGAACACTTTGATCCTGGCCCTCGCCGTCGGACTGGCCGCCGTGGCGATCGGCATGGGCGTGGCAGCCTTCCGGGCCCACCAGCTCGGCGTGGTCGCGGTGGTCGACGTCGCCTGGGGCGCCGGTTTCGTGCTCGTCGCCGTCGCCACCGCGGTCTTCGCCACGGCCGTCGGCGAGGGCACTGCCTGGCGCACCTGGCTCGTGACCGCGCTCGTAGCGATCTGGGGACTGCGACTGGCCTGGCACGTGCGCAGCCGCGCGCTCGGTGAGCACGGCGGCCAGGAGGACCCGCGCTACGCCGAGATGCTCGGCGGCTCCCTCTCCGAGGTCGGGATGGGCACGGCGCTGCGCCGGGTCTTCCTGGTGCAGGGGTCGGTGCAGTGGTTCGTGGCGGTGCCGTTGATGGTCGGCGCCGTGCTCGAGGCCACCTGGTGGCCGGCGGTCGTCGCCGGCGTCGCCGTCTGGTGCGTCGGCTTCTACTTCGAGGCGGTCGGCGACCGGCAGCTCGCGGCGTACAAGGCCGAGCCCAAGGAGGAGCGGCCGCTGGTCATGGACCGCGGCCTGTGGGGCCTCACCCGGCACCCCAACTACTTCGGCGACGCCGCGATGTGGTGGGGCCTCTGGCTGGCCGCCGGCCTCGGCTCCGGCTGGGTCGCCGGCCTCGCCACCGTCCTCTGCCCCGCCGCCATGACGTTCTTCATCCGCAACGTCACCGGCGCCAAGCTGCTGGAGAAGTCGATGATGAAGCGCACCGGCTACCCCGAGTACGCCGAGCGCGTCCCGATGTTCTTCCCGTCACCGTTCAAGCGCTGAGCGGGGTGTGGCCAGCCAGTGACCGACGGATCCGCCGCCCAGGGCGAGGAGCTGGTGCGGCTCGCGTCGGCCGACAACTTCCGCGACGTGACCGGGCCGGGCTACCGCAGCCACGACGGGACGCCGTTGCGGGCCGGGGTGCTGTACCGCTCCAACGAGCTCGGCCTGACTCACGAGGACGTCACCACCCTCGCCGGGCTCGGGGTCGCCGCGATCTACGACCTGCGCGGTGCCCACGAGGTCGAGGCACACCCCGACGTGGCGGTGCCCGGCGCAGTCAACGAGCACCTCGAGGTGGGCGGGATCCCGATGGACGAGGTCGCCGTCCTGGCCTCCGTCGACGAGGCGGACCGGGTGATGCACCGGGTGTACGCCGGCTTCGTCGAGGACGCCGGCGGGCGGGCTGCCTTCAGCGCGCTGCTGCACCGACTGGCGCACGCCGACCGGCCACAGCTGTTCCACTGCACCGCCGGCAAGGACCGCACCGGGTGGGCGGCGGCGCTGGTGCTGCACGTCGCCGGGGTCGCGCGACCTGATCGTCGAGGACTACCTGCACACCAACGACCGCTCGGCCGACACCCGCGACAAGTACCTCGGCCTCGTCCGCGCCCACCTCGGCGGCGACAAGGTTCCGGTCTACGAGCGGGTCCTCGCGGCCGACGAGTCCTTCCTGGCGACCGGGTGGGCGGCGGCCGAGGCGGCGTACGGCTCGCTCGACGGCTACCTCACCGACGGCCTGGGGCTCGAGCCGGACGTGCGCGACCGGCTGCGGTCGCGGCTGCACCGCTGAGGCCGACCTGCTTGACTCGGTGGCATGGACGCCGTCGACGCCGCGTTCGCCGCACACCCGCGCACCGGGTTCCTGCCGCCCGACCAGGCCTCCCGGGCGGCGTACGACGGGCCGCTCGACATCGGCGGCGGGCAGACCTGCTCACAGCCGCGCACGGTGGCGGCGATGCTCCGGCTGCTCGACGTCCGGCCGGGGCAGCACGTGCTCGACGTCGGCTCGGGCTCCGGGTGGACGACGGCGCTGCTGGCCCACCTCGTCGGCCCGGACGGCGACGTCGTCGGCGTCGAGCTCGACCCGCGGCTGGTGACCACCGGCGCCGCGCACCTCGCCACCACCGCCCAGCCGTGGGCCCGGATCCGGGCCGCCGTCCCCGGCGTCCTCGGCGTGCCCGAGCTGGCCCCGTGGGACCGGATCCTGGTCTCGGCCGCCCCGCGCCACCTGCCCGACGAGCTGGTCGCGCAGCTCGCCGGCGACGGCCGGATGGTCATCCCGGTCGCGGGCGAGCTGCTGCTGGTGCGCACGCAGGCGGGGACGCCCACCATCACCCGACACGGCGGCTACCGGTTCGTGCCGCTACGGGGCCTGCCCTGAGGTGTCCCGCAGCGGGCTGATCGAGGCCCCGGACTCGGTCTTGGCGTCGGCGTTCGGCTGGGGCACGACCGGAAGCCCCCGGGGCGGGGTCTTGGGCTCGAGCACGATCTCGTGGGTGTCGCCGTTGCGCTCGTCGAAGCGCACCGTGGCGGACTCGAACCCCTTGAGCACGTTCATGTGCACCAGACCCGCATAGGTACGCCGGTCGGCCTCGGTGAGGTCGACCCTGTCGGTGAACAGCGTGGCCAGCGAGCGCGGCCACAGCCGGCGGGCGAGCACGACGTTGATCTCGATGCCGAGCACGCCCATGATCGCGGCCAGGTAGATCAGGCCGATCAGGCCGAGGACCAGCCCGAACGTCTGGTTCATCGAGCTGGTGCCGGCCAGCACCTTGGTGGCGTAGATGGTGCCGAGGAACTGCAGGCCCTGCCACATGAGCGCCACCGAGAACGACCCCGGCCAGGACGGGCCGACGTAGTCGTGACGGGCCGCGGCCAGCCGGGACAGGCCGGTGAGCACCAGTCCGACGACGACGAACGTGACCAGGTTGATCGCGACCCGGATGGTGGCGTTGATGTTGGCGCTGAAGACCTCGGTGTTGGACCCGATCGCCGAGAGCACCGAGACCCCGAGCACCGCCAGCCCGGCGAGCAGCAGCAGCAGCAGGCTCTTGAGGCGGCCCAGCACGGGGTTGGGGCGGCTGTTGCGCGGCACCGCCCAGGCGGTGTTGAGGGAGTTCTGGATGGCCTGCCCGAGCCCCGAGGCCCCGAACAGAGCGGCCAGGGTGCCGACCACGACCACGGTGGTCGAGCCCTGCATGCCCTCGGGGCGCCCGAGCTGGTCGCCGATGATCGGGAACTGCGCCAGGGCCGAGTTGAGCACCTGGTCCTGGAGCTCCGGGCGGTCCTGCAGGATGAAGCCGAGGATCGACGAGGCCAGCAGCAGCAGCGGGAAGATCGCCATGAAGGCGTAGTAGGTGAGCGCCGCGACGAGGTAGGCGCCCTGGTCGTCGTAGAACTTGTAGAGGACCGCGATCGGGACGCCCAGGACCGGAAAGCGCCGCTGCGCCCGGTCGAACGTCCTGACCACACTCACCGGTCCACGGTACCGGGGGCGGCGACCGTCCTCGGTGAGGACGGCATCAGTACGACTTCGGCAGCCCCAGGGAGTGCATGGCCACGAAGTTGAGGATCATCTCGCGGCTGACCGGGGCGATCCGCCCGACCCGGGTGGCGACCAGCAGCCCGGCCATGCCGTACTCCTGGGTCGATCGCCGTTGCCGCCGTGGGTCTGCACGGCCCGGTCGACGACGTCGCAGGCGGCCTCGGCGGCGGCGTACTTGGCCATGTTGGCGGCCTCGCCGGCCCCCATCTCGTCGCCGGCGTCGTAGAGCGCGGCGGCCTTCTGGGTCATCAGCCGGGCCAGCTCGATCTCGATGTGCGCTCTGCGCCAGCGGGTGCGCGATCGCCTGGTGGGAGCCGATCGCGTCCTTGAAGACGACGCGCTCCTTGGCGTACTGTCGCGGCCTTCTCGAGCGCGAAGCGGGCCAGCCCGGTGGAGAACGCCGCCGCCATGATCCGCTCGGGGTTGAGGCCGGCGAAGAGCTGCACGAGCCCGCCGTCCTCGTCGCCGACGAGCGCGTCGGCGGGCAGCCGGACGTCGTCGATGAAGACCTGGAACTGGTTCTCGGGGCTGACGATCTCCATCGGG
Source organism: uncultured Actinomycetota bacterium (assembly GCA_963834285.1). Lineage (GTDB taxonomy): Bacteria > Actinomycetota > Actinomycetes > Propionibacteriales > Nocardioidaceae > Nocardioides. The sequence continues at coordinate 209,970 of CAWIAZ010000004.1, read as the reverse complement.
ATCGACGTCGCCTCGAAGCCCGTCGGCGTCGGTCGGCACCACGAACAGGCACGGCTTGAGCTTGCCGGTCTTGGCGTCCTCGGTGCGGGCGACGACGAGCACGTTGTCGGCCTCGTCGACGCCGGAGATGTAGATCTTGCGGCCGTTGAGCACCCACCCGTCGCCGTCGCGGCGGGCGGTGGTGGTGATGTTGTGGGTGTTGGTGCCGGCGTCGGGCTCGGTGATCGCGAAGGCCATCGTGCCGGTGCCGTCGCAGATGCCCGGCAGCCAGCGCTGCTTCTGCTCGTCGGTGCCGTAGCGGGTGATGATCGTGCCGCAGATCGCCGGGCTGACGACCATCAGCAGCAGCGGGCAGCCCTGCGCGGCGAGCTCCTCGCAGACCGCCGCGATGTCGCCGATGCCGCCGCCGCCGCCGCCGTACTGCTCGGGGATGTTGATGCCGAGGTAGCCGTTCTTGCCGATCTCCAGCCACAGGTCGGTGGTCTTGCCGCCGGAGCGGGCCTTCTCGGTGAAGTACTCGCGGCCGTACTTGCCGGCCAGCTTGGCGACCTGCTTGCGCAGCTCCTGGCGCTCCTCGGACTCGGTGAACGTGCTCATGCGTCTGCTCCTTCGACTACTGCTTCGACTGCTGCTTCGACGACGGCGAGGACTTCACCGGCGGCGACCTGCGCGCCGGGCTGGACGTTGATCTCGGTGACCGTGCCGGCGCCGGGCGCGCTCACGGTGTGCTGCATCTTCATGGCCTCGAGCACCAGCACCGGGTCACCGGCGGCGACCTCGGCCCCGGCCTCGACGGCGACCTTCACGACCGTGCCGGGCATCGGCGCCAGCAGGCTGCCGCTCGCCACGGCGTCGGCCGGGTCGACGAACCGCGGCACCCGGGTGAGCCGGACATGGCCGTGCGGGCTGTCGACGTCGACGTGCAGCACCGTCGACCACCACGTCGTACGTCGTCCGCACGCCGTCGGTCTCGAGCGTCACGGCCGCGGGGCCGGTGGTCGAGCCGTCGAGCCGGTCGAGCCTGTCGAGACCGCGACGACGGTGTGCCCCTCGACGCGGTAGCCGTCGCGGGTGCCGTGCCACGCGACCTCGACGTCGCCCTCGAAGCGCGTCACCTGCGGCTGCGCGACGACGTTGCGCCACCCCACCGGGATCCGCGCCTGCACCGTGCGCGCCGCCCCCGCGCGCTCGGCCAACGCCAGCGCCGCCGCGACCGCCGCCCCGGTGGTCGAGGTGCCCCCGGTGGTTGAGGTGCGAGGAGCGCCAGCGACGAGCCTCGAAACCACCCCGTCCTCGAGGAACGCCGTGCTCACCTCACCAGCGAGGAACACCTCGTCGCGCAGGATCGCCGACGAGCAGGTCGCGGTTGGTGACCAGCCCGTGGATCCGGGCCCGGCTGCAGCACCCCCGCCAGCGTGCGCGCCGCCTGGCTCGCGGGTGGGCGCGTGGGCGATCACCTTGGCCAGCATCGCGTCGTAGTGCGTGGACACGACGCTGCCGCTCTCGAAGCCGGAGTCGACGCGGACCCCGTCGACGAGCGGGATCTCGAACGTCGTCAGCCGCCCGCTCTGCGGCTGGTAGTCGGCGCCGGGGTCCTCGGCGTACAGCCGCACCTCGATCGCGTGCCCGTCGGGGCCGGCGGGGCCGTCGGGGTGGGGTCGTGTGCCTGAGCCCGACCCCTGACCCGGGCTGGGGCACACGACCCCACCCTCGGCGACGGTGAGCTGCATCGCGACCAGGTCGACGCCGAAGACGGCCTCGGTGACCGGGTGCTCCACCTGGAGCCGGGTGTTCATCTCCAGGAAGAAGAAGCGGTCGGCGTCGACGTCGTAGAGGAACTCCACGGTCCCGGCGCCGAGGTAGCCGATCGCGGCGGCGGCCGCCCGGGCCGCCTCGTGCAGGGCGGCCCGCGTGGGCTCCGGGAGGCGAGGCGCGGGAGCCTCCTCGACGACCTTCTGGTGCCGGCGCTGCACGGAGCAGTCGCGCTCCCCGAGCACCAGGACGCCGTCCGTGTCGCCGACGACCTGGACCTCGACGTGACGGCCGCGCTCGACGTACGGTCTCGACGAAGACGGTGCCGTCGCCGAACGCGGACGCCGCCTCGTCCTGCGCCGCGGCGATCTCACCCGGCAGGTCGGCGAGGTCGCGCACGATCCGCATGCCCCGCCCGCCCCCGCCGGCGGAGGCCTTGACGAGCAGCGGCAGGTCGGCCTCGGTGGCCGTGTCGACGGTGTGGTTGGTGAGCACCGGCACGCCGGCGTCCTCCATCAGCTCCTTGGCGCGCGATCTTCGAGCCCATCTGCTCGATCGCCTCGGGCGGCGGTCCGACCCAGGTGAGGCCGGCGTCGTGCACCGCCCGCGCGAAGTCGGCGTTCTCGGACTGAGGAAGCCGTAGCCGGGGTGGACCGCGTCGGCGCCCGAGCGGCGCGCGGCGTCGATGACGAGGTCGGCGCGCAGGTAGGTGTCGCCGGGCGCGTCACCCGGGAGGCGGACGGCGTGGTCGGCCTCGCGGACGTACGGCAGGGCGGCGTCCGCGTCGGAGTGCACGGCGACGGTCGCGATGCCGAGGTCACGGCAGGTGCGGAAGACCCGGCTCGCGATCTCGCCCCGGTTGGCGACCAGGAGTCTGGTAATCATTCTCTTCCACCTCACTGGGTTTCGACGCGCCCGTGGCGACCTCGTCCCTCGGTCGCCGGGCTTGCTCAACCTCGTCTCGCCCACGCGCCACGCTCGTTCCTCGCGCGCCGCTGCTCGCTTGATCACGGCCGGAACACCCCGAATCGGTCGGTGCCGCGGTACGCCCGGTTGTCGATCACCGACAGGCAGATGCCCAGCACGGTGCGGGTGTCGCGGGGGTCGATGACGCCGTCGTCGTAGAGCATCCCGGAGAGGAAGTACGGCAGCGACTGCTCCTCGATCTGGCTCTCCACGACCTCCTTGATGCCCTGGAAGCCCTCGGCGTCGAAGGTCTCGCCCTTGGCCTCGGCCGACTGCTGCGCCACGATCTCGAGGACGCCGGCCAGCTGGGCCGGGCCCATCACCGCGGACTTCGCGCTCGGCCAGGTGAAGAGGAACCGGGGGTCGAAGGCGCGGCCGTTCATGCCGTAGTTGCCTGCGCCGTAGGAGGCCCCCATGATCACGGTCAGGTGCGGCACGGTGCTGTTGCTGATCGCGTTGATCATCATCGCGCCGTGCTTGATGATGCCGCCCTGCTCGTACTCCTTGCCGACCATGTAGCCGGTGGTGTTGTGCAGGAACAGCAACGGGGTGTCGGTCTGGTTGGCCAGCTGCACGAACTGCGTCGCCTTCTGCGCCTCCTCGCTGAACAGCACGCCCTGCGCGTTGGCCAGGACGCCGATCGGCCGGCCGTGCAGCCGGGCCCAGCCGGTGACCAGCGACGGTCCGTAGAGCGGCTTGAACTCGTCGAAGACCTGCCCGTTGCTGGCCGAGACCCCGTCGCAGATCCGGGCGATCACCTCGCGCGGGTCGAACGGCTCCTTGAGGTCGGTCGGGATCAGGTCGAGCAGTCCGTCGGGGTCGTGGTCGGGCTCGGCGTACGCCGTCGGCTCGGGGACCGCCTTGCGCCAGTTGAGCCGGGCGACGATCCGGCGTCCGATCCGGATGGCGTCGCGCTCGTCCTCGGCGAGGTAGTCGGCCAGGCCCGAGGTGCGGGCGTGCATCTCGGCACCGCCGAGCGACTCGTCGTCGGACTCCTCGCCGGTGGCCATCTTCACGAGCGGCGGCCCGCCGAGGAAGACCTTGGCCTGCTCGCGGACCATCACCGTGTAGTCGCTCATGCCCGGGACGTAGGCACCGCCGGCGGTGGAGTTGCCGAACACCAGGGCCACGGTCGGCTGCTTGGCCGCCGAGCTGCGCGTGATGTCGCGGAACAGCTTGCCGCCCGGGATGAAGATCTCCTTCTGGGTGGGCAGGTCGGCGCCGCCGGACTCGACCAGCGCGACCGAGGGCAGTCCGTTCTCCTCGGCGATCTGCGAGGCCCGGAAGATCTTCTTGACCGTCCACGGGTTGCTGGCGCCGCCCTTCACCGACGGGTCGTTGGCGGTGATCATGCACTCCACGCCCTCGATCACCCCGATGCCGGTGACCACGCTGGCGCCGACCTTGAAGTCGGAGCCCCAGCCGGCCAGCGGGCTGAGCTCGAGGAACGCCGAGCCCTCGTCGACCAGCAGCTCGATCCGCTCGCGCGGCATCAGCTTGCCGCGGTCGTGGTGACGCTGCACGCTGCGCTCCCCGCCGCCCGCCACCGCCGTGGCGTGCTCGGCGTCGAGCGCGACGAGCTTCTCCAGCATCGCCTCACGGTTGCTCATGAGCTCTCCTCGCTGCTGTCTGAGGCGCGAGGCACCCCGGCACCCGTGGTCGTTGAGGTGCGAGGCGCCCCGGCGCCCCGACCGTTGGTCGAGGCGCGAGGCGCCCCGGCGCCCCGTCCGTTGGTTGAGGTGCGAGGCGCCCCGGCGCCGAGCCTCGAAACCCCGTGAGCGGACCGCCACCGCAGGGACGACACAGGACGAGGCGGACGGTCGGCTCGCTGGGATTCGAGGCTCGTCGCTGGCGCTCCTCGCACCTCAACCACCGGAGCAGGGCTCGTCGCTGGCGCTCCTCGCACCTCAACCTCCGGGGCGGCCTCACCCATCGGAGTACCCCAGCAGCTTGGCGGCGAGATCGGTCAGCACCTCGGTGGCTCCTCCTCCGATGGGCAGGAGCCGGGCGTCGCGGTAGTGCCGCTCCACCTCGGTCCCGTGCATGTAGCCGGTGCCGCCGTGCAGCTGCACCGCCTGGTCACAGACGTACGTCGCGGCGTCGCAGGCGGTCTGCTTGGCCAGGCAGGCCTCGGCGATGACCTGCTCGCCCTTCCCCGCGAGGTGCAGCGCGTGCCGGCGCGCCACCTCGTGGGTGTAGCAGCGGGCGACCTCGACCTGGCGGCGCATCTCGACCAGCGTGTGCCGGACCACCTGGTTGGCGACCAGCGGCTTGCCGAAGGTCTCGCGACCGCGGCAGTAGTCGGCGGTGAGCGCGAGCGAGCGGGCCGCGATGCCGTAGCCGTGGACGGCGAGCGCGATCCGCTCGACCACGAACTGCTCGGCGATCTGGTAGAAGCCGTGGTTCTCCAGCCCCACCAGGTTGGCGACCGGCACCCGCACGTCGACGTAGGACAGCTCGGCGGTGTCGGAGCAGTGCCAGCCCATCTTGCGCAGCGACCGGTCGACCGTGAAGCCGGGCGTGCCGGCCTCCACCACGAGCAGGCTGACGCCGGCGTGGCCGGGCCCGCCGGTGCGCACCGCGGTGGTGACGAAGTCGGCGCGCACGCCGCTGGTGATGAACGTCTTGGCCCCGTTGACGACGTAGTGGTCGCCCTCGCGGACCGCGGTGGTGCGGATGCCGGCGACGTCGGAGCCCCCGCCGGGCTCGGTGATCGCGAGCGAGCCGATCTTCTCGCCGGCCAGCGTCGGGCGCACGAAGCGGTCGACGAGGTCGGTGTCGCCGGACGACGCCCAGGCGCTGACCATGTGGGGCAGCGCGATGCCGCTGGTGAAGAGCCCGGCCATCAGGCCGCTGGAAGCACCGGCCTCGAACATCGCCTCCTGCATCTCGACCGAGTCGAGCAGGTCGCCGCCCTCGCCGCCGACGTCCTCGGGGAAGGCGAGGCCGAGCAGTCCCTGCCTGGCCGCGGCGAGGTGGAGCTCGCGCGGCATCGTGCCGGCGTCCTCCCACTCCTGGAGGTACGGCGCGACCTCGCGGCGCACGAACTCCGCGGCGACGTCGCGCAGCGCCTGGGTGGTTTCGTGGCTCGTCGCTGGCGCTCCTCGCACCTCAACCACCGACCCTCCCGGTGGTTGAGGTGCGAGCGGAGCGAGCCACGAAACCACCCGTCCGACAGCTCACAGCAGGTCCTCCTGGATGTGCACGACCCGCGAGCGCAGCCACTCGCCGAGCCCCTTCGCCTGCGGGTCGAAGCGCGTGGACGCCGCCACGCCGGCGCCGAGCAGTCCGCGGATCAGCACGTTGACGCCGCCGAGGTTGGGCAGCACGAAGACCTCGACGTCGAGGTCGCGCGCCTCCGGCACCAGCTCGCGGATCTTCTTCGGCGTGATGATCTTCGCCAGCCAGGTGACCCGGGCGTCGTACTTCTCCGCCGGACCGTCGTGGCTCACCCACAGCCCGAGGTTGGCGTCGCCGCCCTTGTCGCCCGACCGGGCGTGCACGAACGTCCCGAGCGGCATCCGCCGGTTGACCAGGTCCTGCGGCGCCGGGAAGGGCGACGGGCGCCGGCCGACGGCGGGGTCGGGCTGCGAGAAGTCCGTCGGGTCGGCGACGACCTCGCGGCTCCCGTCGTGGTGGACCACCGTGTGGGTGACGACCGACCTGTCGACGTACTCGGGTCGGTAGATCCCGTACGGCGTCGGGCCGGACGGCGGCGCGGTCATCGTGAAGCCGGGGTAGGAGGCGAGGGCGAGCTCGACCGCGGGGGCGGTGAACGCCTTGCCCACCGGGCCGGCCTCCGGGTCGAGCACCGTGCAGCGGAGCAGGCACGAGGCCCCCTCCTCGGAGTCGGCGTCGGCGATCGGCGATGCGGTCTGCGTCCACGCGACCGTGGCGGCGGTGAGGGACGGCGCCAGCTGCGAGCGCAGCCAGTCGGCCTTCGCGTCGAGGTCGAGCCCGGTGAGCACGAACTCCATGGAGTTGCGGAAGCCGCCGAGCTCGTTGACGCACACCTTCAGCCGCTCCGGCGGCGCGGCGCCGGAGACCCCGGAGATCGCGACCCGGTCGGGGCCCTCCTGACTGAGCCGGACCGAGTCGAGGTGGGTGGTGACGTCGGGGTTGAGGTAGGCGGTCGACTGGATCTCGTACATCAGCTGGGCGGTGACGGTGTCGACCGTGACCGCGCCGCCGGTGCCGTCGTGCTTGGTGACCACGCACGAGCCGTCGGCGGCCAGCTCGGCGAGCGGGAAGCCGAGCGGCGTGCCGTCGTGCGGGAGCGACTTGAACCCCGAGAAGTTGCCGCCGCACGCCTGCGGCCCGCACTCGAGCACGTGGCCGGCGACGACGGCGCCGGCCAGCTCGTCGCACGACGTGGGGGTCCAGCCGTGGTGGGCGATCCCCGGTCCGACGACCAGCGAGGCGTCGGTGACCCGGCCGGTGACCACGACGTCGGCACCCTGGGTCAGCGCGGCCGCGATGCCGAAGCCGCCGAGGTAGGCGTTGGCGGTGAGGGCGCCGTCGAGACCGAGCTCGGCGGCGCGCGGCCGCAGGTCGTCGCCCTCGACGTGGGCGATCGCGGGGTCGAGGCCGAGGCCCTTCGCGACCTCGCGCAGCCGGTCGGCCAGCCCGGCGGGGTTGAGGCCGCCGGCGTTGCTCACGATCGTGACGCCGCGCTCGAGCGCGAGGCCGAGGCAGTCCTCGAGCTGGCGCACGAACGTGCGCGCGTAGCCCAGCGCCGGGTCCTTCATCGTGTCCTTGCCGAGGATCAGCATCGTCAGCTCGGCGAGGTAGTCGCCGGTCAGGCAGTCGAGGCCCTGCCCGTCGGCGCTGCCCTCGAGCATCTCGCGCATCGCGGAGAGCCGGTCGCCGTAGAAGCCGGAGCAGTTGCCGATGCGGAGGGGTTTCGTGGCTCGCTCCGCTCGCACCTCAACCCCGTCGCGCCTCACCCGTCGGCTCGCCCGGTCGCGGCTCACCGGTGGCCTCCCGTCCCGGTCCCGGAGGTCCGGCGAAGCACTGGGCGATGCTCAGCCAGTGGGCGGCGTCGTCGCCGACGGCGACCAGGTCGGTGTCGTCACGGTGCACGCGCTGGGTGACCAGCAGGCAGAAGTCGTACGCCGACCCGGTCACCCGCTGTGCCGCGTCGTCGGGGCCCCAGGCCCAGGTCTCGCCCGAGGGTGCGGCGAGCTCGACGCGGAACTGCTCCGCCGGCGGCGGCTGCTCGTGCACGCTGTAGGCGTAGTCGCGGGTGCGGACCCCGAGGTGGGCGACGTGGCGGATCCGGTCGCTGGGCTCGTAGGCCGCACCGAGCGCCTCGTAGACGTCGAGCGCGTGCGCCCAGGTCTCCATGTAGCGCGCCGTGGCCATCGACGCCGGCGACATCGGCGGGCCGAACCACGGCATCTTCTGGCCGGCGGGGAACGCCCGCAGTGCCGCGACCAGGTCGGCCCGCGCCGTGTCCCACCGCTCCAGCAGCGCGGACGGAGCCAGCCGGGCGACCTCGTGGGCCTCGGAGTCGACGAAGCCGAGGGGGTCGTTGATCGCGAGCATCACGATCGCGTCCCAGGCGGCCTTGGCCTCCTCGCTGCCCACCGACCGGGCAGCGGCGGCGGCCGTCTCGTCGGTCCAGAGCAGGTGCGCCACCTGGGTGGCGACGCTCCAGCCGGCCGCCGGTGTGGGAGTGGCCCAGCCCCCGTCCGCGGACTCGTCGAGCCCGCTCACGGCGGTGCGGAGCTGGTCGCCCTCGGTCCCGAGGTCGGCCAGCAGGGTCTCGAGCACGTCGTTCATCGGAGGTCTCCTTCGGCGCCCGCGAGCGCCTGGTCGAGGGTGCGGGCCCACTGGTCGAGGATCCGGTCGCGCCGCCGGCGGTCGTCGGTGATGGTGTTGGCCAGGCCGAGCCCACGGACCAGGTCGAGGGTGGCCTGCACCAGCTCGCGCACCCCGGGCTGCGACTCGTCGGCCCCCAGGGCGTCGACGGTGAGCCGGTGCGCCTCACGGCCCACCCGCTGCTCCAGCGGCGCCACCTCCGCCAGCAGCGCCGGGTCCGTGCGCGCGGCCACCCAGAGCTCGAGCGCCGCGGCGAAGACCGGCGAGGCGAAGTGGTCACCCAGCATCGCGAGGACCGCGCGGGTACGCCGTCGTCCCGCCGGCAGTCGCTCGGCCGCCGCGCGCAGCTCGGCACCGCGCACCTCGGTGAGGTGCTGGACCGCGGCCACGACCAGGTCGTTCTTGGTCGGGAAGTGGTGCAGCTGCGCCCCGCGGCTGACCCCCGCCCGCTCGGAGACCACCGTGGTGGAGGTGCCTCCGAAGCCGTGGTCGACCAGGCAGTCGACCGTCGCCTCCAGCAGCCGCGCCCGCATCGCCCGGGTGCGCTCCTCCTGCGGCACGCGGGTCGAGGTCACCGCCTCAGCATGCCGTCGTACGAACAAACAGTCAAGCCTGTCTTTTAGTGACCCAGCTCGATCAGGACGACCCCGCCGATGATCAGCGCGATCCCGCCGCCCATCAGCCACGTGAGGGGCTCCTGGAAGAGCCAGCGCGAGGCGAGCGCGGTCAGCGCCACGCCGGTGGCGGCCCAGACTCCGTACGCGACGCCGAGGCCGAGACCCTCGTGCAGGCTGAGCGAGAGCAGCACGAACGCCACGACGTAGCCGCCGCCGACCGCGGCGTACCAGCGTCGTCGCGACCCCACCGCGGCGACCCGCAGCGCGAGGGTCGCGCCCACCTCGCAGGCGATCGCTCCGGCCAGGAACACCCAGGCCATCAGGCGACCTCGGCCTGCGGGTCCGGGGAGTCGAGCGGGGTGACCCGGCCGGAGAGGTGGGAGCCGAGCTCGACGACGAGGACGCCGACGATCACCATGCCCATCCCGACCCCCATCACCGGGGTGAGCGCCTCCCCGAACAGGACCGCCGAGAGCAGCGCGGTGAGCGCGACGCCCAGGGCCGCCCAGATGCCGTACGCGACCCCGAGCGGCAGCCCCCGGCGCAGCACGAGGCCGAGCAGCGCGAACGAGCACCCGTAGCCGGCGACCACGACGACGTACAGCACCGGCCGCTCGAGCGCCCCCTTGAGCGCGAGCGACCCGCCCACCTCGCTGAGGGTGGCGGCGAGCAGCAACAACCAGGTGATCACGGGGGCTCCGAGGGCGGGGGGCGCGGACGACGTGCTCAGGTGCCGCAGTACGTCGTGTAGGCGCCGAAGGCGTCCGGCGCCGGCTCGGCGTAGCGCTCCAGCCCGGGGCGTACGTCGTAGGGCGCGGTCACCGCGTCGAGCAGCGCCTGCAGGGGGGCGAGGTCACCGGCTTCGCCGGCGACGAGGGCCTCCTCGACGAGGTGGTTGCGGGGGACGTAGACGGGGTTGGTGCGGTCCATCAGGACGGCGTCCGGTCCGACGGCGAGCCACCGCTCGGCCCAGGCGTCGAAGCCGGGCAGGTCGAGCACCAGCGAGCGCGCCGGCTCGGAGTCGCCGCGCGCCGCCGTGCCGAGCGCGCGCCAGAACGTCGTCCAGTCGACCGGCGCGGCCTGCATCAGCCCCAGCACCTCCTCGACCAGGGTCGAGGCGAGGGTGTCGTCGAGCCCCTCGGGCAGACCGAGCTTGGCGCGCATCCCCGCGCTCCACGCCGCGGTGTAGCGGGCGGGGAACGCGCCGATCGCCTCGGTGGCGATCTCGACGGCCCGGTCCTGGTCGTCGTCGATCAGCGGCAGCAACGCCTCGGCGAGCCGGGCGAGGTTCCACTGGGCGGCGGCCGGCTGGTTGCTGTAGGCGTAGCGGCCGCCGTGGTCGATCGAGCTGAAGACCGTGGCGGGGTCGTAGGCGTCGAGGAACGCGCACGGGCCGTAGTCGATGGTCTCGCCCGAGATCGTCATGTTGTCGGTGTTCATCACGCCGTGCACGAAACCCGCGTGCATCCACCGAGCGACGAGCGAGGCCTGCGCGGCCAGCACCGCCTCGAAGAGCGCGAGGTAGGGCTGCTCCGCCGCCGCGGCGTCCGGGTGGTGCCGGGCGATCGCGTGGTCGGCGAGCCGCCGCAGCAGGTCGACGTCGTCGCTGGCCCGGGCGTACTGGAAGCTGCCGACCCGGAGGTGGCTGCTCGCCACCCGCGCGAGCACCGCGCCGGGCAGCACCGTCTCGCGCTGGACCGGGCGGCCGGTCGCCACGACCGCGAGCGAGCGGGTGGTCGGGATGCCCAGGGCGTGCATCGCCTCCGCCACGACGAACTCGCGCAGCATCGGCGCCACCGCTGCGCGGCCGTCGCCACCGCGCGCGTACGGCGTCCGGCCGGAGCCCTTGAGGTGGAGGTCGTGGACCTGTCCGTCGGGGCCGGTCAGCTCGCCGAGCAGCAGCGCCCGTCCGTCGCCCAGCCGCGGCGAGTAGCCGCCGAACTGGTGGCCGGCGTACCCCTGGGCGACGGGGGTGGCACCCTCCGGGAGGTCGCGCCCGAGCAGCAGCCCGACCCCGGCCTCCGTTCGTAGCCAGGCAGGGTCGAGCCCGATATCGGCCGCCAGCGTCTCGTTGAGCACCAGCAGCCGCGGCTCCGGCGCCTCCTCCGCCTGCCAGGCCACGGCCAGCTCGGGCAGCGCGTCGGCGAAGCGGTGCTCGAGGGCGACCGCGGTCTGCATGCTCACCCTCCGAGGCTACGACCCCGGCCCAGGCCTGTGGATGAGCGGCTGCACGGTCCGGCCGGGTCGACCAGGGTGGGTCCATGTCCGTGACCGAGGCGCTCGAGCTGCTGGGCGGCGTCGCGAGCCGGCGTCGGCTCGTGGAGCTCACGTCCCGAGCCGCCGTCGACCGCGCCCTCGCCGCCGGCGACCTGGAGGTCCTCGCCCGCGGTCGCTACGGCCTCGCCAACGCTGCGGCCGACCTGGCTGCTGCACAGCGCGTCGGTGGCGTGGTCTCCCACCTCAGCGCCGCGCTGCACTGGGGCTGGGCGGTCAAGAGCGTGCCGGCCCAGCCGCAGGTCACGGTGCCGCGCGGCCGCAAGCTCACCCGCGAACGGAGGCGCGGCGTCGCGGTGCACCGGGGCTCGTGGCACCCCGACGACGTGCACGAGCACTGGACGAGCCCCGAGCGCACCCTGGTCGACTGCCTCCGGTCGCTGCCCTCCGACGAGGCGCTGGCCGTGGCCGACTCCGCCCTGCGCTCGGGCTTCTCGCACCAGCGGCTCGTGGCCCTGGCTGCCGGGGTGCGCGGTCCCGGCGCCGTGCAGGCCCGCTGGGTCGCGGCGCACGCGACCCCCGAGGCGGCCAACCCGTTCGAGTCGGCCCTGCGGGCGTTGTGCCTCCAGGTCCTTGGACTCCGTGTGCGGCCTCAGGTGCCGGTCTTCGCCGCCGACTTCCTCGGCCGCCCGGACCTCGTCGACGAGGACCTGCGGATCATCATCGAGGCCGACTCCTTCGCCTGGCACGGCGACAGGCACGCCCTGCACCGCGACGCCCTGCGTTACAACGCCTTCGTCGCCCACGGCTGGCTGGTGCTCCGGTTCAGCTGGGAAGAAGTGATGCTCCACCCCGACCGCGTGCTCGAGGTGCTGCGAGCGGTCGTACAACTACGTACAGACCTGCGGTGCCCGGGCTGCCCCGCCGCCTGAGTCCGGGCCCGGACCTCCAGGTCTGTACGTAGTTCTACGCCTGCCAGACTCTCCTGCCATGCCCACGATCCTGATCACCGGCGCCTCCGCCGGCCTCGGCGCCGAGATGGCGCGCCAGTTCGCCGCGAAGGGGTACGACCTCGCGCTCTGTGCCCGCCGCCTCGAGCGGCTCGACGAGCTGCGCGCGGAGATCGTCGCCGCGCACCCCGACCGGCGGGTGGAGGTGCGGGCCCTCGACGTCAACGACCACGACCAGGTCTTCGAGGTCTTCCGCGGCTTTGCGGCCGACCTCGGGCACCTCGACCGGGTCGTGGTCAACGCCGGGCTGGGCAAGGGCGCGCCGCTGGGCACCGGCCGGTTCGACGCCAACCTCGAGACCGCGATGACCAACTTCGTCGGCGCGCTCGCGCAGACCGAGGCCGCGATGGAGGTCTTCCGCGCCCAGGAGGCCGGGCACCTGGTGATGGTCTCCTCGATGTCGGCGATGCGCGGGCTGCCGAAGGCGATGACCACGTACGCCGCCACGAAGGCCGGCGTCGCGCACCTCGCCGAGGGCATCCGCACCGAGCTGTCGGGTCGCCCGCTGGGGCGCACCGTGAAGGTGACGGTGCTCTACCCCGGGTTCATCACCTCGGAGATGAACGACGGCGTCGGCGGCAACCCTCCGATGATCGTCTCCACCGAGAAGGGCGTGAAGGCGATGGTCTCGGCGATCGAGCGGGAGGTCGGCGACGCCTGCGTGCCGCCGCTGCCGTGGTCGCTGCTGGCGCCGGTGATGCGGCACGCGCCGCTGCCGCTGTTCAAGCGGATGGTCTGAGCCCCGGCCGCACGGCTCAGCGGTAGGTCAGCGTCTCCGGGGTCAGGTGCGGGTGCTCGTTGAAGGTCAGCAGCCGAGTGCCGCCCGCCCCGACGACGAGCCGGGTGACCGAGGAGTTCACGACGACGGTGTTGAAGCGTGCCCAGGTGCCGGCCAGGGTCTCGCGGTCGGCGTCGGGGGCCACCAGGCTGGCGCAGGCCACCCCGATCGGGCCGCCGGAGCTCACCACGACCACGGTCTCCCCGGAGCCGGCCGCCTCGGCGGCGGAGGCCAGCGAGGCGCGCACCCGGGCGACGAACCCGGCATACGTCTCGGTGTACGTCTCGGTGTGCGTGGCCTCGTGGTCCCCCGGCTCCTCGGTGGCGCGCGCCCACGCGGCGGTGGCCTGCTCGAACGCGGCCTGGAAGTCGCGGCGGCTGTGGCCGGGCGGCAGCGCGGGCACGCGGCGCATCAGCCCGACGTGGTCGAACTCGTCCCACCCCGTCTCGACGGTGGTGTCCGTGCCTGCCCAGCCCGCTGCCTCGACCATCGCGTCGGCGGTCTCGCGGTGGCGGCGCATCCCGCCGCGCACCACCCCGGTCGGCGTGACGCCCTGCCCGGCGAGCCAGCGTCCGAGCAGCCGGGCCTGGGCCCACCCCGTCTCCGACAGGACGTCGTAGTCGTCGGCGCCGAACGAGGCCTGACCGTGCCGGACCAGCAGCAGCAGCCCCATCAACCGACCGCCAGCCGCGCGCGGCACTCCGCCTCGAGGGCGGCGACGGCCGGACCGAAGATCGCGTACGCCTCGTTGGTGGTCTGGCCGTTGGCGTAGCGGTACCAGATCTGCTGGGCGATCACGGCGAGCCGGAACAGCCCGAAGACCTCGTAGAACCGCCAGCGCTCCGGGGTCATCTCGAAGCCCATCCGCTCGACGTAGTGGGCAACGACCTGGTCGCGGGTCCACATGCCGGGGGTCGTCGTCGGCTGCCGGCGGAACTGCTGCAGGAACGCGCTGTCGCCGGCCTCGACCCAGTAGGCGAGCACCCCGGAGAGGTCCATCAGCGGGTCGCCGACCGTGGCCATCTCCCAGTCGAGGACGCCGACCACGCGCGTGGGGTCGTCGGCGGCGAGCACGAGGTTGTCGAAGCGGTAGTCGTTGTGGATCAGCCGCTGGCCGACGTCGGCCGGCTGGTGCTCGGCGAGCCAGTCGGTGAGGTCGCTCCAGTCGCCGGTGTCGTCGGTACGCGCGTCGGCGAACCGCCGGGTCCAGCCCACCACCTGACGCGCGACGTAGCCCTCGCCCTTCGCCAGCGCGACCAGGTCGGGGGCGCGCTCCACCTGGACGGAGTGCAGGTCGATCAGGACGTCGATCGCGTTGCGACACAGGGAGTCGACCTGCTCGGGACCGATCTCGAACCCGAAGTCGACGCGCGGGACCAGGCCCTCGAGCTTCTCCATCACGTAGAACTCCGACCCGATCACGGACGGGTCGGTGCAGTGGCCGACCATCGTCGCGACGTACGGGAAGAGCGGGGCGAGGGCCGCCTGCACGGTGAACTCGCGGCCCATGTCGTGGGCGCCCTGGGCCTTCACGCCGGTCGGAGGACGACGCAGCACGAGGTCGCGGTCGGGGTAGCGCAGCAGGTAGGTCAGGTTGGAGGCGCCGCCGGCGAACTGGCGCACCTCCGGCGTGCCCACGAGGTCGTCGCCGAACGCCAGCGCGTGCTCGCGCAGCCAGCCCGCTGCCGCCTCGACGTCGAACCCGTCCTCATCACGCACCCGGCCCGCGGGGTTCCCCTCGTCCACGCCCGCACCCTAGCGAGCGAGCAGCAGCGTGCGAGGAACGAGCACGCTGCGTGGGCGAGCGAAGGTCGAGCAAGCCCCGCGACCGAGCCCGCGAGGTCGCGACGGGCGCGTCGAGACCCGGTGAGCGCAGCGACCACGGTCACCGCGAGGTGGTTTCGTGGCTCGTCGCTGCGCTCCTCACACCTCAACCACCGAATCCCGGCAGGGTGGATTCGTGGCTCGTCGCTGCGCTCCTCGCACCTCAACCACCGAATCCCACCGCGGTGGTTGAGGTGCGAGCGGAGCGAGCCACGAAACCACCACCCGCGAAGCACAACAGCCCGGTTTCGTGGCTCGACCACCGAATCAGACGGCGACGGTGGTGACGACGAGCGCGCGGTCGACGGGGTCGAGCCAGCGGCGACGGGCACGCAGCAGCCGCCACGACGACCAGCACAGCATCGGCACGGCCAGCAGCACGACGGCCCACCAGTCGTCGAGCCGCGAGAACACGGAGAAGACCAGCCCCGTCACGGTGGTGCTGACGGCCAACCGGGCGGAGTAGCCGACCATGGCCAGCGGTGGGGCCGGGGTGGCGCGGGCGGACCGGAAGTCGACGGCGTACGGGTGGGCGGCGGACCAGCGCATCGACGCCGCCACCACCTGCACGCCCACCACCAGCAGCGTGCAGACCAGCGCGGTGGCCTCGGCGGCGGTGGGGAGCCCGGCGCGGGTGGCGGCCAGGCCCACGGTCAGCAGCGACGCCGCCAGCAGGAACTCCGCCAGCACCACGACCCGCGCCGCGAAGACCAGCCCGGGCTCCACGGGCAGGCTCTCGCGCCACAGCGCCCCGCGGCCGTCGAGGCACCAGACGTTGACCCCGAAGAGCAGCGCGCCGCCCGAGGCGACCAGCCCCGGCAGCACGGTCATCGTGCTCCAGGGCAGGTCGCCGAGCACGGCCACGAGCGCCGGCCCGAGCGCGAGCACGAGGATGCCGCGACGCATCGGGACCGCTCGCCACACCGACGCCCGGTCGGTGCGGACCAACGCGAGCAGCGCGGACCGGGCGGCCCGTCGCGCGGCGTACGACGACCCCTCGAGGCCGATCTCGTCGCGCGGCACCCGGTGGGCGGCGAAGTGCGCGGGCACGGCCCCGAGGACCACCGCCACCACCAGCAGCACCAGGAGGGCCCCGGCGGTGGCGGCCCAGACGCCCAGGTCGCCGCTGACCATCCCGAGCACGACCCGTTGGGTGGGCAGCTGGTCGAACGTCGTCAGCAGCTGCCCGGCGACCTGCAGGCCGAGGGCGGCGCCGAAGACCCCCACCACCAGGGCCCGCACGCCCACGACCCCGTGCGGCACCCGCCGGGCGCTCTCGAGCCCCCACGCGAAGGCCTGCGCCGTGGCCGTCGCGGCGGCCACCCACAGCAGCACCAGCAGCTCGGCCTGCAGCAGCAGCGGCCGCCAGCCGAGCGCGTAGGCGGTGCTGCCCAGCAGCAGCCAGGCCTGGATCACCCAGGCGATGTTGAGCGGGGCGAGCAGCAGCGCCCCGAGGTGGTCGGTGGTCGGGCTGACCGGCAGCACGGACGCCGGGTCGCGGGCGAGCAGCTCTCGGCCGCCGCTCGACGCGGTCGCCGACACGATGGCGAGCGCCAGGAAGCCGGCCAGGGCAGTGGGCAGCAGCAGCAGGACGTCGAACGCCCGCTCGCTCGTCGCGGCGCCCGGCAGCAGCGCCGGGACCACCGCGACGGCGGCGGTGAGGCCCAGCACCAGGACCACCGACACCACCAGCGTGGAGCGCCGCCGCGCCGTCGCGAGCCGGAACCGCAGCAGGTGCCGGACGTCGGCCACCGCACGCACCGCGTCGGCGAGCGGACCGGGGTCAGTCGAGGAGGCTGCGGTAGGCACGGGCCCCCTCCTCGCCGGCCATCTCGCCGGCCGCCATCGTCGCGACCCGCGAGCCGCCGCGCAGCACGCTGACGCTCGTACAGCTCTGCACCGCCAGCTCGCGCAGGTGGGTGGAGACCAGCACGCAGGCGCCGCGGGCCCGGGCGTCGCTGATCACGTCGGCCGTGGCCTCGACCCCGATCGGGTCGACCCCGTCGAAGGGCTCGTCGAGCAGGAGCACGGCCGGCTCGTGCAGGGCGGCGAGCACGACCGACAGCCGGCGCGACATGCCGTGGGAGAAGCCCGCGGTGACGCGGTGCGCCACGTCGCCGAGCTCGAAGCGCTCCAGCAGCTCGCGGCCGCGCGGCTCCCAGCTCCGCAGCCGGCGCAGCCGGGCGGCGAGCTGGAGGTGCTCCCAGGGGGTCGCCCGCGGCACGAGGCCGCCGACGTCGGGGCAGTAGCCCACGACCTGCTTGACCCGCAGCGGGTCGGCGCGCGCGTCGAAGCCGCCGACCCGGACCGCGCCGGCCGTGGCCGGGACCACGCCGGCCAGCACCCGCATCGTCGTCGACTTGCCGGCCCCGTTGCGCCCGAGCAGCGCGGCCGCCTCGCCGGCGTACGCCGTCAGGTCGACGCCCGCGACCGCCTCCACCTCGCCGAACCGGACGTGCAACCCGCGCACGTCGACGACCGGCGAGGCCCTCTCCTGCTCCCTCACCCGCCGATCATCGCCGAGGACGGGCGGATCGACACCCGAATGGCGAACGCCACGCCCGGGACCGCCCTGGTCGGGCGGCCCCGAGCGCGGCTCGGGTCGCGTCGGTCGGAGGCGTCAGGCGGGGAACGAGCCGCCCGACGAGGCGAGGTCGCGCAGGTAGGCGGTGGCCTCGAAGGTCGGGCCGTACGCCGCCGCCAGCTCGTCGGCGCGGTTCACGAACGCCGCGAGCCCGATCTCGCCGGTGACCGCGTGCTCGTAGCCGGTCATGAACTGCGCCGCGCCGCCGGTCATCGGCGGGAAGCCGATGCCCATGATCGAGCCGATGTTGGCCGCGGCGGCCGAGGTGATCACGTTCTCCTCGAAGCACTTGGCGGTCTCGAGGGCCTCGGCGAAGAGCAGCCGGTCCTTGACGTCCTGCAGCGGGATCTGCTGCTCGGCGACCGGGAACTCCTCGGCCAGGCCCGACCAGATGCTGCCGCGCTTGCCGTCGACGTACTCGTAGAAGCCTGCGCCCTTGAGCCGCGAGGGACGCCCGAGCTCGACCATCCGCTGCGCCACCACGGATGCCGGGGTGGTCGACGTGCGGGGTGCCGTCGCGCTCGGCGGCGTCCTTGGTCGCCTTGGCGATCTTGAGCATCAGCTCCATGTTGAGCTCGTCGGAGAGCTGCAGGGTGCCGACCGGGTAGCCGGCCTGGGTGGCGGCCCGCTCCAGCGAGATCGGGTGCACGCCCTCGCCGAGCATCGCCAGACCCTCGTTGACCATCGTGCCGATCACGCGGGAGGTGTAGAAGCCACGGCTGTCGTTGACCACGATCGGGGTCTTCTTGATCTGCTGCACCACGTCGTAGGCCTTGGCCAGCGCCACGTCGGAGGTCTCCTTGCCGCGGATGATCTCCACCAGCGGCATCTTGTCGACCGGGCTGAAGAAGTGCAGGCCGATGAAGTCCGTCGGCCGGTCGACGCCCTCGGCGAGCTCGGTGATCGGCAGCGTCGAGGTGTTGGAGCACAGCAGCGCGTCGGGGTTGACGTGCGGCGCGACCTCGGCGAACACCTTGGCCTTCAGCGAGGGGTCCTCGAAGACCGCCTCGATCACCAGGTCGCAGCCGGCCAGGTCGGCGGGGTCGGTGGTCGGCGTGATCCGGCCGAGCAGCTCGGTCTTCTTCTCCTCGGTGCTCCTGCCCCGTGAGATGGCCTTGTCGAGGAGCTTCTCCGAGTAGGCCTTGCCCTTGTCGGCGGAGTCCTGGGCGACGTCCTTGAGCACGACCTCCATGCCGGCGCGGGCGCAGGAGTAGGCGATGCCGGCGCCCATCATGCCGGCGCCGAGGACGCCGACCTTCGTGGCCTTCCAGGGCTCGATGCCCTGCGGGCGCAGCGAGCCGGAGTTGATCGCCTGCAGGTCGAAGAAGAACGCCTGGATCATGTTCTTCGAGCCCTGGTTGACGACCAGGTTGGTGAGGTAGCGCGACTCGATCCTCGACGCCGTGTCGAAGTCGGTGCTGGCGCCCTCGACCGCGGCGCTCAGGATCGCGCGGGCGGCGGGGTAGACCGCACCCTTGGTCTGCTTGCGCAGCAGCGCCGGGAACGCCGGCAGGAAGCCGGCCAGCGCCGGGGACTTCGGGGAGCCGCCGGGCATCTTGTAGCCGGGGGCGTCCCAGGGGTTCTGCGCGGCGTCGGGGTTGGCCTTGATCCACGCCTTCGCGGCCGGGACCAGCTCCTCGCGGGTGGCGACCAGCTCGTCGACCAGGCCCTTCTCCTTCGCGGCTCCCGGCTTGAACCGGGTGCCGGGGAGCAGGACGTCCATCAGCGCGGGCTGCAGCCCGAGCATGCGCACCATGCGGGTGACCCCGCCGCCGCCGGGCAGCAGGCCCAGGCTCGACTCCGGCAGGCCGACCTCGACCCGGTTGTCGTCGACCAGCATGCGGTGGTTGCAGGCCAGGCAGATCTCGTAGCCGCCGCCGAGCGCGGCGCCGTTGATCGCGGCCGCGACCGGCTTCGGGAACTTCTCGAGGCGGCGCAGGCCGGCCTTGACCGACTCACCGAGCGCGAAGACCTGCGCGGCGTCGTCCTTGGTCGTGGTGACCATGTTCTTCAGGTTGCCGCCGGCGAAGAAGGTCTTCTTCGCGCTGGCGACGACCACGCCGGTGACGCTGTCGGGGTCGGCCGCGAGCTCGTCGTAGAGCCGGTCGACGGCGGCGCCCATCGAGTCGATGTAGAGCTGGTTCATCGTGTTGGCGCTGGCCGTCGGGTCGTCCAGGGTCAGCGTGACGATGCCGTCGGCGTCCTTCTCGTAGCGGACGGCGCTGGTGTCGGTTGCGGTGGTGCTCATGTGGGTCCTGTTCTCACGAAGTGGTGGGTACGACGGGGTGGTGGCGGTCGGCGGTCGGCTCACCGGGTCTCGATACGCTCATCGCGACCTCGCAGGCTCGGTCGCGGTCGCTACTCGACCACCGATGACGATCCTCGAGCTGGTCCTGAAGCGGAGCTTCAGACCAGCTCGACAATCGTCGCGATCCCCATGCCGCCGCCGACGCAGAGCGTGGCGAGGCCGCGCTTCAGGTCGCGGCGCTCGAGCTCGTCGATCAGGGTGCCGAGGATCATCGCGCCGGTGGCCCCGAGCGGGTGGCCCATCGCGATCGCGCCGCCGTTGACGTTGGTGATCTCGTCGTTGATGCCCATGTCGCGCATGAAGCGCATCGCCACGGCGGCGAAGGCCTCGTTGATCTCGAACAGGTCGATGTCGGCCACCTCGAGCCCGGCCTTGGCCAGCGCCTTGCGGGCCGCCGGGGCGGGACCGGTGAGCATGATCGTCGGGTCCGCTCCGGAGACGGCCGCGGAGACGAAGCGGGCGCGCGGGGTGAGGCCGAGCTCCTTGCCGACCTCCTCGGAGCCGATCGCCATCAGTGCGGCGCCGTCGACGATGCCGGAGGAGTTGCCGGCGTGGTGGACGTGGTTGATCCTCTCGACCCAGTGGTACTTCTCGAGCGCGACGTCGTCGAAGCCGGCGTCGGCGCCGATCTGCGCGAACGACGGCTTGAGCCCGGCCAGGCCCTCGACGCTGGTGTCGGGGCGGATCGTCTCGTCGTGGTCGAGCACGGTCAGGCCGTTGAGGTCCTTGACCGGGATCACGCAGTCGCCGAAGTAGCCGTTGGCCCAGGCCTTGGCGGCGCGGTGGTGCGACTCGGCGGCGAAGGCGTCGACGTCCTCGCGCGACCAGCCCTCGAGCGTGGCGATCAGGTCGGCGCCGATGCCCTGGGGCACGAAGCCGGTGGTGAGCGCGGTGGCGGGGTCGGAGGCCCAGGCGCCGCCGTCGGTGCCCATCGCGACCCGGCTCATCGACTCGACGCCGCCGGCGAGGATCAGGTCCTCGAAGCCGCCGCGGACCCGCGAGGCCGCCTGGTTGACGGCCTCGAGGCCGGACGCGCAGAAGCGGTTGAGCTGGACTCCCGCGACGGTGTCGGGGTAGCCGGCGGCGAGGGCCGCGGTCTTGGCGATGTCGCCGCCCTGGTCGCCGACCGGGGTCACGACACCGAGCACGACGTCGTCGACGCGGTGCGGGTCGAGGCCGGGGTTGCGGGTGCGGATCTCGTCGAGGAGACCGACCGCCAGGTCGACGGGCTTGACCTCGTGCAGCGAGCCCGCCGCCTTGCCCTTGCCGCGTGGCGTGCGGATGTGGTCGTACACGAATGCGTCTGCCATGGTTCCTGACCGTCCTTTGTCCAGCTGTGGTCGGGCTGTGGTCGGGCTGGGTCCAGCCCGCAACCGGCGCACCGGTCGGACCCGGGTCGGGCTCGCGAGGAGCCTCGGGAGACCTGGGGAGACCTTGTGTGCGCCGCTTGATTGTGACACTAATACTGTCACCGTGGTCAAGACATCACGGAGTGCGAGGAGTCACACATGTCCGTCCCGTCGTCCGGCACCCCGGCGGAGGTCTCGTCGGGTGCTCCGTCGGAGGTCCACGCGGAGACGCTGCTGACCCTCGACGAGCTGACCACACGGGTCGGCATGAGCGTGCGCAACGTGCGCTTCTACACGACCAAGGGACTGGTGCCGCCGCCGATCCGACGCGGTCGCTCGGGCTACTACTCCTCCGAGCACGTCTCCCGGCTCGAGCTGGTGCAGGAGCTGCAGGGCCACGGGTTCACCCTGGCCGCGATCGAGAGGTACGTCGCCGGCATCCCGGCCGACGCGACGCCCGAGGACATCGCCCTGCGGAGCACGATGCTCGCGCCGTGGCAGGCCGACCTCCCGGTGGAGATGAGCCGCGCCGAGCTGGAGACCCGCGTCGACCGCGAGCTCGGCGACGACGACCTCGACACGCTGGTCGCGCTCGGCATCGTCTTCCCCGGCCAGGAGGGCCGGCTACAGGTCGCGCTGTCGCAGCTCTCGGTCGGTCTGGGCCTGCTCGACCTCGGCTTCCCGACCGAGGCGGCGCTGGCCGCGAAGGCGGTCTACGCCCGGCACGGCCAGGAGATCGCGCAGGAGCTCAGCGCGGTCTTCCACCAGATGGTGTGGCCGGTCTACCGCGAGTCCGGGGCGTCGTCGGAGACGATCCGGGACGTCGTCGAGCGCCTCAAGCCGCTGTCGATCGCCAGCCTGGTCTCGGCCTACGAGGCCGGGATGGACGAGACGAACCGGCAGCAGCTCGAGAAGCGCGCCCGCGACTGAGAGCCTGGTGGGGGCTGCGGCTCAGCGCCGACCGGAGCTGAACGACGCGACGCTGTGGCTGCCGGAGCCGCCGCCCTGGCCGGGCTTGCGCCGGGTCCGGGTGCCGCCGGCACCGCCGGCACCGCCGCCGGAGCGCTGGCCCTTCGCGCCGCCGCCGCCCTGGCCGCCCTTGCCGGACTGACCGCGCGGGCCGCCGCCACCGCCGCCGCGACGACCGCCGCCGCCGCCACCGCCGCCACTGCGACGACCGCCGCCGCCACCGCCGCCCGCTGGGGCTCGGTCGCGGGCTCGCCGAGACCGCCGGGCACGAGGATCCGCTCGCCGGGGGCGAGGGTGATCAGCATCGGGTGGGCCGGTCCGTCGACGCGGGTGGTGAGGGGCTTGATGCCCGCGGCCCGGGTGAGGGCGCGGACGTCGCGCACCTGGTCGTCGGTCATCAGCGTGATCACGGTGCCCGAGGCGCCGGCGCGCGCCGTACGACCGGAGCGGTGCAGGTAGGCCTTGTGCTCGGTGGGCGGGTCGGCGTGCACGACCAGCGCCACGTCGTCGACGTGGATGCCGCGGGCCGCGATGTCGGTGGCGACCAGCGTGCTGGCCTTGCCGGAGTGGAAGGCCTCCATGTTGCGGGTGCGCGCACCCTGGCTGAGGTTGCCGTGGAGGTCGACCGAGGGGACGCCGCTCTTGTTGAGCTGGCGGGCCAGCGCCTTGGCGCCGTGCTTGGTGCGGGTGAAGACCACGGTGCGGCCGGGGGCGCTGGTCAGCTCGACCAGCACCGGGACCCGCTGCTCGCGGGAGAGGTGCAGCACGTGGTGGTCCATCGTCGAGATCGGCGACTGGGCCGAGTCGGCCTGGTGGACGACCGGGTTGCGCAGGTAGCGCTTGACCAGCACGTCGATCGCGTTGTCGAGGGTGGCGGAGAACAGCATCCGCTGGCCCGTGCGCGGCGTCTGGTCGAGCAGCCGGCGGACGGCGGGCAGGAAGCCGAGGTCGGCCATGTGGTCGGCCTCGTCGAGGATGGTGACCTCGACCGAGCCGAGGCTGCAGTGCCGCTGGGCGATCAGGTCCTCGAGCCGGCCGGGGCAGGCCAGGACCACGTCGGCGCCCTGGCGCAGTCCCTGCACCTGCGGGTTCTGGCCGACGCCGCCGAAGACGGTCTGCGTGGTGAGGCCGGCTGCCTTCGCGAGCGGCGCGAGGGCCTGCTCGATCTGGCCGACGAGCTCACGCGTGGGGGCGACGATCAGGGCGCGCGGGGCGCCGGAGGAGGCGCGGCGGCCGCCGGAGAGGCGGGCGACGAGCGGGAGGAGGAAGGCGTAGGTCTTGCCGGAGCCGGTGCGGCCACGGCCGAGGACGTCGCGGCCCCCGAGCGAGTCGGGGAGGGTCGCGGCCTGGATCGGGGAGGGGACGGTGATGTCGCGGGCCTTGAGGATCGCGACGAGGTCGTCGGGCACGCCGAGCGCGCGGAAGTCAGGGGTGTGGGTCACAGGGGGATCTCTCGGTTTGGTGTCTCACCAAGCCGTCCCGCCGGCGGCGGGGAATGGAGGGCATGTGCCTCGAGGAGACGAGGGGCGCCGAGTACGGCGCGGGAAGCCAGAGGCGAGACTGAACTGGCTGCTGAGAGCGACCCTACCGGCCGGGAGAGCGATGCCGGGCATCCTGACCGGAGCTGCGCAGGTGGCGTCGGTCACCCGCGGATCAGGGCCCGCCCCCTAGGTTGGACCCATGAACGGATCTTCCTGCGTGCTGGTGACCGGCGCGACCGGCTTCGTCGGCAAGCGTCTGGTCCCCGAGCTGATCGACCGCGGCCTGCACGTGCGCGCGATGACGCGCAACCCCGACCGCTACGACGGGCCCGGGGAGGCCGTGCACGGCGACGTGCACGACCCCGGCTCGCTCGCCGGTGCGCTCGACGGCGTCACGGTGGCCGTCTACCTCGTGCACTCCCTCGACGACGACGACTTCGAGCGCAAGGACGCCGAGGCCGCGACCGCGTTCGCGAACGCCGCCGCCGACGCCGGGGTGCGGCAGATCGTCTACCTCGGCGGCCTGGGTCGTGAGGACGGCGACCTGTCGGCGCACCTGCGCTCACGGCGCGAGGTGGAGAAGCTGCTCGGCAGCGCCGGCGTACCGGTCACCGTGCTGCGGGCCGCGATCGTGGTCGGCACCGGCGGCATCTCCTGGGAGATCACCCGGCAGCTCGTCAAGAACCTGCCCGCGATGGTGGTGCCGCGGTGGACCAAGACGCTCACCCAGCCGATCAGCATCGTGGACGTCGTCCGCTACCTCGCGGGCGTGATCGACAACGACCAGGCGGTCGGCCGGGTCTTCGAGATCGGCGGCCCCGAGCAGCTGACCTACCTCGAGATGATGCAGCAGGCCGCCGAGGTGATCAACGGGCGTCGGGTGCCGATCTTCACCGTGCCGGTGCTCTCGCCGAGGCTCTCGGCGCGCTGGATCGGCTTGGTCACCGACGTCGACGCAACCACCGGTCGCAACCTGATCGACTCGATGAGCACCGAGGTGATCGTCACCGACGACTCGATCCTCGAGGTGGTGCCCGGTGCGCCCGACACCTACCGGGACGCCGTCAAGCGCGCGATCGACGAGGCCGGCGGGGTCTAGCCGGGCTCGGCCGCCGTCCCCGGCACCTGATCGTGCGATCCCTGACCTGATCTGGCTCTGCGGAGCACGATCAGGTCGAGAATCCCAGGACCTCCTGGGATTCCCGAGGTCTCAGACGCCGCCGAAGATCAGCGGCAGCGCGAGCAGCATCGACAGCGACCAGGTGATGTGGGTCAGGATCGGCGCCAGGATGCCGCCCGACGCGCGCCGCTGGAGCCCGGCGACGACGCCCAGGATGATCGCGGCGAAGCCCAGCATCACGTTGCCGGTGGCGGCCGTCGCCACGGTGTAGGCGATCGTCGTCCAGAGGACCGGCCGACGGGTGATCGCGGCGTACGCGGCACCGCGGAAGAAGAGCTCCTCGGCGATGCCGTTGACGGCGGTCACGACGACCAGGATCGGCAGGGCGCCCTGGTCGGCGAAGTCGAGCACCTTGCTGACCTGGTGCGCCAGCGGGTCGATCTGCCGGACGATCAGGCCACCGACCACGAAGACGGCGGCCAGGCCCAGGCCCAGCAGGATCGGGGTCTGCACCGGCCGCACGTGCCGGTCGTCGCGGGCGATCCGGCCGAGGTGCAGCGGCCCGGAGGCGAACGCCCCGAGCGTCCAGATCGAGGCCAGGACCAGCGTCGAGGCGTAGAAGGCGTTGCTGCCGGGGGTCAGCCGCAGCGAGAAGCCCAGCACCACCGCGCCGAGCACGACGAAGCCGATGGTGACCAGCCGGCGACGCCGCAGACCCCGGGGTGAGTCGTGCTGGTCGCGGGGGACGACGTCCCACAGCGACCGCTGCAGCCAGGTCCGCACAGGTGCGTCCCTCCCCGGGGTCTCGAGCGTGCGGATCGGACTACTTCTTGAAGGCGTCCTTGACGTCGCCGGCAGCGTCCTTGACCTTCTCCACGCCGTCCTTCATCGAGGCCGAGGCCTGGTCGCCCTTGCCCTCGCCCTCGAGCTGGGAGTCACCGGTCGCCTTGCCGGTGCCCTCCTTGGTCTTGCCCTTCAGGTCCTCTGCCTTGTTGCCGATCTTGTCGTCGAGTCCCATGGGTCCTCCTCGGGTTGGATTCCAGTGGATCTCCTCCACCTAACCACCCGGTTCCCAGAACCGGGGCCCGGCTACCGTCGGGTAGGTCACACCGGGGCACACCGGGGGCAGGACGGCGGTCGCTCAGGAGAACGCGAGCACCCCGTCGTCGAGGTCGGCGGTACGGATCGTGCGCAGGTCGGTGATGTAGTTCTGCTTCAGCAGCCACGGGGCCCGGTCGCCCTGCTTGGGCAGCCGGTCGAGGGCCCGCAGCACGTACCCGGAGGAGAAGTCCAGGAACGGCTGCTCGCCCACGGTGGCGTCGCGCACCGGGACCACCGACGACAGGCCGCGCTCGTCGAGGTGGCGCAGCAGCCGGACGGCGTAGGCGGACACCAGGTCGGCCTTCAGCGTCCACGACGCGTTGGTGTAGCCGATCGTGTAGACGAAGTTGGGCACGCCGCTGAGCATCAGCGCGCGGTAGGCCATCGTCTCGGAGACGTCGACCTTCTCGCCGTCGACCGACAGCTCGAGGCCACCGAACGGCAGCAGCGTGAGCCCGGTGGCGGAGACCACGATGTCCGCCTCGAGCTCCTCCCCCGACGTCAGCCGGATGCCGGTCTCGGTGAAGGTCTCGATCGTGTCGGTGACGATCGAGGCGGTCCCGTCGCGCAGCACGTCGAACAGGTCGCCGTCGGGCACGAAGCAGAGCCGCTGGTCCCAGGGGTCGTAGGCGGGCTTGAAGTGCACGTCGACGTCGACGCTCTCCGGCAGCTGCTTCGCCGTCGCCGCGCGGAGCACCTTCTTCACCGTCGCCGGGCGGCGCCGGGCCAGCGCGTACGTGCCGATCGCCTGCAGGATGTTGGACCAGCGGGCGGCCGGGTAGGTCACGCGGGCGGGCAGCCTGCGCAGCAGCCGCGCGACCGGGTCGCGGCCCGCCCGGGACAGCACGTACGACGGCGAGCGCTGCAGCATCGTGACGTGCTCGGCGGTGCCGGCCATCGCCGGCACCAGCGTCACCGCGGTGGCCCCGCTGCCGATGACCACCACCTTCTTGCCTGCGTGGTCGAGGTCCTCGGGCCAGTGCTGCGGGTGGATCAGCCGGCCCGCGAAGTCGTCGGCGCCGGGGAAGTCGGGCTGGTAGCCCTGCTCGTAGTCGTAGTAGCCCGTGCAGCCGTAGAGGAACGAGGTGGTGAGCGTGTGCGGCTCGCCGTCGCGCTCGACCCGCACCGTCCAGCGCGCCGTCTCGGAGCTCCAGTCGGCACCCAGGACGCGGTGCCGGTAGCGGATCAGCCGGTCGACGCCGTACTCGCGGGCGACGGTGCGCAGGTAGTCGAGGATCAGCGGGCCGTCGGCGAGCGCGGTGTCGCCGGGCCAGGGGCGCCAGTGGAAGCCGAAGGTGAACATGTCGGAGTCGGAGCGGATGCCGGGGTAGGTGAACAGGTCCCAGGTGCCGCCGCTGCGCTCGCGGCTCTCCAGGACGGCGACCGACTTCCCGGGGAAGGCCTCGGTCACCTGGCAGGCCGCGCCGATGCCGGACAGGCCGGCGCCGACGATCAGCACGTCGACGTGCTCGGGGGTGCTGTCGCTCATGGGGTCTCCTGGGGTGGCTGGCGGCTGGGGGCGGGGCTGGGGGTGGCTGCGGGCTCAGTCGACCTGGACGGCGACGCCGCGGTCGAGCAGCCCGTCGACGTCCGCGATGCCCCAGGCGGCGAGGGCGTCGCGGGTCTGGGCGCCGGCGGCGGCCGGCGGGGGCGTGGTGAGGGTGGCGGTGGTGCGGGAGAAGCGGGGAGCCGGCTGCGGCTGCACCATGCCGTCGCGCTCCACGAAGGTGCCGCGGGCCTCGAGGTGCGGGTGGGCGGCCGCCTCGCTGATCGGGATGATGCCGGCCACGCAGGCGTCGGTGCCCTCGAAGACCTCGACCCACTCGGCCTGGGTGCGGCTGCGGAAGGTCTCGGTGAAGACCGAGCGCATCTCGTCGTACCGGTCGGTGTCGGCCTGGCCCGGGCAGGTGTCCTTCACACCCAGCAGGGTGACCAGCGTGTCGAAGAACTGCGGCTCCAGCGCCCCGACCGACAGGTGCTTGCCGTCGGAGGTCTCGTAGACGTCGTAGAAGGGCACCCCGCCGTCGAGCAGGTTGGCGGCGCGCTCCTCGTGGAAGCCGCCGCTGGCCAGGAAGGCCGACGTCATCGCGTTGAGGTGGGCGGTGCCGTCGACGATCGCGGCGTCCACGACCTGGCCCTTCCCGGAGATCTTCGCCTCGAGCAGCGCGGCCAGCAGCCCGATCACCAGGTAGGTGGAGCCGCCGCCGAAGTCGCCGACGAGGTTGGCCGGGAAGTGGGGTCGGTCCTTGTCCTGGCCCATCATGTGCAGCGCGCCGGTGATCGCGATGTAGTTCATGTCGTGCCCGGCCGCGCGGGCGAGCGGGCCGTCCTGGCCCCACCCGGTCATCCGGCCGTAGACGAGGCGCTCGTTGACCTGCCAGCAGTCGTCCGGGCCCAGGCCCAGGCGCTCGGTGACCCCCGGGCGCAGGCCCTCGACGAGCAGGTCGGCGTCGCGGACGAGGTCGAGCACGACGCCGGTGGCCTCGGGGTTCTTCAGGTCCAGCGCGACGCTGGGACGGCCGCGGTTGAGCAGCATCGTCGCGCCGCCGGAGAGGAACTGGCCGCCCGGCCGCTCGATCCGGACCACGTCGGCGCCGAGGTCGGCCAGGATCATGCACGCGTGCGGCCCGGGCCCGATCCCCGCGATCTCGACGACCTTCACGCCCCGCAACGGTCCGGTGCCCTGCCCCAGCTCGATCGTCATGGCCGCGATTGTGACAGATCCGCTGTCACGGTGGTGGGGCGTTCGCGCTCCGGCTCGCCCTGCCGCTGTAACGCGGGGTTACCGGCCACTGGCGCGCCCCTGCCGCTGTAACGCGGGGTTACCGGCCGCTGGCGCGCCGCTGCAGCCCCGCGCAAGTGGGGGACGAACCCGCGTTACAGCGCCAGGGCGGGCGACGACCGGGCGGGCTAGCCGGGTTGCAACTAGTTGCATAGGTGCGGCACGATGAGCCCCGTGGCCCTGGATCATGCTCTGCTCGTCGCCCTGCGCGAGCAGCCCGCGAGCGGGCTGGACCTCGCGAAGCGGTTCAGCCGGTCGATCGGCTACTTCTGGCACGCCACGCACCAGCAGATCTACCGGACCCTGGCCCGGATGGAGGGTGCCGGCTGGCTCGAGGCCACCGCGGTCACCCAGGTCGGCAAGCCCGACAAGAAGGTGTACGCCGTCACGCCGGCCGGCGCCCGGGTGCTGGCCGCCTGGCTGGCCGAGCCCACGGACGGCGAGCCGCTGCGCAGCGAGCTGGCGGTCAAGCTGCGCGGCGCCAGCTTCGGTGACCGCGCCGCGGTGCTCGACGTCGTCCGCGCCAACCTGGCCGACCACCACGTCCGGCTCGACCACTACCGGCAGCTGTGCAAGCGCGACTACCCGCGCCCCGCCGAGCTGACCGGGCTCGAGCTCGACCAGTACCTCGTGCTGCGCGGAGGGATCCTGATGCAGGAGACCTGGATCGCGTGGCTCTCGGAGTACCTCACCGCCCACGAAGGAAGCGAGACCCCGCAGTGACTCCCTCGACGAGCCCCACCGCGCCCACGCCCTACCCCCTGCTGCTCAGCCCGATCACGATCGGCTCGCTGACGATGCGCAACCGTGTCGTGATGGGCTCGATGCACACCGGCCTCGAGGACGGCGCCCGGCACCTGCCCGAGCTGGCGGCGTACTTCGCTGCCCGCGCCCGCGGCGGCGTGGGCCTGATCGTCACCGGCGGCTACGCCCCCAACAAGCGTGGCTGGCTCAAGCCGTTCGCCTCCGAGCTGACCACCCGGCTGCAGGCGATGCGGCACCGCGACGTCACCGGCGCGGTGCACGACGAGGGCGGCGCGATCGCCCTGCAGGTGCTGCACGCCGGCCGCTACGCCTACCACCCGCTGAGCGTGAGCGCGTCGGCGCGCAAGAGCCCGATCACGCCGTTCAAGCCGGGCGCGTTGTCGTCCAGGGGGGTCGACCGCACCGCCACCGACTTCGCGAGGTCGGTCGCGCTGGCGGTCAAGGCCGGCTACGACGCGGTCGAGATCATGGGCTCCGAGGGCTACCTGATCAACCAGTTCCTGGCCGAGCGCACCAACGACCGCAGCGACGCCTGGGGCGGCACGGCCGAGAAGCGGCGGAGGTTCCCGCTGGAGATCGTGCGCCGCTCGCGCGAGCTCGTGGGCGCCGACTTCCCCATCGTCTACCGGATCTCGCTGCTCGACCTGGTCGAGGGCGGCCAGACCTGGGAGGAGGTCGAGGACCTCGCCCACGAGCTCGAGGAGGCCGGGGTCAGCGTGCTCAACACCGGCATCGGCTGGCACGAGGCGCGGGTGCCGACGATCATCACCCAGGTGCCGCGCGGCGCCTGGCGGCAGGCGACGGCCCGGCTCAAGGCCACGGTCTCGGTGCCGGTGTGCGCCTCCAACCGGATCAACACCCCCGAGCTCGCCGAGCAGATCCTGGACGCCGGCGACGCCGACCTGATCTCGATGGCGCGCCCGCTGCTCGCCGACCCCGACTTCGTCGCGAAGGCGGCGACCGGCCGGTCCGACGAGATCAACACCTGCATCGCCTGCAACCAGGCCTGCCTCGACCACGCCTTCCGCAACGAGCGCGCCTCCTGCCTGGTCAACCCGCGGGCCTGCCGCGAGACCACGCTGGTGCTCGGCCCCACCAAGCGCGCTGCCACCGTCGCGGTGGTCGGGGCCGGCCCGGCCGGGCTCGCCGCTGCGGTGTCGGCGGCCGAGCGCGGCTTCGCGGTCACCCTGTTCGAGAAGGACCAGACGCTGGGCGGGCAGTTCCGGCTGGCGATGGCGGTGCCGGGCAAGGAGGAGTTCGCCGAGACGCTGCGCTACTTCCGGCGCCGGCTCGAGGTGCTCGGCGTCGACGTGCGGCTCGGCACGGAGGCCACCGAGGCCGACCTCGCGGCGTACGACGAGGTGGTGGTCGCCACCGGCGTGACCCCCCGGATCCCGGAGCTGGAGGGCGTCGACCACCCGAAGGTCCTCACCTACGCGGAGGTGCTGAGCGGCGCGGCGGTGCCCGGGCGCCGGGTGGCCGTGGTCGGTGCGGGCGGCATCGGCGTGGACGTCAGCCACTGGCTCACCCACGACCCCCACGACACCACCGAGGACTGGATGTCCCACTGGGGCGTCGGCGACCCGTCGCTGCACCCCGGCGGGCTGACCGAGCGCAAGCCGCGCTCGCCGGTGCGGGAGGTGACGCTCGTGCAGCGCAAGAGCACGACGATCGGCAAGGACCTCGGCAAGACCTCGGGCTGGGCGCACCGCGCCGTGCTCAAGCAGTCGGGGGTGGAGCAGGTCAGCGGCGCGACCTACGTGCGCGTCGACGACGACGGGCTGCACCTGCTGCTCGACGGGGAGCCACGCGTGCTCGAGGTCGACCACGTGGTGCTGTGCGCGGGCCAGGAGTCCGTGCGCGACCTCGCGGCCGAGGGCCGACACCTGATCGGCGGCGCCGACCTGGCCGCCGAGCTCGACGCCGAGCGCGCGATCGAGCAGGGCACCCGCGTCGCCGCGGGTCTCTGAGCGCGTCGCCGTACGCCGACGTACCTATCGGCGCGGTTCGGGCTGATCTGCGCCTGGCTCAGGCGTGGCGCGGGCGGCCCCGCGGCCGATAGGTACGTTCGGGTACGTGAGCCTGATCCGAGACCTGACCGACGACGAGGCCCGGCGGGCCATGCCCTGCAAGTGGGGCGAGGTCGACGCCGACGTGCTGCCCGCATGGGTGGCGGAGATGGACTACGCGCTCGCACCGGTGATCACCGAGGCGCTGCACGAGGCCGTGGCCGCCGGGATGACCGGCTACCCGCGTTTCGTCGAGGGCGGGACGCTGGGCGAGGCCTACGCCGGCTTCGCCAAGCGGCAGTTCGGCCACGAGGTCGACCCCGCGGCGGTCGTGCCGGTCGTCGACGTGACGGCGGGGGTGCGGCTGGCGCTCGACGTGCTCTCGGAGCCGGGGCCGCTCGTGATGCCGGTGCCGGCCTACGCGCCGCAGCTGGCGATCGCCGGCGTCACCGGCCGCGAGCGGGTGGACCTGGTGCTCGACCCCGACGCCGAGCGGGCCGAGCTCGACCTCGACCGCCTCGACGGGCTGCTCGCCGACGGTGCCCGCACCCTGCTGCTCACCCAGCCGCACAACCCGTGGGGTCGGGTGTTCAGCCGCGCCGAGCTCGAGGGCGTCCGTGACGTGGTGCTCCGGCACGGTGCCCGGGTGGTGTCCGACGAGATCCACGCGCCGCTGGTGCTGCCCGGCCGGGAGCACGTCTCCTACCTCGACGTCGAGGGCACCCACGACCACGCGGTGGCGGTGGTGGCGGCGTCGAAGGCGTTCAACACCGCGGGGCTGCGCTGCGCCCAGCTCGTCGTGCCCGACCCGGCGACCCGGGAGCGGCTGCTGGCCGCGCCGGTCGCCCGCAACGACTC
Organism: uncultured Actinomycetota bacterium; assembly: GCA_963834285.1. Classification (GTDB taxonomy): domain Bacteria; phylum Actinomycetota; class Actinomycetes; order Propionibacteriales; family Nocardioidaceae; genus Nocardioides. The sequence continues at coordinate 177,660 of CAWIAZ010000004.1, read as the reverse complement.
CTGGTCACCGCTCGGCGTCGTGGCCGCCGAGGCAGCGTACTCGCAGGGCGACGCGTGGCTCGCCGACCTGCGCACCCGGCTCGCGGAGCAGCGCGACCTGCTGGGCGACCTGCTGGCCACCCACCTGCCCCGGGCGCGGATGCGGCCACTGGAGGCGACGTACCTGGCCTGGCTCGACCTGCGGGCCCACGGGCACGACGACCCGGCGGCGGTCGGGCTGGCGCGGGGCCGGGTCCGGACGGCCCCCGGGCACGCCTACCAGCCGGGTCTTCCCGGGCACCTGCGGCTGAACATCGCGACCAGCGCCGCGCGACTCGAGGACGCCGTCGGGCGGCTGGCTGCGGCGCTGGCACCCGGCGGCTCCTAGACTCGCGACCGTGAAGATCACGGTCATCGGTTGCGGGTACCTCGGCGCCACGCACGCCGCATGCATGGCAGAGCTGGGCCACGAGGTGCTCGGCGTCGAGATCGACGCCGCGAAGCGGGAGGCGCTGACGGCCGGCCGGGTGCCGTTCTTCGAGCCGGCGCTGCCCGAGCTGCTGCAGAAGCACGTGGCCAGCGGGCGGCTGCGCTTCACCGACTCGATGGAGGAGGCAGGCGCCTTCGCCGACCTGCACTTCGTCTGCGTCGGCACCCCCCAGCTCGACTCGAGCATGGGCGCCGACGTGAGCCACGTCGACGCCGCGGTCCGGGCACTGGCCCCGCACCTGCGCGGGCCGTCGTACGTCGTGGGGAAGTCGACCGTGCCGGTCGGGACCGCCGCGCGGCTGGCCGCCGAGCTGGCCGAGCTGTCGCCGGCGGGCGCGGAGGCGCAGCTGGTGTGGAACCCGGAGTTCCTGCGGGAGGGCTTCGCCGTCAAGGACACGCTCGAGCCGGACCGGATCGTGCTCGGCGTCGCGTCCGAGGCGGCCGAGAAGACGCTGCGGGAGTTCTACTCCCCGGCCACCGACGCCGGCAGCCCGCTGCTGGTCACCGACTACGCCACCGCCGAGCTGGTCAAGGTCTCCGCCAACGCGTTCCTGGCCACCAAGATCTCCTTCATCAACGCCGTCGCCGAGGTGTGCGAGGCCGCCGGTGCCGACGTCGTCGACCTCGCCGACGCGATCGGGATGGACGCGCGGATCGGGCGGAAGTTCCTCAACGCCGGCATCGGGTTCGGCGGCGGCTGCCTGCCCAAGGACATCCGCGCCTTCGTGCACCGCGCCGGCGAGCTCGGCGTCGAGGACGCGATGTCGTTCCTGCGCCAGGTCGACGACATCAACCAGCGGCAGCGCTCGCGGGTAGCGAAGATCGCCACCGGCATGCTCGGCGGCAGCGTCACCCGCTCCCGGATCGCGGTCTGGGGCGCGGCGTTCAAGCCCGACAGCGACGACGTCCGCGACTCCCCCGCCCTGTCGATCGCCGGCGAGCTGCACCTGCGCGGCGCGCACGTCGTGGTCTACGACCCCGAGGCCACCGAGACCGCCCGTGCCGTCTTCCCCACCCTCGAGTACGCCGACTCGGCCGTCGACGCCGCCCGCGACGCCGACCTGCTGATGCACCTCACCGAGTGGAAGGAGTTCCGCACGGTCGACCCCGACGAGCTCGGCCGCGTCGTGCGTCGCAAGCAGCTGCTCGACGGCCGCAACGTCTTCGACCTCGCCGCCTGGCGCTCCTCCGGCTGGACCGCCCGCGGCCTCGGCCGCCGCTGACCGTCGGCGGGCCGGGAATCCCAGGACCTCCTGGGATTCCCCACCTGATCGTGCTCTGCAGAGGCCGATCAGGTCGGGGATCGGACGATCAGGTCCCCCATCCGCGCTCCGCGATGCCCGCCAAGCCGCCGATCCGCCGCGTGGCTGCGCGGCGGGTCAGCGGTGGAGCGGGCCGAGGTGGAGGCCGGGCCAGGTGGCGACGACCTGCTGCGGGTCGAGGATGCGGTCGAGGTCGGCGTCGTAGGTGTGGCCGGAGGGGTTGCGGCGCAGCACGTAGCCGAGGCCGTGGGTGCGGTAGACCGTGGCGCCGGCGACGGCGAGGGCGTCGAGGAGGTGCCGGTCGACGTGGCGACGTACGGGTGCGAAGCCGCCGACGTCGGCGAGCAGCGCCCGCGAGAGCAGCAGGGTGCCGCCGGCGACCCACTGCGTGTAGAACTCCCCGGGGTGGCGCCGCTGCACGGTCTGGTCGCGGTCGGTGAGGTAGTAGAGCTCGTCGGCGGTGCCGACCAGGTCGGCGCCGCTGTAGGCGCGGGCCCGGAGCAGGTCGGCGACGAAGTCGGGGGCGTACCAGTCGTCGTCGTCCATCTTCAGCACCAGGTCGCCCGACGCGGCGGCCGTCGCCGCGGCCAGCACGTCGCCGAAGACGGTGGTCTCCTGCTGCGGCAGCAGGGTGACCGGCAGGTCGGGCCCGACCAGCTCGCGCACCGCGGCGGCGTCCGGCGCGAAGCCGTGGGTGGCCAGCACCAGCTCGAGCGCGTGGACGCCGCGCTGGCGGCCCACCTGGCCCAGCGCGTGCGCGAGCATGTCGGGCCGCTTGGTCGCCATCAGGATGCTCACCGACGGCTGTGACGACGGTGGCGCCAGCACGTCGATCGCCGCGCGCCGTTGCCGGACGCTGTGCTCCTCGCGCAGCGCCCGGTCGGTGAGGTCGGGCACGTCCGCGTCGGCGCCCACGAGCGGCACACCGGACGCGGCCAGCGCCAGCGCGTCGTCGTCGTCGAGGTCGACGTCGAGGCGGACCCCCAGCGCCGGGCGCAGCGAGCGGACCAGTCCCTCGGTGACGCCGCGGGACAGGTCCAGGGCGGACGCCGGCACCACGACGGCCGCGCTGTCGACGTCGGCGACGAAGCCGATCGGGTTGACCACCCGCAGGTCGACGGCCGCCTCGGGCAGCGGCCGGGCGGACGGCACGACCGACTGTCGGGCGACGTCGTCGACGACCAGCCCGACCGAGATGGGGCGGTCGAAGCGCAGCACGCAGAGCCAGCCGCCGTCCTCGGCGCGGGAGCGGATCGCTGTCAACGACGGGCCTCGTGGCGTCGGACGCGGCTGGAAGGACGGCGCGGACGGCGCCTCGTCGAGCCAGACGCCGATCACGGCCGAGCGGACCTCGCGGGGCACGCAGCCGGTGCGGGCGATCGCCCGCAGGTCGCCGCGGTCGCGGGCGTGCACCAGCACCCGCGGCGCCTTCCCACCGGGAGCGACGGCGGCGGAGGTGACCAGCAGCGCGCCGGGCGCCTGGTCGAGGAAGGCCTGCGCCGCCGGGGCCAGCTCAGACATCCAGCCGTCCCCCGCGGCGCACGAGCGGACGCGGGGCCTGCGGGAGCCAGGTGTTGGTGACGTGGTCGATCACGTGGACGCCGGCCGGCGCCTCGATCCGGTGCAGCCCGGGCACCTCGTCGCCGCGATCGGCTCGCAGCGCGCTGTAGACCTCCCACTCGCGCCGCTTGCGCGGGGCCCGCGACGACTCGAAGTCGTCGGTGCTCGTCCAGTGGGCGAACTCGTCGGTGTCGAGCCACTTCAGCTCCACCACGAGCCCCTCGGGGGCGATGATCCGCTCGGAGGTGGTCGGGAACTCCCGCACCTCCCACTCGAAGGCCTTCACGAACGTGAACTCCGGCCCCATCGGGTAGACCCACGGCTCGAGGAACCGGAAGCCGAGGTCGATCCACGCCACCGACTCGCTCTCGATCGTGAGCGGGTGCCGCGGGAAGGCGACCACGGCGTTGGAGTCCTCGAGCTGCCAGGACAGGTCGGCGAGCATGCCGACGCCCTCGCGGGTGAGCACCATGTCGCCGTCCCACTTCATCGAGTAGCTCGTCTGCACGTGGGAGAACGACCAGTTGTAGAAGTGCGTCAGCGAGTGCACCGAGTCGGGCGGGGTGGCGAGGTGCTCGGCGCCGGCGCGGCTCACGCGGAAGGGGTACGTCGTCGCGGTGAGCCGGTCGGCGGCCCCGCACTCCTCGGCGGTGGCGCGGGCGACGCCGAGCGTGTCGTCGTCCGACTCGTTGTCGACCACCACCACGTGCTGCACCGCGGCGAACATCGGCGGCAGCACCCACGGCAGGTTGCGGGCCTCGTTCTTGACCCGGAAGACGCAGGTCAGCCCGGCCGGCAGGCCGGTCAGCCCGAGCTCGCTCCACGCCCAGCGGACGTCGTAGTCGGCGAGCCCCTCCCGGCACGGGATGTCGGCCTCCCGCGAGGTCACGAGGTCCACGGGGTCCACCACTGGTTCACCGCCGCATCACCGCTCGCGGCCGAGGACGCGACGCAGGCCGCGCCGGGCCCCGGCGGGCACCATCGCGCGGACGCCGTGCGGCACCCGGTCGACGCCGCGGCGGGCGGCGGCGGGCTCGGGGCGCTTGGCGAGCCCGTCGCGGTAGGCCGCCTGCGCCGACGACTGGCTGACCGCCTCGGCCTCGTCGTAGAAGTCGGCGTACGCCGTGCGCAGCTGGTCGAGGGTCGCGTGCACCTCGGGCGTGTCACCGCCCTCGTCGGCCAGCCGGTCGAGGTGCTGCCAGCCCTCCTCCGCGATCTCGCGCAGGCGCGGCGGCACGTCGACGTCGTCCCAGGTGAGCTGCACGCGGCGCAGACCCGGGTCGACGAAGGCGTGCACGGCGCGGATGTCGTTGGCGGACGCGGTCTGCACCGACGCGAGGTCGAAGGCCTGCCCGAGCCCGAAGACGGGCACCGTCCAGTCGCTGAGCAGGTCGCCGTAGCGGACGAACGCGCGCTGCGAGCCGCGGGTGGCACGTTCGGTGTGCAGCATCATGTTGACCCAGGCTGCGGTGCGGTTGACCTCGCCGAACTTGGCGCCGTAGTAGGCCTGCTTGCTGCCGACGACCTCGGTGACCGGGCGCAGCATCGTGACGTACGCCGGCGTGGCGTCGCAGCGCAGCGCGGCCGAGCGCCACAGGCCGTGGAACCAGGCGAGCCGCGGGTCCTTGACCACCAGCTCGGGGCCCTCGGCGAACTGCGGCTCCAGCCACTCGTGCAGCCGCTGCCGCAGCGGCTCGAAGGTGCTGAGCTTGCCGGCCTCGAACCACGCCGCCGGGCGGGCGTCGCTGACCTGCACGTTGCAGCGCTGGAGCAGCTCGGTGTGGAGGTCGACCACCCACTGCGGCTCGCCGAAGCCCTTGGGGTTGGTGGAGTCGGCCTGGACCTCCGGCTGCGGCACGTGCATCCCGAGGGTCTGGAGGATGCCGGACATCGTGCTGGTGCCGCTGCGGCCGGAGCCGACGACGAAGACCACCCGGCGCTTGACGGGGGGCAGGGTGTCGGCCTGGCTGCTGACCATGGCGGCAGCCTATCGGCGCGGCCCGGCGGACGGCGGGCGCCCGCTCCGGTCGTCGGTCCGCCCTAGACTCCCCGGCATGTCCTGGCTCCCCGGCGGCCGCAGCGCCGAGCTCGCCCGGCTGCGCGAGGAGAACGCCGGGCTGCGGCGCCGGGTCGCACGGCTGCGGGACGGGCGCGGGGGTGCCGGTGGCGGCGGCGGCGGCGAGCTCGGGTTCGTCTTCGTGGTGACCTACGGACGCTCGGGGTCGACGCTGCTGATGGGCGTGCTCAACTCGCTGCCCGGCTATCTCGTGCGCGGCGAGAACGGCGGCGCCGCCCACCACCTCTTCCGCTTCCACTCCACCCTGGCCACCGAGAAGGTGCGCGCCGAGCCGCGGGTGCTGCGCCAGCGCACCCACCCGTGGTTCGGGATCGCCGACGTGCCGCTGGCCCGCTCGGTCGCCGACTCGCGCCGGCTGCTGCTCGACACGGTGCTGCGCCCGCGCGAGGACACCCGGGTCACCGGCTTCAAGGAGATCCGCTGGGCCCAGCCCGACCTCGAGGAGTACGTCGGGTGGCTGCGCGAGGTGTTCCCCGGGGCCCGGTTCGTGGTCAACACCCGCGCGCACGCCGACGTCCTGCGGAGCAAGTGGTGGGCCGAGGGAGACCGCTCGGCCACCCTGGCGGCGATCGAGACCCGCCTCCTCGCCCTGGCCGACGACCTCGGCGCCGCGGCGTACCGGGTGCACTACGACGACTACGTCGCCGACCCCACCGCGCTCCGCGGCCTGGTCGAGTGGCTCGGCGAGACCTGGGACGAGCAGTCCGTGCGCGACGTCCTCGCCCGCCGCCACTCCGTCTGACCGCGAGCGGAGGGCAGGGGGGCGCCGGCGGGCCCGGCGGGGATGTTACTGACTGTTCTGACTACTGGGCGCGCGTCATAGCGGTCGGCCAGTGGCTCCAACGGTCAGTAACATCCCCGCTCGGGCTGGGGCTGGGCGGCGATCAGGCCGGCGTACCACTCGAAGGAGCGCTTGGGCGTGCGGACCTGGGTGTCGTAGTCGACGTGCACGAGGCCGAAGCGCTGGGTGTAGCCCTCGGCCCACTCGAAGTTGTCGATCAGCGACCACGCGTAGTAGCCGCGGACGTCGACGCCGATCGAGACCGCCGCCGCGACGGCCTGCAGGTGCGCGTCGTGGTAGTCGATGCGGGGCTGGTCGTCGACGACGCCGTCGCCGTCGGGGCCGACGTTGTAGGAGCAGCCGGACTCGGTGATCATGATCGGCGGCAGCGCGGCGCGGTAGCGGGCGCGGAACATGATCAGCCACTCGCGCAGCGCGTCGGGGACGACCGGTCGACCGAGGTCGGTGGTGGGGTAGCCGACCAGCTCGCGGGCCTCGAACGGCATCGGGGCGTCGTCGCCGGCGGCCGCGATCTTGAGCGGGTTGTAGTAGTTGACGCCGTAGAAGTCGAGCGGCTGCCGGATGGTGGCGAGGTCGCCCGGCTCGACCGCGTCCTCGAGCAGCGGGGCGAGGTCGACGGGGTAGCGACCGAGCAGCATCGGCTCGAGGAACAGGCCGTTCCACAGCGCGTCGAACAGCTTCGAGGCACCCACGTCGGCCGGCTCGTCGCTGGCGGGCCAGATCGGGGAGTGGTTGTTGGCGCAGCCCACGCTGCTGGCGCCGGCCTCGCGCAGGGCGATCGTGGCGCGCCCGTGGGCCAGCAGCAGGTGGTGGGCCACGGGCAGCGCGTCGAACATCAGCGTGCGGCCGGGGGCGTGCTGGCCGATCCCGTAACCGAGGATCGTGACCACGTTCGGCTCGTTGACCGGGATCCAGTGCTCGACCCGGTCGGCGAAGCGCTCACCGACGAGGGCGGCGTACTCGGCGAAGGCCTCGACGGTGGCCCGGTTGAGCCAGCCGCCGTCGTCCTCGAGAGCCTGCGGCAGGTCCCAGTGGAACAGCGTGGCCATCGGCTGGACGTCGGCCTCGAGCAGGGTGTCGATCAACCGGTCGTAGAAGGCCAGGCCGCGTGCCTCGGGCCTGCCCCGGCCGGTCGGCTGGATGCGTGGCCAGGCGATCGAGAAGCGGTAGCCCCCGACGCCGAGGCGCTGCATCAGCGCGACGTCCTCGTCGAACCGGTGGTAGTGGTCGCACGCGACCGCGCCCGTCGAGCCGTCGACGATCCGGCCCGGCTGCGCGACGAACGTGTCCCACACGCTCGGGCCGCGCCCGTCCTCGGTCACCGCACCCTCGATCTGGTACGCCGCGGTGCTGGTGCCGAACCGGAAGCCCGGGGGCAGCTCGGGGTACTCCGGGTGCTGCGGGGCCTCGGTCACGGGCACAATCCTGCCTGTGACTGTCGAGATTCGTCGAGGAACGGCCCGCTTCGTCGAACGAGAGGCCGGCCGCCAGACCCGGCACGCCTTCTCCTTCGGGTCCGACTACGACCCCGAGCGGGTGTCCTTCGGCCCCCTCGTCTGCCACGACGACCACCTGCTGGGTCCAGGGACGGGCTTCGACAGCCACCGGCACAGCGACCTGGAGATCGTCACCTGGGTGGTGTCCGGCGCGCTGCGGCACGTGGACTCGTGGGGCGGTGAGTCGGTGGTCCGCACCGGGTCGGTGGCGGTGCTCTCCACCGGCTCCGCGGACGCGGGCGGGGTCGAGCACTCCGAGCACGCGACCGACGACGGGCCGTGCCGGTTCGTGCAGATGTGGCTGCGGCCGGGCGAGGGCAGGGCTGCGGCCAGCGACGAGCACGGGCCCGGGTACGTCGTCGCGCCGGTCGACCTGCCCGCCAACCGGCCGGTGCCGATCGCCCAGCCCCGCCTGGACGCCGTGCTGTGGGCGGTGCGCCTCGACGGGACGGCCTCGCTGCCGGTGGAGCTGCCCACGGCCCCGTCGGTCTACGCGTTCGTGGTGACCGGCGCGCTGCTGCGCTCCTCGCTCGCGCAGCCGCTCGCCGCGGGTGACGCCTTCGCGATGACCGACGAGCCTGCGCACACGGTCGCTGCCGGCGTCCCGACCGACCTGTTGGTGTGGACCTTCCACGACGGCGTCGGCGCCGATGCTGCTGAGCGGCGTCGCCGGGGGTGCGACGTACTGGTCGGTCACGACGGGCGACCGGACGCCCGAGCAGCAGCGCGCCGACGACGCGGAGGCCTTCGAGACGCCGCCGGTGGGTCCGTTGCGGCTGATGGGTGACTACGGCGGGGCCTTCCTGTGGGAGCAGGGCGGCAACATCGGCGGCGGTCGCGAGGACTACGCCTACCTGCACCGCCACCTCGGGCTGAGCCGTTCGCTCGTCGACGACCTCGCGCGGTGGGGCGAGGACTGGGACGGCCAGTCACACACCCCCGAGCACGCCGCCCGCGGCCGGGCGCTGCACGCGCGACTTCAGGCCGAGTGCCCGTCGTACGAGGTCGAGCTGCGGCTCTGAGCGGTCGGCGCGGCGGCCGGCCCTGGGCCCCCGCCGCCGGAGAGGACGGCGGACCTTCTGGGCCCATTCCCCACCTTCTGGGCTGTTGCATCGGCCCAGAGGGTCGGACATCCCTGCTTATGCTGGGATGTCCGGCCCCTACCCCAGCAGCCCCAGGGCCCCCGGCAGCACCTCCAGCACCGCAGGCGCGGCGGAGAGGCCCGGCAGGACGCCGAGGGGCTCGCCGTCGCCGCCGGCGGGGACGGGTGAGCGGCCGTCGGCGGCGAGCTCGACGCGGCGACCGGTCAGGACGGTGACCTCGGGCAGGGCGACGTGGCCGCCGTCGTAGACCTTGGGCAGCGAGCGGATCAGGTCGAGCCGGCCGGCGGCCTCGATCACGACGACGTCGAGCAGGCCGTCGTCGACGCGGGCGTCGGGGGCGATCTTCATGCCCTTGCCGTAGTAGGCGGAGTTGGCGACCACCACGGTGGCGGCGGTGAAGGCACGGGTGTCGCCGTCGACGGTGACCCGGAAGCGCCCGGGCTGGTAGGTGGCGAGCGCGCGGACGGCGGCGTAGGGGTACTGCAGCGTGCGCGGGAGCCAGTGCGCCCGGTCGACGATCTCGGCGGCGCGGGCGTCGACGCCGCAGTAGACGGAGCCGGCGACGGTGCGGGGCTCGGCGCCGGGCAGCCGGAGGTCGATCAGGTCGACGCGGCGGACGTCGGCCTCGAGCAGCAGCGCGGCCTGGCCGGCGGCGTCCTCGGGCAGGCCCAGCATCCGGGCGAAGTCGTTGCCGCGCCCGGCGGGGAGGACGGCGAGGGTGCCGTCGGCCCGCGCGACCGGGCCCGCGAGCGAGGACAGCATCCCGTCACCGCCGACGGAGACGATCACGTCGCCGCGTCCCAACGCGACGTCGAGCAGCCCGGCCATCGCCTTGGGCCCCGGGGAGTAGGTGACCTCGACGGTGGCCCCGGCGTCGCGCAGGAGCCGCGCGACCGGGACCACGGCCTCGGGGGCCGCGCCGCCGCCCGAGGCGGGGTTGACCAGGAACGTGAACGACCGGGCGTTCGCGGGAGGGGTCACGGGATCAGCACCCCCGGGTTGAGGACGCCGGTGGGGTCCAGGTCGGCCTTGACCGCCCGCAGCACCGAGCCGCCGAGCTCGCCGATCTCGCGGGTGAGCCACGGCCGGTGGTCGCTGCCCACCGCGTGGTGGTGGGTGATCGTGGCGCCGGCGTCCATCAGCGCGTCGCACGCGGCCGCCTTGGCCGCGAGCCACTGGGCCACGGGGTCGTCGCCCTGCTTGGCCGCGACCGTGAAGTAGAGCGAGCAGCCGGTCTCGTAGACGTGGGAGATGTGGCAGAGCACGATCGCGCCGTCGCCGAGCGAGCCGGTCAGCGCGGCTCTTCACGGCGTCGTAGAGCTCCTCGCGCTTCGACCAGAACGTCGCGGTCTCGAGCGTCTCGACCAGCACGCCGACGTCGAGCAGCGAGTCGCGCAGGTACGGCGCGTTGAACCGTCCGTGCTCCCAGGCCTGCCCGGCCTCCTCGCCGACACACGTGCCGCCCAGGCCGGTGAGCAGCTCGGAGACGGCGCTACGGCGGGCGGCGTTGGCGGCCGGCTCGCCCTCGTAGCCGGTGATCATCAGGCAGCCGCCGTCCGCGCCGTCGGCGCCGATCTCGGCGGGGCGGGCCAGGTTGATCGCGGTCTCGGACTCGTCGGAGAGCCGGATCACCGTCGGCAGCATCCCGGACTGCGCGAGGGTGCGCATCGCGTCGGCGCCGGCGGCGAACGACGGCCAGCGCCACCCCTCGTAGATCTTCTCCGCCGGCAGCCGGCGCACGCGCACGGTCACCTCGGTGATCACGCCGAACGCGCCCTCGGAGCCGAGGAAGAGCTGGCGCAGGTCGGGCCCGGCGGCGTTGGCCGGCGAGCTGCCGAGCCGGATCTCTCCGGACGGTGTCGCCACGCGCATCGCCACCACCAGGGCGTCGAAGCGGCCGTAGCCGGCGCTCGACTGCCCGCTGGAGCGAGTCGCGGCGAACCCGCCGATGGTCGCGTGCTCGAACGACTGCGGGAAGTGGCCCAGCGTGAGCCCCTCGGCAGCGAGCAGCGCCTCGGCCTCGGGACCGCGCAGGCCAGGCTCGAGGGTGGCGGTCATCGAGACCGGGTCGACGGCCAGCAGCCGCTTCATCAGCACCAGGTCGAGGCTCAGCAGGCCGGCGTACCCCTCGCGCCGGGCGACCAGCCCCCCGGTGACCGACGTGCCGCCGCCGAACGGGACGACGGCGAGGTGGTGCTCGACGGCGTAGGCCAGCACGGCCGCGACCTGCTCGTGGTCACGCGGGCGGACGACGGCGTCGGGGGCGTCGCTCAGGTCGCCGGAGCGCTGGCGGAGCAGGTCGGGCGTCGACTTGCCGCGGGTGCGCAGCCGGCGGGTGTCGTCGTCGGTGAGCACCTGGTCGTCGCCGAGCAGGTCGCGCAGGCCGACGAGGAGCGCGGGGTCGAGGCCGGACGCCGGCAGCCGTCCCTGCTCCGAGGCGGGGCGCTCCTCCAGCCCGAAGGCCATCTCGATCAGGCCCCGGGCGGCCTCGGGGAGGTCGGTGGCCCGCGCCGGGTCGCCCCAGCGCTGGGGGTGCATCTCGGGCTGCTCGACGGTCGGCTGGGTGCTGGTCATGTGTTACAGTGTGACACATGACGTCACTTCGTCACAACCCCCCGGAGCCGCGCGACGGCTACCTCGACGCCGCCCGCGAGTGCATCCTCGACGTCGGCTGGCGCCGCACGACGCTCACCGAGGTCGCCCGCCGGGCCGGTGTCTCGCGGATGACGATCTACCGCAGCTGGTCCGACATGGGGCAGCTGCTCGGCGACCTGATGACCCGCGAGTGGACGCAGATCGTGACTGCCGTCGCCGGGGACGACGACGGCCCGGCCGGTGCCGACGGCCCCGCCGACCCGGTCCTGCGGCTGCGCCGCGACCTGCCGGTCATCGTCCAGCGGTTGCGTCACAACGAGCTGTTCGTGCGGATCGTGGAGCTCGACCCCGAGCTGGTCCTCCCCTACGTGCTGGCCCGCCGAGGCCGCTCGCAGGACGCCATCCTCGCCCTGCTCGAGCAGGTCGTGGCCGACGGCCAGCGCACCGGCCACGTGCGGGCCGGCAACGCCACCGCCATGGCGCGCACGCTGGTCCTGGCCGCCCACGGGTTCGTGCTCTCGGCGCAGACGATGGTCGACGACCAGGTCACCGAGGCCGAGCTGGCCGACGAGCTGGCCCGCCTGGTCGAGGGGGTGCTGGCCCCGTGAGTCCAGAGAGCCCCGTGAGCGCCGTGAGCCCGGCACCCACCCGGATCACCCCCGGTCTCACCGGCATCCCGACCGACGTCGACGTCGTGGTGATCGGCCTCGGCGTCACCGGCACCGGGGTCGCCCTCGACGCGGTCACCCGCGGGCTGTCGGTGCTGGCCGTCGACGCCCACGACCTGGCGTTCGGCACCTCCCGCTGGTCGTCCAAGCTCGTCCACGGCGGCCTGCGCTACCTCGCCAACGGCCAGGTCGGCGTCGCCCACGAGAGCGCCGTCGAGCGCGGCATCCTGATGGAGACCACGGCCCCGCACCTGACCCACCCGATGGCCGTCGTGCTCCCGCTGACCTCCTCGGTGGGCCGCGGCCAGGCCGCGCTCGCCCACGCCGGCCTGCTCGCCGGCGACGGTCTCCGGCGTGCGGCCGGCACGGACGCCGACACCCTCCCCCGCCCGCGACGGCTCTCCGCGACCGAGGTGCTCCAGATGGCGCCCGCGCTGCGTCCCGCCGGCCTGCGCGGCGGCCTCCTCTCCTGGGACGGCCAGCTCGAGGACGACGCCCGGCTGGTCACCACCATCGCCCGCACCGCGGCCGCCCGCGGGGCCCACGTCCGCACCCGGGCGCGCGTGGTCGCCGCCACCGGCACCGAGGTCACCCTGCACGACCAGCTCACCGGCGCCCGGCACACCGTGACCGCCCGCACGGTGGTCAACGCCGCGGGCGTCTGGGCCGGCGACCTGGTCGACGAGGTGCGGCTGCGCCCCAGCCGCGGCACCCACCTCGTGCTCCGCGCCGACGCGCTGCCCGACCTCTCGGTCTCGGTCTTCGCGCCGATCCCCGGCTCGTCCAACCGCTTCGTGCTGGTGCTGCCGCAGGCCGACGGCACCATCTACGTCGGCCTCACCGACGAGCCGGCCGACGGCCCGGTGCCCGACGTGCCCGAGCCCACCGAGCCGGAGATCGGCTTCCTGCTCGACGTCGTGGCCGCGGCGTTCTCCCGGCCGCTGCACCGCTCCGACGTGGTCGGCGCCTTCGCCGGGCTGCGCCCGCTGCTCGACAGCGCCGAGGGCTCGACGGCCGACCTGTCCCGCAAGCACGCGGTGCTCACCAGCACCACCGGCGTGGTCACCGTCGTCGGCGGCAAGCTGACGACGTACCGCCGGATGGCCCAGGACGCCGTCGACGCGGCCGTGGCCCACGCCGGCCTGGACGCCGGTCCGTGCCGCACCCGCGCGCTGCCGCTGCTCGGCGCCGCTCCCCGCAGCGAGCTCGCCGCGCTCGAGCAGCCGCCGCGGCTCGTGCGCCGCTTCGGCACCGACGCCGCGCTGGTGCTCGACGACGCCCGCACCGTCACCGGCCTGTCCGACGAGGAGCTGCTGTCCCCGGTGGCCGCCGGCGTCCCGACCACGCTCGCCGAGCTCGTCTTCGGGGTGACCCACGAGGGCGCCGCCGACGTCGCCGACCTCCTGGACCGGCGTACCCGGGTCGGACTGGTCCCCGCCGACCGGCAGCGCGCCGTTCCCGCGGCCCAGCGCGCCCTCGCCCTGGTCCGGGCGCACGTCGCCGGCCGGCTGGGGTAGTCCCAGCGCGGGCCCGATGAGTTTCCGCGCCGGGGCTGGTCTCACCTGGACGAGCGGGTCCAGACTGGACGGCGGACGAGGAGCGGGTGGATGACGGTAGCGACGGGACGGGAGACCGAGGCGATGGACACCGGGACCCGGGCGAGCGAGGGCACCACCGAGCTGCAGGACTTCGACGCGCTCACGGCGCGCTACCAGCGCGAGCTGCTCGCTCACTGCTACCGGATGAGCGGGTCGGTGCACGAGGCCGAGGACCTGGTCCAGGAGACCCTGCTGCGCGCCTGGCGGGCCAGCGCCGCCTTCCAGGGCCGCTCGTCGGTGCGCACCTGGCTCTACCGGATCGCCACCAACGTGTGCCTGACGAACCTGGAGGGACGGCCCCGGCGACCGCTGCCGGCCGGGCTCGGCACGCCGGACGCGATGGCCGGCGACGCGCTGGAGCAGCGCAGCGAGATCGCGTGGCTGGAGCCGGTGCCCGACGCGGCCGTGCTCGTGGAGGAGCGCGACACGATCCGGCTCGCCTTCGTCGCGGCGCTGCAGCACCTCCCGGCCCGCCAGCGCGCGGTGCTGATCATGCGCGACGTCCTCCGGTGGAAGGCGGCCGAGGTCGCCGACGCCCTCGACACCACCGTGGCCGCGGTCAACTCCGCCCTCCAGCGTGCCCACGCCCAGCTCAAGGAGCGCGGCCTCACCGCCGAGACCGTCCACCCCGACCTCACCGCGGCGCAGCAGACCATGCTCGAGCGGTACGTCGACGCCTTCTGGCGCAAGGACATCGACCAGATCGTGCGGATGCTCACCCAGGACGCCGTCTGGGAGATGCCGCCGTTCACCGGCTGGTACGTCGGCGCCGACAACATCGGGCGGCTGATCGACGGCCAGTGCCCGGGCGGCACCCACGACATGCCGATGATCCGCACGCTCGCCAACGGACAGCCGGCATTCGGCCTCTACATGCGCCAGGCCGACGGCACCTTCACCCCCTTCCACCTCCAGGTCCTCGACCTCGACGGCGAGCGGGTGCGCCACGTCGGCGCCTTCTTCGACCCCAGCCTGTTCGGGAGGTTCGGCCTCCCCGACCACCTCCCGGCGGGCTACACCCCCGACACCCACACCGACGGCGACCCCGGCAGCGCCTGATGCCCGGCCCTCTCGGGCTCGACGAGGCAGTGGGGCTCCTCGAGCACGCCCTCGACTACACCCGTCCCGTGCTGGCGCACCTCGACGACGCCGGCACCGACGGCCCGGCCGACCTGACCCGGCCCACCCCGTGCACGGCCTGGGACCTCGGCCGGCTGCTGGCCCACATGGAGGACGGCCTCGACGCCTTCACCGAGGGGGCCGACGGCACGGTGTCGCTGGACCCCCGGGTGCCCGCCGAGGTGCGCGCCGCGAGGTTGCGTCGCAAGGCCTGTCACCTGCTGGGCTCCTGGCTGCGGGAGCGGCCCGCGGTCGTGTCGGTGGGGAGCCGTCCGGTCCCGACCGCCGCGGTCGCCGCCACCGCCACGCTCGAGATCACCATCCACGGCTGGGACGTCGCCCAGACCCTCGGCCTCCCGACCCCGCTGCCCGTCGACCTCGCCGTCCGCCTCGGCGACCTGGCCGAGGCCCTGGTGGACCCGACCGACCGCGGGCGCCGCTTCGCCACGCCACTCCCGGTGCCCGCCGACGCCGACGCGGAGGCCCGGCTGCTGGCCTTCCTGGGACGCGACCGGTGCAGACCAGGGGGTGCCAACCCCGCCGTTCGGCAGACGTAGCCACCCCGACCTTCTTACGGTGACCCCCATGATCACCGAGGATCGCGGCCCCGACGCCGCGGATCGCCTGGACCGCGCCTCGGAGCACCTGCGCTGCGGACGGGTCACCGAGGCCCTGACGACCCTCACCCTGCTGCGCGACCACGCCCACCCCCTGCTCGGTCCAGCCGACGCCGTCGACCCCGTCACGCAGGCCCGGCTCCTCGCCGGCCTGATGGAGTGCCGCCTGGCCCGCGGCGACCTCGGCGAGGCGATGCGGATCGCCGACGAGCTGACCCCGCTCCTCGAGCGCGGCGGGGCGGCCGCCGTCCTGGCCCACCACACGCGCGGCGAGCACGACGCGGCGCTCGGCAAGCCGGAGTCGGCCCTCGCGCACTACCTGGCCGCCGGCGACCTCGCCGCCGGGCTCGACGACCACGACCTCGACCCCGAGGAGGTCCCGTGGCGGGTGGGGGCCGTCGTCGCGCTGGCGCACTCCGGGAGCCGGGACGCCGGCCGGCTGGCCGAGGAGAACCACCAGGAGGCGCTGCGCTCGGGCTCGCCGTACGCCGTCGCCCAGGCGTTGCGCGCGAAGGCCACCGCCGATGCCGACGGACGCCGGCTCGAGCTGCCTGCGCCAGGCACGGGCCGCGCTGCAGGGGGTCGAGGCCGCCCGGCTGGCCGCCCAGATCGACACCGACATCGCCGGGCTGCTCATCCTGCACCCGGCCCCCGAGACCGCCACCGAGGCCGTGACCCTGCTCCGCGACGCCGAGCGGTACGCCGGCGAGCAGGACCTGTGGCCGATGCAGAGCCGCGCCCGGCGGCTCCTGGACCGGGTGGGCGAGCTGCCCCGGCGCGTGCACAACGAGGCCCTGTCGACCCTGACGCGGGCCGAGCGGCGGGTCGCGGGGCTGGCCGTGGACGGGCTCACCAACCGGCAGATCGCGGAGCGGCTCGTGGTCAGCGTCAAGGCCGTCGAGTGGCACCTCTCGCGGGTCTACCGCAAGCTCGGGATCCGCTCGCGGGCCGCGCTCGCCGAGGCGATCGGCTCCAGCATCTGAGCAGGCGACGCGACCGCGGCCTCACAGGACCGGCTCGTCGTCGCGCAGCGGGTGCGCGAGCTCGTCGGCGGGCAGCCGCGCCAGCACGATCGCCAGCACCGCCACGACGCCGGGCACGAGCCCGGCGATCGCGAACGTGAGCCGCAGCCCGATCAGGTGCGGCGACCGGACCCGCCAGCGCCATCGAGACCGGCATCAGGCTGATCGAGACGAAGAAGTCGAGCGACGCGACCCGCCCGAGCAGGTGGGGCGGTACCCGGCGCTGCAGCAGCGTCCCCCAGATCACCATCGGCGCCGAGAACAGCGCCCCCAGCACCAGCGCCGACGCCACGACCTGCCACACCGCCGTGGCCAGGCCCATCACGACGAGCGGCAGGCACCCGAGGCCCCACATCAGGATCATCCAGGACAGGTAGCGACGCGGCATCGGCAGCGACGCCACGACCAGCGAGCCCGCGGCACCGCCGACCCCGAACGCCGCCAGGACCCACGCGTGGTCGCTGGGTCCGCCGCCGAGCCGGTCCTTGATCAGGAACGGCACCAGGACCTCGAGCGGTCCCATCATCACCAGGATCATCAGCGCCGCGAAGAGCAGGGTGGCCAGCAACCACGGGGTGCGGACCATGTAGGCGACACCCTCACGGATGTCCGCCCACGCCGCGGCGACGGGGTGCTGCGGCGCAGCCGACGGGTCGACGTCGCGCCGGACCGGCGTGCGGGGCACCGCGGTGAGGGCCACCAGACCGGCCAGCGACGCCGCGGCCGCGAGACCGATCGCCGCCGCCGGGCTGACCGCCCCGACCACCGCGCCGGCGACCGCCGGGCCCACGGCCTGGCCGACGGTGGGCCGGACCATCCCCTCGAACCCGTTGACCGCGAGCAGGTCCTCCTCGGACACCAGCGCCGGCAACCACGCGGAGTAGGCGGGGTAGTAGAACGCCATCCCCATGCCGGTCGCGAAGGAGACCGCCATCAGCTGCCAGACCTCGGTGAGGTCGGCCCAGGAGAGCAGCGCGACGAGCGCCATGCCGGAGGCCTCGACGGCGGCGACGCAGAGCAGGATCGTCTTCTGCGGGACCCGGTCGGCGACCACGCCTGCCAGCAGCGCCGGCAGCAGGACGCCGACCGCGCTCGCGGTCGTGACCAGCGACAGCGCGCCCGGACCACCGCCCAGCCGGATCACCTCCCACACCAGCCCGACCAGCCACAGCCCCGACGCGAAGCTGCTCAGCACCAGCGCGACCGCCAGCCTGCGGTAGGCGGCGTACGCGAACGGGGTCAGCGCCCGCGGCAGCCGACGTCCGCCCACGACTCGATCCGGGGGACCGGGGACCCGGGGTCTGCTCCGGGGCCGGCTCCGGGGGCACCGCGGGGGGCGGCACGAACTGCTCGGTCATCGCCCCTCCGGTGCGGTCGTCGTGGCTGGTGCAGGCGCGCCGCTGGTGGCTGCGCACCCACCAGTGTGCCCATGAAGACCGACAGCCTCGACCGAATTCATCGCCGTCGAGGGCCCCCGCCACGCCGCCCGTCCGCCCGTCCGCCCGCTCGCCCGCCCGGGCGTCGTCCGTCGGCACCTACACTGCCGCCCATGGCGGAGCGGACGACCCACGGCACCACCACGATGACCGGGCGCGACCCGCACGAGGAGGGCCGCTCGGCGACGCCGCTGGAGCTGCTGTTCGACCTGACCTTCGTGATCGCGTACGGCGCTGCGGCCGACGAGCTGGCCTCGCAGGTCGCGCACCACCACGCCCGCGAGGGGCTGCTCGGGTTCGGGTTCGCGATCTTCGCCGTGACCTGGGCCTGGATCTTCTGGACCTGGTTCTCGTCGGCCTACGACACCGACGACTGGATCTACCGGCTGCTCACGATGACCCAGATGGTCGGGGTGCTGATCCTGGCCCTGGGCCTGCCGGCCATGTTCGAGTCGCTGGCGGAGGGCGACCACGTCGACAACCGCGTGATGGTGCTCGGCTACGTGGTGATGCGGGTGCCGATGCTGCTGCAGTGGTGGCGAGCCAGCCGTCAGGACCCCGCCCGCCGCGAGCTGGCGCGGGTGATGATGGTCTCGATCCTGGTCTCGCAGACGATCTGGTGCGGCCTGCTCCTCGCGGACCTCTCGATCGGGGGCTTCGCCGCGGTGGCGCTGGTCGCGATCGCCGTCGAGCTCGGCGGGCCGGTGATCGCCGAGTCACGCCACGGCGGCACGCCCTGGCACGCCCACCACGTGGCCGAGCGCTACGGCCTGCTCGTGATCATCACCCTCGGCGAGGGGCTGCTCGGCACGGTGATCGCGTTGCGCGCCCTGGTCGCCGACGGCTGGTCGGGCGACGTCGTGCTCCTGGGCCTGGCCGGCACCGCCCTGACCTTCGGCATCTGGTGGACCTACTTCGTGATCCCCCACGCTCCCCTCCTGCACGCCCACCGTGCCCGGTCCTTCGGGTGGGGCTACGGCCAGATCCCGCTGTTCGGCGCGCTCGTGGCGATCGGCGCCGGTCTGCACGTCGCGGCGTACCACCTGGGCGACGAGTACGACGTCAGCCGGCTCACCACCGCGTGGGCGATCGCGTTGCCCCTCGGCGTCTACGTGCTCGGCACCTACGCCCTCTACGCCCAGCTCACCCGCACCCTGCACCTCCTCCACGGGGTGCTGGTCGCCGGCTCGCTGGCGGTGCTCGCGGCCGGCGTGCTCCTGGCCGCGGCCGGGGCGCCGATGGTGTGGTGCGTCCTGGTGCTGGCCGCCACCCCGTGGGTCACCGTCGTCGGCTACGAGCTCGCCGGCCACCGCCACAGCGAGGCGGTCCTGGCCGACCTCCGACCGGCGACCGGCCGCTGACCGGGGATGTTACTGACCGTTGGAGCTAGTAGCCGACCGATATGACGCGCGCCCAGTAGTCGCAACGGTCAGTAACATGCCCGCCCGGGACGCCGCTCAGTACTGGTGGAACCAGCGGCCGAGGTCGGCGGAGATGCCGGGGCAGGTGAGGTTCATGTCGCGGTTGTCCTGGACCCACTGGCCGAGGACGGCGTCACCGCCCTGGATCACCCAGTCGGGTCCGCAACGGTTCAGCGCCTCGGTGCTGGAGGTCTGACCCGCCGCGCGCCACTCCGGCACGCCGAGCTCGAAGCCGCCGACGATCTCGGTCCAGAGGTAGGGCGTGGAGTAGACCCCGATCCGGTAGCCGGCGTCGCGGTAGCCGCGGGCGACGCCCTCCACGACCGCCGCGTTGGCCACCGGGTCTGCGCTCCACCCGAAGTCGGGCACCGGTTCGACGTCGATCCAGACCACCGGGCTCTCGAGCCCGGCCTCGCGCATCGACGCCACGTTGTAGCGCGCCTGCTGGTAGCCGGTGTTGCGCAGCGCGTCGAGCCGACCGCCGCCGTAGGGGCCGGTGCGGCCGTGCCGCGCGACGGTGGCGGCGTCGGGATAGCTCGCCACGGCGTACGCCGCCGCCATCAGCCCGCGCTCGCGCACGTACGCCGTCTGCTCGGCCAGGCACGGGTTGCGCACGAAGCCGGGGCCGTTGGTGAGCCCCACGACGACGTACTCGGCCTCCGCGACCGGCATCGGCGCACCGAGCGTGCGCTTCTCGGGGAGGCCCATGCCCTTCGGGCACTGCGGCCAGCTGATGTCGGCGCCGAGCACCGGCTCGCGCCGCGGGGGGATCCGGGTGCGGGGCGCGAGGCGCTCGGCCTTCTTGCGCAGCCGGTCGACGAGCGCGGCGTCCGGGCCCGCGTCCGGGCCGGCGTCGTCGCCGGCGTCCGGAGCCGTGGCCGAGGGCTCGTCCGACGTCGCCGGGGCCGGGGCGTCCCCGCCGGCCTCGCCCGCCGAAGCACCGGCCGCAGGATCGCCGGCGTCGTCGCCGTCCACGCTCCCGCAACCGCTCAGGACGACGCCGAGCGCGAGCACCAGCCCAGCCGAGAGCAGCCTGCCCCGCACCCGCGTCTCCCTCACCCTGGTGGCCTCACAGCCAGGTCATCCACCGGCCGTGCCCGTGGGTCCAGGCTACGGCGCGGCCGTCGACGCCGAGCAGGAACGCCGCAGGCCCGTCCGACACCGGTGCCGGCGACGCGGTCGCGGCGACCCGGGGCAGCACCCGCGGTGCCTCGTTGCTGACCCAGTGGCACGCGCCGTCGGCGACCAGCGCCGTCATCAGGTCGGCGAACCGCTCGCGCCGCGGCTCGGTGAGGTAGGCGATCACCGCGCTGTGGAAGACCACCACCGGTCCGGACGACGCCGCCTCGGCCACCAGCGCGGGCAGCCGCTCGAGCAGGTCACCCTCCACCAGGTGCGGCGGGTCGGTGCGCGCCACCTCGACGGCCTGCGTGAGCCGGGCCCGGCGGTCGTGGTGCTCGGGCCAGACCAGGGTGCTCAGCCAGGCCATCTGGTCGGCGTCGGTCAGGTCGAGCGGGTGCAGGTCGATCCCGCCGCGCCACGCCACCGCCGGCGGCGTGGCCGGCAGCGGCGCCGGCCCCCGCACGCGGCAGCCGAGGACCGGCTCGCCACCGCTGTCGCTACCGCCGGCGCTGCCGGCGGTGACCGGACCGTCGTCGGTCTCCCAGGCGTAGCCCCAGCGGTCGGGGTAGAGGCACAGGCCGGCGCTGGCGCCGACCTCGAGCAGGGCGAGCGGCCGTCCGCCGTGCCGGTCCGCCAGCCCGGCGAACGCCGGCACCAGCGTCGCCAGCCGCCCGACCTCGTTGGTCTGGGTGGCGCGGGCCAGGATCGTGCGCCGGACGTGTCCACCCGCGGCGTCGTCGCGGAGCAGGGCGTCGCGCAGCCCGGCGTACGGCCCGGGCGCGGGGACGCCGTGCCACCGCGCCGCCGCGAAGACCAGGTTGGGCTGCGCCTTGCCGTCGGGCAGGGTCGCCAGCCAGGCCTGCACCTCGGGGTCGCCGAGCACGCCCTGCGCCCACTCCGTGAAGCAGGCGGAGTCGCAGTGGTCGAGGAAGTCGGCGTACATCCTCGGCACCGGGCCCCGGGTCTCCACCGGTCCATTCTGCCTGGTTTCGCCGCCACCGGCCGCGGACATAGTGTGGGCGTCGGGAGATCCGCTCCTGGGTCGACGGCCGGCGAGCTCGAGGAGCGACGTGACGACACTGCTGGTCATCGGACTGGTCGGTCTCGTGCTGCTCACGATCTCGCTCGTGGTCGGCGACCTCTTCGACGGCGCCCTCGACGCGCTGGCGGGCGACGTCTTCTCCAGCGCCGTGATCGGCGCGTTCGTGTCCGCCTTCGGCTTCGGCGGCGCCGCGGCCCAGGGCGCCGGCGCCCCGGGCGCCCTCGTGGTCCCGGTCGGGCTCGTCGCGGGTGTCGGCTTCGGGTGGTTCGCGCTGTGGCTCACCCGGCTGGTGAGCTCCGGCGGCAGCGACGCGACCCCGACCCTCGAGGCCACCATCGGGCGCGACGCGTCGGTGATCACCGCGATCCCCGACGGCGGCTACGGCGTCGTCCAGGTGCACCTCGGCGGGCACACCCTGCGCCTCAACGCCCAGGCCGAGGCCCCCATCCAGCCCGGCACCCCCGTGCACGTCACCGGGGTGCTGTCCCCCTCGGCCGTGTCGGTGGCCCCGGTGTGGCACCTCGACGTCCCCGAGCTCTCCTCCGACGACTGACCCACCCCGCTCGACCACCGCACCTCGGAAGGCCCCACATGCTCGACTCAGCGCTCGTCCCCGTCCTCGGCCTCGTCGCCCTGGTCGTCCTCCTCGTGCTGCTGGTCACCAGCCGCTACAAGGTCGCCGGCCCCAACCAGGCGTTCATCGTCACCGGCCGCAAGGGCAAGGCGGTGCTCAACCCGGAGACCGGCCAGCTCAGCACCGACCTGTCGGGGCAGAAGGTCGTCCTCGGCGGCGGGACGTTCGTGATCCCGTTCGTCCAGAAGCTCGGCACCATGGACCTGTCGTCGCGACGGATCTCGGTGCAGATCCGCGGCGCCGTGTCGGGCCAGGGCATCAAGCTCAACGTCGAGGGTGTGGCGATCGTGAAGGTCGGCGGCAACGCCGACCAGATCCGGCTGGCCGCGCAGCGCTTCCTCTCCCAGCAGCAGGACGTCGAGCCCTACACCCAGGAGGTGCTGGCCGGCGCGCTGCGCTCGATCGTCGGCGGCCTCACCGTCGAGCAGATCATCCGCGACCGGGCGGCGTTCGCCCAGCGGGTGGCCGACGAGTCCGAGAACTCGCTGACCGGCCAGGGGCTGATCCTCGACACCTTCCAGATCCAGGACGTCACCGACGACGGCAGCTACCTCGCCGACCTCGGCCGCCCGGAGGCCGCCCGCGTGAGCCAGACCGCCCGGATCGCCGAGGCCAACGCCCGCCAGGCGGCCGAGCAGGCCTCGATCGCGGCCGAGCAGGAGATCGCGATCTCGCAGCGGACGCTGGCGCTCAAGCAGGCCGAGATCAAGTCGGAGACCGACGCCGCCTCCGCCAACGCCGCCTCCGCGGGGCCGCTGGCCCAGGCCGACCGCGACCAGGCGATCCTGCTCGAGCAGGAGAAGGTCGCCGTCCGGCAGGCCGCGCTCACCGAGCGCAACCTCGAGACCGAGGTGCGCAAGCCGGCCGACGCCGAGCGCTACCGCGTCGAGCAGGAGGCCGAGGGCCGTCGCAACGCCGACATCGCGGCCGCCGAGGCTCGCAAGGCCGCCACGATCGCCGCCGCCGAGGCGACGGCGGAGCAGACCCGGCTCACCGGTGAGTCCGAGAAGGCCCGACGCTCGGCCCTGGCCGAGGCCGAGGCGATCGAGGGCGCCAAGCGCGGTGAGGCCGAGAAGGCACGTCGTACGGCCGAGGCCGACGCCACCCGCTCCGAGGGCGAGGCCACCGCCGCCGCCACCCTGGCCGTCGGCCAGGCCGAGGCCGAGGCGATGGACAAGCGCGCCGAGGCCTTCGCCCACTACAACGACGCCGCCGTGCTGCAGATGCTGATCGAGGTGCTGCCCAAGATCGCCCGCGAGGTGGCCGCCCCGATCGGCGCGATCGACCAGCTCACCGTGATCTCCTCCGACGGCGCCGGCGCGCTGCCGCGGCAGGTCAACGACAACGTCGTGCAGACCCTCGCGATGCTCAAGAACTCCACCGGCCTCGACCTCGAGAGCCTGATCAAGCGGTCCGTGCAGCGCGCGGCCGGGGGCATGGACCTGCCGCTGGAGGACCAGCCCCAGCCGTGAGCCGGTCGGGGTTTCGTGGCTCGCTGCGCTCGCACCTCAACCACCGGATTGGCTCGCTGCGCTCGCACCTCAACCACCGGAACGGCGCTCGCCCCGGTGGTTGAGGTGCGAGGAGCGCCAGCGACGAGCCACGAAACCCCTCGCCCAGCGCCCCGGTGGTTGAGGTGCGAGGAGCGCCAGCGACGAGCCACGAAACCATCACCGCCGACGGGTTTCGTGGCTCGCTCCGCTCGCACGTCAACCACCGAAGGCGTCAGTCGACCTTGAGGGCGACGTAGGTGGTCTCGAGGTACTCCTCGATGCCCTCGAATCCGCCCTCGCGGCCGAACCCGCTGGCCTTCACGCCCCCGAACGGTGCCGCGGCGTTGGAGACCAGGCCGGTGTTGACCCCGACCATCCCGAACTCCAGCGACTCGGCCAGCCGGATCGTGCGCGCGAGGTCGCGGGTGTAGACGTACGACGACAGCCCGTACTCGGTCTCGTTGGCCCGCTCGATCGCCTCCGCCTCGCTCGTGAAGGTGGTGATCGGCGCGACCGGGCCGAAGATCTCCTCGGTGTTGATGGCCGAGCCCGGTGGTACGTCGACCAGCACGGTGGGCTCGTAGAAGTAGCCGTCACCCTCGGGGCTCGAGCCACCGGTCAGCACCCGGGCCCCGTCGTGGACCGCGTCGGTGACCAGCTGGCCGACGCTCTCGAGCGCCTTCTCGTCGATCAGCGGCCCGACGTCGACGCCGTCGTCCTGCCCCCGCCCGAGCGTGAGGGCGCCCATCCGGTCCGCCAGCCGCTGCGCGAAGTCGTCGGCCACCGAGGCGTGCACGAGGAAGCGGTTGGCCGCGGTGCAGGCCTCCCCCATGTTGCGCATCTTCGCCAGCATCGCGCCGTCGACCGCGGCGTCCAGGTCGGCGTCCTCGAAGACCAGGAACGGCGCGTTGCCGCCGAGCTCCATGCTCACCCGGAGCAGCTGCTTCGCCGACTGCTCCACGAGCCGGCGACCGACGGCCGTGGACCCGGTGAAGCTGAGCTTGCGCAAGCGGTCGTCGTCCATCAGGGCGGTGCTGAGACCGCTCGCGTCGCTGGTGGTGACGACGTTGAGGACCCCGGGCGGCAGCCCGGCCTCGTCGAGCAGCGCGGCGAGCGCGAGCATCGTCAGCGGGGTCTGCGCGGCCGGCTTGACCACCATCGTGCAGCCGGCGGCGACCGCCGGCCCGATCTTGCGGGTGCCCATCGCCAGCGGGAAGTTCCACGGGGTGACGAACAGGCACGGTCCGACCGGCTTCTTCATGGTCAGGATCCGGGTGCCACCGGCCGGCGCCTGCAGCCAGGACCCGCTGATCCGCACCGCCTCCTCGGCGTACCACCGGAAGAAGTCGGCGCCGTAGGTCACCTCGCCCTTCGCCTCGGCCACGGTCTTGCCCATCTCCAGGCTCATCAGCTCGGCGAAGTCGTCGGCGCGCGCGGTGATCAGCTCGTACGCCGTGCGCAGGATCTCGCCGCGCTCGCGCGGGGGCGTCGCGGCCCAGCCGGCCTGCGCAGCGGCCGCGGCGTCCAGGGCGTCGAGCGCGTCGCCCGGTGTGCCGTCGGCGACGTCGGCGAGCACCGACCGGTCGGCCGGGTCGATCACGTCGAGGCGGGCGCCGTTCTCGGCCTCCCGCCAGGTGCCGTCGATGAACAGGTTGCGCCGCTCGGCGCCCACGAGGTCCAGTCCAGTCATGCAGTCACTCTGACATCCCGCTCCGGACCGTGCCCAGATGCGCACAAGTTGTCCCTCAGAGCGTGACTGCTCACCACCCGCGCAGTACGCTGAAGTCGTCGTACTTCGGAGGGAGCACCGAGAAGTCGACAGAACCCCTCGTTGACCCCATGCAACGGGGGGTTCGCCCTGTCCGGGCAACCTGTCCCGGAGCCCCGTCCGGGCACCCTGTCCGGTCAGGGGCGGAGCAGGGCGGCGAGCTGGGTGCGGGAGCGCACGTCGAGCTTGCGGTAGATCCGGGTGAGGGTGGCCTCGACGGTCTTCACGCTGAGGTAGGTCCGCTCGGCGATCTCGCGGTTGCTGGCGCCGTCGGCGACGAGCCGGGCGATCCGCGACTCGGTGTCGTTGAGGCGTCCGAACCGCTGGTCGACCGGGATCGTCACGGGCTCGGGCTCGAGCTCGGCGCGCACCTGGGTGACCCACGACTCCGCCCGCACCGACGTGAACAGGTCGAGGGCACGTTGCAGCAGCGCACGGCCGGCGGCCACCCGGCGACGGCGGCGCTCGAGGTGGGCCCGGACCAGCAGCGAGCGGCCCTGCTCGACCGGCATCAGCAGCCGCTCGAACGACGCCTCGGCCCGGTCGAGCAGCGCCTGCGCCCCGGCGACGTCGCCGCGCGCCAGCAGCAGCTCGGCCTCGGCCCGGTCGAGGGACGCCGCCACCCCGCAGCCCCCGCCGCCGACACCCGGCGCCCCCTCGGCATCCGTGCGCCGCGCCAGCTCCGCGCGCGTCTCGGCCAGGGTGACCGCGGCGTCGTCGAGCCGGCCGAGCAGCACCTCGGCGGAGACCAGGTCGGCGTGCCACCGGTTGACCGTGGGGTCGCTGAGGCCCCGCTCCCGCTCGAGCGACCGGAGCCGCAGCAGGGTCTCGCGCGCCGCTGCGGCCTCGCCGGTGCGCAGCAGCACCTGGCCGAGCAGACCGAGGTGGCGCAGCAGGTAGCGGGTGTCACCCACCTCCTCGGCGGCGGCCGCCCCGCGCGAGGCCAGGGTGCGCGCCCGCGTGAGGTCGCCGCCGACGAGCTCGGCGAGCCCGGTGATGAACCACGAGGTCTGGGCGTCGAGCTCGAACTCCTCCGCCAGCCGCTCGGCCCGGGCCGCGTAGTCGAGGGCCTCGCGGCACCGGCCCCGACGGCAGCCGACCTCGACGAGGCAGCGCAGCACGTGGAGCTGGTCGGTGGCCGCGCCGCGCTCGACCCGGCCCAGCAGGTCCAGGAACATCGCTCGGGCCACGTCGAGCCGGTCGTCGTAGAAGGCGAACCGCGCCGCCATGTAGGCGGGTGAGATGTGCACGGGGTGGGCCGACCCCCGCTCGCCGGGGTCGCCTGGCTCGGCGAGCACGACCGCGCGCTCGAGGCAGCTGCGGTGGTCGCCCCCCAGCCAGCGGCGGGCGACCGCGAGCGTCGTGAGCCCCAGCGCGAGCTCGTCGGGGTCGTCGAGCCGCTCGAGCAGGCGGACGGCGCGCTCCGCCGCCGCCTCGGACGCCGCCGGCCGCGAGTCGCGCAGGGCGATCCGCGCGCGCTGGAGCAGCACCCGCGCCACCAGCCGGTCGTCGTCGGCCGCGTCGGCCAGCGCGGCGGTGAGCACCTCGTCGAGCATCGCGACGCCCCCACCGGCGAGCTCGGGGATCGCCAGCCGCACCCGGACCGCCTGGTCGGCGGACGGCGCGGCCTCCCAGAAGTCGTGCAGCGCGCGGCTGACCAGGTCGTGGTGGTTGCCGGGCGCCGCGGTCTCGACGGCGCGGGCCAGCCACTCCACGCGGTGCGGCTCCTGGTCGACGACGGCGCGGTCGGCAGCCAGCAGGAAGAGCTCGGCGGCCAGGTCGCCGGCGCCCGCGGTGGCGGCCCCCTCGGCGGCGTGGTGCAGCTCGAGGGCGAGGTCGGGGTCGGGCCGCGGGTCGGCGAGCGCCACGTGCCGCAGCCGCTCGGGCGCGCTCGTCGCGGCGTCGGCGAGCAGGCGGTGCAGGGCCACCCGCTCGGAGGCCGACGTCGTCTCGATCACCACCGCCCGCAGCGCGGACGGGGTGAAGCGCACGGCCCCGTCGACGTCGGCGACGAGACCGGCGAGCGCCGCCCGCCGCAGGTGCTCCTCGGCGGCGATCCGGCCGGCGCGCTCGAGCTGGCGCACGGTCGGTCGGTGCACCAGCGCCGCCGTCACGAGCGTGCTGCGCACCGGCTCGGGTTGGGAGTGGACCCGGTCACGGAGCACGCGGGCGAGGCTGGTCGGCATCGGCGGCGGCGATCCCAGCACGCTCGGACGCCGGCCCAGGGCCCCGGCCATCGCCAGCGCGGCGCCCGGCATGCCGCCCGACTCGACGTGCACCCGCTGCGCCAGGCCGGGGGCCAGCCCGTGCGCGCAGAGCAGCTCGACCATGTCGGTGGCGCTCAGCGGCGCGACCTCGAGGTGGTGCAGCCCGCTGACGTCGATGCTCACCTCCTCGAGGCTCGGCCCCAGGGTGGCCACCAGCGCGAACCGCCCCACCAACCGCCGCCGGGCGTAGCCGAGGACCACCGAGGAGTCGGCGTCGAGCAGCTGGGCGTCGTCGAGCAGCAGCAGGACCGGTGCGGTCGCCGACCACGCCTCGACCAGCAGCCGCAGCACCACCGCGAGGTCCGCGCGCACCTCGTCGGTGACGGGCAGCCCCACCAGCCCCTCCTCGACGATCCGGCGCTGCCGGACGGGGAGGACGTCGTGCACCGTCGCCGGCACCTGGCTCACCACGTCGCGCAGGGCGGCGTAGGGCAGGCCGTGCTCGTCGGCGGCGCCCGCGGCACGGAGCAGGCTGACCCCGCCACGCCGGTGCACGGCCGCCTCGATCTCGTCGAGCAGGGCGCTCTTGCCGACGCCGGCGGGGCCGTGCAGGGCGATCGACTCGCCCGCGCGGAGCAACCCGGCCACCTCGGTCAGCACCGCATCGCGACCCACGACCCGGCTCATCCGAGGAGCCTACCGAGCGCCGGGGCGTGGGTCAGCGAGCCGCCCGGAGGAACGACTCGAGGACCGGCCCGGCCGTGCCGGAGCCGGACGACCCCTCCTCCACGAACACCGCCACCGCGAGGTCGCCCTGCGCGGCGATCATCCACGCGTGCGTGAGCAGCCTGCCGTTGCGCTCGAACTCGGCGGTGCCGGTCTTCGCGATCACCCCCGGGCCGGGTACGTCGGCGAGCCCACGGCCGCTCCCGTCGGTGACCACGGCGCGCAGCAGCCCGCGCAGCGTCCCGGCCTCGCGGTCGGTGAACGGCGCCGTGTCGGCCGGACCGACCTCGACCTGCTCGAGCAGCCGGGGCACCACGGTCCGGCCCTTCTGCACCGAGGCGATCACGGTGGCCATCGTCATCGGCGAGGCGAGCACGCGGCCCTGGCCGATCAGGTCGGCGGCCTTCTGGGTCTCGGTGGCGGGCGGCTCGACCTGGCCGAAGTAGGCCGGGAAGCCGAGGTCGTGGTCGATGCCGAGGCCCAGCGACGCAGCGGCGTCGAACAGGTCGGTGTCGCCGAGCCGGTCGCGCTGCGAGATCACGGCGGTGTTGCAGGAGTTGGCGATGGCGGTGCGGAACGTGACGCGGCCGAGCGCACCCGGCGGGTAGTCGTCGTAGTTCTCGAAGCGCTTGCCGTCGACGACGACGGCCGGGTCGCAGGTCACCTGGGCGTCGGGTCGGAGCCCGGCGCGCACGAGCGCGAGGCTGCTGACGGCCTTGAACGTCGAGCCGGGCGCGAACTGCCCGAACGTCGCCATGTTGTAGCCACCCGTGCCCGGCCCGTTGGCGGCCGCGACGATCGCCCCGTCGCTGGGGCGGACGGCGACCAGCGCGCTCGCCGGGCGGACGTCGGCGAGCAGCCGCTCGGCCGCGAGCTGCAGGTCGAGGTCGAGCGTCGTCTTCAGCGGCTCGCCCTGCTGCGCCTCGGCCCGCCAGAGCTCGCGCTCCTTGTCGTCGGAGGCCACCGCGTCGACGACGACCCCGGCGC
Organism: uncultured Actinomycetota bacterium; assembly: GCA_963834285.1. Taxonomy (GTDB): domain Bacteria; phylum Actinomycetota; class Actinomycetes; order Propionibacteriales; family Nocardioidaceae; genus Nocardioides. The sequence goes on along the minus strand of CAWIAZ010000004.1, from coordinate 148,437 downwards.
GGCCGCGCAGCTGCTCGTCGTAGCGCTGCTGCAGCCCGGACAGCCCGGCCTCGTCGCCGGCCTCGTAGACGTCCGGCTGCTCCTCGACCATCTCCGCCGTCACCTCCCCGACGCTGCCGAGGATGGGAGCGGCGAAGGCGCGGGTGGGCCCGAGGGGGACGTCGTCGGAGACGAGCATGCCCCCGGGCATGGTGTTGTAGTTGAGCGCGACGTCGGCAGGGATGTCGTCGGTGCGGTAGGTGATGGCCTCCACGAACGCCTTGTCGCCCGCCGCCTCGGCGCGGGCGACGTAGGGGGCGACGTCGATCTCGACCAGCCGGGCCATCGCGCGGGCGGCGCCGGCCACCCGCCTGGCGGGCACCCGGGCCTTGTCGAGGCCCACCCGCACGACCGGCCGGTCGGTGACCAGCGCCAGGCCGCCGGCGCCGAGCACGTCGCCGCGGCGGGGAGCGAGCGGCGTGGCGTCGAGCACGGTGCCGCCGCTGAGGCTCGGCTCGACCGCCGACCGGTCCCAGACGACCCGCCACGTGCTCTCGGTGCGGGTGAGCCGCACCGGCGCGTCGTAGGCCCACGGCTCGACCTCGGGGCCGAACGACCAGGACCAGCCGAGGCTCGCGACGGCCGCGTCGCCGTCCTCCTCCACCGCCACGACGTCGACGGCGGGCTCGACCTCGCCGAGACCCTCGATGGTGGCGGCGTAGTCGGCGGCGACGTCGGCGGGCACGTCGTCGGCGAACGCGACCGCGCCGAGGTCGGCATCGCCGCCCTCGGCCAGGGCGGTGGCCAACGCGGAGACGACGGCCTCGGCGCTCTCCTCGTCGGCCGGGCCGTCACCGCCCGTGCACGCGCTCAGCGTGACGAGGGTGAGGGTGGCCAGGCAGGCTGTCGCGGCCGTCCGAGATCGCATGCCAGGTTTCTACCAGGGCCCGCCCCCAGCCCCCACGGCACCGCTCAGGGGTGCCGCGCCATCCAGCGCTCGAGGTCGAGGCCGGCCCGGTCCGCCGCGCGGCGAGCGCGGGGGGTGGTCAGGTCGGGCGCCCGGAAGACCTGCGGCCGGATCGAGGCGTCCTGGGCGGCGTACCGGCGCTGCTGGGCCGCGAGGTCGTCACCCTGCGCCCGCGCCGCGGCGTACGTCGAGCGGGTCACCCTGGCGGAGGCGCCGGTGAGCAGCGGGCTGACCAGCGGCGTGTAGCCGGAGGCGTGCCCGGTGCGGTTGGGGTGGTAGCTCTCGCTGATCGGGTTGGACAGTCCGTTGATCCACTCGGGGTCGTCGCAGACCGCGTGGCCCACGAACCGGCTGGTGGGGTTGGCGAAGGAGAACCCGCGGGCGCTCGCGGCCGCGGAGAGCTTGCTGTTGAGCAGGTCGGCGGTCTGGTTGAGGCGTGCCTCCTCGGCGGGGGAGAACCAGGTGCCGGCGTTGCAGTCCTCGCCGTTGAAGATCCGCGGGTAGCCGACGATCACGACCTTGGCCGTCGTCGCCCGGCTGCGCACGGACGAGTAGAGGGTGGCGAGCCTTCCGGGCAGCGGGCCGTTGATGAACGCCTGCGCCTCGTCGATCGCGCCGTTGCAGTCGCCCGCCCACCACGGGGTCGCGCACTCGGTGAGCACGTCGGCGAAGCCGGCGTCGTTGCCGCCGACCGAGAGCGTGACGTAGCGGGTGGCGCTGCTCAGCGCGCCGAGCTGGGTGTTGGTGACGTCGGGGATCGTGGCGCCGGAGCAGGCCCGGAAGTTGAGGGCGTACCCCTTCTGGGCGGCCAGGAGGCTCGGGTAGGCGTAGACCGAGCGCTGGCAGCTGGTGCCGTCGTTGAGGTAGGAGCGGGTGCCGGTGCCCGAGGAGTAGGAGTCACCCAGCGCGACGTACGACGGCGCCGCGGCGTGGGCGGCACCGGCCGGGGAGAACAGGGCGCTGAGCAGGGCCAGCACCACCAGCACGACGCCGAGGACCAGGCGCGAGACCGGCGCTGCGCCGACGGCCACGAGACGAGGGGGGTGAGCGGGCACAGCGACCTCCGAGATGATCCCGAGGGGCCACCGCGTCGTGGCCCGCGTCGAGCCAAGCAGCCTGGTCCGACCAGGCGCCAGAGGGAAATCCCTCGCGCTCCCCGACCCTCGGTCGCTAGCTCTTGTGGCGGGGCTTCTTCTGGTGCGTGGACGCCGGGGCGCCCTCGTCGCGGGTGAGCTCGATCAGCTTGCCGCTGATCCGGGTCTGCCGCAGGGAGCTCCACACCTCCTCGGGGAGGTTGGCGGGCAGCTCCACCAGGGAGTGGTCGGGCCGGATCGCGATGTGCCCGAAGTCGCCGCGCTGCAGGCCGCCCTCGTTGGCGATGGCGCCGACGATCTGGCGGGGCTCGACCTTGTGCCGCTTGCCCACCGAGATCCGGTACGTCGCCAGCGGGACGTCGCTGCCCCGGCGCGGCGCGCGCTGCGGCTTGTCGCGCGGGCCCCGGTCACCGCGGTCGCCACGGTCGTTGCGGTCGCCGCGGCCGGGCTTGTCGGTGCGCACGGGCCGCTCGGCGCGCTGCCGGGCCTGCTCCTGCTCGGGGTCGAGCAGCAGCGGGGTGTCACCCTGCGCGACGATCGCGAGCGCCGCGGCCACGTCGACCTCGGGCACGTCCTGCTCGCGGACGTAGTGGTTGATGATGTCGCGGAAGGCCGCGATCCGCGCCGACTGGCCCAGGGCCTCGGTGATCGCGTCGTCGAAGCGGCGCAGCCGGGTGGTGTTGACGTCCTCGGTGGACGGCAGCGACATCTGGGTGAGCGGCTGGCGGGTGGCCTTCTCGATGTGCTTGAGCAGGTAGCGCTCGCGGGGGGTGACGAACGAGATCGCGTCACCCTTGCGGCCGGCCCGGCCGGTGCGGCCGATGCGGTGCACGTAGGACTCGGTGTCGGTGGGGATGTCGTAGTTGACGACGTGGCTGATCCGCTCGACGTCGAGGCCGCGGGCGGCGACGTCGGTGGCCACCAGGATGTCGAGCTTCCCGGACTTCAGCTGGTTGACGGTCTTCTCGCGCTGCGCCTGCACCACGTCGCCGTTGATGGCCTGCGCGGAGAAGCCGCGGGCCCGCAGCTTCTCGGCCAGGGTCTCGGTCTCGTTCTTGGTGCGGACGAAGACGATCATCCCCTCGAAGTTCTCGACCTCGAGGATCCGGGTGAGGGCGTCGACCTTCTGGGGGTAGCTCACCGTGAGGTAGCGCTGGGTGGTGTTGGCCGAGGTGGTCGTCTTGTTCTTGACCGTGATCTCGACGGGGTCGGTGAGGTACTTCTTCGACAGCCGTCGGATCTGCGAGGGCATCGTCGCCGAGAACAGCGCGACCTGCTTGCTGTCGGGGGTGTCGGCGAGGATCGTCTCGACGTCGTCGGCGAAGCCCATGTTGAGCATCTCGTCGGCCTCGTCGAGCACCAGGAAGCGCAGCTCCGAGAGGTCGAGCGTGCCCTTGTCGAGGTGGTCCATGATCCGCCCGGGGGTGCCGACGACGACGTGGACGCCGCGGCGCAGCGCGCTCAGCTGGACGCCGTAGGCCTGGCCGCCGTAGACCGGGAGGACGTGCACGCCGCGGGTGTGGGAGGCGTACTTCTCGAAGGCCTCGCACACCTGGAGCGCGAGCTCGCGGGTGGGCGCGAGCACGAGCGCCTGGACGCTCTTCTGCTTCACGTCGAGCCGGTCGAGGATCGGCAGCGCGAACGCCGCGGTCTTGCCGGTGCCGGTCTGCGCGAGGCCGACCAGGTCGGCGCCCGCGAGCAGCGGCGGGATGGTCTGGGCCTGGATGGCGGAGGGGGTCTCGTAGCCGACGTCCTTGAGGCTGCGCAGGACGGAGTCGCCGAGGCCGAGGTCGGCGAAGGTGACGGCCGGGGCTTCGGTCTCTGGGGTGCTCACCCCGGCAACGGTAGTGGGTCCCGAGCGCTGCGGGGGTTTCGTCGCTGCGGTGCCGTGGGTCACCCCTGGCCCTCCGCTCGCCCCCGGGTGCTGTAACGCGGGGTTATCCCCCTCTCCCGCGGGTCTGCACAGGCGCGGCAGTGCGGACGAACCCGCGGTAGAGCGGTCGGCGGGCGTGCGGTCACTCGACCGTGACCGACTTGGCGAGGTTGCGCGGCTTGTCGATGTCGTGACCCAGGGCCTGGGCGGCGTGGTAGGCCAGGATCTGCAGGGGGATCGTGAGCAGGATCGGGTCGAGCTCGCGCTCGTTGCGGGGCACGTCGATCCGCTGCACGTCGACCCCGCCGAGGTCGACGCCCTCGTGCGTCACCACGACCAGCGGCCCGCCGCGGGCGGCGATCTCGTGCAGCGCGCCGACGTTGCGGTCGGTGAGCTCGTCGTCGGGCACGATCGCGACCGTCGGGACCTCGGGCGAGATCAGCGCCAGCGGACCGTGCTTGAGCTCGGAGGTCTGGTAGGCCTCGGCGTGGCGGTAGCTGATCTCCTTGAACTTCTGCGCACCCTCGCGGGCCACCGGGAAGCCCCGGACCCGGCCGACGAAGAACAGGCTCTCGCTCGCCGCCAGGCCCCCCGCGATCTCGACCAGCTCGTCCTCGCGCGCCACGATCGCGGCGATCTGCTCCGGCAGCTTCGTCAGGCCCGCGATCAACCGGCGCCCGTCGGCGATGGACAGGTCGCGCACCCGGCCGAGCTGCAGCGCGAGCAGCGCGAAGCCGATGAACATGTTCGTCAGGGCCTTGGTCGAGGCGACCGCCACCTCCGGGCCGGCGTGCAGGTAGATGCCGCCGTCGACCTCGCGGGCGATGGCGGAGCCCACGACGTTGACCAGCCCGATCACGCGGCCGCCCTTGCGGCGTACCTCCTGGACCGCGAGCAGGGTGTCGAGGGTCTCGCCGCTCTGGCTGACCACGACGTAGAGGGTGTCGGCCTCGATCACCGGGTCGCGGTAGCGGAACTCCGACGCGGCCTCGGCGTCCGCGGGGATCCGGGCCAGCTCCTCGATCAGCGCGGCGCCCATCTGGCCCACGTAGTACGCCGACCCGCAGCCGAGGATCTTCACCCGGCGGATGGCGCGGCTCTCGCGGGCGTCCATGTTGAGACCGCCGAGGTGACCGGTGCCGAACCGCTCGTCGAGGCGTCCGCGCAGCACCCGCTCGGCGGCGTCGGCCTGCTCGAGGATCTCCTTGCGCATGAACGACTCGTGCTCGCCGGCGTCGTACGACGCGGGGTCGATGTCGAGGGTCACGGCCTCCCGCGCGGTGGTGGTGAGGTCCTCGCGGTACGTCGTGAAGCCGGTCGCGGTGACGGTCGCGATCTCGCCGTCCTCGAGGTGCGCGACGGTGGTCGTGTAGCGGACGATGGCGGCCAGGTCGGAGGCCACGTGCATCTCCTTGTCGCCGACCCCGATGATCAGCGGGCTGCCGTTGCGGGCGACCACGATCCGGTCGGGGAAGTCGGCGTGCACGACCGCGATGCCGTAGGTGCCCTCGATCGCCGCCAGCGTCGCGGCCACCTTGCCCTCGAGGGTGTCGGCGTCGGAGCGGGCGACGAGGTGGGCCAGCACCTCGGTGTCGGTGTCGGAGACGAGGTCGACGCCGAGGTCGGTGAGCCGGGCGCGCAGCGCGGCGGCGTTGTCGATGATCCCGTTGTGGACGACGGCCACCTCGCCCTTGCCGTCCACGTGCGGGTGGGCGTTGACGTCGTTGGCCGGGCCGTGGGTGGCCCAGCGGGTGTGCCCGATGCCGAGCTTCCCGGCGAACCGCTTGGGCAGCTCACCGGCCAGGTCGCGCACCCGGCCGGCCTTCTTGGCGACCTTCAGCGCGGAGGCGCTGGAGCCGCCGAGGACCGCCAGCCCCGCGGAGTCGTAGCCGCGGTGCTCGAGGCGGCCGAGCCCCTCGAGCAGGAGGGGGGCGGCCTGCTGGCCGCCGACGTAGCCGACGATTCCGCACATGGTGGTCCTTCGGGTTGCTGGGTGGGCTGCTGGGTGGGCTGCTGGGTGGGCTGCGGGTGGGTGCTGGGTGGCGCGCGGGCGGGCAGTTCTCAGCCGTAGACCAGGCGCCGGAGCTGGCGCTCGCTGAGGTCCGGCGCCGCGACGACCCGCGCGGCCAGCTCGGTGCGCAGCCGGGTGAAGATCTCGGCGTTGCGGACGCCGTAGGTCTGCAGCTCGGCGTGCCGGCGACGTACGTAGTCCTCGACGGTCTCGGCGTGGAAGGCGACCACGTCCTCGACCACCCGGGTCGCCTCGGCGGCGGTGAGTCCGGTGCTGCCGACCAGGTGCGCCACGAGCGCGGGATCGACGGCCACACCGCGCACTCTGCCTCCCCTGGCGACGGAAGGCAAATCTCTGCCCGAAATCGGGCAGGAATCATGGTTTCGCCGAGGTGGAGCAACGCCGGCGATCGCATCGGCGCGCCCCCCGCCCAGGTGGGGCATCGAGCGAGAACCGACCCGCTCTCGGACGCGGCGGTGGGGATCAGGTACGCTGGGTGAACAGAAGGTGAACAGGAGGTGGCCGATGCCCCACACGAACATGCCCGCGATGCCCACGACCCGACTCGAGGTCCGGTGGACGCCGGTCGTCGACGCCGGCGGACGCACCCGACTGGAGGCGCGCTGGGTGGAGCACTCCCCCGCGGCCACCGTCGCGCGACCCGTCCCGACCCTCGCCGGTCACGCCGCCTGACCGCACCCCGACTCCGCGTTCCGAGGCCGCCCCCGCACCCCGGGGGCGGCCTCGTACATTTCTTTACCTTCGCTGTCGGAATAGAAACGGACCGAAGTTCTGTTTGGTGTGATTGAAAGGTCAACCACAAGCCTCAGGAGAACTCATGACCGACTTTGACACCCCCACCGCTGTCCTCACCGACATCACCGGCGACTACGCCATCGACACCAGCCACAGCCGGCTCGGGTTCGTCGCCCGGCACGCGATGGTGACCAAGGTCCGCGGCCAGTTCAGCGACTTCACCGGCACCGCCCACGTCGACACCGCCACGCCGTCCGACTCGTCGGTGACGATCGTCGCCCGGACCGCGAGCTTCGAGACCGGCAACGCCGACCGCGACGGCCACGTCCGCTCCGCCGACTTCCTCGACACCGACGCCTACCCCGAGCTGCGGTTCGTCTCCACCGACGTCGCGCGCGACGGGTCGGACTGGACCATCACCGGCGACCTGACGATCAAGGACGTCACCAAGCCGGTCACGATCGTCTTCGAGGCGACCGGCTCGGCCCGCGACCCGTTCGGCAACGTGCGGATCGGCTTCGAGGGCAGCACCACGATCAACCGCAAGGACTGGGGCCTGACCTGGAACGCCGCGCTCGAGACCGGCGGCGTCCTGGTCTCCGACAAGATCAAGCTCGACCTGGACATCTCCGCGATCCAGGCCGTCTGACCCTGGCGCGCCGGCACCCTTCGTCTGCCGGACGAGGAGGTGCGCCGACGTCACCCGGGCCCCGGGGAGCCGACCGCTCCCCGGGGCCGGGGGCGTCGTGACAGCCGGTCCGGTCCAGGGGAAATCTCGGGCGACAAGGCGGGCAGGCTGGATCCACACTCGTGCCATGACCACCACCATCGACCAGTCCGCCGAGCTGCCGGCCGGACTCACCACCCGCCCCCTCGTGTTCGACGACGTGGGCGAGGTCGCCCGGCTCGCGATCGCCGCCGAGCTCGCCGACCTCGGGGAGGCGTCGGTCGAGGAGGCCGACCTCGTCGCCGACTGGTCGCGGCCCTCCGCCGACCTGGCCGCGACCACGGTCGGCGTGCTCGCCGACGGGCGGATCGTGGGCTACGCCGAGCTGATCTCGTCCGACCGCGGTGACGCGGCCGTGCACCCGGACCACCGCGGGCTCGGCATCGGCACCTGGCTGGCGCACTGGATGCAGCGGCGGGCCCGCGAGCGGGGCGAGTCGATCATCGGGATGCCGGTGCCCCAGGGGTCACCCGGCGACCGGCTGCTCACCGAGCTCGGCTACCACGTGCGCTGGACCAGCTGGGTGCTCCAGCTGCCCGAGGGAGTCCGCATCCCCGACCGCCCCGCCCCCGAGGGGTACGCCGTGCGGGAGGCGCGCCCCGACGAGGTCGCGGCCGCCTGGACGGTGACCGAGGACGCCTTCCTCGAGTGGTCCGAACGCGAGCGCCAGCCGCTCGACGACTGGCTCGCCGGCGTGACCGGGCGACCCGGCTTCGAGCCGTGGCAGCTGCGGGTGGCCGTCGGGCCCGACGACGCGGTGGTCGGCTTCGCCCAGCTCCAGGTGGGCGGCGAGGCCGGTGACACGGCGTACATCGACAAGCTGGCCACCGGCCGTGAGGTCCGGGGCCGGGGGCTGGGTCAGGTCCTGCTCGCCGACGCCTTCGCCGTCGCCCGCGAGCACGGCTGCACCCGCTCGGAGCTGGCCACCGACTCCCGCACCGGCGCCCTCGGGCTCTACGAGAAGGTGGGCATGGTCGTCACCTCGACCTGGCTGCATCGCGCGGTGCACCTCTGAGCCGCCGGGTCAGCGGATCGGGGCGCCCGAGACCGTGCGGGCGATGACCAGCCGCTGGATCTCCGAGGTGCCCTCGAAGATCGTGTAGATCTTGGCGTCGCGCGACATCCGCTCGACCGGGTACTCGCGGGTGAAGCCGTTGCCGCCGAGGATCTGCATCGCCTGCGTGGTCACCTTCACCGCGGTCTCGCCGGCGAAGAGCTTCGACATCGACCCCTCGGCCTTCTCGAAGCGCTTGCCCTGCCGAGCCATCCAGGCCGCACGCCAGACCAGCAGCCGCGAGGCCTCGATCGAGGTGGCCATGTCGGCCAGCATGAAGGCGATGCCCTGGTTCTCGATGATCGCCTTGCCGAACTGCTCACGCGTCTGCGCGTAGTCCAGCGCCACCTCGTACGCCGCCCGCGCGATGCCGACCGCCTGCGCCCCGACCGCGGGGCGGGTGCGCTCGAACGTCGCCATCGACGCGTTGCCACCGGCGCCGGACCTGGCTCCGTCGCGGGCCTTCGCCAGCCGGGCCTCGAGCTTCTCCTTGCCGCCGAGCAGGCAGCGACCGGGCACGCGCACCTGGTCGAGCACGACCTCGGCGGTGTGCGAGGCACGGATGCCGTGCTTGCTGAACTTCTGGCCCTGGCTGAGGCCCTTCGTCCCCGGCGGGACCACGAAGCTGGCCTGGCCGCGGGTGCGCAGGTCGGGGTCGACGACGGCGGTGACGACGTGGACGTCGGCGAGCCCGCCGTTGGTCGCCCAGGTCTTGGTGCCGTTGAGGACCCACTCGTCGGTGGCCTCGTCGTAGGTCGCGCGGGTGCGCATCGCGCCCACGTCGCTGCCGGCGTCGGGCTCGGAGGAGCAGAACGCACCGAGCTTCAGGTCGCCCGGCGTGCCGAACATCGCCGGCACCCACTCGCCGACCTGCTCGTCGGTGCCGTTGGCGCGCACGCCGGCCGCGGCGAGCGCCGTGCCGGTGATGGCCAGGCCGATGCCCGCGTCGCCCCAGAAGAGCTCCTCCATCGTGATCGGGATGCCGAGCCCGGTCTCGTCGAAGCTCTGGGTGGCGAAGAAGTCCAGGGAGTAGAGCCCGATCTTCGCGGCCTCCTCGACCACCGGCCAGGGGAACTCCTCGCGCTCGTCCCACTCCGCCGCCGCCGGACGGACCACCTCCGCCGCGAAGTCGTGGACCCAGGCGCGCAGCTCGCGGTGGTCGTCGCCGAGCTCGAAGGAGGGGGTGGTGGTCACGCGGCAGAACCTACCCGCGAGGGCTGCCCCGCGGGCGCGATCCGGGCGAGACCGATGACACCTGTCACGGGTGTTCGGTGAGAGCACGGACTGCTGCGGACCGCCCGCGGGAGGCAGGCTGGAGCCATGAGCACCTCAGCGATCCGGGTCCGCGACCTGCGGCGGCGCTACGGCGTCGGCCGCCACCAGTTCGAGGCCGTGCGCGGCCTCGACCTCGACGTCCCCACCGGCAGCATCACGGCACTGCTCGGCACCAACGGTGCCGGCAAGACCTCCACGCTGGAGGTGATCGAGGGTCTGGCGCCCGCCTCGGCCGGGTCCGTGCAGGTGCTGGGGCTCGACCCGGTCGCCGACCGGGACGTCGTCCGCCGCCGTACGGGCGTGCTGCTCCAGCGCAGCGGCTTCTCGGGCGACCTGACCGTCCGCGAGACGCTGCGGATGTGGGCCGGGACGGTGAGCACGCCTCGTCCGGTCGAGGAGATGCTGGGGCTGCTCGACCTGCGCTCGCGCGCCGACGTCCGGGTCGGGTCGCTGTCCGGGGGCGAGACCCGGCGACTCGACCTGGCCTGCACCCTGATGGGTGTGCCCGACCTGGTGCTCCTCGACGAGCCGACCACCGGCCTCGACCCGGAGAGCCGACGCGCGGTGTGGCGGCTGATCGAGGGGCTCCGCGACCGGGGCGCGACCGTGCTGCTCACCACGCACTACCTCGAGGAGGCCGAGCACCTCGCCGACCGGCTGGAGATCATGCACGGCGGCCGGATCGTGCGCTCCGGCTCGCCGGCCGAGATCGCGCGGGACCACCCCTCGACGATCAGGTTCGCCACCCCACCCGGCCTCCCGGAGCGGATCGTCGGCGTCATCGGCACCGCCGCGGAGCGCGGCACCACCACCCTGCAGACCCGTGACCTGCAGTCGTCCCTGGGTGACCTGCTCGCCTGGGCCGCACGCGACGACGTACGCCTCGAGGGCCTGGAGGCGCGCACCGCCAGCCTCGAGTCGGTGTTCCTGGCGATCTCCGACGCGCCGGAGGATGCGACGCCCATGACCGCGAGCCCGGAAGGAGCGCTCCGATGAGCCCCCGGACCGTCGAGCGACCGCTCGACCTGACCCGCACCGTGCACCTGGCGCGGTGGAACGCCGTGCTGCTCACCCGCAACCGGCTGGCGCTGCTCTACGGGCTGGTGCTGCCGCTCGCACCGCTGGCCCTGATGGTCGTCGGACCGCGCGGCGAACCCGCCTCGGGGTCCGCCGCGGTGGTCGCGACGCTGGGCTTCGCCGCGATGTTCCCGGTCTACTACAACGTGCTCTCGCAGTTCGTCACCCGGCGCGACGAGCTGGTGCTCAAGCGGCTGCGCACGGGGGAGGTGCGCGACGGCGAGCTGCTGACCGGCCTCGCGCTGCCGGGCGCCGTGAGCGCCGTGGCCGTGTGCGTCGTCGCCGTGCCGCTGGCGCTCGCGCTGGGCCAGTCGGTGCCGCTCAACCCGGTGGTCTACCTGGTCACCGTGCTGGCGACCGTCGTCCTGTTCGCGGCACTCGCGTTCTGGACGGCGGCCTGGACGCGCAACGCCGAGGCGGCCCAGCTGACGAGCATGCCGGTGATCATGCTCGTGGTGGTCGGGCAGCTCAGCGTCGCCCTCCCGCCGGCGGCGCAACGGGTCCTCGACCTCACCCCCGGCGCCGCGATGAGCAACCTGGTGCGGGTGGGCTGGTTCGGCTTCGGCGGCCGCGCCCCCGAGCGCACCCTCGACCTCGCCGACACCTGGGTCGCCGCCGGTCCGCCGCTGCTGGTGCTGGTCGCCTGGACCGCGCTCGCGCTGACGCTGGCCGTCCGGTCCCTGCGGTGGGAGCCGCGCTCGTGAGTCGCGGCCGGCCTCTAGGGTGAGCGGCATGAGGTGGCGCCGCTGGTCGGAGCTGACGCAGGTCGACCGCGTCGACCTCTACACCCGGCAGTCGCTCTACGTGCTGCTGTGGGCCTCGGTGCTCTTCCTCTTGGTCAGCGCGGGGGCCGAGCCGGCGCGCGAGATGGTCTCGTACGCCGTGGTGGTGGGCGCCGTGCTGCTGCTCGCCGTCGTCGCCACGATCGTGCTGCGCGACGTCACCGAGCTCCATCCCGCGCTCGCTCCGGTGCCCTGGCGCACGATCGGCCCGCTGCTCGCGCTCGCCGGTGTGCTGCTGGCCGGCTCGCTCGGCCTCGGCGACGACCTCCGCGCCCTCGTCGCGCTCCAGGTGACGGTGTGCCTGTCCTGGACCCTCGGCGGCCTGCGCGACCCGCGCTGGACCGTGGGCCTGCTCGCCGGCCTGCTCGTCGTCCCGAGCCTGGTCGTGGGAGAGGCGCTGTTCGGGGTCGGGATGCTGCTGGTGGGCGCCTTCCTGGTCTTCACCGTGCGGATCTCGATCTGGCTGCTCGCGCTCGTCGTCGAGCTCGACGAGGCGCGGGGGGCGCAGACCCGGCTCGCCGTGGCGGAGGAGCGGCTGCGCTTCTCGCGCGACGTGCACGACGTCCTCGGACGACGGCTCTCCACGATCGCCGTGCAGTCGGAGCTGGCGGCGACGCTGGCCGCGCGCGGCGACGACGGCGCCCCGGAGCGGATGCTCGAGGTGCGCGACCTCGCGCACGACGGGCTGCGTGAGGCACGCGAGCTGGCGCGCGGCTACCGGCCGACGGACCTCGCCCACGAGCTCGAGGGAGCCCGGTCGCTGCTCCGCTCGGCCGGCATCGACGTCCGCCTCGACGTCGACGGCCTGCCGCCCGCGTGGCACGAGGCGGCCGGCTGGGTGGTGCGCGAAAGCGTCACCAACGTGCTGCGGCACTCGACCGCGAGCCTGGTCGAGATCGAGTACGCCGCCGGTGAGCTGCGGGTGACCAACGACGGGGTCGGAGCCGGGCCCGGTGCGGGTGGCGGCGGTCCGGGCTCGACGGCCTGCGCGAGCGGCTCGCCCCGCTGGGCGCCGGTCTGGTGACCGACCCGCACGACGGGACCTGGCGACTGGTGGCCCGGCTGCCCGGCGCGGGGCCCGGTCAGGTCTCGACGACCGGCGACGCGCCGGACGTCCCGACGCGCCGACGCCCGAGGTGTGCGGTGAGCGGCCTGATCCGGGTGCTGCTCGCCGACGACGAGCACCTCATCCGGACCGCGCTGGTCGCAGCTGCTCGAGCTCGAGCCGGACCTCTCGGTCGTGGCCGAGGCCGCGCGCGGCGACGAGGCGGTGGCGATGGCGGTCGCGGCCCAGGTCGACGTCGCCGTGCTCGACCTGCAGATGCCGGGCCTCGACGGCATCGCGGTGGCCGAGCAGCTCGCCGCGCGGCTGCCGGGCGTGCGCTGCCGTCATCGTCACTAGCCACGGCCGGCCCGGGCACCTCAAGCGCGCGCTGGCCTCCGGCGTCCGTGGGTTCCTGCCGAAGACGACGTCCGCGACGACCTTGGCCTCGGTGGTGCGCACGGTGCACGCGGGCGGGCGCCTCGTCGACCCCGAGCTCGCCGCCGAGGCGATCGCCGCGGGCGACAGTCCGCTGACCCCGCGCGAGGCCGACGTGCTCGAGCTGGCCGTCGACGGGGCGCCGATCGACGAGATCGCCGACGCGGGCGTCGCTCTCGCCCGGCACCGTGCGCAACTACCTGTCCAACGCGATGACCAAGCTGGGTGCCGCCAACCGGCACGACGCGTGCGCGATCGCGCGCCGCATGGGCTGGATCTGAGCCGTCCCGGGTCGGGCCTGGGGGGGTCGCGACCGGGGTGCCGGACTCAGGCCCGGGCGCCGTGGTGCGCGCGCCGGCCGAGGAACCCGCAGCCCAGGAAGAAGATCAGGATCCAGAACGGCAGGTGGGTCAGCGCGCTGAGCAGCACCAGCACCGCGACGACGGGCAGCAGCGGCAGGCGAGGTCGCCGTCCGCCTCCCGGCCGCGGCGGCGGACCGCTGATGGCGGGGCGGGGGAGGTCGGCGAAGATCGGCTCGAGGTCGGCGCTGGTGCGCGCGGTCCAGATGGCGTCGAGCCGCTCGGCGTGCTCCTCGACGCTGATCCGGCCCGCGGCGAGGTGGTCGGCCAGCGCGTCGGCCGCGTGGTCGCGCTCGGCGTCGCCGATGCGCAGGCGGTCTGCCTGGGCGTTGCCGTAGACGGGCCAGTGGGCTGGGCCGTCGGCCGGGGCCGTGGGCGGGGCCGGGCCGGTGCTCGTGGCTCATCACTCCTCCTCGACGGCGTCGGGGTCGGGTCGTGGACCGTCGGCCAGGACGCCGTACAGCTTGCGGCGGGTCTCGACCAGGATGTCGATGGCTGCGCGGCGCTGCTGCTCGGACCCCTGGGTGATGATCTGCCACACGGCGCCCATGACCTGCCCGATCTCGGGCTTGAGGTCTCCCTGCCCGCCACCCCCGGTACGCCCGCCGTGGCCGGTCTCGTCGTCGCGCTCGAACGGCGCCCACACCGCCGCGAGCTCGTCGGCCCGCTCGGCGACGTACTCGGTGCCGGCCGGGGTGAGCCGGATCGTGCGGCGTCCGCGCTCCTCGTCGTCGGTGACCAGGCCCTCGTCCTGGAGCTGCTGGATGGTGGGGTAGACCGAGCCGGGGCTCGGGCGCCAGGCGTCGTCGCTGCGCTCGGCGATCTGCTGGATCACCTGGTAGCCGTTGATCGACTCCTCGCGCTGCGCGGCCGAGGCCAGCACGTCGAGGATCGCCGACCGCACGTCGCCGCGGCGTACCCGCGGCCCCCGCCCGCGCTCGGGCTGGCCCATGCCGAAGAGCCCGGCCAGCCACGGCGGCGGCCCGCCACCCGGCCCCCCGCGTCCGCGGCGTCCGGGGCCCTCGCCCCACATGCTCCCCTGCCCGCTCCACCCGTGCTGGGCCCACGGCCGCTCCGGCCCGCACCCCCACACCCCGCCATGCCCGTGCTCTCCCATCCCCGGACCTCCCTCTCCTCCGTTGCTACGCCAAGGTATCGCGAGACTTTCACGATATATCGTGACGGTACGCCGGCGGTGGTGGTGGCGCAAGGTCGTACATCCCACCTGATGCAGGGATGTTCGACCTTCCGGGCCGATGCACTGCCCCAGAAGGTGGGGAACAAGACCAGAAGGTATGCACAACCCACCCATCGGCAGGCACCGTCCACAGCCCGGCAGACCCGCAGATTCCCGTGGTTTCGGCCGGGGAAGCCAGGTGGGCATGATGATTCCCACTGCCACCCGCCCCGAGCACGACCCACGCAACGGCCCGGTCCTCCTTCGACAGCAGCTGCTCGCGAGAGGCACTCCGGACAAGGCGATCGCACGCCTCATCAGACGCAAGGAGCTCGTGCGCGTCCGTCCGGGGGCGTACGTCGATCCGCTGGTCTGGGGGCGCCTGGACGCCGTCGGTCGCCACGGTCTGCGCTGCCGCGCTGTGCTGGGCCAGGCCAAGGCGCCACTCCTGCTCTCGCACGTGTCGGGGCTTCCCGAGTACGACGCGCCGGTGTGGGGTTTCCCGCTCGACAGAGTCCATGTCACGCGGACCGACGGACTCAGCGGGCGTCGCGCCCCCGACGTACAGGTGCATTCCGGGCTGCTTCACGCCGGCGATCTGTGCTTCGTCAACGGGGTCGCAGTCATGAACCCCGCGCGGCTGGCCCTGGAGACCTTGATGCACCAGAACTCCGAGGCCACCTTCTGTGTCCTGAACGACCTGCTCCACCGTGCGGTCGTGACGTACGCGGATCTCAATGCACAGTTCGTCACCATGCAGACCTGGCCGTGGATGCTGCCCGGCGAGGTGCTCCTCCGGCTCGCCGACCACCGGATCGAGTCGGTGGGCGAGAGCCGGACGCTGTGGTGCTGCTACCAGCACCGGCTCCCGATGCCCACACCGCAATACGAGGTCAAGGACTCCCAGGGACGGGTCGTCGCACGCGTCGACTTCGCCTGGCCGGAGTTCGGTGTCTTCCTCGAGTTCGACGGCCGGATCAAGTACGAGAAGCTGCTCAGACCGGGGCAGCGCGCCAGCGACGTCGTGATTGCCGAAAAGCGTCGCGAGGAGCTGGTCTGCCGGATCACCGGATGGCGTTGCATCCGGATCACCTGGGCCGACCTCGCCGACCCGGCTCGCCTGGCGGCTCTCATCCTCAGCCACCTCTACCCGGTGCCCGCCTGAGGGTCGCCGGCGGGTCTGGGCCCCCGTCGGCGGGCCGGAGCTTCTGGGCTTCCTCCCCACCTTCTGGGCCGATACAAGAGCCCAGAAGGTCCGACATCCCTGCTTAAGGTGGGATGTCCGCCCCCTACCGCGCCAGCCAGGCGGCGTAGGCGTCGAAGGTGTAGGGGCGGCCGAGGAAGTCGGCGACGAGGTCGGCGGCGTCGCGGCGGCCCCCGGGGGCGAGGACGCGGTCGCGGTAGCGGTGGGCGACGTCGGGGGCGAACAGGTCGTCGGCGTCGAAGACGCTGAACAGGTCCTTGGCGATCACGAGCGACCACATGTAGGTGTAGTAGCCCGAGGAGTAGCCGCCGAGGTGGCCGAAGCTGGCGAACATCGCGGTGCCCTCGATGTAGGGGAACGCCGCGTAGCGCTCCTGCAGCTCACGCATCCGGGCCAGCAGGTCGGCGGGCCGCTCGGTGTGGAACCAGTAGGACATGGCGGCGTAGAACATCTGGGTGCGGGCGAAGACGCCCTTGCCGAAGTCCTCGCCGGCGCGCATCCGCGCGACCAGGTCGGCCGGGATCGGCGTGCCCGCCTCGTCGGTGGCGAAGGTCTGCAGGACGGCGGCGTCCCAGGCCCACTCCTCCAGCATCTGGCTCGGCGCCTCGACGAAGTCCCACTCGGTGGCGACGCCGGCGAAGCGCACCCACTCACCGCCCCCGCCGAGCACGTGGTGGACCAGGTGCCCGAACTCGTGGAACAGCGTCACCACGTGGTCGTGCTCCATCAGCGAGCGCGAGAAGTTGCAGACCAGCACCCCCTCGGGCAGCTGCCGCCCGGCCACGCCCTCGGTGAGCGTGAACTGCGCGGCGTGCTTGTACTTGCCCTCGCGCGGGTGCAGGTCGAGGTGGATCCGCCCCATCGGGGCCGCGCCGGCGGGGGCGTCGGCGTCCACCACGTCGTACGTCGTCACGTCGGCGTGCCAGGTGACGGCGTCGGGCACCTCCTCGTAGCGCACCCCGAACAGGCGGGCGGTCACGTCGAGCAGCCCCTGGTGCACCTTCGGGAACGCGAAGTAGCGGCGGACCTCCTGGGCGTCGACCTCGTAGCGCTCCTTGCGCACCTGCTCGAGGTAGTACTGGCCGTCGGCGCCGTGCAGCTCGGTGGCGTCGGGGAAGTCCTGGCGGTAGCGCTCGAGCAGCACCGCGAGGTCGCGTCGCATCGGCCCCTCGGCGGCCTCGGCGATCCGGTCGATGAACACCGGGATCGCGGGCCCCTCGCCGATCATCTTCACCTCGGCGTCGTAGGACGCCCAGTCGGCGTAGCCGACCAGGGTGGCGAGCTCGTGGCGCAGCGCGAAGAGCTCCGTCAGCAGCGGGTCGGCGGCCGGCCAGCCGCGGGTGAGGAAGGCGACCGCCATCTCGCGGCGGACGCCGGGGTCGTGGGCGAACATCCGCACCGGCACCGAGTCGGGGTAGTCGGTGGTGACCTCGACCAGGCCGTCGTCGCCGGGCGGGTGGGCCTCGAGCCAGTCGGCAGGCAGCCCGGCGAGGCGGTCGGCGGCCACCCGGATCGTGCGGACGTCGTCGCGGACCACGCGGCCGAACTCCTGGTCGAGCTCGGTGAGCCGCTCCCGGATGGCGGTGATCCGGGCGCGGGTCTCGTCGTCGCGGTCGACGCCGGCACGGGTGAAGTCGCGCAGGATCTTCGTCAGCAGCCGGGCAGCGTCGTCGTCGAGAGCGTCGCCCTCCTGCTCGGCGTCGAGACCGGCGAAGACCTCGTAGAGCTGCCGGTCGAGGCTGAGCTCGGTGCCGAGCCGGCTCACGTCCTGCTCGGCCTTCTCGGCGGCGTCGCGGACCCCGGCGTCGGGGTGCACGTTGCTGAGCAGCGAGCCCGCGGCCGCGACGTTGGACAGGTGAAGCTCGGCCTCGTCGAAGCGGCGCAGCGCCTCGAGCGCGTCGGTCGGCGGGTCGGACTTCAGGTCGGCCACCAGCGCGCGGGCGGCGACCAGGCCCTCGGCGGCCCGCTCACGCAGCCACTCCTCGGCGTGGTCGGCGTCGGGCAGGGCGAGCGGCCGGGCGGCGCCGGTCGGGGCGGCGGACGGGGCGTGGGACGAGGTCACCCGCCCAGCCTAGGCAACGGCGCCGACAGGGCCCCGGCGACAGAGCCACGGCGCCAGGTGCTGCTGCGGACCACGGCCACCGGGGACCTGGCGCTGCCGCGCAAGGCGGACGCCGTCTCGCAGCCGTGCCGCGTCACGCCCTGAGCCGAGCCCGCCTCCGCTGCAGGAACGCGACCTCCGCCGCGTTGCCGGTGGCCGCGATCGCCGCGTCGTACGCCGCCCGCGCCTCGTCGTCGCGTCCGAGACGGCGCAGCAGGTCGGCGCGGGTCGCGTGCCACGCGTGGTACGTCGTGAGGTCGAGCCCGTCGACCAGGGCCAGCCCGACCTCGGGGCCGTCGAGCTCGGCGACCGCGACCGCCCGGTTGAGCGCCACGACGGGTGAGGGGTCCAGCGCGGCCAGCTGACCGTAGAGCGTGGCCACCTGCGCCCAGTCGGTGTCGGCGAAGGTCGGCGCGTCGGTGTGCACCGCGTTGATCGCCGCCAGCAGCTGGTAGCGGCCGGGTCGGCCGCGGGCCAGGCACTCCCGGACCAGGGCATGGCCCTCGGCGACCAGGGCGACGTCCCAGTGGTCGCGGTCCTGCTCGTCGAGCGGCACCAGCACGCCGTCGTCGACGCGCGCGAGCCTGCGGGCGTCGGTGAGGAGCAGCAGCGCGAGCAGGCCCGCGACCTCGGGCTCGTCGGGCAGCAACGAGCGGAGGATCCGCGCCAGCCGGATCGCCTCGTCGCTGAGCTCGGCCCGCACCGGCATCCCCTCGGACCCGTCGGTCCCGCCGGTCCCGGTCGCGGTCCCGGTGGCGAGGTAGCCCTCGTTGAAGACCAGGTAGACCACGGCCAGCACCGCGTCGACCCGCTCGCCGAGGTCGGCGGCGACCGGGACGCGGAAGGGGATGCCGGCGCCCTTGATCTTGGCCTTGGCCCGGGTGATCCGCTGCGCCATCGTCGTCTCGGGCACCAGGAACGCCGCCGCGATCTCGGCGACCGTGAGCCCGCCGAGCAGGCGCAGGGTCAGGGCCACCCGAGCCTCCGGGGCCAGCGCCGGGTGGCAGCAGGTGAAGACCAGCCGCAGCCGGTCGTCGTCCACGATGCCCGTGGGCTCGTGGGGGCTGTGGTCGTGGACCATCAGGGCCGCCTGGTGCTTGGCGTCGCGGCGCTGCTCGCGCCGGATCCGGTCGAGGGCCTTGCGGGTGGCCGTCGTGGTCAGCCAGCCGCCCGGGTTGGGCGGGGTGCCGTCGACCGGCCACCGCTCGAGCGCGACGACCAGGGCCTCGCCGGCGGCGTCCTCGGCGACGTCGAGGTCGCCGAAGCGCCGGGCCAGCGAGGCCACGACCCGACCGTGCTCCTCGCGGAAGGTCCGTTCGATCGCAGCAGCGGCGGGATCGTTCATCCGCCGTTGGACCTCACGTGGTCACTCGGCCTGGAAGGGACGGACCTCGACCCGGCCCTGGCAGGCAGCCGAGGCCTCGGTGGCCCACAGCAGCGCGGCGTCGAGGTCGGCGGCCTCGATGATCCAGAAGCCGCCGAGGTACTCCTTGGACTCCGCGAACGGGCCGTCGGTGACGATCGGCTTCGCACCCGTGGCGTCGACGGTGGTCGACTGCTCGATCGGCATCAGCCCCCCGCCGAAGACCCAGGCGCCCTCGGCCCGCACCTTCTCGTTGAACCGCTCGACGGCCTCGAAGAGCGGCTGCATCTGCTCGGGAGTCATCTCCCCCATCGACGCGGAGTCGGCCTCGTCGTGGTGCACGGACAGCAGGTACTGGGTCATCGCGTTCTCCTCCTGTGGCGGCGGCCCGTACGGCCGCCTCTCACCCACTCCACGAACGGGATCGGCGCACTACGACACCTGTCCCGAGAAATCTTCTCGGGACTTTTCTACCGTGCCACGACCCGCGGGCCCGACCTCAGGTGCGGTACGCCGCCGCGAACGGGCAGTCGAACGGGTCGGCCCGTCCGATCCCGACGTCGTTGAGCCAACGCACGACGATGCCGTAGGACTCCAGGAGACCGGCCTCGGTGTAGGCGACGTCGTGCTCGGCGAGGTACGCGCGGACGATCGGCACCGCCTGGCGCAGGGAGACGCTGGGCATGCTCGGGAAGAGGTGGTGCTCCACCTGGAGGTTGAGCCCGCCCATCGCCCAGTCGACGAGCCGCCCGCCCCGGATGTTGCGCGACATCATCACCTGGCGGCGCAGGAAGTCGATCGAGACGTCCTTCGGGACGATCGGCATGCCCTTGTGGCTCGGGGCGAAGCAGCCGGACATGTAGACGCCGAACACGACGAGCTGGACGGCGAGGAACGCCGCGCCGAGGCCGGCGCCGAGCGTGACCAGCACGAGCGCCGGCCACCCGATGAGCCGCACTGCGAGCATCGCGATCTCGGCCCGGCGGTGGGCCACCGGGGCCCGGCCGAACGCGGTGCGGACCCCGGCGACGTGCAGGTTGACCCCCTCGAGCGTGGTCATCGGCCAGAACAGCCAGCCCTGGCGGTCGGTCAGCCACCGGGCGACGCCGCTGCGCACGGCCACGTCGTCGTACGTGAAGACCAGGGCGCCGGGGGCGATGTCGTCGTCGCCGCCGACCTTGTTGGGGTTGGCGTGGTGGCGGGAGTGCTTGTGCATCCACCAGCCGTAGCTCATCCCGACCACGAGGTCGCCGAGGACCAGGGCCGCCCACTCGTTGGCCTTGCCCGAGCCGAACACCTGCCGGTGCGCGGCGTCGTGGGACAGGAACGCGGTCTGGGTGAACAGGACGCCGAAGAGCGCCGCGACCGGCAGCTGCCACCAGGTCGCGCCGAGGGTGAGCAGCAGCGTGGTCGCGACGGCGAAGCCGACGACGAGACCGGCGACCCGGCCGGCGTACCAGCCGGTGCGGCGGGCGAGCAGGCCCTCGGCCTTGATCCGGCGCGAGAGGTCGGTGTAGAGGCTGACCTGCCGGGCGGCGACGCCGCGGGGTGACCTGGGGGCGAGGGGGGCGTCGGGCGCGTGGGGGTCCGCCGTCGTCGTCATCCCTCGACGCTAGGCAGCCGGCTGGTGCCCGGGCATCGGCCCAGGGAGCCACGTCGCCCCCCTACCGGGGTAGGGGGCGTCAGTCGCCCGGGGTGACCAGGCCGCTCTCGTAGGCGAGCACCACGGCCTGGGCTCGGTCGCGCAGGTCGAGCTTGCCGAAGATCCGGCTGACGTGGGTCTTCACCGTCTGCTCGGCGAGCACCAGGTCTTCGGCGATCTCGGAGTTGGAGCGCCCGGCCGCGACCAGCAGCAGCACCTCGCGCTCACGGTCGGTGAGCCGCGACAGTCGCGGGTCCGCGAGGGTCCGCCGGGCGGTGGCGGCGTACTGCTCGATGACCCGGCGGGTCACTGACGGGGCCAGCAGCGCGTCGCCGGCGGCGACGAGACGGACGGCGTCGGCGAGCTCCCGCGGCGAGGCGTCCTTGAGCAGGAACCCGCTGGCGCCGGCGCGCAGCGACTCGTAGACGTAGTCGTCGGCGTCGAAGGTCGTGAGCATCACGACCCGGGGTGGGTGCGACTCGTCCGGGCCGAGCAGCCGGCGGGTCGCCGCGATGCCGTCCAGCACCGGCATCCGCACGTCCATCAGCACGACGTCGGGCCGCAGCCGCTGCACCACGGTCACCCCGTCGGCGCCGTCGGTCGCCGTCGCCACCACGTCGATGTCGGGCTCGGCGCCCAGCAGCGCGGCGAACCCGGCCCGCACCATCTCCTGGTCGTCGACCACGACCACCCGGATGCTCACGGCCGCACCGGCCTGCCCGGCCGACCAGCGCGACGCAGCGGCAGCAGCGCCCGGACGCCGAACGCGCCCGGCGACCCGGTCAGCTCGACGTGCCCGCCCACCGCCGAGGCCCGCTCGCGCATGCCGACCAGCCCGTGGCCGGGGATGGGCGCGGTGGGGGCTCCTGCCGGTCCCGCCGGTCCCCCCGGTCCCGATGGCCCTGCCGGGACGGCGTTGTCGACACGGACCACGAGCGCGCCGTCCTCGACCACCACGGCGAGCTCGGC
Source organism: uncultured Actinomycetota bacterium (assembly GCA_963834285.1). GTDB lineage: Bacteria > Actinomycetota > Actinomycetes > Propionibacteriales > Nocardioidaceae > Nocardioides. The sequence continues at coordinate 126,547 of CAWIAZ010000004.1, read as the reverse complement.
GGCGGACTCCGGGGCGTGCCGGCGTGCGTTGCTCAGCGCCTCCTGCACGATCCGGTACGCCGAGGTGCCGACGTCGGCGCTGAGGTCGAGGTCGTCGGGCACGGCCCAGGTGAAGGCGACGTCCTGCCCGGCGTTGCGGACCGCCTCGACCAGCTCCGGGACCTGACGCAGCGACGGCGCCGGCCGCAGCCCGGACTGGCCCTCCTCGGTGCGCAGCACCGTGAGCACGCCGCGCATCTGGGCCAGGGCATCGGCGGCCAGGTCGGCGATCTGGCCGAGCTCGTCGCTGACCTCGGGGCCGAGGCCGGGCAGCCGGTGCGGGGCGGACCGCGCCTGCACGGTGATCAGCGACATGTTGTGGGCGATCACGTCGTGCAGCTCGCGGGCGACCCGGGACTTCTCCTCGACCACGAGCCTGCGCGCGTGCTCGTCGGCGCTGATCTCGCGCTGGCGGTGCAGGTCGACGCCGATGTCGGCGGCCTGGCGCAGCACCGCGCCCAGCGCGGCCGCCATCACCGCGAGACCGGCGAAGAGCATCACGTTGGACCAGGAGTCGCTGAGCGTCCTTGTGTCGGTGGCGGCCACCGAGACCACTACGGACGAGGCCAGCGAACCGGTCAGGGTGAGCGCCGTGACCGTGCCGGAGGCGGCGAAGCCGAGCACGCCCACGACCAGGACCTGGGTGATCAGCGGGACCACGCCCCACGGCCACACGCCGTCGCCGGAGCCGACCACCGTGAGCATCAGCAGGGTGCTGGCCGCGATCGACAGCACCGCGGCCTGCCGCGCGAACCACAGCGCCAGTGGGGCGCAGGACGCGTGCGCCACCGCCAGCACCAGGGCGGCCAGCACCGAGATGCCGTGCACGTGGACCGCGAGCGGCACCTGCACCGCGCAGAGCGCCACCGCGGCGACGGCCACCAGCGTGCGGGCGAACCCGGGGCTGAGCAGGCGTCCCCTCCACGACCGCTTCTCGAGCGGCGCCGCGTCGGCGGACATACGACCACCGTATGCCCGCGCCGGTGGGGAACCGCACGACGGCGGTCCGCGTCGTACCGGCATGACGACCGTGCCCCGCTCCCCCCGCGTGCTGCTTCCGGTGCTGCTGCTCGCCCTGCTCGCCGGACCGACCGCCTGCGCGGCGTCCGGCACCGGCACCGGCACCGGCCCGTCCACCACGGACGCGGGCACGGACCCGAGCCCCCCGGCGTACGCGACCTTCACGCCGGTCGGCAGCGACCCGCCCGAGCTGCGCGCGGCCTGGCAGCGCTGGCAGCGCCTGGGCGTCGACGACTACGAGCTGCGGGTGCTGAACAGCTGCTTCTGCCCGCCTCGTCCACCGGTCGCCACGACGGTCGAGGACGGCGTGGTCACCTCGGTGAGGTTCCACGGCGAGGACCGCGAGCTGGCGCGGCGCGGCTTCGACATGGACCGGCTGTTCCTCGTCCTGCGCGACGCCTACGCCGACGCCGACCGCGTGGACGCCCGCTTCGGGGACCGCGGCGTCCCCTACCGCTTCACCGTCGACCCGGACCTGATGGCCGCCGACGAGGAGTCGTACTACACCGTGCAGCTGCGCCTGCTGGGCGACGCGGGGTAGTCGCGGGCTCGGCCGCTACCACCCGGTGCTGCCGGGGCTGCCCTTGAACGGCCCGACCACCCGGCTGGTGATCCAGCCGCCGTAGAAGCCGCCCTCCTGCGGGCGGACGACCTCGCCGTCGACGAGGCAGCGGTCGACCGCGAGCGGGGTCACCGCGACCGCGCCGGTCAGGGCCGTGAACGCCGGGGTCGGGTCGCGGTAGGTCCAGGCCGCCGCGTGGGCGACCCGGGCGTCGGTCACGAGGTCGAAGTAGGAAGCCGCGCCCTTCCACTCGCAGAAGCTCGAGCCGGCCGTCTCGCGCAGCACACGGGGTGCGAACGCCTCGCGCGGCAGGTAGTACGTCGGCGGGTGGCTGGTCTCGAGGACCCGCCACGAGCGCGTCGTCCGGGCGATGGTCTCGCCGCCGAGCTCGACCTCGACCAGCTCGGCGCTCTCCTCGAGGGCCGGCGGCCGTGGGTAGTCCCAGACCGACTCCTGGCCCGCGCCGGGCTGCTCGGGGGTGGGGCGCCGTACGCGCACCTCAGCCGCCGTCCGGGTCGGTCCGGTCCTCGTCGAGGGTGTGCGCGACCAGGGCGTCGGCGTGCTCCTGGCTCATCCCGTAGTCGCTGCGCAGCAGGCTCACCAGGTCGGCGTGCGACCACCGACCGCCCTCGTCGCCGTAGCCGGGCGTGGCGCGCAGGATCTGCTTCCACTCCGGGATCGGCTTCTGGTAGGTCGCCTCGATCGTGGGCAGGTACGACGCCGGGTCGGTCGTGTTCTCGTCCGTCATGGGTCCCAGTCTGTCGGCCGCGTGGTGACGCTCGCCCGCGCCCGCCGCGGGAGGCGACCGGGGCGGGAGTAGATTCCCCGGTCGTGCGCTTCCGGGGACTCGTGGCCGACACGAGACCGCTGCGCAACCCGCACTTCCGGCGGCTCTGGACCGCCAACATCATCACCGTCATCGGGGCGCAGCTCACGGTGGTGGCGGTGCCGGCGCAGATCTACGCCGCGACCGGCTCGTCGGCGTACGTCGGTCTCACCGGGGTGTTCGGACTGGTGCCGCTGGTCGTCTTCGGCCTGTGGGGCGGCGCGCTGGCCGACGTCGTCGACCGGCGCACGCTGCTGATCTTCACCACGGTCGGCCTGATCGGCACCAGCGCGCTGTTCTGGCTGCAGGCCGCCGCCGGCAACACCAACGTGTGGCTGCTGCTGGCGCTCTTCTCGGTGCAGCAGGCGTTCTTCGCGGTCAACCAGCCCACCCGCAGCGCGATCCTCCCCAAGCTGGTCAGCCTCGACCAGCTGCCGGCCGCCAACGCGCTGTCGATGACGGTGTTCCAGGCCGGCGCGATCGCCGGGCCGCTGCTGGCCGGGGTGCTGATCCCGGTGCTGGGCTTCGAGTGGCTCTACCTGATCGACACGATCACGCTGTTCGCGACGCTGGGCGCCGTCGTCCGGCTGCCGCGACTGCCCGTGGAGGGCGCCCCGCACGGCACTCCGGGGTTGCGGTCGGTGGTCGACGGCTTCGCCTACCTGCGCCACCACCCGGTGCTGATGATGTCGTTCGTGGTCGACATCATCGCGATGGTCTTCGGCATGCCGCGGGCGCTCTTCCCCGAGATCGCGCACCTCGACTTCGCCGGCCCGTCCGAGGGCGGGCTCGCGTTCGCGGTGCTGTTCGCGGCGATCCCGGCGGGGGCGGTGGTCGGGGGCGTGCTGTCCGGCTGGGTCTCGCAGGTCGTCCGCCCAAGGACGCGCGGTGGTCGTGTGCATCCTGGTGTGGGGGCTCGCGATGACGGCGTTCGGCCTCGCCGTGGGGCTCGCCGGCCTCGGAGCCGCGTGGCGCGGGCCGATGCTCGTGGTGGCCGTGCTGATGCTCGTGGTCGGCGGCGCGGCCGACATGGCGTCGGCGGCGTTCCGCACCAGCATGCTGCAGGCCGCCGCCTCCGACGCGGTCCGCGGGCGGCTGCAGGGCATCTTCATCGTCGTCGTCGCCGGCGGCCCGCGGGTGGCCGACGTCGCCCACGGCTCGGCCGCGGCGCTGGTCGGCACGGCCACGGCCGCCGCGGGCGGCGGCGTCCTGGTCGTGATCGGCACGGTGGTCGCCGCCCTCGCGGTGCCGTCGTTCGTCCGCTACCGCGTCGTCCGGACGGCGACCTGACCGGCCGCGCGACGGGCGGGCCGAGCGCTCGCGGCCGGGCGGGCCCGGTGGTCGCCGTGGCCGTTCAATTGTCGGCGAACGGCCCGGATTCGAGCCGAAACAGGGCCACCATCGTTCAATTGTCGCCGGAGCGCCCCCGCGCCGCCGTCCGCCTCGACGCCCCCCGCGCCACCGGCCGCGCCACCACCGGCGCCACGAAGCGGGCGACCATCGCCTCCTCCTCCGCGTCGTCGCGGCCGGGCAGGGTGAGCAGCGAGACGATCACCCGGACCACCCATCGGGCAGCCTCGACGTCCGGCACCTCGGTGGCGCCCAGCGAGCCGATCACGGCCGAGGAGAGCGCGAGGTCGGCGGAGGCCGCGGCGTCGGCACCGCGGAACCAGGCCGCCAGCGTGGGCGCCGCCCGCACCCGACGTACGGCGGCGAGCACCGCTGCGGTCAGCCGCTGCTCCGCGTCCTCGAGGTGGCCGACCTCGGCCACGACGGCAGCGCCCACCCGTCGCGCCTCGCGGTGCACGAACGCCTGCTGCAGCTGCGCCCGGTCCGCGAAGTAGCGGTAGACCGTCGCCCGGCTGCACCCCGCAGCCCGGGCGATCTCGCGCATCCCGACGCCGGCCACCCCGTGCTCGACGAACAGGTCGGCGGCGGCGTCGAGGATCCGGTCGGTCGCCACGCGGGCCTGCTCCTCGGCGATCCAGCCGCTCACCCCTCGCTCCCGACGACGAGCGGGACGCGCGTAGGACGGCGCACGTAGGGACCCGGAGCCCAGGTGACGGCGTCGGGGTCGACCGAGAAGTCCGGGCAGCGCGCCAGCAGCTCCTCGAGCGCCACCCGGGCCTGCAGCCGGGCGACGTTGGCCCCGAGGCAGAAGTGCTGCCCGACGCTGAAGGAGAGGATCTGCCCCGGACGCCGGCGGACGTCGAGGGTGTCGGCGTCCGGTCCGTAGCGACGGGGGTCGCGGTTGGCCGCGCCGTAGAGCAGCAGCACCTTGCGCCCCGCCGGCACGGTGACGCCGTGCAGCTCGACGTCGCGGGTCGCGGTGCGCGCGAGGCCCTGCACGGGCGAGGTCAGCCGGAGCAGCTCCTCGACGGCGTCCGGCACCAGGGATGGGTCGTCGGTGAGCAGCGCCCGCTGCTCGGGATGCTGGTGGAGCAGCTGGGCGGCGCCGCCGAGCAGGCCGGTGGTGGTGTCGTTGCCACCGGTGACCATCGTGAAGACGTAGGCGAGGATCGACAGCAGTCCGGCCTCGTCGTCGCCGACGCCGGCGGCGACGAGCTGGGAGACGGTGTCGTCGGCGCCGTCCGCCGGATCGGCACGGCGGCGCTCGACGAGCGCGGAGAAGTACCCGAGCATCTCGGCCACCGCGCCCGGGGCGTCGAGCGCGCTGCCGGACGACGCCGCGGTCACGATGGCCTCGGTCCAGGCGTCGAAGCGGCCCCGGTCCTCGACCGGGACGCCGAGGTAGTGCGCCACCACCATGCTCGGCAGCGGCTTCGCCAGCACCGTCACCAGGTCGCCGCCGCCGTCGTTCACCAGACGGTCGATCCGCTCGGCGCAGAACGCACGCACCGCGGGCTCGACCGACGCCGCCTGCCGCGGGGTGAACCCGCGCGCGACCAGGCGCCGGAACGCCGTGTGGGCGGGGGCGTCCTGCATCACCATCGGCGGGTTGGCCGCGAGGCCGAGCGCCTCGAGCTCGCCGTACTCCACCGACAGGCCGCCGGCGCTGCTGAAGGTCTCGGCGTCGACCGCGGCGGCCAGCACGTCGGCGTGCCGGCTCAGCACGAAGTAGTCGGCCTGTGGGCGGTCGGGGGGCTCCACGTGGTGCACCGGGTCGTGGTCGCGCAGGGCGGCGTACGCCGGCCACGGATCGCGCCACGCGGCGCCGCCGCCGGGGCGGTAGACCGGCCGGATCCCGCCGGGCGCGGGCGCGGCAGGACGAGACGCAGGAGCGTTCATGTCGCGATGGTGAGACACTTCTGGGCTTTTGTCCAGGGGTCGGGCCGGGACCCGCGACCGATGAGTCCGGGTGTCGGTGGTGGTCTCTAGGCTGCGGGACGACGAGAGGTGAGCAATGACGGAGATGATCCGGGCGACCGGGCTGGTGAAGCGGTACAAGGCGGTCGAGGCCCTCAGCGGGCTCGACCTGAGCGTGCAGGAGGGCCAGGTGCTGGCCCTGCTCGGCCCCAACGGCGCGGGCAAGACCACGGCGGTGCGCGTGCTCGCGACGCTGCTCGAGCCCGACGAGGGCAGCGCCACGGTCGCGGGGGTCGACGTGCTCGCCGACCCCGAGGGCGTGCGGTCGCGGATCGGCCTCTCCGGCCAGTACGCCGCGGTCGACGAGCACCTCACCGGCTACGAGAACCTCGAGATGGTCGGCCGGCTCTACGGCCTCGGGCGTGCCCGTTCGCGCCAACGCGCGCGCGAGCTGCTGGAGCGCTTCGACCTCAGCGAGGCCGGCGACCGGCCCTCCAAGACCTACTCCGGCGGCATGCGCCGCCGGCTCGACCTCGCCGGGGCACTGGTCGCCGAGCCGCCGGTGCTGATCCTCGACGAGCCCACCACGGGGCTCGACGTCCGCAGCCGCCAGCAGATGTGGGACGTCATCCGCGAGCTCGTGGGCTCCGGGGCCACGCTGCTGCTCACCACCCAGTACCTCGAGGAGGCCGACCGCCTCGCCGACGACATCGTGGTGATCGACCACGGTCACGCGATCGCCCGCGGCACCGCCGACGAGCTCAAGTCCCGCACCGGCGGCGAGCGGATCGAGCTGGTCCTCGCCGACCCCGGTCACCGCGATGCGGCCGAGCGGGTCCTCGCCGAGGTGGCCCTGGGCGCCGTGCAGGTCGAGGACAACGGGCGGGCCCTCGTCGCCGCTGTCGACGGTGGCGCCTCCGCGCTGCTGCGGGTCCTGCAGGGCCTCGAGCGCGACCGGATCGGCGTCCTCGACATCGGGCTGCGCCGCCCCACCCTCGACGACGTCTTCTTGAGCCTCACCGGCCACGCCGCCGCACCCGGTGCCTCCGAGCCCGACACCGACGCACCGGCACCGGCACCGGCACCCGCATCCACGTCCACGACCGCGACCGCGGAGGTCCTGTCATGAGCAGCCCCACCCGGGTGGCCACCGACGGCTGGGTCGTCGCGAAGCGCAACCTGATCAAGATCAAGCGGGTGCCCGAGATCCTGGTCTTCGTCCTGGTCTCGCCGATCATGTTCGTGCTGCTCTTCGCCTACGTCTTCGGCGGCGCCATCGACTCCGGCGGCGTCGACTACAAGGAGTTCCTGATCGGGGGCATCTTCGCCCAGACCGTCGTCTTCGGTGCGGTGTTCACCGGCGCCGGCCTCGCCGAGGACATGCAGAAGGGCATCATCGACCGCTTCCGCTCGCTGCCGATGTCGCCGTCGGCGGTCCTGGTCGGACGCACCACCTCCGACGTCGTCTACAACGTGCTGTCGCTGGTCATCATGGCGCTCACGGGCCTGCTCGTGGGCTGGCGGATCCGGGAGGGTGTCGTCGACGCCGTGGCGGCGTTCGGGTTGCTGCTGCTCTTCGCCTACGCGATCAGCTGGGTGATGGCCTGGGTGGGCCTGCTGGTGCCGAGCCCCGAGGTGGTCAACAACGCCTCGTTCATCGTGATCATGCCGCTGACGTTCGTGTCCAACGCCTTCGTGCCGCTGGAGTCGTTCAGCGGCGTGCTCCGCACGATCGTCGTCTGGAACCCCGTCTCCGCGCTCACCCAGGCGGTCCGCGAGCTGTTCGGCAACACCGACCCGCGGATCCCGTTGCCCGACGCCTGGTCCCTGCAGCACCCGGCGCTCTACACGCTGCTCTGGGTCGTGCTGATCCTGCTCGTCTTCGTCCCGCTCTCGGTCCGCCAGTACACGAGGTCGACCGGGAGGTAGCCGGTCCACCGGGCTCGACAGCCCGACCCCCGCTCCTCCGGTTGCTGGCTACGCTGACGCCATGGCAGACGCGGAACAGGTGGTCCGGGCGTTCCTGCGGCACCTCGAGGACGGGGAGGCCGACGCGGCGGTCGCGCTGCTCGACGACGAGATCGAGTGGCGCAACACCGGCCTGCCGACCATCCACGGGCGGCGCGTCGGGTCGATGCTGCGCGACATGGTCAAGCGGCGGATCGGCTTCGAGGCCCGGCTGCACCACATCGCGGCCAGCGGAGGCACCGTGCTGACCGACCGCACCGACGTGATCGGGTTCGGCCGCTGGCAGACCTCGTTCGGGGTCCGCGGCACCTTCGAGGTCGTCGACGGCCGGATCCGGGTCTGGGACGACGCGTTCGGCTGGGGCGCCGCCACCCGCAGCTCGCTGGCCGGGCTGGTCCGGGCCGTGCTGCCTCGGCGCTGAGCCCCGTCAGCGGGTGACGCTCAGGAGCCGGTCGTCGCCGTCCTGCGGGTCACCTCGTCCGTCGGTGTTCGACGTGCCGAGCACGAGCGACCTCCCGTCGGCGGCCACCTCGACCGTGCGCAGGCGGCCGTAGGTGCCGTCGAGGTGGGCCACGGGGTCGGCGGTCCTCCCGCCGCGCAGCGGGATCTCCCACAGCGTCTCCCCGCGCAGGCCCGCCATCCACAACGACCCCTGCCAGAAGGCGAGCCCGGCCGGGGAGCTCTGGTCGGGGCGCCACACCACGGCCGGGTTGGTGAAGCCGTCGCGGTCGCTCGAGCCCTCCACCTCCGGCCAGCCGTAGTTGTTCCCGGGCTCGATCAGGTCGAGCTCGTCCCAGGTGGAGTCACCGAACTCGGAGGCCCACAGCCGGCCCTGGTCGTCGAAGGCCAGGCCCTCGACGTTGCGGTGCCCGAGGCTGTAGACGGCGGTGCCGAAGGGGTTGCCGGGCGCCGGACGCCCGTCGAGGGTGAGGCGGAGGATCTTGCCGCCGAGCGAGTCGCGGTCCTGGGCGATCTCGGGGGTGTTGCCGGTCTCGCCGGTGGAGACGTAGAGCAGGTCGTCGGGCCCGACCAGCAGCCGGCCGCCCTCGTGCCGGTTGCCGTCGCCGTGCGGGATGCCGTCGAAGACCACCTCGGGTTCGCCGAGCCGTCGTCCGTCCCACGACATCGAGGCGATCCGGTTGTCGGTCTCGGAGGTGTAGTACACGAGCACCCGGTCCTCCTGGGGCGTCGTGGCCAGCCCCAGCAGGCCGGCCTCGCCCGAGGGGCGCGCCGCGTCGATCGTCGCCACGGTCTCGACCGGACCACCACCGGCCGGGACCAGCTTGATCTCGGTGGTGTCCCGCTCGCTCACCAGCATCGTGCCGTCGTCGAAGGTGATCAGGCCCCAGGGGCTGGTCAGGCCGGTGACCAGGTCGGTGGCCCGGACCGGCCCCTGCGAGATCGACGGGGAGGTCGTCGGGGAGGTCGTCGGGGACGTCGGCGGGGACGTCGGTGCGCTCTCGGTCGGCGTGGCCGCATCCGCGGGGGAGCTGGTGACGGTGTCGTCGCTGGGGCTGCCGGAGGGGTCGGCCGAGCAGGCGGTCAGCAGCACCAGCAGCACCGCCGACAGCACCGCCGACGACGCCGCGGCGACAGCACCGCCGACAGCCCCCGCGACGACACCGTCACGGCGCATCGCGGCGGCGATGAGCGCGGGTGGGGGCCGACGTACCGGGTGCGTCATCACCCCATCGTCGCAAGGCCCGCCAAAGCCGAGCTGCGGCTCAGGCGGTGCGAGCGGCGCGCAGCTCGCCGTCGTAGAGGCGCACCGGCAGCGCCTCGACGCCGTAGACGGCGGAGAGAGGACGCCACGACAGGTCGGCGGCGGGAGTCGTCACCGCGAGGTCGGGGAATCGCTGCGCGAGGCCGCGCAGGGCGATCCGCAGCTCCATCCGGGCCAGCTCGGCGCCGACGCAGCGGTGCATGCCGTGCCCGAACGCGAGGTGGCGGGTGGGCTCACGCGTGGGGTCGAACCGGTCGGGCTCGGGGGTGAGGGCCGGGTCGCGGTTGGCGCCGAGCAGTGAGACGCCGATGCAGTCGCCCGCCTTGATCTGCTGCCCGCCGATCTCGAGGTCCTCGCGGGCGAAGCGCAGGAAGGCCAGCTGCACCACGGTGAGGTGACGCAGCAGCTCCTCGACCACCCGGTCCGCGGCCGTCGGGTCGTCGCGCAGCATCCGCATCGCCTCGGGGTGCTGGGCGAGCAGGTAGCCGCCCAGGGCCAGCATGCTCGCCGAGGTCTCGTAACCGCCGAGGAACACCCCGTCGGCGAGACCCCCGAGCACGACGTCGTCGAGCTCGTCACCGTGCTCGGCCAGCAGGCCGCCGATCAGTCCGTGCCCGGGCTCGCGGCGCTGCTTGGCGACGGCCTCGATCAGGAACTCGCGGGTGTGGGCGGCCGCGCCGAAGACTCCGGCGCCGCCCTGGGTGAGGTCGAAGCGGGCCGCGCCGAGGCTGTGGAAGCGTGCCCGGTCCTCGACCGGCAGGTCGAGCAGCTCGCAGATCACCTCGAACGGGACCGAGAACGCGAACTCCTCCACCAGGTCGACGTCGGGGCCGGCGGCCTCCATCGCGTCGAGCCGGGCGCGCACGATCTCCTCGATGCGGGGCTCCAGCCGGGCCAGCCGACGCTTCGTGAACTCCGGGGTCAGCAGCCGGCGCAGCGCGGTGTGGCCGGGGGCGTCGGTCATGCCGAGCCCGCCGATCTGGTCCTTGGCGTCGCGGCCCTCCTGCGAGACGAACCGACCCAGGTCGTTGCTCAGGGACTCACCCATCGCCAGCACGGCCCGCGCCTCGTCGTAGCCGCTGACCAGCCAGACCCCCATGCCGAACATCTCGGCGAGCCGCGTGACCGGGGCGGCCTCCCTGGTGGTCGCCATCTCCGGCAGCGGGTCGAGGCCGATCCGCTTGAGCGGCATCGTCACCGAGTCGGGGAGGTACTTCAACCGGCGCAGGTCCAGGCCGTTGCGCGTCGACCTGGCCAGCACGTACGTGCCGATGCGACGCTTGAGGGTGGCCAGGAGCATGGGGTCATTTGAACAGATCAGGGCACCGGTCGGGGGGACGGGTGGGCCGACTCACAGGCCGGACCGGACCACGTCGCGCCACGGGTGGTTAGGCTTGCCTAAGCAACCCATGCCCCCGAGGAGCCCGATGTCCGCCGATCCCACCGCCCCGGGCGCCTCGACGACCCCCGTTCCCGGCACGCCGTCGACTCGCGGTGACCGGGCCGCGCCCGCCACCAGGGGCGCGACCGTGGTCCGCACCGAGCAGCTGACCCCCCTCGTCGTGCGGGTCGTGCTCACCGGCACCGACCTGGCGGACCTGCCGTGCGGCGAGTTCACCGACCGCTACGTCAAGCTGGTCCTGGACGACGGCTCGGCAGGCGGGCGTCCGGTCCGCCGCGCCTACACCGTCCGCGCCCACGACGCCGCCTCCGGCGAGCTCACCCTCGACGTCGTGCTGCACGGAGACGGCGTGGCCGGCCCCTGGGCCGCGGCGGCCAGGCCCGGCGACGAGGTCCGCCTGCTCGGTCCCGGCGGCGCCTACGCCCCCGCCGACGAGGTCGCCACCCACCTGTACGTCGGCGACGAGAGCGCCCTGCCGGCGATCGCGGTCTCCCTGGAACGGCTGCCGGCAGGTCACCGCGCCCTGGTCGTGGCCGAGGTCGAGGACGCGGCCGAGGAGGTCCCGCTGCCGAGCGCGGCCGACGTCGACGTCCACTGGGTGCACCGCAGCACCAGCGCGGACGCGCCGGGTGTCGAGCTGGCCGCGATCGTCGCCGAGGCCACCACCCCGCTTCCCGAGGCCGGCCTCGACGCGTTCGTGCACGGAGAGGCCGGCTTCGTGCGCGACGTACGCCGACACCTGCGCACGCAGGGCCTCCCGTTGACCCGGCTCTCGGCGTCCGGCTACTGGCGCCGCGGTCGCACCGACGAGGTCTGGCGGGCGGAGAAGCCGGACTGGAAGCGCGTCGTCGAGGACGACGACGCCGCCCTCGCTGCCGCCGGTACCGGCGCCGCGACGTCCTAGCGTCGTCCGACCGGGACGGTCCTGGACCGCGGCTCCGGGGCCGTGGGCCGAGGGCGGCCGCAGCAGTTCAATTGTCGGCAAACGGTCCTGATCCGGACCGATTTCCGGACCGTTCGGCGACAATTGAACGGCCACGGCGACCCACGCCGACCGCTCAGCCGGGTCCCGGGCGCAGGACGTCGAGGTCGACGGGGGTGCTGATGCCGGCGACCCGGGCGTGGTCGCTGCGCTGCCACATCCACCAGTCACCGGGCGGGGGGCGGCTGCCGGTGCGCCGCACCCAGCGGCGCCGGTCGAGCGCATCGACCAGGCCGGGGTACGTCGCCTCGAAGTCGGGGTGCACGTAGACCACGACCCGGCGGCGCGTCGCCTCCTCGACGCGGGAGACGAAGTCGCGGGCGGCGGCGAGCATCGCGTCAGCGGCCGGTGGGGGGTCGCAGTTGCCGATCAGCTCGAGGTCGACGACGGGGGGCAGCGCCCGCGGCCCGAGGTCGACCGAGCCCAACCTCGCGACGAAGTGGGCGGCCTGCGGCTCGGGCGGCGAGCACAGCGTGAAGTAGTGGTAGCCGCCGACCCGGAGGCCGGCTGCCCGGGCGCCGGCGACGTTGCCGGCGAACGCCGGATCGGTGAAGGTGCTGCCCTCGGTGGCCTTGAGGTAGGCGAACGCGATGCCGTCGCCGGCCACCCTCGCCCAGTCGATGGCACCTTGGTGGTGGGAGACGTCGACGCCTCGCTGCCGCCGCGCCGGCGGGGCCGACGGACGGTCGGAGGCAGATTCAGAGGCAGATGACGGGGACGACGACCCACGCGGACGGGCCGGGGTGGCCTCTCCCCCCGGCACCTCCGATCCGCTCGGTCCCGCGGTCGAGGGCGCGAGGGTCCCGGGAGCGTCGTCCTCAGGACGCGGCGCCGTGTCCGCCCCGGGAGCCGAGCACCCCACGAGGACGACGACCACGCCGACCACACCGACCACGACCAGCGACGGCGCGGCCGACACCCACGACCGCACCGCGGACACCGACAGGTTTCTCACCCCCCGATCCTCCCCCGATCTCCGCCCGTCGCCCACCTGCCACCCATTTGCCCGCCCGGTGCGGCAGGATCGTCCTCGCAGCGGCCTGCACGAGCGCGCACGACACCCCCAGGACGTGAGGAGAGCCGTGGACCACCGGGAGGCGTCACGGACGACGTTGCCCGACGGTCCCCCGATGCTCCACGCCTCGCGGGTCGTCGCCCTCGTGGTCGCCGTGGCCGCGGCCCTGGTCCTGCTGGGGTGGGCCGCCGGCATCGAGACGTTGAAGTCGCTGCTGCCCGGCCTGGTGACGATGAAGGTCAACACGGCCGGGTGCCTGCTCCTGCTGGCGGTCGGCGTCGCGGCCCGCCGCCGGGGGGTGACGATCGGCGTGGTCGCCCTGGTCGTGGCGATCACCGCCGGCACCCTGCTCGAGTACGCCGCCGGGCTGCACCTCGGCATCGACGAGCTCCTCGTCGACGACCCCGCCAGCGTGGGCAACAACCCTCCCGGGCGGATGGCTCCCACCACCGCCGTGTGCCTGCTGGTCCTCGCCCTGTCGCTGCTGGCGGCCCTCCGCGGCCTGCTGCGCACCGCCCGCACCTTGCACCTGAGCGCCTTCTTCCTCGGTGCCGTCGCCATGCTCGGCTACGTCTACGGCGTCGAGCAGCTCTACGCCGTCACGGCCTACGCCACGATGGCCGCGCACACTGCCGTGCTGGTCGCGCTGACGGCCCTGGCCCTCGACCTGGCCCTGCCGGGCAGCCTGGTCCGTGCGGGCCTCAGCGACCCGGGCCCCGGCGGCCAGCTGGTCCGCCGGTTCGTGCCGCTGGCCCTGCTCGGCATCCCGGCGATCGGGTACGCCCGGCTCCAGCTCGGCGACCGCGGGCTCTTCGGCGACCGGTTCGGGGTCGCGTTGATGGCGACGTTCGCGGCCATGCTGGTGATGACCCTGACCTGGATGTCGGCCCGGTCGCTCTCGATCACCGACCGGGAGGAGCAGCGCGCCCGCGAGGAGCTGCGCCTGCTCAACGCGTCGCTGGTCGAGGGGCGTGACGAGGCCTGGCGCCGGGCCGAGGAGCTCACGGCCCAGCTGACCCGCGAGCGCGAGGCCTTCGGCCAGGCGATCTCCCGCTTCGACGACCTGGTCTGGACGCTGCACCTCCACGACGGGGCCGCCGACCTGGTCTACGCGAGCCCCAACGCCGCGGGCGTCCTCGGAGGGCCGGTCGACGAGGGCACCGACGTGTCCCCGGCGATGCTGACGATGGTGCACGCGGAGGACCGCGCCCTCTACGACGCGTTCGCGGCGAGCATCGCCGCAGGGGCACCGGCCGAGATGGAGCTGCGGGTCACCGGCTTCGACGGCGAGGTGCGCTGGCTCTGGGTCCGCGCGTCGCCCCGCACCGCCGAGGGCCTCCGGTACGTCGACGGCATCATCTCCAACGTCACCGAGCGGCACCAGCTCGGGGAGCGGGTCCTGGAGCTCGAGCGGGAGCGCTTCGACGAGCTGCAGCGCACCCAGGAGCTGCGCGACCACTTCGTCGCCATGGCGGGACACGAGCTGCGGACGCCGCTCACCGTGGCGGGCGGCTACGTCTCGCTGGTCCTGCGCTCGTCCGGGATCGACCCGGCGCACCGGCACTACCTGGAGGTGTCGTTGCGCGGCCTCAACCAGGCGGCGTCCATGGTGTCCGACTTCTTCGACCTGGCCCGGCTCCAAGCCGGGATCGTCCAGGTCGAGCTCGAGTCGTTGGACCTCGCCGCCCTGGTCGCGGAGGCCGTGGCCGGTCACGCCCAGGAGGCCAAGGTCGCCGGCCTCGAGCTCGCCGTACGGGTGCCGGAGCGACTGGAGATCTCGGGCGACCCCAAGCGGGTCCTGCAGATCGTCGACAACCTGGTCTCCAACGCGCTCAAGTACACCCCGTCCGGTGGGCAGGTCGAGCTCGACCTGGACCGGGTCGACGGGGAGGCCCGGCTCCTCGTCCGCGACGACGGGATCGGCATCCCCGACGACGAGCTCCCGTTCGTCTTCGACTACCTCTTCCGCGCCTCCACCGCCACGGCGCGCGACATCAAGGGTTCCGGCCTCGGTCTCGCGCTGACCAAGACCCTGGTCGAGGCCCACGGCGGCCGGATCAGCGTCCGCTCCCGCGACGTCCCGGGCGCGGAGTTCGAGGTACGGCTGCCGGCCGCGGGGGTCGCGGACGGGGCCGTCACCGAGAGCATGGCTCCATCGCAGGCATGAGGGAGTACCGTGAGGGAAGGTGCGGAAAGGCAACGATGGGTGTGAAGACGGTGGATTCGGGCGATCCGTTGCGGGGGGAGTTCGACCTCCCTGTGCGCGAGCCTGCCCGCCAGCCGCCCCGCGAGCCTGCCCATGAGCGCGGTCCGGTGAGCGCGGTGGTCGTCGACGACAACCCCGACATCCGCGAGCTGCTGCGCAACCACCTCGAGCTGTCGCACCACGTCGAGGTCGTCGGCGTCGCGACCAACGGCCTCGAGGCGATCGCGGTCACCGAGCTCCTCCAGCCGGACGTCGTCCTGCTCGACCTCGGTCTCCCCAAGCTCAGCGGGATCGACGCCATCCCGCGGTTGCGCGAGGTGTCCCCCACCACCAAGATCATCGCGATCTCGGGCTTCGTCGAGGGCAGGCTGGCGAAGGCCGCCCGAGCCGCGGGGGTCGACGCCTACGTCGAGAAGGGGCTGAGCATGCGCCTGGTCGAGGTCATCGAGCAGGTCGTCGACGGTGACGACCCGGACGGCGGCTGACCCGCCCCCACGCGCGCGGGTCAGGCCTTGCGCTCGCGCTTGACCCGACGTCGCAGCTGCAGGATCCGCGCGGTCGCCGCGACCCCCGCCAGCATCAGTCCGGCCGTCGCGGCGACGAGCAGCAGCACGGAGACCGGTGCCGTGCCCTCCCAGGCGAGGAAGCTGACCGAGGCGCTCTGGGTGTTCTGCGCGATGAAGATGATCAGCAGCACCAGCACGATCGAGAACGCGCCGAGCGCGACCCAGGTGCCACTGGTGCGTGATCCGCGCAGCGGGTCGTCGGCCGGCTTCTTCTTCGGGGGCGTGGGGGTCGCGGACTTCTGCGCAGGCTTGGAGGGCGACGTGGAACCGGTGCCCCCGGCCTCCGTGCGCGGAGCCGAGGACCCGGGTGCGTCGGCGCTCCGAGCGGACCCGGGCGCGGGGTCGGTCGGCGTGGTCGGGTCGGGCGACGTCGTCATGGGTGACCTCCTGGTCTCGGACCGGCGACCGGTCCACCGCCCACGGTACCCAGTGCGGCTCAGTCCACCTGCGGCGTGAGGCCGGCGGCCTCGATGCCGGCCACGGCGGCGGCCTCGTCGTTGTCGGAGGACTCACCCGAGACACCGACGGCGCCGAGCAGCCCACCGGTGGCGTCGCGCACCAGCACCCCGCCGGGAACGGGGACCAGCGACCCCCCGACCGCCGCGGTGGCCGCGGCGATGAAGTAGGGCTGCTGCTCCGCGCGCGCCATCAGGGCCCGGCTGCCGAGCCCGAGCGCCAGGGCTCCGTGGGCCTTGCCGGAGGCGATCTCGAAGCGTTTGATCGACGAGCCGTCCTCGCGCTCGACGGCGACCACGTGGGCCCCCGCGTCGAGGACGACGACGGTGAGCGGCTTGAAGCCCTTCTCGCGTCCGTGTGCGCGGGCGGCGGCGACGACGGTGCGGGCGGTGTCGAGGTCGATGCTCATGCGGTGGGGCTCCTGTCGGTGGGGGTGGCGCCGGACAGCTCGGCCTTGAGGGCCTCGCGCCGCCGGTGCAGGATCGGCTCGGTGTAGCCGGAGGGCTGGGAGGCGCCCTCGAGCAGCAGGTCGCGCGCGGCCAGGAAGGCCTGCCCGTCGTACGCCGGCGCCATCGGGCGGTAGTCGGGGTCGCCGGCGTTCTGCTCGTCGACCGTGACCGCCATCCGGCGCAGCGACTCCTCGACCTGCTCGACGGTGACCACGCCGTGGCGCAGCCAGTTGCCGACGTGCTGCGAGCTGATCCGGCAGGTCGCCCGGTCCTCCATCAGCGGCGTGCCGGAGAGGTCGGGCACCTTCGAGCAGCCGACGCCGGCGTCGACCCAGCGCACGACGTAGCCGAGCGTGCTCTGCACGTTGTTGTCGAGCTCGGCCGCGCGGTCCTCCTCGCTCCAGTCGGCAGGATCGCCGAGCGGGATCGTGAGCAGCTCGCGCAGGGTCGAGCGGCGGGTACCGGCGAGCTCGCGCTGCCGCTCGAGCACGTCGACCTGGTGGTAGTGGGTGGCGTGCAGGGTGGCCGCGGTCGGCGACGGCACCCAGGCGCAGTTGGCCCCGGCCTGCGGGTGGCCGATCTTCTGCTCGAGCATGTCGGCGAGGTCGTCGGGCGCGGCCCACATGCCCTTGCCGATCTGGGCCTTGCCCTGGAAGCCGCACTCGAGGCCGATGTCGACGTTGCTGTCCTCGTAGGCCTTGATCCACGGCTGGCTCTTCATCGCGCCCTTGCGGACCATCGGACCGGCCACGTTGGAGGTGTGGATCTCGTCGCCGGTGCGGTCGAGGAACCCGGTGTTGATGAACGCCACCCGGTCGGCCGCCGCGGCGATGCAGGCCTTGAGGTTGGCCGACGTGCGCCGCTCCTCGTCCATGATGCCGATCTTCATCGTGCGCGGCGCGAGGCCCAGCACCTGCTCGGTGCGGGCCAGGATCTCGCACCCGAGGGCGACCTCGTCGGGGCCGTGCATCTTCGGCTTCACGACGTACATCGAGCCGGCGCGGGAGTTGCCGCCGGCGGTGTCGCCGCGCAGGTCGTGGACGCTGCCCAGGCCGGTCATCAGCGCGTCGACGATGCCCTCGGGAACGGGGTTGCCGGCGGCGTCGCGGACCGCGTCGCTGGTCATCAGGTGGCCGACCTGGCGCACCAGCATCAACGCCCGCCCGGGCAGCGTGACCTCGCTCCCGCCCGGGGTCGTGTAGGTGCGGTCGGGGTCCATGCCGCGGGTGAACGTGCGTCCGCCCTTGCTGACCTCGGTCTCGAGCCGGCCCTGCATGAGGTGCAGCCAGTTGCGGTAGCCGAGCACCTTGTCGTCGGCGTCGACCGCGGCGACGGAGTCCTCGAGGTCCATGATCGAGGTGAGGGCCGCCTCGAGCACGACGTCCTTGACCCCGGCCCGGTCGGTGGCCCCGATCTCGTGGTCGCGGTCGACCTGGATCTCGACGTGCAGCCCGTGGTGGACCAGCAGCACGCGCCGTCGGCGCGTCGGCCGGGCCCTGGTGGCCGACGTACTGCGAGGAGTCGGCGAGGCGCAGGACGCCGGCGTCGGTGGCGACGGACAGGCCCTCCTCGTCCACGGCGTACGCCGTGGCGTCGCGGTGGGAGCCCGAGGCGAGGGGCACGTGCTCGTCGAGGAACGCGCGGGCCCGCTCGATCACGACCTCGCCGCGGGCGGGGTTGTAGGAGCGCCCGACCTCGCGGCCGTCGTCCTGCGGGATCACGTCGGTGCCGTAGAGCGCGTCGTAGAGCGAGCCCCACCGCGCGTTGGCGGCGTTGGCGGCGAACCGGGCGTTGAGCATCGGCACCACGAGCTGCGGGCCGGGCACCCGGGCGATCTCGTCGTCGACGCCGTCGGTGGTGATGGTGACGCTCGCGGGCTCGTCGACGAGGTAGCCGATCTCGCGCAGGAAGCGCTCGTAGTCGTCGGGGTCGAGCGGGCTGTGGGCCGGGTCGGCGTGGTAGGCGTCGATCGCCTGCTGCAGCTCGTCGCGGCGGGCCACGAGGGCGCGCACGCGCGGCGCGAGGTCCTCGATCAGGGACGCGGCACCCGACCAGAAGTCGTCCTCCTCGATGCCGGAGCCGGGCAGGGCCTCGTCACGCACGAAGGCGTACAGCTCGGTGGCCACGTCCAGCCCGGCCACCGATTCACGGGACGTCATGGATTCCCCTTCACTCTTTCGCCTGATGGAATTACGATCTCGACCAACGGAACAGCGAGATCCAACCTTCGCGGTCCCGAGGTGGCCATGTCAACGCAGGTACCCACGCACCCGCTCGTCCACGGCGCCGCAGGCGTCCAGTCGCTGCACCGCGCCCTCGACGTGCTCGAGGCGGTCGCGGTCTGCGGCGGTGCCCTGACGATCGGCGAGCTCGCCGCCGCCACGTCGCTCCCGGCCCCGACCACCCACCGGCTGGCCCGCACCCTGCTCGAACGAGGCTACCTGCGCCAGCTGCCCGACCGCCGCTACGCCCTCGGGTTCCGGCTCGTCCCGCTCGGCGCCACCGCCCAGCTCCAGGTCGGCGCCGACGCCGACGAGGTGCTGGCCGACCTCGTGACCGAGCTCGGCGAGAGCGCCAACCTCGCGGTGCTCGAGCGGCCACCAGGCCGAGTACGTCGCCCAGGCCCCCGCTCGCTACTCCATGCGGATGTTCACCGAGGTCGGCCGCCGCGTCGACCTGCACTGCACCGGGGTCGGCAAGGTGATGCTGGCCCAGCTCGACGACGAGGCGGTCGCCGCGATCGTCCGCCGGACCGGGCTGCCCCGCGTCACCGAGCACACGATCACCACCGAGACCGGGCTCCGCGAGGCGCTGGCGGTGGTGCGCCGCGAGGGGCACGCGCTCGACGAGCAGGAGCAGGAGCTCGGGGTGCGGTGCGTCGCGGTGCCGGTGGGTACCCCACCCACGTGGATGGCCGTCTCCGTCTCCGGGCCGGTCCCCCGGATGACCGACGACGTCGTCCGGCGGGCGCTGTCCCTGCTGCACGCGGCGGCGCAGCGGCTGGCCACCACCCTCGAGCCCCGCCCCGGACCCCCGGACCCGACCCACTCCCAGCCGACGTGAGAGGTACGCAGATGTCGACCACCCTGGACCTGACCCCGCTGACCGGGGCGCTGCCCGAGGGCAGCGTGGTGACCGACCCCGACAAGATGGCCGGCTACCGGTTCGACCGGGCCAACGCGCCCGACGCCGGCACCCCCCTGGCCGTGGTCCGGGCGACCTGCACCGAGGACGTGCAGGCCGCCGTCCGCTTCGCCGCCGCGCAGGGCCTGAGCGTGGTCACCCGCGGCGCCGGCAGCGGGCTGTCCGGGGGCGCCACCGCCCTCGACGGCTGCCTGCTGATCTCCACCGAGCGGATGCGGGACATCGAGGTCGACCCGCTCACGCGCACCTGCACGGTGCAGCCGGGCCTGCTCAACGCCGAGGTGAAGCAGGCCGTCGCCGAGCACGGGCTCTGGTACCCGCCCGACCCGTCGTCGTACGAGATCTGCTCCATCGGCGGCAACATCGCCACCAACGCCGGCGGGCTGTGCTGCGTGAAGTACGGCGTCACCACCGACTACGTGCTCGGACTCACCGTCGTGCTGGCCGACGGCACCGCCGTCGAGCTCGGCGGCCCCCGGGTCAAGGACAAGGCCGGGCTGCCGCTCACCAAGCTCTTCGTGGGCAGCGAGGGCACGCTCGGCATCGTCACCCGGATCGTGCTCAAGCTGCTGCCCGCGCAGCGGGTGCCGTGCACGATGGTGGTCACGTTCGGCAAGCTCGACGACGCCACCGACGCGGTCGCGGAGATCACCCGCAGCATGCGGCCCTCGATGCTCGAGTTCATGGACCGGGCCTCGATCAACGCGGTCGAGGACCTCACGAAGATGGGGCTCGACCGCGACGCCGAGGCGCTGCTGGTGATCCAGTCCGACGAGGCTGCGGTGGCCGCGCTCGACGAGCTGGCGACGATCGAGAAGATCTGCCGGTCCCACGACGCCCTCGAGGTGTTCTCCACCGACGACCCCGACGAGGGCGAGGCGTTCGTGGCGGCACGTCGGATGGCGATCCCCGCGGTGGAGCAGAAGGGCTCGCTGCTGCTCGAGGACGTCGGCGTCCCGCTGCCGCAGCTCAGCGCGCTGGTCGACGGGATCGCCGCGATCGCCGCGCAGCGTCGGGTCGAGATCGCGGTGATCGCGCACGCCGGCGACGGCAACACCCACCCGCTGATCGTCTTCGACCCCACCGACGACGACCACGCGGCGCGTGCGCAGCAGGCCTATGGCGAGGTGATGGACCTCGCCATCGCCCTCGGCGGCACGATCACCGGTGAGCACGGCGTCGGCCGGCTGAAGAAGCCGTGGCTGGGCGCGCAGCTCGGCCCCGAGGCGATGGCGCTCAACCAGCGGATCAAGGACGCCCTCGACCCGACCGGCCTGCTCAACCCCGGCACCATGCTCTGAGCGGTCGGGCCTTGCGCACGGGGTTTCGTGGCTCAGGCCCCAGGGGGCCTTCGCACCTCAACCACCGTGGACGTTGCGGTGGTCGAGGTGCGAGCGCCAAGGACGCCCGCGGTGGTCGAGGTGCGAGCGCCAGGGACGCCCGCGGTGGTCGAGGTGCGAGAGCCAAGGGAGGCGCGCGGTGGTTGAGGTGCGAGCGGAGCGAGCCACGAAACCCCGAGCCGGCCCAGCGGCCTCGCAGCGGTCAGCCACTACGCTGAGCCGGTGGCTGGCAGCAAGGACCCGGCGCGCCCTCGTCCGAGCACGCCGGCGCCGTCGCTGGCGCTGCCCGACGACGAGGCCCTGGCCCGGGTGACGGCATTCGCCGACGACCTCGTGAGGCGGCGCAGCGTGCGCCACTTCGACAGCCGCCCGATCCCCGACGGCGTCCTCGAGGAGGCCGTGCGCGCGGCGGCCAGCGCGCCCAGCGGAGCCCACGTGCAGCCCTGGCGGTTCGTGGTCGTCACCGACCCGGAGGTGCGCCGTCGGTTGCGGTCGGCCGCCGAGGCGGAGGAGCGGGAGTTCTACGAGCGCCGTGCCTCGCCCGAGTGGCTCGAGGCGCTGGCGCGGCTCGGCACCGACGCCGAGAAGCCGTTCCTCGTCGAGGCGCCCGCGCTGATCGCGGTCTTCGAGGTCCACCAGGGACCGGACTCGCCGAAGCCCTACTACGTGAAGGAGTCGGTCGGGATCGCCGTCGGTTTCCTGATCGCCGCGCTGCACGTGGCCGGCCTGTCGACGCTGACCCACACCCCCAGCCCGATGCGCTTCCTCAACGAGATCCTCGATCGCCCCCGCGAGGAGCGCGGTCACCTGCTGGTCCCGGTCGGCTATCCCGCGGCGGACGCCGTCGTGCCCGACCTCGAGCGCAAGTCGCTCGACGAGGTGCTCGTACGCCGCTGAGCCGGTCAGGCGGCGAGCGGCAGCCGGACCGTCACGGTGGCGCCCTCGCCCGCGGCGGAGACGATCTCGATGGAGCCGCCGTGCCGCTCGACGATGCGGCGGGTGATCGTGAGGCCGAGCCCGCTGCCCGCCACGGCCCGGGCCCCCGGGGTCGTCGAGCGGGTGAAGGCGTCGAAGATCGTGGCCTGGTCGGCCAGGGGGATGCCGAGGCCGGTGTCGCGGCAGGTGAGCAGCACCTCGCCGGCCTCCCCTGCCGCGGCGTCGGTGCCGAGCGTCAGGCTGACGTCGCCGCCGTCCGGGGTGAACTTGATGGCGTTGGACATCAGGTTGGTGACGATCATGACGAGCTCGTCGCGGTCGCCCCGCACCAACGGCCCGGGGGTCTCGGCCCGGGTCTCCACCCGGACGCCGCCCTGCCGGGCCTGCATCGCGAGCAGGTCGGCCGCCTCGTGCACGAGCTCGCCCAGGTCGACGTCGGTGTCCGGCAGCGCGGGGTGCTCGTGCTGCACGCGACCCAGCACCAGGAGGTTGCCGATCAGGTCCTGCATCCGCTTCACCGCCGTGGCGACCGACTGCACCGACGCCGACGCGCCGCCGCGTTCGGCCAGCGCCTCGCCGAGCAGCTCGGTGTGACCCAGGATCGCGGTCAGCGGGTTCTTGAGCTCGTGGGTGAGGGCCAGGTTGACCTCGTCGCGGTAGGTCGCCATCTCCCGCAGCTCCTCGATGATCCGCAGCTCGCGCTCGCGGGTGCGGGCGAGGTGGATGGCGAGGCCGGCCTGGACGGCGTACATCTCCAGCACCTGGCGCTTCAGCTCGCCTGGCCGGCGCCCGTCGCGGGGCAGGTCGACGCCGAGGACGCCGACCAGCTCGCCGTCCGGACCGTGCAGCGGTGCGTAGAGAGCATCCATCGGGTGCCAGGCGTCGGGCAGGTCCAGGGGCTGCACCTGCGGGACCCAGCTGCTGAGCACGTCGGCGCGGGAGGCGCTCGTGGGGGACGAACTTCAGGCTGCCCCAGTCGTCGGCCAGCTCGAACTCCTCGAGGTAGTCGGCCATCGGCACCCGCCGACCGGCCATCGTCTCGATGGCGTCGGGGTCGCCGGCGATCCCGAGGACGTCGAGGAAGCCGTCGTCGTCGAGGTAGTTGACGGCGGCCATGTCGAAGCCCAGCGCGTCGACCACGCCCTGCGCCACCTTCTGCAGCACGACCCGCAGGTCGTGGCCCGAGCTGACGCTCGTCAGCAGGTCGTGCAGGCTCAGCAGCGCCAGCTCCTCCCGCGAGGCTCCGCCCTCGTCCATGCCCGCGCTCCTCCCGATCGACCGCACCCGCCGAGGCCACGGTAGGCCAGGCCGCAAGGCGAGCTCACCGACCGAGCAGACGTCGTCGCTGCCGGCCCTGCAACTTCCCGAGTGCCAGAGGCTGCGCGGGTTAGACTGCGATCTCCGGGACCTGACCTCACGGCACACGACGGGGCACTCCCTCCCATCTCGGCCCCCAAAGGACCCCCCGTGCCCTCGCCCCGCCTGCTGCTGGTCAGCGCCGTCGTCGCCCCCGCCCTCGCGGTCGGACTCGGGCAGGGTCTGGTCGTCGCACCGGGCTCGGCTGCTCCGGCCGCCACCCAGCAGGTCTCGGTGCCCGAGCCCAGCGCCGCGCCGGCGAGGTCCGCGCCGCAGAAGCGCCCGAACGTCCTGCTCATCACCACCGACGACCAGGCCGACATCGAGATGCGCAGCATGCCCAGGACCCGGCGGCTGATCACCCGAGC
Source organism: uncultured Actinomycetota bacterium (assembly GCA_963834285.1). GTDB lineage: Bacteria > Actinomycetota > Actinomycetes > Propionibacteriales > Nocardioidaceae > Nocardioides. Next base: position 102,922 of record CAWIAZ010000004.1, on the reverse strand, counting down.
GGGGGCCGACTTCGTCAACGCCATCAGCCCGCACCCGCTCTGCTGTCCCGCGCGGGCCGAGATCCTCACCGGCGAGTTCGCGCACAACAACGGGGTCAAGCACAACACGGGTCCGTACGGCGGCTACTCCCGGTTCGCGACCGAGGGTGGCGGCTCGAACCTGCGCGAGAACATCGGCGTCTGGATGCGTCGGGCCGGGTACGACACCGGCTTCACCGGCAAGATGCTCAACGGCTACCGCGCCGGTTCCAAGCGCCCGCGCGGCTGGGGGATGTGGGACCCGAGCCTGAGCAGGACCTACGCCTACTACGGCACCCAGTTCTTCAACAACGGCCGCCCGCAGACCCCGAAGGGCTACGTCGTCGACGTCGTCGCGAACCGGGCCAGCACGTACATCGCCTCCCGCGCGAGGTCCCGCAAGCCGTTCTTCCTGTGGGCCAGCCACGTCGCCCCGCACGACACCATCGTCGGCGGCAGGACCCTGCCTCACCCGCTGATCGCGAAGCGGCACCGCACGAAGTTCCGCTCGACCCCCCTGCCCGCGATGAAGAAGCCCTCGTTCAACGAACGCGACGTCAGCGACAAGCCTCGCTACATGCGCCGCGGCCGCCTCAGCACCCGGGGCATGGTCGGCAACTACCGGGAGCGGCAGCGCTCCCTGGCGGCCGTCGACGAGGCCAACGCGAAGATGATCGGCGCGTTGAGGAAGGCAGGGAGCTCTCGAACACGCTCATCATCTTCACCTCCGACAACGGCTACCTCTTCGGGGAGCACCGGCTGAGGACGAAGAACTTCGTCTACGACGAGAACCTCCAGGTTCCGCTGGTGGTCCGCGGACCGGGAGTTCCCGCGGGCTCCGTCTACGACGACCTGGCCACGACCGTCGACCTCGCTCCGACGATCTTGGACGCCGCCGGCGTCCTGGGCCGCGTCGCCGCCGCGGGGCACACCGATGGGGTCTCGCTGCTGCGCACGTTCCAGGGACGCAGCCTGGTCTCCGACACCTCCCTGATCCAGGCCGGAGGCGTCAACCGCACCATCCTGCGCCGGCACGACGGCTGGCTCTTCCGAGGCGTCACGACCAGCAGGTACACCTACGCCCGTCACTGGAAGGGCTCGGTCGAGCTCTACGACCGCAAGGTCGACCCGCACGAGATGCGGAACCTGGTGAACCCCGAGTCGGGAGAGCTCCGCAGCACGGCCCGGAGGTACGCCGCCGTGCTGCACGCACTCTCCGTGCGCTTCTCCCTGCTCCGCTCGTGTCGCGGTGCCGTCCAGTGCGAGCGCGACTTCGGACCGCTCCCCGACCCGGGAGCCTGAACCAAGGGCGGCGCCCCTGCTGCTGCCTGCCGCCGTCCGCGACGGACGCCGAGGCTCGCTAGCCTGTGCCGGTGACGGACAAGGACCAGGTCGCCGCCCTGCTGATCGACTTCCCCGTGACCGTGGACATCCCCGTCGCGTGGGGCGACATGGATGCCATGGCGCACGTGAACAACGTCGTGTACTTCCGCTACTTCGAGACCGCTCGGATCGCGTGCTTCGCCGAGCTCGGGCTGGGGGCCATCGAGCAGTCCGACGGTGTCGGACCGATCCTGCACTCGGCGAGCTGCCGGTTCCGGATCCCGCTGACCCATCCCGACACCGTCACCGTCGGCGCGCGGATCGGCGACGTCGGCGAGGACCGGTTCGCCATGCTCTACCGGGCCGTGAGCCACCGTCACGGTGCGGTCGCCGCTGACGGCGAGTCCCTGATCGTCACCTTCTCCTACGCGTCCGGCACGAAGGCTCCGGTGTCGGACGCCCTCCGCGCGCGGCTCCGCGACCTGCGGGGAGACGCCGACCCGGCGCCCCGTCGGTGAGGCGGTAGCTCGAGGCTGCGCAGCCGTAGCGCGGCGTACCTCAGGCCGCGCCGCGGGCGGGGTAGTCGTGCTCCTGGGCGAACCGGAGGCCGGCCAGGACGTCGTCCAGCGCGGGACGGCCGAACGGCATCGTGGCGATGCTGCTCCAGAACAGCGCGCCGTCGGCGTCGAGGACGAAGAGTCCGGGCTCGTTGAACAGCGCCGGCTCGCCCTCCTTGATCGAGGTGGAGAGGAACAGCCCCCAGTCGCGGGCCGACTCCTCGGTGAGGCCGTGGGCGACCGGCAGGCGGTCGAGGCGCCACCGGTCGACCAGTTCCGCGCTGCGCTCGGCCGTCTCCATGCTCACGGCGACGACGCGACCCACGCCACCGGCGGCCAGGTCGTCCAGACGCCGGTTGATCTCGGAGAGCTGGGCGCGGCAGACCGGGCAGTGGAGACCGCGGAAGAACGCGACCAGCGTGAAGCGGCCGTCGGCGCCCGTGCCGAGGGCGAGGTCGTCGGTGCTGCCGCCGCCGGTGAGCGGCAGGGACAGGCGGGGCGTGGGGCTCGTGGGCATCACAGTCATGTCGTGGCCAACCGGCGACGACCACGACTTAGTCCTGCACGTGACCAGGGTCTCGACGGCCGTCGGGCCGGCGTCGCTCCCGGGCCAGCGCGACGGCGAGGCCGAGCGTGATCCTGGGTTCCTCATCTCGCCTCCTGCCCCCGAGGGCCGCCGGAAACAGACTCTACATCTGTCGAGGATCTCGGCTACGCTGCCGATGTCCGTGCACCACGCCCCGTCGGACCGACGGAGCAGTCGCCGTCCACCGGACGGCCGAGAGGAGATGCCATGTCCATGCACCGGCCGCCCCACCTGCCACCGGAACCATCACCGGGCCTGCCACCGGACCTGCCACCGGACCTGCCACCGGAGGCGGGGCCGCGAGCACCCGCCGCGTCGCCGGTCCCCTGGCAGGAGGACCTGGTCGTCGTGGCCGCCGCCGTCGTCTGCGCGTCGTTCTCCTGGCTCTGCCTCGTGCGGCTGCCCGGGGTCGACCTCGCCGTGGAGACCGGTGGCGACACGCGGCCGCTCGGCCTCGCCGCGATCGCGCTCACCGCCGGTGTCGCGGCCGCGGCCGGGGTGCTCGCGCTCCGCCTGCTGGAGCGGACGACGTCCCGGGCGCTGACGATCTGGACGACGCTCGCGCTGGGCGTGGCGCTCCTGTCCCTGCTCGGGACGTTCGCCGCCACCACCGCGGAGGCCCAGGCCGTCCTGCTGGGGTTGCACGGCGTGGTCGCGGCCGTGGTCGTCGTGGCGGCCCGACGGTCCCGACGCCGCGGTGCTCGTTGACCCGCGTTCGGGCCGGACTCGTCACCCAGCTCGCTGACGGCGCAGCCGCGGCGGTCGGAGCTCAGTCCGACATCGCGGTCACGATCCGACGGACGGTCGAGCCGACCGCCTCGGCGTCGAAGCCCGGCCCCGCCGTCCCCGCGATCTGGTCGAGGATCAGACCGTCGATGCAGGCGACCAGGGCTCGCGCGCGGTCGGCGGGGGCCGGGACGCCGACCGCCTCCAGCAGGTCGGCCACCGTGGCGCGGATCGTGTCACCCCCTCGGACCAGCGCGGCGCGCAGCTCGGGGCGCCGGGTCGCCTCCAGGGTGAGCTCGTAGCGGGCGAGCTGTCGATCCCGGTCCGCGGTCACCCACCTCTGGATGCTCGCGGCCAGCGCGTCGGCGAGCGCGTCGAGGTCCGGCACCGGGGCCGGCACCTCGGCCGCGTCGATCTCGGCCAACCGCTCCACCGTCGCCGTCAGCAGCGCCTTCCGGGTCCGGTAGTAGTACGACGTCGATCCCTGCGCCAGGCCCGCGGCCCGGTCCACGGCGCGGTGGGTCAGCCCCCGCATCCCCTCGGCGGCCAGGGTCCTGATCGCGGCGTCGGCGATCTCTGCGTGACGTGCCATCGCCGCTCAGCTCCCTCTGCGGATGTAGCAGTTCCTGGACTGGGTGACGAAGATAGCCGGGTCGCGGGGTGGTCGTGGCGGTCCCGTCAGCGGATCCGGCGTCGCCGGCCGCGGGGTCGGCGTCCGGCCGCGGCCGCCTCCGCGCCGCCAGCCAGGCGTCGAAGCCCAGCCGCCCGCGGGGCCCGGGCCCGGTCGGACAGAGCGCCCCGGAGCGCATGGCGCGTCCGGCGGCGCCGGGCACCCGCAGCGGTACGACGACGCGGCGCCCCGGGGCAGCCCGCCGGGCCAGGGCGACCAGGTCGTGCTTCTCGGGTCCGGCGAGGTCGGGGACCCGACCGGAGGGACCGGTCTCGACGAGGTCGACGAGGTGCTCCGCGACCTCGCGGGCCGCGACCGGCTGGACGGTCATCCGCGGCACGAGCGAGACGGGCCCGAGCCGCGCGAACCCCAGCGCCTGCTCGGCGAACTCGTGGAACTGGGTCGCCCGCAGGATGCTCCACGGCACCCCGCCGTCGGCCACCCGGCGCTCCTGGAGCCGTTTGCCCGCGTAGTAGCCGGTGTCGACGTCGTCGATGCCGACGATCGACAGCGCGACGTGGTGCCCGACGCCGGCCGCCTCCTCGGCCGCCAGCAGCGAGCGCGTGACCCCGCCGAAGAACGCCTCCGCGCTCGCCCTCCGCTGCGAGGCCTGGTTGCTCACGTCGACCAGGGCGTGGACACCGGTGAGCCGCTCCGCGAGCCCGGCACCGGTCGTCAGGTCCACGCCCGCCGACCGGCTCAGGACGACGACGTCGTGCCCCCGCTGCCGGGCCGCGTCGACCACCTTCCGTCCGACGACCCCGGTGCCCCCCGCGACAGCGATCCGCATCGGCCCAGTCTCGTCCTCTCCGCGCGCACGGCACAACGCCGTCCAGACACCCTGGCGCCGCCTGGCGTCGACGGAGGGGGGTTCACCCCCGGGCCGACAGCGCCTCGTGGGCCATCCGGCGCAGGGTGCACAGCACCGGCTCGTAGAGCAGCGTGCCGACCACGAGCCGCTCGGCCGCCACCATCGGGTCGCTCGTGACGGCGACGCGGGGAACCTCGACCTCCGCCACCTGCTCGAGCGCGTCGGCGTAGACGTCGAGGACCTCGTCCGAGGCGGGGAAGGCCAGCTCCTCGAGCGTCTCGAGCGCGACCGCCAGCGTGGCCCGGTGCGGACTGTCGGCACCGAGCCGCCAGTCGTGCCGCGCGAGCAACGCCTCGACCCGCGCCAGCGAGGCCGCGGACGGCTCCTGCGCCGGCGGCTCGGTCAGCGGCCACTGCGCCGCCCCGCGCACCTGGTGCTCCGAGCCCGAGGCGTCCACCGCGTCGACGACCCGTCGTACGTCGTCGAGCGAGAGGCCGGCCACCTCGGTCAGCGCCCGCACCAGGCGGAGCCGGTGCAGGTGCTCCTCGCCGTAGCGGGCCCAGGTGCTGCCCTCGGTGAGCCCCGGGGGGACCAGCCCGGTGCGCACGTAGTACTTGATCGTCGCGGTCGGCAGGCCGCTGCGACGGGACACCTCGGCAAGACGCATGCCGCCATCCTGACAGATGGGATAGCGACAGTCTCCAATAAATGAGAGAGTATGACTATCCCAAACCAAGGAGCGCCCATGGAACCCCTGCTGTCCGATGCGTCTCGCCACCTGGCCGGAGCCCTCTTCCTGGCCCTGGTGACGGTCGAGACCGGCGGTCTCTACCTGCTGCGGATCGTGCGCGGGCGGGCGCAGCTCACGTCGTTCCAGGAGAAGTTCGCTCGCGCCGGGCACGCCCACGCCGGGGTCCTGCTGCTCCTCGCCCTGGTCTGCCAGCCGTTCGTCGACGCCACCGAGCTCTCGGGGGCCTGGGAGTGGCTGGCGCGCACCGGGGTGGCGGTCTCGGCCCTGCTGATGCCCGGCGGGTTCTTCTTCTCATCGATGGGCCGCGGCCGCACCGAGCCGAACCGGCTGGTCGTCCTGGTGTTCGCCGGGGCGGCGTTGCTGGCGCTCAGCCTCACGACCCTGGGCCTCGGCCTGCTGACGGCCTGAGCCGGGTGCCGGCGCGGACCCGGCGTACCAGAGCGCCAGCCTGCCCGAGCGGGCGATGGCCTGGAGCCGCCGCTCCGTCTCGGCCCGGGCCTCCTCGGAGACCGCCAGCACCAGGTGGTCGCCGACCCGCAGCGACGTGTGCTGGTCGGGGACGAAGATCTGCCCGCGGCGGTGGACCAGCGCGACGGCGGCGTTGGCGGGCAGGCGCAGGTCGGTGACGTAGACGCCGCCGAGTCCCGAGCCCGCGGGGACCCGCAGCTGCAGCAGGCTGGCGTCCATGTCCTCCAGCGGCGCGGACTCGACGTCGAGCTCGCGCAGCGATCCCTCCAGCGCAACTCCGGTCCGCCGCGCCACCCGTGGGAGCAGCGGCGCCTGGAGCAGGGTGAAGACCACGACCAGCAGGAAGACGATGTCGAAGATCCGCGCGGCCTCGGGCAGACCCTGGGCCGCCGGGATGGTGGCCAGCACGATGGGGACGGCGCCGCGCAGGCCGGCCCACGACAAGAAGACCTGGTGGCGCAGGGGCTCGCGGAACCACACCGTGCAGACCAGCACCGAGAGCGGGCGCGCGACGAAGGTGAGGGCGAGGCCGACCAGGGCGGCCGGGAGGATCGCGTCCGCCAGCCGGCCGGGGCTGGCCAGCAGGCCGAGCAGCACGAAGAGCCCGATCTGGGCCAGCCAGGCCAGGCTCTCGGCGAAGCCGGCCGTGACCTGGCGGTGCGGGAGCCGCGCGTTGCCCAGCCAGAGGCCGGCCACGTAGATCGCCATGAACCCGCTCGCCTGGACCAGCCCGCCGACGGCGAACGCCAGGAACAGGATCGACGTGGTCGCCAACGGGTAGAGCCCCGCGGACGGCAGGGCGCTGCGCGCCAGCAGCCACTGCCCGGCTCGGGCGATCAGCACGCCGACCAGCACACCGGCGAGCAGCTGGTAGAGGATCACGGCACCGATCTGCGCCGGGTTGGCGGAGTACCAGGCCTCGCTCGCCACCACCGTGACGAGGATGATCACCGGCGGGTCGTTGAAGCCGGACTCCGCCTCCAAGGTGGCGCGGACCCGCGGCCGGATCGGCAGCCGCCGCATGATCGAGAAGGTCGCCGCGGCGTCGGTGGAGCCCACCACCGCGGCCAGCAGCAACGCCGTACGCCACTCGACGTCGAGGACGAGGTAGGTGATCACGGCGGTGACCCCCACGCTGACGACGACGCCGAGGGTGGCCAGCAGGCCGGCGACCCGGAGCACCGGCCGGATCTCGGACGCCGTCGTGCGCAGGCCGCCCTCGCCGAGGATGACCGCGAGCGCCACCGTGCCCAGGAGCATGGTCAGGTCGAGGTCCTCGAAGTCGAACCCGAGCCCGCCCTCGCCGAGCGCCAGCCCCAGCGCGAGGTAGAGCAGGAGGCTCGGGAGGCCGGCCCGGGTGGAGATCGCCACGGCCGCGACGCCGAGCAGCAGCACGAGCGTCCCCGCCAGCAGGGCGACGTCCAGGTCCATGCGTCAGCGGGTCGACTCGGGCGCCAGGATCCGCTTGAGCTCGCCGGTGACCTCCACGTCGCAGACCACGACGAAGACGTCGCCGATCGTCACGTCGTCGACCAGGCCGAGCTCGACCCGGTCGAGGGTGCTGCCCTTCACCGGCAGGCTCGCGGCGCGTCGTGCACCCAGGGTGCGGCGCAGTGCCGTCTCGACGGCGGCCACGGCGCTCGCGTCGCGCACGTCCGGCTGGGTCTCCCGACCGGTGACCTCGCGGGTGAGCTCGACCTGGAGCCGGGCGGTCACCCCGTCGGCAGTGGTCACCGCCACGGCGGTCCAGAGCTGTCGTGGCGCGGTGAGGGTGGACGACGTCGGGCGGGCCCACCAGCGGGCCAGAAGTGCCGCCATCGTCATGCCCTCCTCCAGGTGGCGCGTGACCCCGACCCGTGTGGGTGGGGGTCGGGGTCGCGCACCGCCAGTCTGTCCGGACCGACCGGGACAGCACATGGGGTCTGCTCCCCACTTTCGCGGGCGGCCCGGTCGAGTCGTGGACGCGACCCTCTCCCAGGCGTCAGGGTGACGGGCATGGGCTGGGCGCAGAGGTTCTCGTTGACCACCCGGGTGGTCCTGACCAACGGCGTCCTGTTCGCCGTGGGCACGGCGCTGCTCGCGTTCTCGCCCGCGACGGTCTCCGCGCGTCCGCTGCTGTCGGAGGTCGTCGTGCTGGCCGGGGGGCTGGCGGTGATGGTCGTGGCGAACGCACTGCTCGTCGGGAGCTCGTTGCGCCCCCTGGACCGGCTCGTGTCCCATCTCGACCTGGCCCGCACCACCGATCCGATCGAGCGGGTCCCGGTCCCGGGCGCGGGCCCCGCGCACCGCCTGGCTGCCTCGGTCAACGACCTCCTCGGCCGCATCGAGGCCGGCCAGCGGGAGAGCAACCTGGCGGCGCTCGCCGCCCAGGAGGCCGAGCGCGCGCGCATCGCGCAGGAGCTGCACGACGGGGTCGGCCAGTCGTTGACGGCTCTGCTGCTCGAGATCGACCGGTTCGTCCACGACCATCCCGACGCGGGAGCAGCTGGAGGAGCTGCGCGAGAGCACCCGGGCTGGCTTGGACGAGGTGCGCGGCGTGGCCCGGCAGCTGCGGCCCGACGTGCTGCGGGACCTCGGCCTGCGCAGCGCCCTGGCCGCGGTCTGCACCGAGCTGTTCGCCCACGGCGGCACCCGCGTGCGCCGCAAGGTCGTCCCCGGCTTCCCGGTCCTCGACGAGGCGGTCGAGCTGGTCGTCTTCCGCGTCGCCCAGGAGGCCCTGACCAACGCCGCCCGGCACGCGCATGCCCGCCACGTCGAGCTGACGATGGGCCTGCGCGGCGACGAGGTGTGGCTGCGGGTCACCGACGACGGCGTCGGCCTCGGCCCGCAGCCGGGTGGCACCGGGCTCCGGGGGATGCAGGAGCGCGCTCAGCTCGTGGGCGGACGGATCGACGTACGTCGGGCCGAGGGGGGCGGGACGAGCGTGGAGCTGTTCGTGCCGGTGCCGGCGCGATGAGCGACGCCCCCGTCGCCCGGGTCCTGCTGGCCGACGACCACGCGCTCGTGCGCCGCGGCGTCCGGCTGATCCTCGACGCCCAGCCGGACCTCGAGGTCGTGGCCGAGGCCGCCGACGGCGCGGAGGCGCTCGAGCTGCTGCGCGGGACCACGGTCGACCTGGCGATCCTGGACGTGACCATGCCCCGGCTCACCGGTCTGCAGGCGGCGCGGCAGATCTCCCGCGGACCGGCGCCACCCAGGATCCTGATGCTGTCGATGCACGACAACGAGCAGTACTTCTTCGAGTCCCTGCGGGTCGGGGCCTCGGGGTACGTCCTGAAGTCGGTCGCCGACCGGGACCTGGTGGACGCCTGCCGAGCCTGCCTGCGCGGAGAGTCGTTCCTCTACCCCGGCGTGGAGAGCGCCCTGGTCAGGGACTACCTCGACCGGCTGCGGCGCGGCGAGCGACTGCCGCGCGCCGTCCTGACCCCGCGCGAGGACGAGGTGGTCAAGCTGGTCGCGGAGGGCCACTCGTCGCGCGAGATCGCCGGGATGCTCACGATCAGCGTGCGCACCGTCGAGCGGCACCGGGAGAACGTGCTGCAGAAGCTCGGCATGCGCGACCGCACCCCGGCTGACCATCCGCGTCACGGTGGTGGCCGGCGAGGCCTGGTACTCCGCCAACCCGGCGCAGATCGAGCCGTGATCCTCTACCAGCTGCTCGCCGGTGTGCCGGGGTGCGCTGGTCGCCGATCGATCGCCCGGGTCGGGCGTGGCTGCTGGCGCGCAGGTCCTGTCCGCTACGCGATCCGGGCCGGCCTGATCGAGCCCTGACCCGCTGCTGGGACGCTGGGGTGCCCGAGCGGTCGGGTGGATCTCGTGGCGCTGGGGGCGGGTCGTGTGCCTGAGAACGGCCCCCGCACCGTGCTGGGACACACGACCCCGCGCCGGGCGGACTCATACGCGGCTCCCACCCGCCTCACCGGAGACGCACAGGCTGGCCCGGGAGGCTGCTGCCCATGAACCTCACAGCTTCGATGAAGAAGTCCATCCTCGCGCTCTCCGTCGTCGCGACCGTGGCGCTCGGCGCCTGCACCGCCGAGACCTCCCCGGGCGACTCGACGGCCGCCGAGAGCAGCAGCGCCGCCGCCGAGGCCGGGCAGGACGCCGGCGCGCCACCCGCGGACGGCAGCCAGGCGGGCGCCCCCGCGGGGGCGGCCGACGGCGCCGCCCCCGGCGGTGCGACGCCCGATCTCACCGAGGCCGCCGAGACCCTCGGAGTCTCCGTCGCGGACCTCGAGTCAGCCCTCGGCGGACCGCCACCCGACGTCGAGGCGGCCGCGGAGACGCTGGACGTCTCCGTCGACGACCTGATGGCGGCGCTCCCCTCCGCGGCCGCGCCTCAGTAGTCGCGCACAGCCCTGCGGGCGGTGGTCGAGGCCGGCTGGGACGGGCCCGGGAGGACAGAAGGGAACGTCTCTGTATCCAGCGCGGCCGGCTCGCATCCCAGCACCGACTCTTCGGATAGGTCACTCCCGGACCCGTCGAGCGACATCCTAGACCCCGGTCCGGCAGCGTCTCCACAAGGGCGGCCGCAAGATCCGGTCAGCGTGCCGCGGCGGCGTCGAGCACTCGCTGGATCACCTGCGTGGTGGAGAGATCACTGGTCCGCGGGACGAACACGAAGCTCCCGGCGGCCACGGCAGGCCCGTAGACGATCTCCGCAACGTCGAGTCCCACGTCGTCGCCATGGACCACCGTGGTGATCCTGTGCTCGTCCAGGAAGTCCTGGGTCACGCGGTCGGGAGCGTCGGCGATCACCTCGTCGACGTACCGGCACGACTCGATCACAGCGACGCGTTCGGCGAGGGTCATGATCGGCCGCCTCTTGTACGCCGCGCTGGTCTCGTCGGACAGCACCCCCACGACCAGCCAGTCGCCGTGGCGCCGTGCCTCCCGCAGGAGCTCGACGTGGCCTGCGTGGAACAGGTCCCCGACCATGTCGACGTAGACCCGCGCGCCTGCGGCCGCCACGGCGTTCGAAGACTCCACGACTGCGCTCCGCTCCGGTTGTCGGTTTCGGATGAACCGACACCGCCCAGTTCTACCGGATGCGGCACTACCGGATGCGGCCGACCGAACCCCGCCGGAGCCGGCCAGGTCCGGCGTCGACGATCGCTGAGTCTGAGATCCGCGAAGGTGCCGAGAGGCCATGCTGCAACGGCTCCCGGTCGTGAGCCTGCACGAGAGACCGAGCGGACCGCGGCAGATCCGTGTGTTGATCGGCTTCGGCGGGTCGTGTGCCTGAGAACGGTTCATGCGCCGTGCTGGCCCACACGACCCGACCGGTTCTGTCCGGCCGTCCGTCCGGCACGGCCAGCGGGCAGGGTCGTGTGCCGGAGAACGGTTCATGCGTCGTCGTGGAGCACACGACCCGGGCTCCATCCGAAACTGTGTGTCGCGAAGCAGGCTCAACTCGGCAGAGGCTGACAGTCGCTGCTCATCGGGAGCGGCCCGGTCGTGTGTGCGAGCACGGCCCATGGGTCGTGGTCAGGCACACGACCCGCTCACCCGGAAACCCCCTCAGCTCGGCAGGGCCGCGGACCCCGCGGCAGTTCCGGGGTGGATCGTCGGATGGCCGTGCTTGGCTGGGCGGATGCACGAGGTCGTGGTGGGCGCGCTGGTCCGGGAAGGTCGAGTCCTCCTCGTACATCGGAGGCCGGACAAGCGTGCCAACCCGAACGTGTGGGACTTGCCCGGTGGTCACATCGAGACTGACGAGTCGGAGCTGGGCGCACTCGCGCGGGAGCTGCAGGAAGAAGTTGGTGTACAGATCGTGACGGCCTCGGCGTCTCATCTGTGTCGGCTGACCGCGGGGCCTCTGGACGAGCCGGCCGTCCTGAGCGCGTGGCTGGTGCACGACTGGCAGGGAACGCCGGCCAATGCCGCTCCTGAGGAACACGACGACATGGGGTGGTTCAGCCTCGAGGAAATGCCTCCTTCCCCTCACGTTCTCGTGCGCACAGCCCTGGTACGCGCGCTGCAGGGTTACCCCACCTGACCTCGCACTTCCGATCGTCGACATGCCGTGCCATCAGCGGCATGAGTGCGCGCCTCCGAGCGCGGCGCCTCGGTCCTAGAGTCGGTCGTCCGAGGTCAGAGCACGCGTGCCGCCGACGTAGCCTTCGCCGTCACAAGACCGACCGTGACTCGGACGGCGAATCCGCAGGGGCGCTTGAGTGCCAGGGCGCCAACTCCACGCAGAAGTCGGTGGCGCCGTCATCCGTCGGGCTGCTGCTCGCGGACGGCCTTCACGGTTTCGTCGCGGAACATGAGGAGTGTGACTCTGCTGCCGTCGGCGGCGGTGTGGGTATCGGTGACCCGCTTCTCGGGCCGTGAGTCCGGGGTTCCGCTGTTGCGGTGCAGGGCGCCGTACAGGTACGCCAGCTGCCGCACGGCGACCTCGATGCCGATCTCCTCGCTGATGTCGTCGGCGACGCGGCGGCGGTGAGCCCGGTCGGCGCGCAGGACCCCGAGGGTGGCCCGTGACGTCTCAGCGACGGCACCGAGCGCGACGAGGCCGACCGCCACCTTGATGGCGACGACCGGGACGAGCCCGACCACGAGGGTCGCGAGGGTGAGCGCTGTCAGGACGGTACCGAGCCAGAAGTCCCACCGGCCGTAGAACGGGTAGCCCGTCTCGGGTGCCGACCACGGGTAGGTCTTGCTGCGCCGAACCTGCGGGCGTCCGTCGCTCACGACCGGGTCCCCTCGTCGGCAGCGCACAGAGCGTCCAGGAGCGGGTCGGTCGCGGCGATCGCGGTGCGGCAGCGGCTGCGCTCAGAGGCCCCGGCGTGGGCGACCAGGACACCATGGACGATGTGTGCGGTCTCAGCGGACATGGTTCTCACGTTCTCCTGAGGGGTCTCGGCTCGCGGAACGATCCCGGTGCAGTCGTCGGTGCGGCAGCCACCGGCGTCGTCAGTGGGCCATGTCGACGAAGCGGGAGTAGTGGCCCTGGAAGGCGACGGTGATGTCGCGGGTGGCGCCGTTGCGGTGCTTGGCGACGATCAGGTCGGCCTCGCCGGGGCGGGTCGACTCCTTCTCGTAGACGTCGTCGCGGTGGAGCAGGATCACCATGTCGGCGTCCTGCTCGAGCGAGCCGGACTCGCGCAGGTCGCTCATCATCGGGCGCTTGTCGCCGCGCTGCTCGGGCCCACGGTTGAGCTGGGAGAGCGCGATGATCGGCAGCTCGAGCTCCTTGGCGAGCAGCTTGATCTGGCGGGAGAACTCCGAGACCTCGAGCTGACGGGACTCGACCTTCTTGCCCGAGCTCATCAGCTGCATGTAGTCGATGACGATCAGCTTGAGGTCGTGGCGCTGCTTGAGCCGCCGGGCCTTGGCCCGGATCTCCATCATCGTCATGTTGGGGGAGTCGTCGATGAACATCGGCGCGCTGGAGATCTTGCCCATGTGGCGGGCCATCTTCGCCCAGTCGTCGTCGCTCATGTTGCCGTTGCGGATGTGGTTGAGCGGCACCTTCGCCTCGGCCGAGAGCAGCCGCATCGTGATCTCCGAGCGCGTCATCTCGAGGCTGAAGAAGACGCTGGTCAGGTTGTTGTTGATCGAGGCCGCCCGGCACAGGTCGAGGGCGAGCGTCGACTTCCCCATAGCGGGCCTGGCCGCGACGATGATCATCTGGCCGGAGTGCAGACCGTTGGTGAGGTCGTCGAGCTCGGCGAAGCCGGTGGGGACGCCGTAGAGCCCGGCCTCGCGGTTGCCGATCGCCTCGATCTCGTCGAGGACCTTGTCCATGATGTCGGAGAGCGGGGCGTAGTCCTCGGCCGAGCGGCGGTCGGTGATCTGGTAGACCTCGGCCTGCGCGCGGTCGACGATGTCGTCGACCTGGCCCTCGCCGGCGTAGCCGTACTGGGCGATCTTGGTGCCGGCGTCGACGAGCCGGCGCAGGATCGCCTTCTCGCGCACGATGTGGGCGTAGAACTCGGCGTTGGCGGCGATCGGGACGTTGGCGGCCAGGGTGTGGAGGTAGGGCGCGCCGCCGATCCGCTCGAGCTCGCCCCGACGCTGGAGCTCGGCGGCGACGGTGATCATGTCGACCGGCTCGCCGCGCCCGAACAGGTCGATCACGGCGTCGTGGACGGTCTCGTGGGCGGGGCGGTAGAAGTCGGCGCCGCGCAGCACCTCGGAGACGTCGGCGATCGCGTCCTTGGAGATCAGCATCGAGCCCAGGACCGACTGCTCGGCGGCGAGGTCCTGGGGCGGCGTCCGGTCGCCCGGGCTCCGCGGAGCCTCACCGGGTGCGTAGGCTGCCGGACCGTCACCCCACCCGCCGAAGGGCTCCTCGGGCGGGGGGAACCGGGTGTCGGACTCCGTCACGCTCACAGTGGGGCTCCCAAGGGATCGGTGGTGCGGGTGGTGGTCGTGAGGGTAGGGACGGGCACCGACAACGCCGGCCGGACGAGGCCGCCGCGCGGCTGCGGGGGATCGCGACGCGGTGGCGGTGGCAGGTCGACGGGCGGTGACGTTACGCCGGGCCGAGGGTCCACCGACACCCGATCATCCACAGGCCCTGTGGATAACTGGCCGCGACCCGTGGACGACGCGCGAGGCGCCTGTGCACAGGATGGGGACACACCTGTGGATTCGGGTCCGCGGCCGACCCCTGATGCCCCTCTGACCTGCATGAATGCGACTATCTGGGTGTGGAGGAAAATTGGTGGGCCAGGAGTCTCGTTCACCGGACGGACATCTCCCGGTTGTCGGGTGGTTTTGTCGACATGAAGGTGCTCGCGATCGATTTCCACAGGAAGACCCGAGTTATCCACCGGGCAAATAGTCCGAAGTGACCATAGAAATCATCCATGTCCCGTGATCACGACCGCGAGATAGTCCGGCTCGCCTGGCCCGCGTTCCTCGCACTGGTGGCCGAGCCGCTGTTCCTGCTCAGCGACGCCGCGATCGTCGGTCACCTCGGCACCCCTCAGCTGGCCGGCCTGGGCATCGCCGCCGTCGTCCTGCAGACCCTGGTCGGGCTGTGCGTCTTCCTCGCCTACGGCACCACCGCGAGCGTGGCGCGGCAGCTGGGGGCCGGTGACCGGGCGGGGGCGCTGGCCCAGGGCGTCGACGGTGTCTGGCTGGCGATCCTGATCGGGGTGGTCGCGACCACCGTCGGGGTGGTGGCCACCGACCCGGTGGTCGCGGCGTTCGGGGTGGAGGGCGCCGTGGCCGACCACGCCACGACGTACCTGCGCATCGCGCTGCTCGGGACCACGCCGCTGCTGGTCATGCTCGCCAGCACCGGCGTGCTGCGCGGCCTGCAGGACACCCGCACCCCGCTGGTCGTCGCCGTCGCCGGCAACCTGCTCAACATCGGCCTCAACGTGGTGCTGGTCTTCGGGGTCGGCGGCTTCGCCGGCCTCGGGATCGCGGGCTCGGCCCTCGGATCGGTGGTCGCCCAGGTCCTCAGCGCCGCCGCGCTGGTCGCGGTCGTCGTGGCAGGCGCCCGGCGGGAGGGCGCCCCGCTCAGCCCCGACCGGGCCGGGATCACAGCGGCTGCGCACGCCGCCGTACCGCTGGTCGTGCGGACGCTCACGCTGCGGGCGGCGCTGCTGGTGACGACGTACGCCGTGGCGTCCGGCAGCGGGGCCACCCGCACCCTCGACGTCGCCACCCACCAGCTCGCGATGACGATCTGGACCTTCCTGGCCTTCGTGCTGGACGCGATCGCGATCGCCGCGCAGGCGATCACCGGGCGCTACCTCGGGGCCGGTGACGTCGCCACCGCGCGCGCCGTGACCCGGCGGATGGTCCGGTGGGGGCTGGTCAGCGGGGTCGTCACCGGCCTCGCCCTCGCGGCGGCCGGCCCCTTCCTCGGTCCGCTGTTCAGCAACGACCCCGACCTGCACGCCCGGCTGGTGCCGGTGCTGGTGGTGGCCGCGCTCGGGCAGCCGGTCGCGGGCGTCGTGTTCGTGCTCGACGGGGTGCTGATCGGCGCCGGCGACGGGCGCTACCTCGCCTGGGCCGGCACCGCCGTGCTGGTCGTCTACGCCCCGGTGGTGCTGGTGCTCGCCGCGGTGGGCGGAGGTCTGGTGTGGATCTGGGTCGGCTTCAGCACCGTGTTCATGGGGGCGCGCCTGGTCGCGCTGGTACGGCGGGCGCAGGGCGACCGCTGGCTGGTCACCGGCGTCGCGTCCTGACCGTGCGCGGCCACACCGCTCCGGCCATCTCTAGGCTGGGCACATGAAGCCGTTCCAGTCCGTCGCCGCGGGCTGGGTGTTCCTGCTGCTGGTCGCCCAGGTGGGTGACTACGACCTCTACGCCGACCCGATCGGCTGGCTGCTGGTCCTGCTCGGCGTGCGCCGGTTGCCGGCGTCGTTCCCGCTGCGGGACGCGCTGCTCTGGGTCGGCTGGCTCGCCGCCGTGGTCTCGGTGGCGCTGTGGTTCCCGCAGGTCGGCGGCCGCCTCGCCGACGGCGAGCCGGCGCTGGCCTGGGCGGCCAACCTGCCGCAGTTCGGGTGGCTGGCCCTGCTCTGCCGCGCCTCGGCCGTCGCGGCAGCGGGCGCGGGCGACGTCCGCGCGGCCACGTGGTTCCGGACCCTGCTGGTCGGGGCCGTCGCGGTGATCGTGCTGCCGGTGCTCGTGATCGGCGGCGGCCTGACCTCGATGGAGACCGTGGCCGGTGCCGCCGTCCTGCTCACCCCGCTGACCCTGATCGTGCTGCTGCTCACCTACGCCTCCCGCCCCTGGAGCGGTGCCCCCGTGGTCGACGAGCAGTCCGCGGCGTAGCGCACGGCGCCCGGTGGGGGCGGCGGCGACCACATGACTCAGGCCGCCCTCCCGCGAGGGGAGGACGGCCTGGATGTGCGGTGGGAACCGCGGTGTCAGCGGGTCAGCTGGGGATGACGTTGATCGCCACGGAGGCAGACACGTCGTCGTGCAGCTTGACCGAGACCTGGTGGTTGCCGAGCGACTTGATCGGGTTGGTGACCACGACGGTGCGCTTGTCGATCGCCTCGCCGGTGGCACCGGCGATCGCGTCGGCGATCTCGGCCACGGTGACGGCGCCGAAGAGGCGACCGTTGGGACCGGCGTGCACCTTCACGTCGACCTGGCTCTGCTCGAGCGCGGTCTTGATCTCCACGGCGTGGTCGTGACCACGCACGGCGCGCGAGGCGCGCGCCGACTTGATCGAGTCGACCTGCTTCTGGCCGCCACGCGTCCAGCGGACGGCGACACCACGGGGGACGAGGTAGTTGCGGCCGTAGCCGTCCTTGACCTCGACCACGTCACCAGGGGCTCCGAGGCCCTCGACCTCTTGGGTCAGGATGAGCTTCATCTTCTCTGCTCCTCTCAGCTCTACGCGGTCAGCGACCGGTGGAGGTGTAGGGCAGCAGTGCTACCTCGCGGGCGTTCTTGACGGCGATCGCCACGTCACGCTGGTGCTGGACGCAGTTGCCAGTCACTCGACGTGCACGGATCTTGCCGCGGTCGGAGATGAACTTGCGCAGCAGCGCCGTGTCCTTGTAGTCGACCGGGGCCGACTTCTCCTTGCAGAACTGGCAAACCTTCTTCTTGGGCTTGCGAATCACTGCCTTGGCCATTGTGGTGCTCTCCTCTCAAGAGCCCGGCGCGGGGGCCGGAATGGTGTAGGTGCTCTTCGGTTGTGGTGCCGGTGCCGACG
Source organism: uncultured Actinomycetota bacterium (assembly GCA_963834285.1). Classification (GTDB taxonomy): domain Bacteria; phylum Actinomycetota; class Actinomycetes; order Propionibacteriales; family Nocardioidaceae; genus Nocardioides. The sequence continues at coordinate 85,374 of CAWIAZ010000004.1, read as the reverse complement.
GACGCGACTCCCGGGGGTGGTGCTGGGTGTGGCGCTGGATCAGAAGGGAGGCTCGTCCGAGGAGACGCCGGGGGCGCCCCACGGGTCCTGGCCACCGGACGGCGCGCCGCCCTGAGGTCCACCGCCCTGCTGCGGAGCCGGCGTGGCCCACGGGTCGTCGGCCTGGCCGCCGCCCTGGGCACCGCCCCCCTGCGGGGAGTAGCCGCCACCGCCACCGCCGCCGTAGCCGCCGCCACCGCCACCACCGCGCGAGGCGCGGGTGACCTTGGCCGTGGCGTACTTCAGCGACGGGCCGACCTCTTCGACGTCGATCTCGAAGACGGTGCGCTTCTCGCCCTCACGGGTCTCGTACTGACGGGACTTCAGGCGACCCTGGACGACGACGCGCATGCCCTTCTGCAGCGACTCGGCGACGTTCTCCGCCGCCTGGCGCCACACAGCGCAGGAGAGGAAGAGGGCGTCGCCGTCCTTCCACTCGTTGCTCTGCTTGTCGAAGGTGCGCGACGTCGAGGCGATCCGGAAGTTGGCCACCGCAGCCCCTGACGGGGTGAAGCGGAGCTCCGGGTCGTCGACGAGGTTGCCCACGACGGTGATGACGGTCTCGCCTGCCATGTCAGGTCTCCCTTGGTTGATCGGTGTGATCCGGTGGTGCGGGGGTGTCGGGACTCATCAAAGCCTGAGCCACCGACAGGGGCCAACGCCCCTCCACAAGTGCTCGCGCACTGCCTGCTGCCCGATGGACGGTCAGTGGGCGGAGGGCCGGATCACCTTGGTGCGCAGGATCGACTCGTTCAGCGTGAGCTGGCGGTCGAACTCCTTGATCGTGGCCGGCTCGGCCTGCAGCGAGATGATCGCGTAGATGCCTTCGGCGTTCTTCTTGATCTCGTACGCCAGCCGGCGACGACCCCACACGTCGACCTTGTCGATCGAACCGCCGTCCTTGCGGACGACGTTGAGGTACTTGTCGAGGGACGGCTCGATGGTCCGCTCTTCAAGGCTGGGGTCGAGGATGACCATGACTTCATATGCGCGCAAAGCGGTCTCCACCTCCTCTGGACTCGGCGGCCACGGTCTCTCCGTGGCAGGAGGGCTTCACATGTCGGTGCGGTGACGACCCGTCGGTGGGCGCCCGCGAAAGACAGGACAGGTTAGCAGCGCGGCGGGGCGCGCACGCAATCGTGCGCTGTCGGCGCCCGCGCCTAGTCTGGACGGCATGCAGATCGGTGCCCACGTCGACCAGACCGACCCCCTCGCGGAGGCCGCTGCGCGGCAGGCGCCGCTGGTGCAGTTCTTCCTCGGCGACCCGCAGGGGTACCAGGGCCCCGAGGTCCGCTACGCCGGTGGCGCCGACGCTCTCCGGGCCGACGCCGAGGCCGCGGGGGTCGACCTCTACGTGCACGCTCCCTACATCGTCAACGTCGCCACCACCAACAACCGGATCCGGATCCCGAGCCGCAAGCTGCTGCAGAAGCACGTCGACGCCGCCGCCGCGATCGGCGCCAAGGGCCTGATCGTGCACGGCGGTCACGTCAACAAGGACGACGACCCCGCGACCGGCTTCGACAACTGGCGCAAGGCGATCGAGGCCACCGACCTCAAGCTGCCGCTGCTGATCGAGAACACCGCCGGCGGCGACAACGCGATGACCCGCTACCTCGACCGGATCGCCGGGGTGTGGGAGGCGATCTCCGCCACCGAGCAGTTCGACCGGGTCGGCTTCTGCCTCGACACCTGCCACGCCCACGCCGGCGGCAACCCGCTCGAGACCGTCGTCGACGACGTCCGCGCCATCACCGGGCGGATCGACCTCGTGCACTGCAACGACAGCCGCGACGACTTCGACTCCGGCGCCGACCGGCACGCCAACTTCGGCGCCGGCCGGATCGACCCCGACCTGCTGGCGGCAGTGGTCCGCGACGCCGGTGCGCCGGTGGTCTGCGAGACGCCCGGCGGTGCCGACGAGCACGCCGCCGACTTCGCCTGGCTCCGCGAGCGCCTCTAGCCCGAGCCGTCTCGCGACACGCAGGTCCGAGCGGACTCACAGGCCGAGCACAGGCTGAGCACGGCGTCCCGCCAAGGGGGTCGCCGACGGTAGGGGCCATGAGCACCCTGACCACCTCCCGTCCCCCGTCCGAGACCGGGACGCCGCCCTCCGACGTCCTCGTGTCCCGGCCCCGTGAGGCCTGGGAGCGCCCCGCGCTCATCGCCCTGCTGGCCGGCACCGCCGTGCTGTACCTGTGGGGGCTCGGCGCCTCCGGCTGGGGCAACAGCTTCTACGCCGCGGCGGCGCAGGCCGGGTCGGAGTCGTGGCAGGCGTTCTTCTTCGGCTCCTCCGACGCCGCCAACTCGATCACCGTCGACAAGACCCCGCTGGCGCTGTGGCCGATGGCGCTGTCGGTGCGGGTCTTCGGCCTGTCGTCGTGGAGCATCCTGGTGCCGCAGGCGCTCGAGGGCGTGCTCGCGGTCTGGCTGCTGGTCGCCACGGTCCGGCGTACGACGGGCTCGGCGGCGGCCGGCCTGCTCGCCGGCGGCGTGCTGGCGCTGACGCCCGTGGCGGTGCTGATGTTCCGCTTCGACAACCCCGACGCGCTGCTGGTGCTGCTGCTGATCGGCGCGACCGCCGCGACCCTCCGGGCCGTCGAGCCCACCCGGCACCCCGCCCGCTGGCTGGCCCTCGCCGGACTGCTCGTCGGGCTCGGCTTCCTGACCAAGATGCTGCAGGCGTTCCTGGTCGTGCCCGCGCTCGCGCTGGTCTACCTGCTGGCCGGCAGCGCCCCGCTGCTGCGGCGGCTGTGGCACCTGCTCGGCGCGCTGGCCGCGATGATCGTCGGCGCCGGCTGGTGGGTGGCGATCGTCTCGCTGTGGCCGGCCGACAGCCGTCCCTACATCGGCGGCAGCCAGACGAACTCGATCCTCGAGCTCACCCTCGGCTACAACGGCCTCGGCCGGCTGACCGGCGACGAGGTCGGCTCCGTCGGGCGGCGGCCAGGGCTGGGGCGACACCGGGCTGCTGCGCCTGCTCGACTCCGAGATCGGCGGCCAGGTCGGCTGGCTGCTCCCGGCCGCGCTGGTGCTGCTGGTCGCCGGGCTGTGGCTGACCCGCCGCGCGCCCCGCACCGACCGGGTCCGCGCCGCGCTCGTCGCCTGGGGCGGCTGGTTGGTCGTCACCGCCCTGACCTTCAGCTTCATGGCCGGCATCTTCCACGCCTACTACACGGTGGCGCTGGCGCCCGCCGTCGCCGCCCTGGTCGGCATCGGCGCCTGGCTGCTGTGGCAGCACCGCACCTCGCCGGTCGCGGTCGCGGTCGCGACCGGCACGGTCGCCCTGACCGCCGTCGTCTCCTTCCTGCTCCTCGGCCGCACCCCGGACTTCCTGCCGTGGCTGCGCTGGGTGGTGCTGGTGGTCGGCCTGGTCTCGGCCGTCGCGCTCTCCGGCCTGTCGCTGCTGCCGCGCCGGCTCCTCGTCGCCGTGGCCGGCGCCGCGCTCGTCGCCGGGCTCGCCGGCCCCACGGCGTACGCCGTCCAGACCGCGGCCACGCCGCACACCGGGTCGATCGTGACCGCCGGCCCCAGCACCGGCGACGGTGGTCGGGGCGGCGGGGGCCCGGGCGGTGGGGGCGGGCGCGCCCGCAGGCCCCGGGCCAGACCCAGAACCAGACCCAGGCACCGGGTCAGGGACACGGGTCAGGGACAGGGCGCGACCGGGGGTCTGCTGAACGGCAGCGACCCGTCGTCCGCGCTCACCGACCTGCTCTCGGCCGGCGGCCGACGACTACACGTGGGTCGCCGCGGCGGTGGGCTCCAACTCGGCGTCGGGCTACCAGCTGGCGACCGAGGAGCCGGTGATGGCGATCGGCGGCTTCAACGGGTCCGACCCGAGCCCGACGCTGGCGCAGTTCCAGGAGCACGTCGCCGACGGCGAGATCCACTACTTCATCTCCGGAGGCGCCGACGGCGGCGGCCGCGGCGGCGGTGGCGGCGGGGGTCGGCTGGACCCGCCGCCCTGGCAGCAGCGGCACGAGCGCCGAGATCGCCGCCTGGGTGCAGGCCACCTTCACCGCCACGACCGTCGACGGGGTCACGCTCTACGACCTCAGCACGGGCGCGAGCACGGGCGCGGCCTCGTGAGCGCCCTGGCCCCCGAGGGGAGGTCCGCGGCCAGCCCCGGCCACGCGGTCGCGACCGTCCTCGACGTGGTGATCCCGGTCTACAACGAGGAGGCCGACCTGGCCGCGTCGGTGACCCGCCTGCTCGCGCACCTGCGCACGCTGCCGTGGTCGTTCCGGATCACCATCGCCGACAACGCCAGCACCGACGGCACCGCCGTGATCGCGCGGCGGCTCGCACACACCCACGACGACGTCGAGGTCGTGCACCTGGCCGAGAAGGGCCGCGGCCGCGCGCTGAAGCGGGTGTGGAGCAGCTCGACGCCGACGTGCTCGTCTACATGGACGTCGACCTGTCGACCGACCTCAACGCGCTGCTGCCCCTGGTGGCTCCGCTGATCAGCGGGCACTCCGACCTGGCGATCGGCAGCCGCCTGCGGCACGGCTCCCGGGTCACCCGCGGTCCGAAGCGGGAGGTGATCTCGCGCGGCTACAACCTGCTGGTCAAGGGCGCGCTGCGCACCCGCTTCTCCGACGCCCAGTGCGGGTTCAAGGCGATCCGCGCCGACGTCGCCCGCGAGGTGCTGCCGCTGGTCGAGGACGACGCGTGGTTCTTCGACACCGAGCTGCTCGTGCTCGCCGAGCGGGCCGGGCTGCGCATCCACGAGGTGCCGGTCGACTGGGTCGACGACCCCGACAGCCGGGTCGACATCGCGCGCACGGCGTACGACGACCTGCGCGGCATCGCCCGACTGGGCCGCAACCTGGTGGCCGGCCGGATCCCGGTCGCCGAGGTGTCCGAGCGCCTCGGCCGCGCGTCGGCCGACGCCGGCGCCGGGCGGCTGGGGCTGCAGGTCGGCGTGTTCGCGCTGGTCGGCGTCGCCTCGACCCTGGCGTACGCGGTGCTCTACCTGCTGCTGCGCGGCGCCGTCGACCCGCTGTGGGCCAACGCGATCGCGCTGCTGGTGACCGCGATCGGGAACACCGCGGCCAACCGGCGCCTCACCTTCGGCGTGCGCGGGCGGACCGACGTGCTGCGGCACCAGGCCCAGGGGCTGCTGGTCTTCGTGGTCGGGCTCGGCGTGACCAGCGGCGCCCTGTGGCTGCTGCAGCAGGGCGGCGGCGACCACCGTGCGCTCGAGGTCGTGGTGCTGACCGTCGCCAACCTCGCGGTCACCGTCATGCGGTTCGTGGCGCTGCGGGTCTGGGTCTTCGCCCGCCGCCGCTAGCCGGGAGCCCGGGCGGAGAGGGCCATCCGGCGACAACTGAACGGCCAGGGCGACCCACGGCTGGGCGAATCGGCCCCGACGAGGGGCGACCGATAGCCTCGAGCGCGTGCTGACCCTCCGCCCGATCTCCGAGTCCGAGCACCTCGCGTACCTGGAGGCGCAGCGGTCGGCGAGCTTCCTGCAGACCCCCGCGTGGGGTCAGGTCAAGAGCGAGTGGCGGCGCGAGTCGCTCGGCTGGTACGACGGCGACGAGCTGGTCGGGGCCGGCCTGGTGCTCTACCGCCAGGTGCCGAAGGTCAAGCGCTACCTCGCCTACCTGCCCGAGGGCCCGGTCATCGACTGGTCGACCGACCGCCTCGGCGACTGGCTGGCCCCGCTCACCGCCCACCTCAAGCAGCAGGGCGCGTTCGGGGTGCGGCTCGGCCCGCCGGTGGTCACCCGCCGCTGGACCGCGGCCCAGCTCAAGGACGGCATCGCCAGCGACGACGTACGACGGCTCGGCGACCTGCCGCCCGCCGAGCGGGACCCGGTCGGGGCGCGGGTGGTCGCCCAGCTCACCGAGCTGGGCTGGCAGCAGCAGGGCGCCGGCGAGGGCGGGTTCGCTGCGGGCCAGCCCCAGCACGTCTTCCAGGTGCCGCTGGCGCGCGACGGCGAGCCGCTGAGCGAGGACGACGTCCTCAAGGGCATGAACCAGCAGTGGCGGCGCAACATCAAGAAGGCCGCGAAGCAGGGGGTCGAGGTCACGTCGGTCCGCGGAGCGGACGCCACCGACGCCGACCTGACGGCGTTCCACGAGCTCTACCGGCACACCGCCGAGCGCGACCACTTCACCCCGCGGCCGCTGGCCTACTTCCGCACCATGGTCGACGCGCTGGGAGCCGAGTCGTCCGACCGGATCACGCTGTGGTTCGCCCGCCACGACGGCGACCTCGTCGCGAGCACGATCGCGATCCGGGTCGGCGCCCACGCCTGGTACTCCTACGGCGCCTCGTCCACCGAGAAGCGCGACGTGCGTGGCTCCAACGCGGTCCAGTGGGAGATGATCCGCGACGCGCTCGCCGCGGGGGCCGACGTCTACGACCTGCGCGGCATCACCGACACCCTCGACGCCGACGACCCGCACGTGGGCCTGATCCAGTTCAAGGTCGGCACCGGCGGCCAGGCCGTCGAGTACGCCGGCGAGTGGGACCTGCCGCTCAACCGGCTGCTCTACAAGGCCTTCGACCTCTACATGAGCCGGCGCTGAGGCACCGGACCGAGGGAGCACGATGAGCCTGACCCTGACCGTCGACGGCGACCGGTGGCGCACCCACCTGCGCTCGGTGCTCGACGCCGACCCGAGCCTGGTGCCGGTGTGCAAGGGCAACGGCTACGGCCTCACCCTCGGCCGGCTGGCGCGCAAGGCGGCCTGGCTGGGGGTCGACACCATCGCCGTCGGCACCTACGCCGAGCTGCCCGACCTGGCCACCCGCTACGACGGCCGGCTGCTGGTGCTCACCCCCTGGCGACCGTTCACCCCCGACCTCGACCCCGCCCTGCACGACCGGGTCGTCCACACCGTCAGCCGGCCGGACGACCTGGCCGCCCTCCTCGAGCGCCAGCCCGGCGCGCGCTACGTGCTGGAGCGGATGACGAGCATGCGCCGGCACGGCATGACGGCCCGCGAGCTGTGGGACGTCGCCGCCGCCGCCCGCCGCGGCCGCCTGGAGGGCGTGGCGCTGCACCTGCCGCTCGCGCACGGCGGCCACCTCGCCGAGGCCACCCGGCTGGTCAACGACGTGGTCGGCGCGGGCCTGGCCGGCGTCACGATCTGGGTCAGCCACCTGTCCGGACCCGAGCTCGAGCAGCTGCGGGCCGCCTACCCCGACCACCCGATCAGGTCGCGGGCCGGCACCGCCCTGTGGCTCGGCGACCGGAGCGCGCTGCAGCGTCACGTCGACGGTCCTCGACGCCCACCCGATCCGGCGCGGCGAGTCCTTCGGCTACCGCGAGCGCAGCAGCCCCCGCTCGGGCCACCTGCTGGTGGTCAGCGGCGGCACGGCGCACGGCATCGGGCTCGAGGCCCCCACCGGCGACTCCTCGCTGCGGGCCCGGGCGGCCACCGTGGCGCGCGGCGGCCTCGACGCGATCGGCCGGGTCCGCTCGCCGTTCTCGGTCGACGGCACCCCGCTGCTCTTCGCCGAGCCGCCGCACATGCAGGCCTCGATGCTGCTCTCCCCGTCGGGCGCCCGGGTCCCGGAGGTGGGCGAGCGGATCGACGTCCGGGTCCGCTACACCGCCACCACGTTCGACCGCGTCGAGCTCAGCTGAGCGGCAGGCTGAGCCGCCGCCGCAACGGCGTCCAGGCCAGCCAGCCGTACTCGCGTACCGGGTCGTGCCCGGGCCGCAGCACGTCGCGCACCACCACGGCGACCAGGTAGAGCTCGCAGGCCATCCGCACCACGATCGCCACCCAGTAGAAGCCGGCGTCGTCGCCGGCCCCGGGGTCGAGGTAGCCGCCGAGGTACCACCACACGCTGGCGAAGTAGAGGACCTCGCCGGACTGCCAGACCAGCTGGTCGCGCCAGCGGGGGCGGGCCAGCGCGGCCAGCGGCAGCAGCCACAGCACGTACTGCGGCGAGTAGACCTTGTTGACCAGCAGGAAGCCGGCCACGACCAGGAAGCCGAGCTGCGCGAGCCGCGGGGTGTCGGGGGCCTTCAGCCCGATCACCAGCACCCCGAGGCACCAGGCGCCGAAGAAGAGCCACGAGCCGACGTTGACGGTGTGCGCGGTGATCGTGACGTCGGCCGCCTGCGAGACCACCAGCCAGATCGAGCCCGAGGTCGGGTCCGCGCTCGGAGTTGAAGCTCCAGAAGACCCCCCAGGCCTCCGGGCCCGTCAGGTACGCCGGCGCGTTGGCCACCAGCCAGGCTGCGGCGGCCGCGGCGGAGGCGAGCGCGAGGTCGCGCCAGCGGCGCTGCCGCCAGCAGATGACGAGCAGCCCGCCGAGCAGGAAGAGCGGGTACAGCTTGGCGGCGGTGCCGAGGCCGATCATCAGCCCGGTGACCACGGGCCGGTCGGTGGCCCACGCCCACAGCGCGGCGGCCACCAGCGCCACCGCGAGCAGGTCCCAGTTGATCAGGCCGGTCAGGGCCAGTGCGGGTGAGGCCGCGAAGATCGCGGCGTCCCACGGGCGTCGGGGGTTGACCTTGGTGAGCAACCACGCCGAGAGCAGCGCCAGGACGGCGAAGCCGAGGGCGTTGACCACGACGAACATCCGGATCTCGCGCTGCACGTCGGGCTCGGCGAACAGCTCGCCGGGCGGCTGCTGGTAGCGCGGGCCGAGGTCGGGCAGCCCGAGCAGGCCGTGGGTGGCCCAGGCGGATCCCCAGGCCCAGTAGGAGATCCCGACCGGGTACTCCATCACGTCGAAGCGCGCCCGGACCTCCTCGTCGTCGGTGTAGGGCCAGGTGCGCTCGACGAGGCCGCGACCGGTGTAGAGGTAGGGCAGGTCGGAGTAGCACATGTGGGAGTAGCGGGTCTTCTCACTGCCCCAGGTGGAGTCGAAGCAGGGCGCCTTCTGCAGCATGCCCAGCGCGACGCACAGCCCGGTGAGCAGCAGCACGACGCTGACCGGGGTGACCCAGTGGCCGCCCGGACGCGCGCGCTCGCCCATCGGTCCGCCGACGCCCTCGCTCAGGGCCGTGACGACGGCGTCGTCCCGGGTGGGGTGGACGTGACCGACGTCCGGGTCGGGCCCGAGGTCAGGCACGCTCAGCCACCCGGACCCGTCAGGGCTCGGTCGAGTACGCCGCGCTCGGCGCCGCGCCGCGCGTCTGGCCGCCGCCACCCCGTTGCCGCCGCTGCCGTTGCCGCCACTGCCGTTGCCGCCGCCGCCGTTGGTCGGCGAGCCGGACGGCGACGGGTCGCAGCCCAGCGGGCCGCACGACGGCGGGGTGGTCGTGGGCGGCTGCGTGGTCGGGGGCTGCGTGGTCGGCGGCGCGGTCGTCGGCGGCTGGGTCGTCGCGCTCGGCTCCTCGGTGGGCGTCGACTGCGTCGGCGACGGCTTCTTCGTCGGCTTCGGCTTGTTCGTCGGCGGCGGGGGCGGGGGCGTGTAGGGCTCGTAGCCGTCGGACGGCGCCTCGCCGTCGACGTACACCGGCTCCGGGAACTCCTCGACCGGCAGGCCCTCCATGGCGGCCTGCATCACCTCGAGCCAGGTCTGGGCGGGGTAGGAGCCACCGAAGTACTCCGGCAGCCAGCCCTTGAGCTGGCCGGTGCCCTTGCCGCGCACGTACATGACGGCGGTCGAGAGCTGCGGGGTGTAGCCGGTGAACCAGGCCGAGGTCACGTCGCCGGCGTCGTTGGTGGCGGTGCCGGTCTTGCCGGCGGCCGGCCGGCCGAGCTGGAGGGCGCGGTAGCCGGAGCCGCTCTGCACGACCTGCTGCAGCGCGTAGGAGGTGTCGGCGGCGATGTCCTCGCTGATCGCACGCTCGCCGGACGACGCCTTGTGGTTGTAGCGCACGTCGCCGTCGGAGTCGACGACCTTCTCGATGATGAACGGGCGCATCGCGACCCCGCCGTTGGCGATCGTGGCGTAGGCGTTGGCCATGTTGATCGGGCTGACCGTCTGCGAGCCCAGCGAGACCCCGAGGTTGGCCTGGAGGCCCGGGCTGGTGCTGGGGAAGCCCGGGGCGTTGCGGCCGCGCGCCTCGGCGGGCGGGATGCCCATCGCGTTGGACATCTCGACGATCTTCTCCGGGCCGGTGTCCATGCCCAACGTCATGTCGATGAACGCGGTGTTGATGGAGTCCTGGGTCGCCTTGACCATGCTGACCCGGCCGTAGCTGCTGTCGCCCTGGTTCTCCACGTCGCTGCCGTCGGGCAGCTCGTAGGGGGAGTTGCCGTCGAAGGAGTCCTTCAACGAGAAGCCGTCCTTGATCGCCGCGGCCACCGCGAACGCCTTGAACGTCGACCCCGCCTGGCCGCCCGCGACCGCCCAGTTGATCTGGGAGTCGAGGTAGTCCTGGCCGCCGTAGAGACCTCGCACCGCACCGGTGCCCGGCTCGACGCTGGCGACCCCGACGTGCAGCTCCTTGTCGCCGAAGCCCTCGGGGCGCGCCCCGATCACACCCTCCTCGGCCGCCTTCATGGCCTGGGGGGTGAAGGTGGTCGTGACCTGCAGGCCGCCGCCGTCGATCTCCTCGTCGCTGAACTTCAGCCGGACGAGCTCCTTGCGGATCATCTCCAGCACGTGGCCCTTCTGGCCTCCGTAGCTGCTCTCGGCCGCGACCTTCGGGAACTTCGGCAGCTTGCGCAGCGCCTTGTCGGCGCGGTCCTGCTCGACCATGTCCAGCTTGGCCATGCTGCTCAGCACGTAGTCGTAGCGCTCCCTGAGCCGCGTCTTCGCGTCCTTGCCGTTGGCAGGGTCGAAGCCGCTGGGGTTGTTGAGCACGCTGGCCAGCACGGCCGACTCCCGCAGGTTGAGCTTCTTCGCCTGCTTGCCGAAGTAGGCCTGGGCGGCGGTCTCGATGCCGTAGGCGCCCCGGCCGAAGTAGATGGTGTTGAGGTAGCCCTCGAGGACCTCCTGCTTGGACAGCTTGCGCTGCACCTTCAGGGAGAGGATCGCCTCCTTGATCTTGCGGGTGTAGGAGCGCTCCTGGGTGAGGTAGAGGATCTTCACGTACTGCTGGGTGATCGTCGAGGCGCCCTGCGTGGCGTTGCCGGACGCGTTGCTGAACGCCGCCCGCAGGATGCCCTTGGGGTCGATCCCCTCGTCGGTGTAGAACGACTGGTTCTCGGCCGCGACCACGGCGTCCTTGATCGTGTCGGGCATCTCCGAGAGCGGGATGAAGTCGCGGTTCTGGATCTTGAAGCTGCCGAGCTCGGTCTTGCCGTCGGCGTAGTAGATCTCGCTGCGCTCGGTCTGGAACTCCTCGTTGGCGTTCGGGATGTCGATGACGGTGTAGAGCGCCACGAACGACAGTGCTCCGAGCAGCGCCAGCACCAGGCCGGTCACCAACCCCCACTTCGCGAGCTTGAGGACCCGCTGCTTGGGGGTGGGCCGAGCCTGGGGCTTGCCGGTCTTGCCGGACGTGCCCTTGACCGTCGGGCCCTGGGCCCTGCGCTTGCCTACCAACGTCTCGCTCCTGCTCGGGGGCCACGGGGGACGCACCGGCGACGACTGCGGGTCCCCCCGCGGGGCGGCCTACGCCGGGCGCGGCTCCTCAGGGTACGCAACCCGCGGCCCCAGGGCCCATCTCGGCGAGGTGTCGGGCTGCTCACGGCCCCCGGGCAAGTCCTCTGCAGGACGGTCGCGAGGTCGCCGCGCGCCGGGATTCGTCTGTCCCGGATATATCGGTACGATAGGTCGCATGGCACGTCGCGGTGAGACCATCGAGCTCGCAGTCCTCGGACTGCTGCACGAGGGACCCATGCACGGCTACGAGCTGCGCAAGCGCCTCAACCTGATGCTCGGGTGGAGCCGGGTGCTGTCCTACGGCTCGCTCTACCCGGCGTTGAAGAAGATGCTGCGCGGCAACCTGATCGAGGAGAGCGCGGCGACGCCGACCCCGGTCTCGCGTCGTCCGAAGATCGTCTACCAGGTCACCGAGCGGGGCACGGCCGAGTTCGAGCGGCTGATGTCCGAGGTCGGTCCCGCCGCCTGGGAGGACGACACCTTCGACATCCGGTTCGCGTTCTTCGGGCGTACCGACATGGAGATCCGGCTGCGTGTCCTCGAGGGCCGCCGGATGCGCCTGCAAGAACGTCTCGACCGCGTGCAGAACCAGCTGTCGATGACCGAGAAGGAGGTCGACCGCTACGCGGCCGAGCTCCAGCGTCACGGGGTCGAGTCCGTCGAGCGCGAGGTGCGCTGGCTGTCCGACCTCATCAACTCCGAGCGCAGCCACGGCCAGCCGGCCTCCCCGCCGGCGTCCTCGGCTGCCGCCCCCCTGACTGTGTCGTCGCAGTCTGAGCAACGTCCCCAGAGTCCGTGAAGATCCGTGCTGAGCACGGAAGCCAGGAAGGAAACCCGATGGGTTCGGTTCGAGTAGCAATTGTGGGAGTGGGCAACTGCGCCACGTCGCTGATCCAGGGTGTCGAGTACTACCGCGACGCCGACCCGGCGGGCAACGTCCCCGGCCTGATGCACGTCATGTTCGGTGACTACCACGTCTCCGACGTGGAGTTCGTCGCGGCGTTCGACGTCGACGCCAAGAAGGTCGGCTTCGACCTCTCCGAGGCCACGCACGCCTCCGAGAACAACACCATCAAGATCGCCGACGTGCCGCCGCTGGGCGTCACGGTGCAGCGCGGCCCGACCATGGACGGTCTGGGCAAGTACTACCGCGAGACGATCGAGGAGTCCGACGAGGACGCGGTCGACGTCGTCCAGGTGCTCCGCGACACCGAGGCCGACGTCCTGGTCGCCTACCTCCCGGTGGGGTCCGAGCAGGCCGACAAGTTCTACGCGCAGTGCGCCCTCGACGCCGGCGTCGCCTTCGTCAACGCGCTGCCGGTCTTCATCGCCTCCGACCCCGTGTGGGCCAAGAAGTTCGAGGACGCCGGCGTCCCGATCGTCGGCGACGACATCAAGTCGCAGGTCGGCGCCACCATCACCCACCGGGTGATGGCCAAGCTGTTCGAGGACCGCGGCGTGGTGCTGGACCGCACCTACCAGCTCAACGTCGGCGGCAACATGGACTTCAAGAACATGCTCGAGCGCGACCGCCTGGAGTCGAAGAAGGTCTCCAAGACCCAGGCCGTGACCTCCAACATCGGTCACGACCTCGGCGCCCGCAACGTGCACATCGGCCCGTCCGACTACGTGCAGTGGCTCGACGACCGCAAGTGGGCCTACGTCCGCCTCGAGGGTCGCGCGTTCGGCGACGTCCCCCTCAACCTCGAGTACAAGCTCGAGGTCTGGGACTCCCCCAACTCCGCCGGCATCATCATCGACGCGATCCGCGCCGCGAAGATCGCCAAGGACCGCGGCATCGGTGGCCCGATCATCAGCGCCTCGTCCTACCTGATGAAGAGCCCGCCGGTGCAGCTGCCCGACGACGAGGGCCGCGCCCGCGTCGAGGCCTTCATCAAGGGCGAAGAGTGAGCTGAGGAACGAAGCTCGCTCGTCTCGCCCGCAGGTTGAGCGAGCCCCGCGGCTGAGGAACGAAGCCGCGACGGGCGAGTCGAAACCCGGCGAGGTGTGAGTTCACGGCGGCCCCGCGGGACCGCTGGAGTGAACTCCAGCCAGCCCGGCGTGACCCAGCCCGACCCAGCACGAGCACCGACCCCGTCGCACCAGCGGCGGGGTCGTTGCCGTTCGTGGGGGGACGCCGTCCCGGACCTCCGTCGGTCATCCACGCATAACCCCAGCCGGACTAGACCGTTGACCCGACGTGGCCGGCACCCGGTCATGTCCATCGATCCGGGGGATCACCACACCCATGTCTCGACGCGTCTCCGTCCTGCCCGCACGCCGCCTGCCGGCGCTCGCCTCGCTCGTCCTCGCCGGCACCCTCGGCGTCACCCTGCTGGCGCCCGGCTCGTCCGCCGCCACGGGGTCGCCGCCCGCCGCGACCACCGCGGCGGTTCCCGAGGCCACCGCGCCCGAGCTCACCGCCCAGCTCGACCCGCAGGACGCCACCGTCGTGCGCGGCGACCGGTTCTCGGTCTCGGGCACGATCCGCGAGGTCACCGAGCGCGGCGAGGCGGGGGCCGGCGTGCCGGCGTCCTTCACGCTCGCCGTCACCGACGCGGACGGCCGGGTGCTCGGCTCCCAGGACATCACCGCCGCGGACGACGGCACCTTCGCCACGATGGTCCCGGGCGCCACCACCGCCCGGCTTCCCCGCCGGGGGCCGGCGGCCACCCTGGGGCTGCGTGTCCTCGACGCCACCGCCGGCGACCTCGCCGCCGCCGACGCCGGTGCGGCCCCGGTCGTGGTGGCCGCGGCCGCGACCGGACTCGAGATCGAGAACAGCTTCGTCTCCTCCGTCGGCTGGGTGAAGCCCGGTGAGTCCTACCCCTCGCGGATCATCGTCACCAACCCGACGTCCGCGCCCGTGCCGGGCGCGACCGTGACCGTGACCGCCCCCGAGGGCACCTCCTTCGTCTCCGCAGCCGGACCCGGCGCCGAGACCGTCACCCCGGGCACCGTCACCTGGACCCTCGACCCCGTTCCTGCCGCCGACGGCGCCGTGCCGGGCCGGGCGACGCTGGTCATCGAGTCCGAGGCCGACACCACCACCGACCTGCCCACGGTCGTCTGGCGCGACCTCTCCACCACCGCCACGCTCACGTCGGCGACCACGGAGACCGTGGTCAGCCACGGGCCGAAGGTGATCCCGCCCGCGGAGCGGTTCGACACCGCCCGCTACGGCGACCGCCCGTTCCCGGTGGTGCCGGTCGCCTACAACGACCGTGACTACGTCGAGGGGCACGACGGTGGCGACCTCGACCGTGTGATCAACGACCCCGCGTTCGAGGGCTCGACGTTCAACCTCTTCCAGGAGATGTCGCTCGGGCAGCTGTTCCCTGCCGGTGACGTGCCCTCGGACGGCCTCGCGACCGCCGACTTCGACTACGCCCCTGGCTTCGACTTCACCAACATCGTCCCGGGCCAGACCTGCACCGGCGGGGCGACGTACGAGGACCTGCCGTTCCCGGCCGAGGGCACGCCGCTCTACCCGGAGCGGGTCACCGACGGCGTCTACAACCTGCCCGGCAACACCGCCTACTACGGCGCCGACGCCAACGGCACCGCGGTCATCGGCGCCCTCGGCGGCGTGGCCGCGCTGCAGCAGATCGACAGCGGCTGCGGCCCCACCGGCAAGCTCGTCTACGACACCGCGCAGATCGCCGACCCGGAGATCGACTACTCCGACTTCGACACCGACAAGGACGGCCTCGTCGACTTCTTCATGACCGTCTTCGCCGGCTGCGGCGGCAACGGCGCGTCCCAGCTCGGGGCCTGCTCCGACGCCCCCTCGGACACGCTGCCGTACGACAACATCTGGCCGCACTCGTCGTCGTTGGAGTTCTACTACACCGACCCCGACACCGGTCAGACCGGCTACGTCTCCGACGACCAGCTCAAGGACCTCGAGGGCCGCCCGCTCTGGTACACCAACGAGCGGCGCCGCGACATGACCACCGAGGACACCGGCGACGCGCTCAAGGTCTTCGTGCGGGTCGGTCCCTACAACGTCAACCCCGAGACCGCCATCGACAAGGCCAGCGTGATCAGCCACGAGTACGGGCACTCGCTCGGGCTGCCCGACTTCTACTCCCTCGGTGGCCGCGAGACCTACGGCGACTGGAACCTGATGGCGACCGACAAGTCGCAGAACATGGACGCCTTCAGCCGCCAGGAGCTGGGCTGGGTCGTGCCGCAGCAGCTCGAGGCCGGCACCAGCCCCAGCGTCACGGGGTGGACCGACTCCAAGGAGGACATCGGCAGCATCGTCTGGCAGCAGCCCGACGGGACGCCGTACACGCTCGAGGACGGCGTCGACGGGTCGGTGCGCAACTCGCTGATGTACGCCGCCAAGCTGCCCGGGCGGCAGCTCGTCGACCCGGCGAAGTTCGCGACCGGTGACACCGCCACGCTGAGCCACGCGTGGTTCTCCGGCTCGGGCAACGACTACGGCTGCGCCACCAACGGCGGGGGGCACAACCTCGACCTCGCCATCCCGGGCGCGGCCGCCCTGCCCGCCGGCTCGACGCTGCGGCTGGACCTGAAGTCGCTGTGGGACATCGAGTGGGACTACGACTACGGCTACGTGCTGACCTCGATCGACGGCGGGGAGACCTTCACGTCCAACCCGTCGGAGAACGGCTACACGACGTCCAACGCCGGGATCCCGGGCAACCCCAACATGAACTCCTGCCAGGAGGCCTACGACAACGGGCTCACCGGCACCAGCGGCTCCTACAAGGCCGGCACCGAGGCCGCCGACCGGGTCACCGGCACCTACCCCGAGTCGGTCTTCGCCAGCGACACCTTCGACATCTCCGAGCTGGCCGGCGCCGAGATCCCGGTGCTGCGGTTCAGCTATGCCACCGACCCGGGCCTGGCCCGGCCGGGCTGGTTCATCGACGACGTGGTGGTCACCGCCACCACGCCCGACGGGGAGCAGGTCCTGCTCGAGACCGACTTCGAGAGCAGCGGTGGACCCGACGACCCGCGGATCTTCAACGGCGGCTGCCAGGCCGACAACCCGGGGAGCGACTGCACGAAGGGCTGGCAGTACGTCTCCGCCGGTGACGAGGCGCACGTTCGACCACTCCTACTACCTCGAGATGCGCGACCGCTCCGGGTTCGACCTCGATGGTCAGGGCCAGGTCGACCGGGACCCGATCGGGTTCGAGGCGGGGCTCTACCTCGGCTACACCGACGAGGCGCACGGCTACGGCAACGCCGGCACCGACGACCCGCCGGCGCAGTCACCGCTCGACAGCCAGCCCGAGCCCAACTCGGACACGCCGGACCTCGACGACGCGGCCTGGACCGCGGCCGACGGTGACGCGACGTTCTCCGACAGCGGCGACGGCCACGTCGACAACTACAACGACCCCGACGGTCCCGACGAGCAGTGGGTCTTCGACTACGACTGCCTCGGCTTCGCGGTGCAGTCGATGTCGGGCAACGCCGACGGTCCGCAGACCTCCGACGGCGACCTGACCGGCGCCGTCGACTTCACGATGGGTGAGGGCTGCGGTGAGTACGACTACGGCTACGACGAGGGGGGACCGGGCGCGGACAACACCCCGCCCGTCGCCGCCGTGAGCGCCGACCCGACCACGGTCGCCGTCGGTGAGCCGGTCGCGCTCTCCGCCGCGGGCTCCACCGACGAGACCCCCCGCGAGCTCGACTACAGCTGGGACTTCGGCGACGGCGGCGACACCAAGGACGCCGAGGGCAAGGAGGTGGCGACGTCGTACGACGAGCCGGGCACGAAGACCGTCACCGTGACCGTGACCGACCCGTTCGGGCTCGAGGACACCGCGTCGGTCGACGTCACCGTCACCGGCGAGGGCGGCGACGACACCACCAAGCCCGCCGCGCGAGCCTCGGTGAGCCCGAAGCGACCGTTCACGATCTCGCCGATCACCTTCGACGGTCGCAGGTCCACCGACGACACCACGGCGAGCGAGGACCTCACCTACGTGTGGGACTTCGACGACGGCGGGTCGCGGGTCGACGCCCGGGGGCCGCTGGTGCGCAAGAAGATCCGTCAGGCCGGGCGGCACGCCGTCCGCCTGACGGTGACCGACGAGGCCGGCAACTCCTCGTCCGCGACCCAGCGGGTCCTGGTGCGGCGGTACGTCGCCTGCAACTCCTCCCGGGTCGACCGTCGGGCCGGGTGGCGGGTGCGCCGCTCGGACGACGCGATCCGCGGCCTGTACTGCGACAACTCGGGTCGCCGACGGGGCCGGGACGTGCTGAGCGTCGACTTCACCGGCAGCAGCGTCCTGCTCGTGCACGGCACCTCCCGCCGGGGCGGCAAGGCCAACGTCCTGGTCGACGGCCGCAAGGTCGGCACCCTGTCCTTCCGGGGCAAGACCTCCGCGATCGACTTCGGGCGCCGCCGCTACTACAAGAAGCTCGGCGGTGGCTCCCACACGCTGAGCGTCGTGATGACCCGGGGCCGCGGCTACGTCGAGGGGTTCGTCGTCAAGAGGTGACCTGACCGACCTCGCGCCCCCGCCGCACGGCGACTGCGACGACGACGGGCCGGGGCGGGCCGGGGGCGGGCCGGGGGCGCCGGCCGGGGGCGGGCCGCCGTCCGGTCGTCGCCGTCCCTGGTCGCCGTGGTCGTTCAATTGTCGCCGAACGGCCCGCTCGGGCACCCGGACCAGGGCCATTCGCCAGCAATTGAACGATGGCGGCCCCCCACGTGCCGCAGCGCCCACGGGCCGCCGCGAGGCCCCTGTGGATGACGCCCGACGCCGGAGCACACTTCGGGTGACCCTGGTGGCATGACTCGGCAGCACGACGACGACCCGAAGCGGGAAGGCCCGGACTCACCCACGGGGGTGCCCAGGGCCCACGACCCGCAGGTCCCCGCGACGGCGGCCGCGCAGCCGACCGACGCTCCGGACCGCCCGTCCACTCTCGACGTACGGCGTCCGTTCACCAGGGCCGACGGGGTCGCGGCAGGGATCTCGCCCAAGGTGCTGCGCAGCTCGAGGTTCCGGCGGATCTTCCACGACGTCCACATCAGCACGGAGGTGAGGGACTGCCTCGACGACCGGGTCCGAGCCGCGCTCCTGCTGCACCCTGACCAGGCGTGGGCGAGCCACACCACGGCCGCGGCGCTCTACCAGGTGGTCGTGCCGCCGTCCTCGCTCGTGCACGTGAGTGTCTTCGATCCCAAGGACCGACGATGGTGTGCCGGCATCAAGCCTCACGTCGCTCCCGAAGCACACTGCCGTCACCACCCTGCGCGGCATGCGGATCTCGGGCCCCTTCCGCCTGTACGTCGAGCTGGCCGCCGTCCTCGAGCTCGTCGACCTGGTGGTCGCCGGCGACAACATGCTCCGGGTGTTCGGCATCCCCGCGCAGAAGCTCCGCAACGGCCTGGCCGATTCACGCGACTACTGGTCGGCAGCGGCGCGGCACGCTGCTTCCTTCGTCCGCGACGACGTCGACTCGCCGATGGAGACGCGGCTTCGGATGCTGCTGGTGCTGGCCGGGCTCCCCGAGCCCGAGGTCAACCTCCGGATCCGCAACGAGCACGGCGACGTGGTGCTGCGCTTCGACCTCGCCTACCGCAGGGCGCGGCTGGCGGTGGAGTTCGAGGGCCGGCACCACGTCGAGGTCGTCCGGCAGTGGGAGAAGGACATCGATCGCGACGAGCTGGCCGACCGGCTCGAGTGGCGAGTCATCAAGATCACCTCGACCGGCATCTACGTCGACCCCGGGCGCACGGTGCTGCGGGTCTGGGAGGCGCTGCGGGCGCGCGGCCAGCTGGTGGCCCGCCCGACGGACGCGTGGCGTCCGTACTTCCCCGGCCACCGGTCGGCCGGCTGAGCCGTCCGGCACCGGCGCTCCCCGCGCCGGCCAGGTCGGTGGGGTCGGTCGCGGGCACGATCGCGACAATTGTTGGCAAATCGCCCTCGGAACGGCCTCCGGAGGGGCCATTCGCCGACAATTGAACGACCACCGCGACCACCGCGACCCCGGGGCCACGAAGTCACGGGTGGGGGTGGGGGTGGACGGCGGTCGGGCGCCCGGCCGGGCTGCTACGCGGAGACGGCCTCGGCCTCGGTCTTGATCCGGGCGAGGGTCTCGGTCATGCCCGTGTGCAGCCGGTCGGCGAACTTGTCGACGCCGCCGAGCACGGCCTTGGTGAGCGCGAGGGAGACGCCGGAGATGCCGTCGGGGACCTCACGGCGCTGCGTCACGCGGGTGCGGGTGCCGTCGTCGAGCGGGGTGAGCTCGAAGGACCAGATCGTGCGGTTCTCGGCGATCCGGAACGCGAAGTCGCGGTGCGGCTCGAACCGGACGACCTTGCCCTTGGTGGGCCAGAACACCAGGCCCTGGCGGTTGAGGTTGGAGAACCTCGCGCCCTTCGCGACCGTGCCGCCCTTCACGGTGGAGCGCACCACCTGGGGGCTCCACCGCGCCATCCGGGGCACGTCGGTCACCAGCGCCCAGACCTGCGCGGGCGCGGCGTCGATCTCGATGGTGGCCTCGAGCTGGGCGTGCTGCTGCTGGGTCGGGGGCATCCCCGCAACCTACTGATCAGTAGCGCTCGCGTCTCCGTGACCTTCACCACGTCCGCCCGGCGACGTACGCCGGCCCGCGCGGCCGAAGCCGCCCCGGTCAGCGCCCGGGTCAGCGCGCGGCCCACCACGCGAGCAGCGCCTCACGGGCGGCGTCCTCGCCCACCGGGCCGTCGTCGAGCCGCTTCTCCAGCAGGAACCGGTAGGCCTCGCCGACCTCGCGGCCAGGCTCGATGCCGAGGATCTCCATGATCTGGACGCCGTCGAGCTCGGGGCGCAGGGAAGCGATCTCCTCCTCGGCGGAGAGGCGCTCGATGCGCCGCTCGAGGTCGTCGTAGGTGCGCCGCAGCCGGTCGGCCTTGCGCTGGTTGCGGGTGGTGCAGTCGGCCCGGGTGAGCACGTGGAGCCGCTCGAGCTGGTCACCCGCGTCGCGCACGTAGCGGCGGACGGCGGAGTCGGTCCACTCCCCCGAGCCGTAGCCGTGGAAGCGCAGGTGCAGCTCCACGAGGGTGGCGACCGCGTCGATGTCGTCGTTGGAGAACCGCAGCGCCTTCATCCGCTTGCGGGTCAGCTTGGCGCCCACCACGTCGTGGTGGTGGAAGGTGACGGTGCCGTCACCGACGAAGCGGCGCGTGCGCGGCTTGCCGACGTCGTGCATCAGCGCCGCGAACCGCGACACGAAGTCGGGTCCGTCGCCGGGCAGCCGCGGCTCGAGGTCGATGGCCTGCTCGAGCACGGTCAGCGTGTGCTCGTAGACGTCCTTGTGGCGGTGGTGCTCGTCGCGCTCGAGCTTGAGCGCCGGCAGCTCCGGCAGCACCAGCTCCGCGATGCCGGTCTCGACGAGCAGCGCCAGCCCCAGCCTCGGGTAGGGCGCACAGATCAGCTTGACCAGCTCGTCACGGACCCGCTCGGCGGAGATGATCGTGATCCGGTCGGCCATGTCGGTCATCGCCGCCACCGCCGCCGGGTCGACCGTGAAGCCCAGCTGCGCCGCGAACCGCGCGGCCCGCATCATCCGCAGCGGGTCGTCGGAGAAGGAGTCCTCGGGCCGGCCCGGCGTCCGCAGCACCCGGTGCGCGAGGTCGACCACGCCGCCGTGCGGGTCCTCGAGCTCCTGGCCGGGCATCCGCACCGCCATCGCGTTGACCGTGAAGTCGCGGCGCGACAGGTCGCCGACGAGGGTGTCACCGAAGTCGACGTCGGGCTTGCGCGACGCGGCGTCGTAGACGTCGGAGCGGTACGTCGTCACCTCGACCACCCAGTCGCCCTTGCGGCACCCGATGGTGCCGAACTCGCGGCCCATGTCCCACAGGGCGTCGCCCCACGGGCCGAGGATCCGCTCGGTCTCCTCGGGGCGGGCGGAGGTCGCGAAGTCGAGGTCCGTGTGGCGTCGTCCCAGCATGGCGTCGCGCACCGGCCCGCCCACCAGCGCCAGCTCGTGGCCGGCCTCGGCGAAGCGTCGACCGAGCTCGGCGGTCACCGGAGACATCCGCTCCAGCTCGGCGGCCACGGCCTGCTGGGCGGCGACCATGTTCAGGGGTTCGGGCACGGGGGGACAGTTTACGAGTCCGCGGACCCGACCGAGCGACCCGTCACGATTTGAGGTTCGTCACGGGCGCAGCGTGTCGGCCGCGTGCCCCCCGGCCGTTAGGCTCGCCGGGTGGTCCGCCGCTCTGTTCTGCCTGCCCTCGTGCCGGCACTCGCGGCGGCGACGGCTCTGCTGCTGGCAGCACCGGCGCCGCCGGCGTCGGCGACGCCGCCCGCAACCACGACGTCGTCCGCACCGACGCCCCCGCCTGTCTCGGCGCCCGTGTCCGCGCCCCTGTCCGCGCCCGACCGCTACGACCCGGCGCTCGAGGTCACGATCGACACGATGACGCCGTCGACCGTCCCCGAGGAGGGGCCGATCCGGCTGACCGGCTCGGTCACCAACGTCGACGACGTGCCGTGGACCACCGTCAACCTCTACTCGTTCCTGGACGACGCACCCCTGACCAGCACCGGTGAGCTGGCCGACGGCGCTCGCAGCAACCCCCTGGTGGCCGTCGGGGAGCGGATCACGGTCGAGTCGGCGTCCGACTCCGTCGGCGACCTGGAGCCGGGCGAGACCGCGCGCTACTCCCTCGCGGTGGCCCGCGACCTGCTCGGCGTCACCGGTGAGGGCGTCTACTGGTTCGGCGTGCACGCGATGGGCCAGAGCGCCGAGCAGCCCCGTGACGACATCGCCGACGGGCGGGCCCGCACGTTCCTCCCCTACCGGGCGCCCGCGAGCAAGGGCGCGCTCAAGACCGCGCTGGTCCTGCCGCTGCGCCGCTACCTGCCCCACGCGCCCGACGGCTCCCTCGACGAGATCGACCGGCTCGGCCGGACCCTGTCGAAGGACGGGCGGCTGCGCGACCTCGTCGACTTCGCGGCGTCGGCGGGCGACCTGCCGCTCTCGCTGCTGGTCGACCCGGCGCTGCCCGACGCCGTACGCCGGCTCGCCGCGGGCAACCCGCCCCGCTCGCTCGCGTCGACCGAGACACCCCCGGAGGAGCAGGACCCCGGCGCCCCGTCGAGCGACGCCTCCGACGGCACCGCCGAGCCCTCGCCGACCGCGCCGAGCGACACCCCCGCCGGCGAGGGCTCCGAGGAGCTCACCGCGGCGGAGCGCGCCACGGCCGAGGCCGCAGCCGGGTGGTTGGGCCGCTTCACCGAGGCGGCCGAGGGAAGCGAGCTGCTGACGTTGCCCTACGGCGACCTCGACGTCCCCGCGGCAGCGGCGATCGAGCCCTCGGTCTACGACCTCGCCCGCGGACGACCTGGCCTGGTGATCTCCGAGCTGATCGAACGCGGGGCCCCGGCCGACGTCGTGCCCGTGGCAGCGGCCCCCAGCGGCTACCTCGACGAGGCCGGGTTCGGGCTGCTCGAGCCCGCCACCGCGGCGCTGCTCACCGACTCGGCCTTCGAGGGCGAGGCCCCGGGCGTCGCCCGGGTCGACGGCCACCGGGTGGTGGTCACGTCCTCCGGTGCGGCCCGCGGCGGACCGGGTCCCGGCGACCGGTTCACCTCGCTGCAGCTGCGCCAGCGCATCCTCAGCGAGGCGACGGTCCGGCTGCTCACGCCCGGTCGCCGCCCCCTGGTCGTCGTGATGCCACCGCAGTGGCGGGCCGGCGACGCGAGCGCGTTCTTCACCGGCCTCGACCTGCCGTGGGTCGACCTCACCACCGTCCGCGACGCCACCGACCGCACCGGCCGGGTGGTGGCGGCAGAGGACCTGGTCTACCCCGAGGCCCAGGCTCGCCGGCAGCTCGACGCGTCGTCGTTCGAGGCGTTCGACGAGCTCGTCCGCGCCGGCGACGTCCTGCAGAACCTGTTGACCCGCAACGCGGGCGTCGCCGCCACCGTCACCGACCAGGCGCTGGTGGGTCTCTCCTACAGCGCCCGCGAGGCGCCCCTGGCCTCCCGGGCCGAGCTGCGCCGCTCGACCGCGACCATCGCCGAGGAGCTCGGGAAGGTCCGGATCACCGCCGGCCCCGGAGTCACCCTGTCGAGCAGCGACGGAGGCTTCGCCGCCGTCATCACCAACGACCTCGACGAGCCGGTCACGGTCGGTCTCGTGGCCGGCTCGTCGGACAACAACATCGAGATCTCCCCCGTCGAGCCCATCGAGGTGGCGGCGCGGAGCCGGGCCACGGTCGGCCTCGAGGCCCACGCCAGGGGCACCGGCGTCAGCACCGTGACGCTCGAGCTCACCGACGTCGAGGGCAACCCCCTGGGCGCGAGCGACCAGATCCCGATCCGCTCCGCGCAGGTCAGCGCCGTGATCTGGCTGATCCTGGGCACCGGCGCCGGGCTGCTGTTCCTGGCGATCGGCGTCCGCCTCGCCCGTAGGATCCGCCGCGCGGCCCGGGCTCGGGTCGCTGACAGCAGCGGTCCGCCGGAGCCGACCGCACCGGACGACGCCGCCGACCCCGGCACCCCCACCGACCCCGTACGGACCTCCCCATGACCGACGTCCGCGCCGACCAGGCCCCACCGACGGCCCCACCGACGAGCCGGCCGACGCGCCCATCGGGAGGCCGACCGACGAGGCCATGACCGAGCCCACCCCGGACCCCACGCAGGAACCGACGCCGGAACCCACGGCCGAACCCACGGCGGAGCAGGAGCAGGCCGGCATCCTGGCCTCCAGCGCCGTGATGGCCGCCGGCACGGTGGTCTCGCGGCTCAGCGGGTTCGCGCGGTCGGCGCTGCTGGCGGCCGCGCTGGGCTTCTCGCTGCACGCCGACATCTTCAACATCGGCAACACCGTGCCCAACATGCTCTACATCCTGCTCGCCGGCGGGGTCTTCAACGCGGTGCTGGTGCCGCAGCTGGTGCGCGCCCAGCGCGGCGACGCCGACGGGGGGATCGCCTACACCCAGCGGATCATCACCCTGGCCGCGCTGTTCCTCGCGGTGGTCACCGTGCTGCTGGTGGTCGCCGCGCCCCTGGTGATGGCGCTCTACCTCGACAGCTCGTGGGGCGACCCCGCGATCGCCGAGCAGCGGCAGTCGGTGATCGACTTCGCGCGGTTCTGCCTGCCCCAGGTCTTCTTCTACGGCATGTTCGTGCTCGTCGGGCAGGTGCTCAACGCCCGCGGCCGGTTCGGCCCGATGATGTGGGCCCCGATCGCCAACAACGTGATCTCGGTGGCCGTCCTCGTCGTCTACCTCGTCGCCTTCGGCCCCGCCCGGGGCTCCGAGGTGACCGGCGCCTTCACCCCGGAGCAGGAGCTGCTGCTCGGCCTCGGCTCGACCGCGGGCATCGCCGCCCAGCTGCTGATCCTGCTGCCCTACCTGCGCTCGGCCGGCTTCCACTACCGCCCGCGCTTCGACTTCCGCGGCACCGGCCTGGGGCACACGCTGCGGCTCGGCACCTGGACCGTCGCGTTCGTCGTGGTCAACCAGGTCGCCTACACGGTGGTGGTGCGGCTCGCCTCCGGCGGCACCACCGGGGGCGACACCGACGGCACCGGCTACGCCGTCTACGCCGCGGCGTTCCTGATCGTGATGGTCCCGCACTCGGTGATCACGGTCTCGCTGACCACGGCGATCCTGCCCCAGCTCTCACGACGCGCCGCCACCGGCGACCTGCCGCGCCTGGCCCGCGACCTCGGCTCGACGCTGCGCACCGCCCTGGTCGTGGTGGTGCCGTTCGCGGCGCTGCTCCCCATCGTCGCGCCCGACCTCGCCAACGTGGTCTGGGGTCACGGCGCTGCCCGGCAGACCTACGAGAACGCGGTGCCGACGCTCGCCCTCTTCGGCGGTGGTCTGGTCTTCTTCACGGTCCACTTCATGATGCTGCGGGGGTTCTACGCGCTCGAGCTCACCCGCACGGTCTTCTTCATCCAGTGCGCCGTGGCCACCACCAACATCGCGTCCGCGCTGCTGCTGGTCGGCCTCACCGACGCCGAGCACACCGCGCCGTCGCTGGTGCTCGCCTACACCGCGTCGTACGCCGTCGGGTCGGTCGTGTCCTACCAGGTGCTGCGCCGCCGCCTCGGCGGGCTCGAGACACCCGCGCTGGTCGGCTTCCTGGTGGTGCTGGCCATCATCACGGTCGTCATGGTCGCGGTCGTGCTCCCGCTGGGGATGCTGGTGCACGGCCTGAGCGACCGGCCGGCGTGGCCGGTGGCCGCCGCCCAGGGCCTCGGGCTCGCCGTCGTCGCGGCCGTCGTCTTCGTCTGGCTGGCCCGCCGGATGCGGCTGCGGGAGGTGACCTCGGTGCTGGAGACCGTCGGTCGGCGCATTCCGGTGCTGCGACGACACTGACCGGTCCTACGATGGACCGGACCCACGTCGAACACTGACGAACACCCCGACGAACCCCGACAAGCACCGACGAGCAGCCACCGCGCAGGCAGGGAGGACAGGCACCGTGCCGCACTCGATCCGACCAGGCGACGTGCTGGCCGGACGCTACCGGCTCGTCGACCTCCTCGACGAGAGCCGCGGTGCCCTGTTCTGGCGGGCCCACGACAAGGTGCTCGAACGGCGGGTGGCCCTGCACGTGATCGCCGCCGAGGACCCGCGCTCGGCGGCGCTGCTCGCCGCGGCCCGCAGGTCGGCGATGGTGCTCGACCCGCGGTTGCTGCGGGTGCTCGACGCCGAGCAGGTCGGCGACCTCTGCTACGTCGTCAACGAGTGGGGCGCCGGGATCTCCCTCGACATCCTGGTGGCGACCCAGGGCCCCACCGGTGCGCGGCGGGCGGCCTGGCTGGTCTCCGAGGTGGCCGACGCGATCGCGACCGCGCACGCCGCCGGGGTCGCCCACGGCCGGCTGGTGCCGGAGAACGTCCTGATCGACCGGCACGGTGAGGTCAAGATCATCGGCCTGTGCGTCGACGCGGCCATGCACGGCCTGGCCGGCGACCGGATGGCCACCGACGTCACCGACCTCGCCGGGCTCCTCTACTGCTCGCTCACCGGCAAGTGGCCCGGCGCGTCCGTCTCGGACGTCCCGGCCGCGCCGGTGCACCACGGGCACGCGCTGCGGCCGCGCCGGGTGCGGGCCGGGATCCCCGGCCAGCTCGACGCCCTGTGCGACGAGGTGCTGCGGGCCCATCACCACACCCCCAAGGCCCTGGGCCTCAGCTCGGCGCGTGGGATCGCCGACCTGCTGGCGGACTACGTGGGAGACCCGACCGGGATGCCCGAGGCCTGGCGCAGCGCCGTTCCCGACCTGCTCCCCGCGCCCACGCTCACCGTGCTGCCGCCGCTGGTCGACCCGGGGGTCCGCTCCGCCAGCGAGGCGATCAACATCGGCACCCCCTCCGCCGCGGACGGCGCGGACGGCGCGGGCGCGGACGGCGCGGGCGACACCGACGACGCGGACGACACCGACACCGGTGGCCTGGACCTCGCCGGCGCCGCCGCCCACGCGCAGGGACACGGTGAGGCCGACGACAAGACCCGGGTGACGCCCCTGCCCGAGACCGCCGCCCCCGGGACACCCGCCTCACCCTCCGCGCCCTCAGCACCGGAGGAGCGGCCCACCGAGGCCGGTCTGCCCATCTTCGGCGACGGCGACGACGACGTGTCCTGGCTGGTCAAGCGCAGCACCCCTGCGCCGCCCCCACCGCCGTTCCAGGACCACCCCGAGCGGCCGCTGTTCGCCCCCGAGCCCGCCGACGGCGAGCCGTCGCGACGCGCGCGGCCGGGGACCGGGCGGCGCTCGAGCAGCGGGGACGACTTCTGGCCCTTCGACCAGGGCAAGCGCGCCGGCGCGGCGACCCGGACCGCGGCCCGTGGCGGCGGTTTCTCCGACTACGGCACCGGCACCGGGACGGGTCACGGCACCGGGCACGGGCTGCGTGCCATCACCGACGACGAGGAGGTGCCCGGCCGCAACTGGCTACGGCTCGCGGCGGGCATCGCCGCCGGCCTGCTGCTGCTCGTCGCCGTCGTGGTCGCCTACAACCTCGGACGCGGCAAGACGCCCCTGGGCAACGACCCCCGCGACGAGGACCCCTCGACGACCCCGTCCCCCAACGCCTCCGCCACGGCATCGGCGCCGCTGGTGCCGGTCGCCGGCCTGGCCGCCAGCGACCTCGACCCCCAGGGCGAGGACGGCGTCGAGAACCCCGACCGGGTGCCGCTCGCCGTCGACGGCGATCCGACCACGGCGTGGTCGACGTCGACCTACCGTCAGCAGCTCGGTCCGCAGGGGCTCAAGACCGGCGTCGGGCTGGTGGTCGACCTGGGCGCCCAGCGTGAGGTCGGGGCGCTCGACCTGACGCTGGTGGGCAGCCCCACCGACGTCGCCGTCTACGTCACCGACGAGGCGCCCACCGACGTGGAGGGGCTCGAGCCGACGGCGTCCGAGACCGCCGCCGAGGAACGCCTCGAGCTGACGCTCGACGAGACCACCCCCGGGCGCTACGTCGTCCTGTGGCTCACCTCGCTCCCCGACACCGGAGACGGCTTCCGGGGCGAGATCGCCGAGGTCGCGGTCGACGCCGTCGAGGAGGACGGGTGAGCAGCACCAGCAACCGGACCGACGACGGGGCCGGTGGCGGCACCGGCGGCACCAGTGGGAGGACCGGCACGACCGACCTCGACGCCGCCGACGACGGCACCCTGCTGCGCGCCCACGTCGACGGTGACCCCGCAGCGTTCGCGGTGCTCTTCAGACGGCACCGCGACCGGCTGTGGGCCGTGGCGTTGCGCACCACCGGCAACCCCGAGGACGCGGCCGACGGGTTGCAGGACGGCATGATCGCCGCCTACCGCCGCGCCGGCTCCTTCCGGGGCGAGGCGCAGGTGACGACCTGGCTCCACCGGGTGGTGGTCAACGCCTGCCTCGACCGGCTCCGGGCCGCGAAGGTGCGGCGTGCGGAGGCACTGCCCGACGACCTCCAGGAGTACGGCGACCGCGGCTCGCTGAGCGTCGCCTCCGCCGACGCCGAGGACCCCGCCGAGCACAGCGAGCGAGCAGAGCGACGTGCCCAGGTGCTGGCCGCGCTGCGCACCCTGCCGCCGGAGCAGCGCGCGGCGCTCGTGCTGGTCGACATGGAGGGCTACCCCGTCGCCGAGGTGGCCGAGATCCTCGACTGCGCGGTCGGCACCGTGAAGTCGAGGTGCTCCCGCGGCCGGGCCCGGCTGGCGACGCTGCTGGTCTCCCTGCTCGACGACCCGGGGGCGACGGCTCCGACGGACCCGTCGGACCCGGGGAACCCCGCGCCCCCCTCGTCCGTCCCATCCCCGTCCGCACCCCGAGCCCCGCCGCCCGACGGCACCGACCGCACCGACCCGTGAGCACGACCTCGCCAGCACCTGGCGCACCAGCCCCCCGCCCCCACTGATCCGCACCGGAGACCCACACCATGTCCGACCTGGACCCCGAGCTGACGCCCGAGCAGGAGGCGCGCGTGCGCAGCCTGCTCGCCGAGGCCCGCCCCGACCCCCGACGGGAGGCGCTGCCCGCCGAGGTGGCCGCCCGGCTCGACTTCGTGCTCAGCGACCTCGCCGGCCAGCCGCTCGAGGCCGACGCGAGCGACCCCGGCGCCCCCGGCGGCTCCCTGACCCAGCTCGCCGCGCGCCGCCGCCGCCGCGTCGGCGGCCTGCTGCTGGCCGCGGCTGCGGTCGCCGTGGCCGCGGTGGGAGTCGGCCAGGTCGTCGACGTCGGAGGCGGCAGCGGCGGGGACGCCTCGTCCGCGGAGTCCTCCGCCGTCGACTCGGGCGAGGCCCCCGACCGCAGCGCGGTGGAGGGCGCCGACGACGGCTCGGACGCCGGCGCCGGCGACTCGCTGAGCTCCGAGGAGGCGGAGCGCGACGCCCCGGGGGTCGCCTCCGAGGACCTCGCGATGCCGAGCGCGCCGCTGGCCGCGGTGGTCCGGGTCCGGGTGCGTGAGAAGCAGTTCTCCGAGGACGCCGCCGCCGTCCGCCGTGCGCTCGGCAGCATGACCGCCCGGGAGGAGTTCGCGGCCCCGGCGCCGTCCGCCCTCCCCGACGAGCTGCGCACCAAGCGGGTCTTCGAGTGCGCCGCCACCGACCTCGGCACCGGCACCTGGGTCGCCGTCGCCTACGGCGGCTCGCCCGCCGTCCTGGTCTTCCGCCGTGCCGCCGGCGAGGCGCAGGTCGCCGAGCTCGTGCAGTGCGGCAGCGGTGAGATCCTGCGCTCGACCACGCTCCCCGCCCGCGCCCCGCGCTGAGCCCGTGGCCCGTCGCGGGGATGGCCGGGGAATGCACCTCGCCTACGATCGGTTGTCACGGCGTACCCGATCTGAGAGAAGCCCCCATGTCTGAGACCCGCAACGTCATCATCGTCGGCTCCGGCCCCGCCGGCTACACCGCCGCCGTCTACGCCGCCCGCGCCAGCCTCGAGCCCCTGATGTTCGAGGGCTCGGTCACCGCGGGTGGAGCGCTGATGAACACCACCGAGGTGGAGAACTTCCCGGGCTTCCGCGACGGCATCCAGGGTCCCGCGCTGATGGACGAGATGCGCGCGCAGGCCGAGCGCTTCGGGGCCGAGATGGTCCCCGACGACGTGGTCGAGGTCGACCTGACCGGCGACGTCAAGGTCGTGAGGACCGCGACCGACACTTTCACCGCGCGCTCGGTGATCCTGGCCACCGGCTCGGGCTACCGCAAGCTCGGCCTCCCCCGCGAGGAGGCGCTGTCCGGGCGCGGCGTGTCCTGGTGCGCCACCTGCGACGGCTTCTTCTTCCGCGACCAGCACATCGCCGTGGTCGGCGGCGGCGACTCCGCCATCGAGGAGGCCACCTTCCTCACGCGGTTCGGGTCGAAGGTCTCGCTCATCCACCGCCGCGGCGAGCTCCGCGCGTCCAAGATCATGCAGGAGCGGGCGTTCGCCGACCCCAAGCTCGACATGGTCTGGAACTCCGAGGTCGCGGCGATCAACGGCGAGGACCGGCTCGAGGGCATCACCCTGCGCGACACCGTCACCGGTGAGGAGCGCGAGCTGGACGCCACCGGCCTGTTCATCGCGATCGGCCACGACCCCCGATCCGAGCTGCTGCAGGGCCAGGTCGACCTCGACGACGACGGCTACGTGCTGGTCGCGCACCCCTCCACGAACACCAATCTGCGCGGCGTCTTCGCCTGCGGCGACCTGGTCGACCACCACTACCGTCAGGCGATCACCGCCGCCGGCACCGGTTGCGCGGCCGCGCTCGACGCCGAGCGCTACATCGCCGCACTGGACCACGCCGCCTCCACCGCGGGCCCGGCGGGCGCGGAGCACGACAAGGTCGTCGACGAGGTCGCCGAGAAGCTCTACGAGACCGGCGTCGCCTGAGCCGCTACGACCACCAGTCCGACCGGCCCGCTGTGCCGGGAACACCCGCCGTCCCTGGGGTGTTTGAATGACGACAGCCTTTCCGCACACCTCAGCACAGCGGGGTCCACCCCCCAGTAAGGAGCCCACCGTGGCCAACATGGCAGCCGTGACCGACGCCGAGTTCGAGTCCCAGGTCCTGAAGTCCGAGAAGCCCGTCCTCGTCGACTTCTGGGCGGAGTGGTGCGGCCCGTGCCGTCAGGTCTCCCCCATCCTCGACGAGCTCGCCGGTGCCCACGGCGACAAGATGACGTTCCTGAAGATGAACGTCGACGAGAACCCCGTCACCCCGTCGTCCTACCGGGTGACCGGCATCCCCACGATCAACGTCTACCAGGGTGGCGAGGTCGTGAAGAGCATCGTCGGCGCGAAGCCGAAGGCCGCGCTGCTCAACGAGCTCTCCGACTTCATCTGACCTCCCCCGGCGGGCCCGACCCGTCGCCCGGTCGACCCGTCGCCCGTCTCCACTGCCGGACCTCCGGCACGGAGGCGGGCTTCGGTCGTACGGCCCCCACCAGCCGCTCCAGCGCCGCCTCGACCTCGTCGCGCCAGGTCAGCGCCGAGCGCAGCTCCATCCGCATCCGAGGTGAGAGCGGGTGCGGACGCTGGGTCTTGAAGCCCACGGAGCCCAGGAAGTCGGCCGGGACCATGCACGGGGCCCGCCCGGTGCGGTCGCCGAAGGCCTCCACCGCCCGGATGCCGCCGCGGGTGATCAGGTCGCGGGCCATGCCCTGGACCAGCATCCGCCCGATCCCGCCGCCGACGTGCTCGGGGGCGACGTACGCCGTGGTGAGCAGCACCGCGTCGGGGGACACCGGTGCCGTCGGGAACCCCGCGGCGCCCGGCACGAAGGCGGCGGGTGCGTAGACGAGGTAGCCGACCGGCTGGTGGTCGACCATCGCCACCCGTCCGCAGGAGCCCCACTCGCGCAGCACCTCGGAGGCCCAGGCGTCCTTCTCCGAGACCCGGGCCTCGGGATCGTCGGCGAGCCGTCCCCGGCGTACGGGATCGAGCTCCCAGAACACGCACGAGTGGCAGGCCGGGGCCACCTCGTCGAGCTCGGCGAGGTGGTCGAGGGTGAGGCGGACGATCTTGCGTCCCATGGCACCAGTGTGGGCGCCGGAGCGCGACCTGGGAAGATCGTCCTCATGCGCCAGATCCGGCAGAGCCGCAAGCTCCACCATGTCCGCTACGACGTGCGCGGTCCGATCCTGGTCGAGGCGCAGCGCCTGGAGGCCGAGGGCCACCGGATCCTCAAGCTCAACATCGGCAACCCCGCGCCGTTCGGCTTCGAGGCGCCCGAGGCCATCCTGGCCGACGTCGTGCACCACCTGCCGGCCTCGCAGGGCTACAGCGACTCCCAGGGCATCTACTCCGCCCGCACGGCCGTGGCGCAGTACTACCAGCAACGGGGCCTGCGCGAGTGCGAGGTCGAGGACGTCTTCATCGGCAACGGGGTGTCCGAGCTGATCTCGATGGTCCTCCAGGCCTTCGTCGACGACGGCAACGAGATCCTCGTGCCCGCACCCGACTACCCCCTGTGGACCGGCGCGGTCACGCTGTCGGGGGGCACCCCGGTGCACTACCTCTGCGACGAGGACGACGGCTGGAACCCCGACCTGGCGGACATCGAGTCGAAGATCACCGAGAACACCCACGCGCTGGTGATCATCAACCCCAACAACCCCACGGGCGCCGTCTACTCCCGGGAGGTCGTCGAGGGACTGGTCGACATCGCGCGCCGCCACGAGCTCGTGGTGATGGCCGACGAGATCTACGAGAAGATCCTCTTCGACGACGCCGTGCACCACCACGCGGCGACCGCCGCCGGCCACGACGTGCTCTGCCTGACCTTCAGCGGGTTGTCGAAGGCCTACCGGGTCTGCGGCTACCGGGCCGGGTGGGTGATGATCTCGGGTCCCAAGGACCTCGCCGTCGACTTCCTCGAGGGGCTCACGCTCGTCGCCAACATGCGGATGTGCGCCAACGTGCCCGCCCAGCACGCCATCCAGACCGCGCTCGGCGGCTACCAGTCGATCGAGGAGCTGATCGTCCCCGGCGGTCGGTTCTACGAGCAGAGCATGCTCGCCGACCGCCTGCTCAACGAGATCCCGGGCGTCACCTCGGTGCGCCCCCGTGGCGCGCTCTACTGCTTCCCGCGGCTCGACCCGGAGGTCTACGCCATCGACGACGACGAGGGCTTCGTGATCGAGCTGCTGCGGGCCAAGAAGATCCTGGTCACGCACGGGACCGGCTTCAACTGGCCCACGCCCGACCACTTCCGCCTGGTCACGCTGCCCGACGTCGAGGTTCTCGAGGAGGCCATCGGCCGGATCGCGGACTTCTTGGCCGCCCGACGCTGATACTGACCCCACCAGCCCCACCTCTCCCAGGAGTCCTGATGCTCGATCTGACCTACCCGCCGATCATCGTGGCTGCCAAGACCGCCTTCCGGGTGCTCGGGCAGGACCTCCGGCTCACGGGCACCGAGCACGTGCCACGCAAGGGTGGGGTGATGCTCGCGGTCAACCACATCGGGTACGTCGACTTCGTCTACGGCGGCCTGGCGGCCAACCCGTCGGGGCGCAAGGTGCGGTTCATGGCCAAGCGGGAGATCTTCGACAACAAGCTCGGGGGTCCGCTGATGCGGTCGCTGCACCACATCGAGGTGGACCGGGGCGCCGGGGTGGCGTCGTTCCGGACGGCCGTGAACTACCTACGGGCCGGCGAGGCCGTGGGCATCTTCCCGGAGGCGACGATCTCACGGGCGATGGAGCTCAAGGAGTTCAAGACCGGCGCCGTCCGGATCGCTGCCGAGGCCGGGGTGCCGCTGGTGCCGGTGATCCTGTGGGGCACGCAACGGATGATGACCAAGGACCACCCGAAGGACTTCTCGCGCGGCAAGACCATCTCCCTTCGCGTCGGCGAGCCGCTGCATCCCAGCGGCACCGACCCCGAGGCCGAGACCGCCGAGCTCAAGGCCGTGATGAGCCGGATGCTGGACGAGTCGATCGCTGCCTATCCCGAGGCCGAGCAGCCGCCGGGATCGTGGTGGGTGCCGGCTCGGCTCGGCGGTACCGCCCCCACGCTCGAGGAGGCGGCTCGTCTCGACGCCGAGGAGAAGCGGGAGCGCGCCGCGCGGCGACGGGCGAAGCTGGCGGCGAAGAAGCAGGGCGACAAGTAGATAGGTTGCTTTGTCGACACGTGGGTTTGTCGACTTGTTGCTGGGGTGCTTGTCTCGGGTGACTGAGCTCGTCTCGCGTGCCGTCGTGGGTCGCCACTGGGGGTTGGGCTGCTGATCTTGCGCGCCGTCGTGGGTCGCCACTCGCGATTGGAGCCTGTGAGGTGCGCACCGGGTTTCGACGCGCTCGCCTGCCCTGCCGGCTCCAGGCGTGCTCACCGACCTCGCGCACGCGCACCACTCGTTCCTCGTGGTGCGCTGCTCCGTCAGATGGGGCGGTCGGAGCGGTTGCGGGGGTCGACGACGTCGACGATCCGCTGCAGGTCCTCCATCGTCGCGAACTCGATGGTGACCTTGCCCTTGCGCTGGCCCAGGTCGACCTTGACCCGGGTCTCGAGCCGGTCGGACAGCCGGTCCGCGAGCTCCGCGAGGCCGGGGGCCGTCGGACGACGCCGCACCGCGCGGGCCTGCCGGGCACTGGTCTCCCCGACCGCGACGATCTCCTCCAGGCCGCGCACGCTGATCCCCTCCGCGACCACCCGCTGGGCCAGTCGGTCCTGCACCTCGGGGTCGGAGACGGCGAGCAACGACCGGGCATGGCCGGCCGAGAGCACGCCCGCAGCCACGCGGCGCTGCACGGCCGGACTCAGCTTGAGCAGCCGCAGCGTGTTGCTGATCTGGGGACGTGAGCGGCCGATCCGCCCGGCCAGCTCGTCGTGGGTGCACTCGAAGTCCTCGAGCAGCTGGGCGTACGCCGACGCCTCCTCCAGCGGGTTGAGCTGGGAGCGGTGCAGGTTCTCCAGCAACGCGTCGCGGAGCATGTCGAGGTCGTCGGTGTCGCGGATGATCGCGGGGATCGCGTCGAGGCCGGCCTCCTGGGCGGCCCGCCAGCGGCGCTCGCCCATGACCAGCTCGTAGGTCTCCGGGCCCCGGCGGCGCACGACGATCGGCTGGAGCAGGCCGACCTCACGGATGGAGTGCACGAGCTCGGCCAGCGCGTCCTCGTCGAAGACCTGGCGGGGCTGGACCGCGTTCGGCACGATCTGGCTCGGCGGCAGCTCCGCGAAGGACGCCCCGGCCACCGGGGCCAGCTCGGGGGCGTCGTCGAGACCATGGCCGGAACCCGTGGCGGCACCGTCGGTGGTGGAACGTCCAGACGTGGGTGCGGCCGTCGCTGAGCCGGCGCCGGCCGCGTCGTCGGACGAGACGGGTGACGGGGCGGTCTCGGCCGGCACCTCGGTCGGGACGGTGGGGATCAGCGATCCCAGGCCACGGCCGAGACCGCGGCGCGGTGCGGGACGATTCACGTACGGACTCCCCTGGTGGCGATCTCGCGTGCTGCCTCGAGGTAGCTCAGCGCGCCGGGCGAACCCGGATCGTAGGTCATCACCGTCTGACCGTAGGACGGCGCCTCCGAGACGCGCACCGAACGAGGGATCGAGGTGCGCAGCACCTGGGGTCCGAAGTGCTCACGAACCTCGTCGGCGACGCCGGCGGCCAGCCGGGTGCGGGCGTCGTACATGGTGACCAGGATCGTGGAGACGTCGAGCACCGGGTTGAGGTGCGCTCGCACCATGTCGACGGTCTCGAGGAGCTGGCCCAGACCCTCGAGCGCGTAGTACTCCGCCTGGATCGGGATCAGCATCTCCGCACCCGCCACCAGCGCGTTCAGCGTGAGCAGACCCAGCGACGGCGGGCAGTCGATGAAGACGTAGTCGAAGCGCTCGTCACCGGCCTCGGCAGCCGTACCGACCAGCGGGTGGCCGTGGATCGCCTTCTTCAACCGGCCCTCCCGGGCCACGACGCTGACCAGCTCGATCTCGGCGCCTGCCAGGTCGATCGTGGCCGGCACCACGAACAGGCCCTCGATGTCCGGGCACGGCGAGGCGAGGTCCGCCAATGGCTGGCCATCGACCAGGGCGTCGTAGGTCGACGGCACGCCCCGGCGGTGCTCGACGCTCAGGGCGGTCGAGGCGTTCCCCTGCGGATCCAGGTCCACCACCAGCACGCGTTGCCCCAGCTGTGCCAGTCCGGCCGCCACGTTCACCGTGGAGGTGGTCTTGCCGACCCCGCCCTTCTGGTTCGCGACCACGAAGACCCGCGTGGCCTCCGGGCGCGGCAGAGCCGCACGGGCGCCCGCACCTTGCCGGGCCAGCACGCTGTGCTGAGCCGCCCGCGCCAGTGGTGTGGCTTCGTCGAAGTCCGTCACGGCATCGGCCAGGTCCGCGGCTGTCGTGACCGCCACCGGCGTCCGGAAACCCGTTTCACGTGAAACGTCGCCCGTGGATGAGGCCTCGGTTTCACGTGAAACCTGATCCCCGCCGTGGGGCGGCACCTGTGGATAACTCGGGTCCATCTGTGGATCCTTACGCTCAACCGGGGCTGTGGCACCGGTGGATAAGTCTGTGGTCACGGTCGACGCCGGTGGGTCCGAGACGATCGCTGACGCGGGCGCCGCTCCGGCTCGTGCTCGGGGGTGATCGGCCAAGATACCGCCGCGGGGTCAGCCCAGGTAACCCGCACGACCGTTGCTGTGGAGAGACCCTGTCCGACCTGGAGGACCGTGGGCGGTGCCAGGCGCCACCGTCGCACAGATGCGTCGGCCTCCGCGACCTCGTCAGCGGCACGATCGCCCTTCATGGCCAACACCTCACCGTGCGGCGAGACCAGGGGCATCGACCAGTCGAGCAGCCGGTCCAGGGGCGCGAGCGCCCGCGACGTCACCACGTCGAACGACGCGACACCGTGCAGGCTCTCCGCGCGGCCCCGGTGCACGGACACCCGATCGAGTCCGAGGTCCTCGACGACTTCCTCCAGGAACGTGGTGCGGCGCAGCAGCGGCTCGACCAGCGTCACCTCGACATCGGGTCGGCAGATCGCGAGCACCAGCCCCGGGAGCCCCGCTCCCGATCCCAGGTCGCAGACCCGGGCTCCCTGTGGGAGGACGTCGGCCAACCCAGCGCAGTTGACGAGGTGCCTGCTCCAGAGCCGGGGAGCCTCCCGCGGGCCGATCAGCCCACGCACGACCCCGGCGTCGGCCAGCCAGCCGGCATACCGCTCGGCCAGCTCGAGCCGCTCAGGCGGAAACGCCCCCCGCGCCTCGTCCGGCGTGGGGGGCGTTTCACGTGAAACATGGTCGGCCATCAGACCGGGAGCACCACCACGTACCGACGCGGCTCGACACCCTCGGACTCCGAGGTCAGGCCGGCCTCGGCGATGGCGTCGTGCACGACCTTGCGCTCGAACGGCGACATGGGGGAGAGCGAGACCGGCTCACCGGTCTCACGCACGGTGGCGACCGTCCGTGCCGCCAGCTCCACCAGCTGGGCACGCTTGTCGGCGCGGAAGCCCGAGATGTCCAGCATCAGTCGGGAGCGGACACCGGTCTCACGGTAGACCGCGAGCCGGGTGAGCTCCTGGAGCGCGTCGAGAACCTCACCGTCCCTGCCCACCAGCTGCTGCAGGTCGGCACCGACGATCGACACCGCCGCCCGGTCACCTTCGACGTCCATGTCGAGATCGCCGTCGAGGTCGGCGATGTCGAGCAGCTCCTCGAGGTAGTCGGCCGCGATGTCACCCTCGGCCTCCAGCTCGGTCAGCCGGTCGGTCTCGCCGTTCCCGTCCTCGTCGCCGGTGTCGTCGGCCCGGACTCCTGCTCGGTGTCCAACCCCTCCAGACCCACCTCGTCCAGATCACTCGGGTCCGGCTCGCCCTGGCTCGGCTCGCCCTGGCTCGGCTCGCCCTCGGCTCGCCTGACTCGAGTCGCTCTGGGTCGACTCGGCCAGGTCGTCCTGGGACGTCTCGCGGTCGGTCCCCTCGGACCCCACCTCGGACGCCACCGGGGCCTGCTCGCTCGACGCGGCCTCGACGTCGTCGACGTCGGTGCTCTCGAAGCTCACTTCTTGTCTCCTTGCTTCTTGTTCGGTGCCGAGCCGCCGCCGGGCTTGCCCGGCTGTCGGCGCTGGGCGCGGGTCTGCTTCTTCGGCTGTTGGCGCTGAGCCGGTCGGCGCTCGGTCTCCTCGGCCTTCGCCGTCTCGATCTCCTCGATCGCCACCGTGTCACCGCGCTTCGCGGCCTTGGCCCGCTCGCGGTCCTGCTTGGCGGTGAAGGCCGGGGTGCCGGGGGCCGGGTTGTTGCGGATCACGTAGAACTGCTGGCCCATCGTCCACAGGTTCGAGGTGGTCCAGTAGAGGAGCACCGCGATCGGGAAGGCGACCCCGCCGAGGCCGAAGGCCACGGGCAGCACGTAGAGGAGCAGCTTCTGCTGCTGGGCGTAGGGGCCGGTCAACGCGTCGGCCGGCATGTTCTTGCTCATCAGCTGGCGCTGCGTGAGGAACGTCGTGGCGGTCATGGAGAGCACCAGCACGAGGGCCACCGCCATCACGCCGTACTGCGGGCTGTCGGTCCACGGCCCGGAGCCGGCGAAGGTGTCGGAGATCGGGATCTGGCCGAAGAGCTTGGAGGTGCCGAAGTCCTGGGCGCGCTCGTCGGTGAGGAACCCGCGACCGGTGCCCTTCTTCGCGGCCTGGTCCACCAGCCGGAAGAGCGCGAAGAAGATCGGCATCTGAAGCAGGATCGGCAGGCAGGACGCGAACGGGTTGGTGCCCGCGTCCTTGTAGAGCTTCATCGTCTCCTCGGCCAGCTTCTGCCGGTCGTGGCCGTACTTCTTCTGCAGCTCCTTCACCTTGGGCTGGATCAGCTGCATGTTGCGGCTGGACTTGATCTGCTTGACGAACAGCGGGATCAGCGCCACCCGGATCACCAGCGTCAGCCCGACGATCGACAGGGCCCAGCTCAGGCCGCCCTCGGGATCGAGCACGAGGCTGAAGACCTCGTGCCAGCCCAGCATGATCGCCGAGATGATGTAGTAGAGCGGCGTCATGATGAAGCTGCCGATGTCGCCGAAGATTCCCACGGATCAGGCTCCTTGGTGGTGGTGACGTTGGGGCCGGGCAGTGCTCTCGGCAGTGCTCTCGGCAGGGCGCCGGGCGGGGCGCCGGGGAGGAACGTGGTCGACCCCACCCGCGGCCCACGGGTGGCAACGCGCCAGGCGGCGCACCGCCAGCCAGCTGCCACGCACGCTGCCGTGCTCGCGCACGGCGTCGAGGGCGTAGGCCGAGCAGGACGGGTAGTAGCGGCAGACCTCGCCGTAGAGGGGGCTGACCAGGGTCCGATAGGCCTTGAGGAAGCCGATCAGCAGGTACTTCATGCGGTGACCCGCTGCAGGCAGCGATCGAGGTCGCCGGCCAGCTGGGCCGAGGAGGCGGTCGCAGCCGCAGGCAACGACCGCACCACGAGCACCCCGTCGTGGGGCAGCCCGCCGAGCCGGTCGCGGACGAGGTGCCGCAGCCGGCGCCGGACGCGGTTGCGCACGACCGCGTTGCCCACGGCCTTGCTCACCACGAACCCGACGCGCAGTCCGCCGTCGCCGTCCTCGGGCGCGCCGGCGTCGCGCTGCAGGTGCACCACGAGGGTGCGGGCAGCGCTGCGGGACCCGCGCCGCGAGGCGGCGCGGAAGGCACCGGACTCACGGAGCCGGTGCGCGGCGGGGAGCACGAGGGTGGGCCGGTGGGTGACGACGGGTCGAACCGCGGCCCGGCTCAGACAGCCAGGGTCTTGCGGCCCTTGCGGCGACGGTTGGCCAGGACCGCGCGGCCGGCGCGGGTGCGCATGCGCAGGCGGAAGCCGTGCACCTTGTGGCGGCGACGGTTGTTGGGCTGGTAGGTGCGCTTGCTCACGACGGATTTCCTTCGGTTGCTCGAGATCCTGGGTAGGTCGGGTGACAGCTCTGGGATCGGCTGGCACCGCCCACCCACGCGGGATCTGCATGGACATGCGGCACCGGTCGAGCCACCCAGGTGACCGGCCAACGGTACGCGGTGGCGTTCGGCAGGGTCAAACCCGCGCGCGAGGACGCGGGACGCCCGTCCACGAGCGTCTCACGACCTGTGGATGACTGGTTGCCCGAGGCCGTGGCAGCGGGTTAGGTTCAGGCCACCGAGGTTCCCCTACTTCCCCGGGATCTCCCGCGAAGACCGGTCGTGTGACGCCCGCCACAGTGCTGGCTGTCGTCGCTCTGACCTGCAAGAACTCTGCATTCGCGAGGTTCCGGACGTGTCTCGGCCACATCTTGTCCACAGGTCCAGACCCCGGCTCACAAGTTGTGGACAAACCTGTGGACGCAGACCCGGGTCCCGCGGGACCCACCCGCCCAAGACCGAGATGGAGCACCGGTGGACCAGACCCCGAGCAACGGGAACGACCCTCTCGCCGTGGCGTGGCAGAGCGTCGTCGACGATCTGCAACCGCACCAGCGCGCCTGGCTGCGCGACAGCGAGCCGGTGACGCTCCACGAGAACATGGCCATCGTCGCCGTGCCCAACGACTTCACCCGCTCCCAGCTCGAGGGCCGGCTGCGTCCCCAGCTCGAGGACGCCCTCTCCGAGCGCTTCGCCCAGGAGATCCGGATCGCGGTCACCGTCAATCCCGCGCTCGACAGCCACGCGGGCGACACGGCCCTCGGCAGTCCGGGCGCCGAATCGATTCGTCAACCAATCGA
The DNA here is from genome assembly GCA_963834285.1 of uncultured Actinomycetota bacterium. GTDB lineage: Bacteria > Actinomycetota > Actinomycetes > Propionibacteriales > Nocardioidaceae > Nocardioides. The sequence goes on along the minus strand of CAWIAZ010000004.1, from coordinate 44,765 downwards.
CATGTCGACAATCACGCCCGCGGCAGCGTCGCCCGGTCACGACGGCGACCCCGGTGCGGCCGCCGAGCAGCCCAAGCCCTCGGCGCTCGAGACCCGGCTCAACCCGAAGTACACGTTCGAGACCTTCGTCATCGGCTCCTCCAACCGCTTCCCGCACGCAGCCGCGGTCGCCGTCGCCGAGGCGCCGGGCAAGGCCTACAACCCGCTGCTCGTCTACGGCGACTCCGGTCTCGGCAAGACCCACCTCCTGCACGCGATCGGTCACTACGTGCGCAGCCTCTACACCGGGGCGAAGGTGCGCTACGTCTCGAGCGAGGAGTTCACCAACGAGTTCATCAACGCGATCCGCGACGACCGCCAGGACCGGTTCAAGCGCCGCTACCGCGACGTGGACGTGCTGCTGATCGACGACATCCAGTTCCTGGAGGGGAAGACCCAGACGCAGGAGGAGTTCTTCCACACCTTCAACACGCTCCACAACGCCAACAAGCAGATCGTGCTCACCTCCGACCGGCCGCCCAAGCGCCTCGAGGCGCTCGAGGACCGGCTTCGCAACCGGTTCGAGTGGGGCCTGATCACCGACGTCCAGCCTCCCGACCTCGAGACCCGGATCGCGATCCTGCGCAAGAAGGCCGCGATGGACCGGCTCACGGCGCCGCCGGACGTGCTGGAGTTCATCGCCTCGAAGATCCAGACCAACATCCGCGAGCTCGAGGGCGCCCTGATCCGGGTCACCGCGTTCGCCAACCTCAACCGCCAGGAGGTCGACATGACCCTGGCCGAGATCGTCCTCAAGGACCTGATCCCCGAGGGTGGCGAGCCCGAGATCACCGCGCCGCTGATCATCGCCCAGACGGCCGCCTACTTCGGGCTGAACATCGACGAGCTCACCGGACCCAGCCGCGGCCGGCACCTGGTGATGGCCCGGCAGATCGCGATGTACCTGTGCCGCGAGCTCACCCCGCTGTCGCTGCCCAAGATCGGCGCCCAGTTCGGCAACCGCGACCACACGACGGTGATGTACGCCGATCGCAAGATCAACCAGCTGATGACCGAACGGCGTGCGGTCTTCAACCAGGTCAGCGAGCTCACCAACCGGGTGAAGCTCCAGGCCCGTCAGGGCTGAACGGTCCTGACCGGTCCTGACCGGTCCTCGGGGCGTTCGCCTGTGGACCAGCCGGCCGCAAGGGTGCGAACTACACGGGGAGGATCTGTGCAGCCTGTGCACCACGGCCGGTCCGCCCGGGCCACGTCCACATCGACGTCCCGCTCGTCCCGGCTCTCTCCACAGCCCCTGTGCACACGAATCGCCGATCTGACCTGCGCCGGACCGGGTTCTCCACAGTTTCCACCGACGCTATGACTACGACTCACCTCCACCTGAGTCGATGAACCGCCAACTCCACTCCGCGCACCCACCTGTGGACACAGCACCTCGCGTGGCAGGATGCGTGATCCCAGAACTCGTCGAAGGACCTCCACCGTGAAGTTTCGTGTCGATCGTGACGTGCTCGCCGATGCCGTCGCCTGGGCTGCCCGCAGCCTCCCGGTCCGTCCCAGCGCCCCGGTGCTGGCCGGACTCCTGATCGACGCCGGCGACGCCGGCCTCGTGCTGTCGACGTTCGACTACGAGACGTCGGCCCGTGCCACGCTCACCGCCGAGGTCAGCGACGAGGGCCGGGTGCTGGTCAGCGGCCGCCTGCTCGCCGACATCTGCCGCAGCCTGCCCGCCAAGCCGGTCGAGATGGTGCTCGACGGGGCCCGGGTGTCGTTGACCTGCGGCTCCGCGCGGTTCTCGCTGCAGACGCTCCCGGTCGAGGACTACCCGACGATCCCCGAGATGCCCGAGGCCACCGGCACCGTCCCGAGCGAGCTCTTCGCCCACGCCGTCGCCCAGGCCGTCACCGCGGCCGGCCGGGACGACATGCTGCCGGTGCTCACCGGCGTCCGGCTCGAGATCGAGGGCTCCACGATCTCGCTGCTCGCGACCGACCGCTTCCGGCTGTCCCAGCGCGAGCTGACGTGGGCGCCGCGCACCCCCGACGACACGCTGGCCGCGCTGGTCCCGGCGAAGGTGCTCGGCGACACCGCCAAGGCCCTCACCGCGGGCAGCGAGGTCACGATCGCGCTGTCCACCGGCGGCAGCGGCGAAGGGCTGATCGGCTTCGAGGGCAGCGGCCCCGGCGGCGTACGCCGCACCACGACCCGTCTGCTCGACGGGGAGTTCCCCAAGGTGCGCAGCCTGTTCCCCGCCGAGAAGCTCACCACCGCCAAGGTGGACAAGGCGGCCCTGATCGAGTCGGTCAAGCGCGTCGCCCTCGTGGCGGAGCGCAACACCGCCGTCCAGCTGGCCTTCAGCGACGGGGTGCTCACCCTCGACGCCGGCTCCGGCGACGAGGCTCAGGCCTCGGAGTCGGTCGAGGCGATCGTCGTCGGCGAGGACATCACGACCGGCTTCAACCCGCAGTTCCTGCTCGACGGCCTGGGCGCCATCGACCAGCCCGTCGTCGAGCTCGCCTTCACCCAGGCCTCCAAGCCGGTGGTGCTCAGCGGGTCGGTCGAGGACGGCGCCGACGACCCTGGTTTCCGCTACCTCCTGATGCCCCGCCGCCTGCTCTCCTGACCCACCAACCGCCAGCAACGGAAGGGATCGCATGCACCTCGGACTCGTCGGACTCGGCAAGATGGGTGGCAACATGCGCACCCGGATGCGCGACGCCGGCCTCACCGTCGTCGGCTACGACCGCAATCTCGAGGTCTCGGACGTCGACAGCCTCGAGGCGATGGTCGCGGCGCTGCCCGACGACGCACCCCGGGTGGTCTGGGTGATGGTGCCCGCGGGCGATCCCACCCGCGAGACCGTGCTCGCGCTCGCCGACCTTCTCGGCGAGGGCGACGTGGTCGTCGACGGCGGCAACTCGAAGTACACCGACGACGCCGTCAACGCCGAGCGCCTCGCCGCCGGTGGCGTGGGCTTCGTCGACTGCGGCGTCTCGGGTGGCGTGTGGGGCCTCGAGAACGGCTATGCCCTGATGTGCGGAGGCTCCGACGACGACGTCGCGAAGGCCCGACCGGCCTTCGACGCCCTCCGCCCGGGCGACGAGTCGGGCTTCGTCCACGCCGGCCGCAAGCCCGGCGCCGGCCACTTCGCCAAGATGGTCCACAACGGCATCGAGTACGCGATGATGCAGTCCTACGCCGAGGGCTGGGAGCTGCTCGAGCAGGTCGACCTGATCGAGAACGTCACCGACGTCTTCGACTCGTGGCGCGAGGGCACCGTGATCAGGTCCTGGCTGCTCGACCTCCTGGTCGCCGCGCTGCGCGAGGACACCCACCTCGACCAGCTGCGCGGGTACGCCGACGACTCCGGCGAAGGACGCTGGACCGTCGAGGCCGCGATCGAGCACGCCGTACCGATGCACGTGATCGCCGCGTCGCTGTTCGCGCGGTTCACGTCGCGTCAGGACGACAGCCCGGCGATGAAGGCGGTCGCCGCGATGCGCAACCAGTTCGGTGGCCACGCCGTCCACACCCCACCGCCGCCGGGCGGCGACGCCAACCAGGGCTGAACCCGCGCCGCGGGCTCAGCCCCCCGCGAGCACCACGACCAGTCGGACCGTCGCAAAGGCCAGCCACGCGCCGAGCACCACGCGCAGCCACGGCCGGCGCACCAGCGCCGTCAGGTCCGGCGCCTGACGGCCGCGCACCCGGGCGGCGACGACGGCGACGACGAGGGCCACGAGCAGCACGACGGCCACCGCCCCGAACGGGTGAGCGAGCAGCGACTCCTGCCACCCGCCGTGGACCAGGTGGACCCACGACCGGGTCAGGCCGCATCCCGGGCACGGCAGGCCGGTCAGCAGGCGGAACGGGCAGATCACCGGACCGTCCTCGATGGCGTCCGGCGAGAGCAGCGCGGCCACGCCGAGCGCCCCGACGCCGGTGGCCGCCACCCACTCGGCGGCGGCCGGCCCGCGTCGGGGTCGGGTCAGGACGGGGTCAGCGGAGCGGACGTCCATCGGCGTCCGGCACCTTCCGGAGCAGGATCAGGATGAAGTCGACGAGAGACCAGATGCCGAGGCCACCGCAGGTGAGCAGCTTGGCGATGCCGAGACCGGTGTAGCCGAGGAAGAACCGGTCGACGCCGAGGCTGCCGAGGAAGAACGACAGCAGCACCGTGGTGAGCCACTCCTTCTCGGAGAACAGGCCCGGCACCTCACGGGCGGCGAACCAGGTCTGGCCCGCCCCCGAGCGGAGCATGCCCTCGGGCTTGAGCTGGCCGGCCTGCACCATCCCGGCGAGCTGGTTGACGTCGAGCGGGCCGTACTCCTGGCCCATGTGCGAGACGTAGAACGGCCCGGTCGGCGGGGCGTAGCCGCCGGCGTACGCGGGCTGCCCGTAACCGCCCGGCTGGCCGTAGGCGTTCTCCTGGCCCGGCTGCCCGTAGCCGCCCGGCTGGCTGCTCGGCTGGCCGCTCGGCTGGCCGTAGGGCACCCCGTAACCCTCGGAGGGGGTGGGGGGAGGAGGCGGCTCCTGGCCCGGCTCGGAGGACGAGGAGGAGTCGTACGGCGGTTGGCTCATGGCCCGAGCGTAAACTGCGCCGGGCCCGCCGGGGGCGAACCGACCGACCGAGCCCAGGGACGGAGATCGACGAGCAGGTGTACGTCTCCCACCTCACGCTCCACGACTTCCGGTCCTACACCGACGTCGAGGTCGCGCTGGAGTCCGGGGTCACCGCCTTCGTCGGCAGCAACGGCCAGGGCAAGACCAACCTGGTCGAGGCGATCGACTACCTCTCCCGGCTGTCCTCGCACCGGGTCGCCACCGACGCGCCGCTGGTGCGGGCCGGCGCCGACCAGGCCGTCGTCCGGGCCGCGGTGGTCAAGGACGGACGCACCGCCGTGCTCGAGGTGGAGCTGAACCCCGGACGGGCCAACCGGGGAAGGATCAACAAGTCGCCGCTGCCCCGCGTGCGCGACCTGGTGGGGCTGGTCCGCACGGTCGTGTTCTCACCCGAGGACCTCAGCCTGGTCAAGGGCGACCCGTCCGAGCGGCGGCGCTTCCTCGACGACCTGCTGGTGCTGCGCACCCCGCGGCTGGCGGGGGTCCGCGCCGACTACGACCGGATCCTCAAGCAGCGCAACAGCCTGCTCAAGACCGCCCGCACCGGGCACCGGGCCGCGGCGGAGGCCACGCTCGAGATCTGGGACGACCACCTCTCCCGGGTGGGGGCCGAGCTGCTCGGCGAGCGGCTCGCGCTGGTCGAGGCCCTCGCGCCGTACGTCGGCCGGGCCTACGAGACCGTGGCCCGGGGCGCCACCCGCGACGACGCCCGGATCGTCTACACCACCGCCGTGGCCCTGCCCGACGACCTCGACCGCGAGGCCCGCGACCTCGACCGGCTGCGCGAGAGCCTCACCGCCGAGCTCGCGCGACGGCGCGCCGACGAGCTCGACCGCGGGGTGTCGCTGGTCGGCCCGCACCGCGACGACCTGCTGGTGAGCCTGGGCGACCTCCCGGTGAAGGGGTACGCCTCGCACGGCGAGTCCTGGTCGTCGGCGCTCGCGCTGCGGCTGGCCTCCTTCGACCTCTTGCGCGACGACGGCGACGACCCGATCCTGATCCTCGACGACGTCTTCGCCGAGCTCGACCTCGACCGACGCCGGCAGCTGGCCGACCTGGTGGCCGGGGCCGAGCAGGTGCTGGTGACGGCGGCGGTCGAGGCCGACGTACCGGACGCGCTGGCGGGGGTCCGCTACACCGTGGCGAAAGGCGAGGTGACCCGTGCCTGAGGAGGACCAGCCCACCGAGCCCACCGAGCCTGCCGAGCAGGCCGAGCACGCGCCGAGCCCGCCGAGCCGCACCAGGACGACGGCCTGGACCTGGCCCGCGAGCTGACCCGGGCCACGGCCGGCTCCACCCCGCGGCAGCGGGCCCGCTGGCGCAGCAAGGACCGGTCCGGCGGCGCCCGCACCCGGGTCAGCGGCGCCCACCCCGACGACCGCGACCCGCAGCTGCTCGACTCGACCCTGGCCAAGCTGGTGGGGGACCGCGGCTGGGCGCTCGACCTGCGGGTCCGCGGTGTCTTCGCCCGGTGGCCCGAGCTGGTGGGTGCCGAGATCGGCGCCCACACCACCCCGGAGAGCTTCGCCGACGGGCGGCTGGTCGTGCGCACCGACTCCACCGCCTGGGCCACGCAGCTGCGACTGCTCTCACCCAGCCTGGTCAAGCGCCTCAACGAGGACCTCGGGCAGGGCACCGTGCTCGTGATCGAGGTGCTCGGACCCCACCTCCCGAGCTGGAAGAAGGGCCGCCGCAGCACCCGCGACGGCCGCGGGCCGCGCGACACCTACGGCTGAGCCGGCGGGCGGCGAGGCCGGCCCGCCTCTGTGCCGATCCAGCGGCTTCTCCGACGTACCCGCCCCTGGACCGGCCCCTGCGCGGCGCTCCCAGACACGCTGGCGAGCCGCTGAGGACCGAGATCGGGGGCCGATCCCCCCCGAACCTGTGCACAGGGCGTGGTCTGAGGCCCGTAGACCGCTATCATGGACGTCGGTCGCCGACCTCGGCTCGCCCCACAGGCCAGCCGGTGCCGCGACCTTCTGCATGTCTGGAGCCGGACGCATCGTCCGCACACCAACGAAGAGGTCCTGAGTGTCCGACGAGCCCACCACCGAGCCCGCCAACGACCCGGCCGTCGACCCTGCTGCGAGCCCTGCTGTGGGCCCTGCCGAGGACGGAACCGTGGGTGGCACGGTGTCGCCGACGAACCCCTCCGACAGCCTGGTCCAGGACACCAACGGCGGCTACGACGCCTCCGCGATCCAGGTGCTCGAGGGCCTCGAGGCGGTGCGCAAGCGCCCGGGCATGTACATCGGCTCCACCGGCGAGCGCGGCCTGCACCACCTGATCTGGGAGGTCGTCGACAACGCGGTCGACGAGTCGCTGGCCGGCTACTGCGACCGCGTGGTGCTCACCCTGCTCGCCGACGGCGGCATCCGCGTCGAGGACAACGGCCGCGGCATCCCCACCGACACCGCACCGGGCCAGGAGCTCCCGGCGCTGACGATGGCGCTCACGCTGCTGCACGCCGGCGGCAAGTTCGGCGGCGGCGGCTACAAGGTCTCCGGTGGTCTGCACGGCGTCGGCATCTCCGTGGTCAACGCGCTGTCGAGCCGGGTGATCGTCGAGGTCCGCAACCGCGGCCACGAGTGGCGCCAGACCTTCTCCGTGGGCGTGCCCGACGGCCCGCTGGAGAAGGTGCGGGCGATGGAGCCCGGCGAGCGCACCGGCACCACGATCACCTACTACGCCTCCGAGGAGGTCTTCGAGACCACCCACTACTCGCTGGAGACGATCACCTCCCGGATCCGCGAGATGGCCTTCCTCAACAAGGGCCTCGAGATCGTCCTGCGCGACGAGCGCCCCGCCGCCGAGGAGATGGTCGACGCCGTCCACGACGGCACGATCGACAACGAGGTCGACGCCTCGGGCGCCGACGCGATCCGCAAGGGCGAGGGCGGCGGCTCGGAGCAGGTCTTCAAGTACGACCGCGGCCTGGTCGACTACGTCGAGTACCTCAACCGGCGCAAGGACAAGGCCAACCCGACGGTCATCAACTTCGACGCCGAGCTGATCACCGACGACAACCACATGAGCCTCGAGCTGGCCATGCAGTGGAACACCACGTTCACCGAGTCGGTGCACACCTTCGCCAACACCATCAACACCCACGAGGGCGGCACCCACGAGGAGGGCTTCCGGGCGGCGCTGACCTCCCTGGTCAACCACTGGGGCGAGGAGTGGGGCCTGATCAAGAAGCGCGAGGACCGGGTCAGCGGCGACGACATCCGCGAGGGCCTCACCGCGATCATCTCGATCAAGCTCGCCGAGCCGCAGTTCGAGGGCCAGACCAAGACCAAGCTCGGCAACACCGAGGCCAAGGGCTTCACCCAGCGGATCGTCAACGACCGGCTCGGGTGCCTGGTTCGAGGAGAACCCCGCCGAGGGCCGCGACATCGTGCGCAAGTCGCAGGCGGCGGCGTCCGCCCGGATCGCGGCCCGCAAGGCCCGCGACCTGGCGCGCTCGCGCAAGGGCCTGCTCGGCGGCGGCGGCCTGCCCGGCAAGCTGTCCGACTGCCAGTCGACCAACCCCGCCGAGTGCGAGGTCTTCATCGTCGAGGGCGACTCGGCCGGCGGCTCGGCCCGGCAGGGCCGCGACCCGCGGGTCCAGGCGATCCTCCCGATCCGCGGCAAGATCCTCAACGTCGAGAAGGCCCGCATCGACAAGGTGCTGGCCAACGCCGAGGTGCAGGCGATCATCTCCGCGCTCGGCACCGGCATCCAGGAGGAGTACGACGGCGACAAGCTGCGCTACCACAAGGTCGTGCTGATGGCCGACGCCGACGTCGACGGCCACCACATCAACACCCTCCTGCTCACGCTGCTGTTCCGCTTCATGCGGCCGCTGATCGAGCACGGCTACGTCTACATGGCCCAGCCGCCGCTCTACCGGCTGCGCTGGAACAAGCCGCACGAGCACGAGTTCGTCTACTCCGACGCCGAGCGCGAGCTGCTCCAGCGCGACGGCCTGGCCCAGGGCAAGAAGCTGCCCAAGGAGAACCCGGTCCAGCGCTACAAGGGCCTGGGCGAGATGAACGCCGACGAGCTGTGGGAGACCACGATGAACCCCGAGCAGCGGCTGATGCTGCAGGTCACCCTCGACGACGCCGCGCACGCCGACGAGATCTTCTCGATCCTGATGGGCGAGGACGTCGAGCAGCGCCGTTCGTTCATCCAGCGCAACGCCAAGGACGTCCGATTCCTCGATATCTAGGTGTCTAGCACTCCTCCTAGATTCGCCTAGATCTTCTGAGAAGCGACCAGAGAGACCGAGACCCACGTGACTGAGACACCCACCGGCGGCGGGCTCCCCCCGACCGCGGCACCCGGCGGCCGGATCGAGCCCGTCGAGCTGCAGACCTCCATGCAGCGCGCCTACATCGACTACGCGATGGCCGTGATCGTCGGCCGCGCGCTGCCCGACGTCCGCGACGGGCTCAAGCCGGTGCACCGCCGGGTGCTCTACGCGATGTACGACGGCGGCTACCGGCCCGACCGCGGCTTCTCGAAGTGCTCGCGCGTCGTCGGCGACGTGATGGGTCAGTACCACCCGCACGGCGACACCGCGATCTACGACACCCTGGTGCGGCTCGCGCAGCCGTGGGTGATGCGCGCGCCGCTCGTCAACGGCCAGGGCAACTTCGGCTCGCCGGGCAACGACTCCGCCGCCGCGATGCGGTACACCGAGTGCCGGATGGCCCCGCTGGCGCTGGAGATGGTCCGCGACATCGAGCAGGAGACCGTCGAGTTCCAGCCCAACTACGACGGCCGCGGGCAGGAGCCCACGGTCCTGCCGGCGCGCTACCCCAACCTGCTGGTCAACGGCTCGGCCGGCATCGCGGTCGGCATGGCCACCAACATCCCGCCGCACAACCTGCGCGAGGTCGCCGAGGGCGCCCAGTGGGCCCTCGAGCACCCCGACGCCACCCGCGAGGAGCTGCAGGACGCGCTGATCGAGCGGATCAAGGGCCCCGACTTCCCCAACGGCGCGCTGATCGTCGGCCGCGAGGGCATCGAGCAGGCCTACCGCACCGGTCGCGGGTCGGTCACCCAGCGCGCCGTGATCGAGATCGACGAGGACGCCCGCGGGCGCACCTGCCTGTCGATCACCGAGCTGCCCTACATGGTCAACCCCGACAACCTCGCGCTGAAGATCGCCGAGCTCGCCGACTCCGGCAAGGTGCAGGGCATCTCCGACGTGCGCGACGACTCCTCGGGCCGCACCGGCCAGCGGCTGGTCGTCGTCCTCAAGCGCGACGCCGTCGCGCGGGTCGTGCTCAACAACCTGCTCAAGCACACCGAGCTGCAGACCAACTTCAGCGCCAACATGCTGGCCCTGGTCGACGGCGTGCCGCGCACCCTCACCGTCGACCAGTTCGTCTCCAACTGGATCACCCACCAGATCGACGTCATCCAGCGCCGCACCCGCTACCGCCTCGCCGAGGCCGAGCGCCAGGCGCACATCTTCCGCGGCTACGCCAAGGCCCTCGACGCCCTCGACGAGGTGATCGCGCTGATCCGGCGCTCGCCCGACGTCGACGAGGCCCGCACCGGCCTGATGGCGCTGCTCGAGATCGACGAGCTCCAGGCCAACGCGATCCTCGAGATGCAGCTGCGCCGCCTGGCGGCCCTCGAGCGGCAGAAGATCATGGACCGGCTGGCCGAGCTCGAGCTCACCATCGCCGACCTCCAGGACATCCTCGCCAACGAGGCCCGGCAGCGCCGGATCGTCTCCGAGGAGCTCACCGAGATCGTCGACAAGCACGGCGACGAGCGTCGTACCCAGATCATCGCGGCCGACGGCGACCTGTCGATGGAGGACCTGATCCCCGACGAGGACCTCGTCGTCTCCATCACCCGCGGCGGCTACGCCAAGCGCACCCGCGCCGACCAGTACCGCTCGCAGAAGCGCGGCGGCAAGGGCGTGCGGGGCGCGACCCTGCGCGGCGACGACGTCGTCGAGCACTTCATCGCCACCACCAACCACCACTGGCTGCTGTTCTTCACCACCGCCGGGCCGGGTCTACCGCACCAAGGCCTACAACCTGCCGGAGGCGCTGCGCGACGCCAAGGGCGGCCACGTCGCCGGCCTGCTGTCGTTCCAGCCCGACGAGTCGATCGCGCAGGTGCTGGCGATCCGCGACTACGAGCAGGCGCCCTACCTGGTGCTCGCCACCCGGCACGGGCTGGTCAAGAAGACCCGCCTCGGCGACTACAACTCCCCGCGCCAGGCCGGCGTGATCGCGATCAACTTCCGCGAGGACGACGACGAGCTGATCGGCGCCGAGCTGGTCAACGCCGACGACGACATCCTGCTGATCTCCCGCAAGGGCTCGGCGATCCGGTTCCGCGCCGACGACGGCCAGCTGCGCCCGATGGGCCGGGCCACCTCCGGCGTCGCGGGCATGAAGTTCCGCACCCCCGACGACGCCGTGCTGTCGCTCTCGGTGATCCGGGCCGAGCAGGTCGCGGCCGAGGAGGCCGTCGAGGCGGCGGGCGAGTCGGTCGAGGAGTCGGAGGTCAAGGAGCAGTACGTCTTCACGATCACCGACGGCGGCTTCGCCAAGCGCAGCCGGATCAGCGAGTACCGCCTCACCAACCGCGGCGGGCTCGGCGTCCGCGCCATGGCGCTCGCCAACGAGGACCGCGGTGGTCTGGTCGGCGGCTTCATCGTCGAGGACGGCGACGAGGTGCTCTCGATCACCCAGGCCGGCCAGGTCGTGCGCAGCCCGATCAACGAGAACTTCCGCGCCACCGGGCGCTCGACGATGGGCGTGAAGTTCGTCAGCCCCAAGGCCGGCGACGCGGTGGCCGTCGTGGCCCGCTCGGTCGAGGCCAAGGAGATCGAGGAGCTCGAGCAGGCCGACGGTCCCGAGGACCCCGAGAACGCCGTGGCCCGAGCGCCGACGGGGCAGAGGTTTCGTCCGACGTGGCCCCGGATGTCACAATCGAAGGGGCCGTCACCGGCTCGAACGAGCCGGAGGCCACCGACGAGTCCGACCAAGGGGACAGTGAGAGCTGATGAGCGATCGTTCTGCAGAGGCGGCGCGGACGGCACGAACGACCCCGGGGTCGGGCTCCGCCCGCGACGCCGATGGCCACGGCGGGTCGCCTGACGGGGTCCACGACAGTGCCCATGACAGTGCCCATGACAGTGCCGACGACACCGCGATCAGGCCCTCGCTCGCCGACCGGATCCAGGCCAAGCTGAGCTCCTCCTCGGGTGACGACGGCTCCGCCAAGGACGGCGCGGGCGCCACCGGCACGACCGACAAGACCGACAAGACCGCCGAGCCCACGAAGGCGCAGAAGGCACCCAAGGCCCGCCAAGCCCGCCAAGCCCGAGAAGTCTGCTGCGGCGAAGGCCAAGCCGGCGCCGGCGGCGACCGCGCCGGCGCGCGGTCCGCGCCGGGCCCGGCTTCGGCTCACCCGGGTCGACCCGTGGTCGGTGATGAAGACGTCGTTCCTGCTCGCCATCGCGTTCGGCATCGTCACCGTCGTGTCGGTCGCCATGGTCTGGACGGTCCTCGACCAGGCGGGCGTCTGGAGCTCGGTCAACGACACCGTCAAGGAGAGCATCGGCGGACCCGAGACGGCCAACTTCGACATCGAGAACTACGTCGGCACCTCCCGGGTGCTCGGCTTCACGATGCTGGTCGCGGCCGTCGACGTGGTGCTGCTGACCGCGATCGCGACCCTCGGCGCGTTCCTCTACAACATGTCCGCGGCCCTGCTCGGCGGCGTCGAGGTCACCCTCGCCGAGGACAGCCACTGAGGGTCACCACCTCCGTGCTCGGCCCCCCGGCCGGGCAGGCGCGGCCGTTTTGTCGGCCTCGTCTGGGGTGGGGTAATGTTCCCCGCTGGCACCCGCCCCGGCGCGTGCCTCTCGGGCCTATAGCTCAGACGGTTAGAGCGCTTCCCTGATAAGGAAGAGGTCACAGGTTCAAGTCCTGTTAGGCCCACACACAGGGGCTCCGCCCCCGTGCACCCGATCACCCGGCACACCACGGCACCACGGGAGTCACCATGAAGAAGATCGTGCTCGTCCTGCTGGCCGCTGCCGGCGCCGTGTTCGCGAAGAAGAAGATGGACGACAGCAAGGCGGAGCAGGCCCTGTGGGCCGAGGCCACCGACAGCGTCACCCGTCGCTGAGGCTCCCGCCCCGCCGGCACCGCCCGTCCTCACCACCACCGCTGCACCCTTCCCGGGGCCTTGGCGCAATTGGTAGCGCACCTGCTTTGCAAGCAGGGGGTTAGGGGTTCGAGTCCCCTAGGCTCCACCACGATCAACAGCAGGTCAGCCGGTGGTTTCCCCCACGCCTGAGGCCGCTGGACACACCGCACCTCGCGACTGAGGCCAGATGCAGGTGTCGGTCACGTAGCCGTCGCCGGGGACTCCGAAGCCGCGAAGGTCCTCATAGGCCCCGGTGCCGGGTCGGGACCGCGGCCGAGCGGCCGGAGGAGGGGTCGTGTGCCTGAGCGTGGCCCCTAGCCCGGGCTGAGGCACACGACCCGACCCCGCGTGGTCGTCCGCCCGCGCCAGCAGGATGGCGGTGCGCTGGGCGACCTGGCCGGGAACCTCCATGAACCTGGTGCTTGACCCACGCGGTGAGGGCGGGGGTGGCAGACTCGGCGCGTGAGGTCAGCGCTGAGTGCAGCCGTCCTGGCGTCGGTGCTGCTCACCGTCGTCGGCTGCTCCGACGACCCCGAGCCCGTGCCCGCCCCTTCGCTCGACGCACCTGTCGGCACCCCGACGTACCAGGAGGGCCTCGAGGCGGCAGCGGCCGTGCTGCCGTTCGTGCCCGCGACGGCCACCGACCTCGCCGTCACGGACCTCGAGCACGTCCGGCTCGACCTGGAGGCCGGTGAGCTCACGGGCAGCAGCCCGCGCGGCGAGCGCGACCGGTTCTGGCGGCGCGCCGAGGCCACCGCTCCGGTGCTGATCACCCCCCTGCTCCGTGGTGTCGACGTCGAGCTGGCCGACGGCTACGGCTGGACGATGGACGACGTCGACTGGCAGGCCGACTTCGGTGGCCCCGAGGGTGTCGGCTGGGTGCTGAAGATCCGCGACGACCTGCCGATGGGCGACATCACCCGCGCCGTCGAGGCCGGCGTCGGTCCGCTGGCCGGCGCGGTGGTGCGGGCGGAGTACCACCTGGTGATGAAGGGCGGCACCGACGACGGCGGCTCGAGCTGGGCCGCCGACCCCGACCTCGTGGCCCTGGTGGGGCCCGCCGCCGCGGCGGTCTTCGTCAGCCGCAGCTGTGTGCGGCCGTCCGTCCTCTTCGGGCCCGACGCCGAGCCGGCGCCCGCGGTGGCCGCAGACCTGGGTGGCCTCGAGCTGCTGAGCGCCTACTCGGTGATCATCGGCACCCGGCTGGCGGCGGCCCGCCTCGGCGAGGGACGGCCGGACGCCTTCGACCGGTTGCGTCTCGCGGACACGCTGCCCGCGACCGATCCGGAGTTCTCCGCCGTGTTCACCCGGGGCGCCGCCGATCCGATCGGCGGACGCCTGGGTTGGCAGGTCACCGACGCCGCGGCCGCCGCAGACCTGGTGGTGGCCAAGCAGCTGCCGTTCGCGGTCTGCCCCCGCTGAGCTCGTCGCCAGGGGCGTCACGTAGCGGTGGCCGGATGCGAAGGCCTGACACACATGGGTGTCGGGTATGGCCCTTTCGGGTCATTGCGGGCAAATGCCCATCCGAGAAGAGTCGGGAGGGTTCGCCTGCCGAAGCCACAGATTTTCCTTAGGGGCCGTCATGCACACCATCGCCCGTCGCTGGTTCTCAGTCGTCGTGGTGGGGGCGGTGAGTGCGACGCTCGCGTTGACCGCGACCTCGCAAGCGGCCCCACCACCGACGCAGGCCGCCTCCGTCGCGGCCGGCGCCGCCGAACCGCTCGGCCCGGACGCCGTGGCGGTGGCGCGCGACTTCGTGCGGTCGCGCGCGGCCGAGTACGGGCTGAGCAAGGCCGACGTCGCAGCAGCTGGCGGTGTCGTCGGTGGTGCCGAGCGAGGACAACGGACTGACCCACGTCTACCTGCAGCAGCGGGTGGCCTCGCTGGACGTCTCGACGGCGATGCTCAACGTCGCGGTGACCTCGGCGGGCACCGTGCTGCGGGTGGCGAGCAGCGCAGTGGCCGCTGCGGGGAAGAAGGCCAACGGCGCCACGCCGAAGATCAGCGACGTGGAAGCCGCTCGGAAGGCAGCCGCGGCGCTGGGACTGCGGGCCTCGGAGTCGTTCGCGAGCGGCGACAAGGCTCGCGGACCGGCGCGCGAGCGGACGCTCGGCGACGGGGGCATCTCGAGTGACCCGATCACCGCACGACTGGTCTACCAGGAGACCAAGAGCGGCGCCCTGCGGCTCGCGTGGGAGCTGGTGATCAACCAGCTCGACGGCGAGCACTGGTGGCAGATCCGGATGGACGCCGCCACCGGCGCCGAGCTCGGCAGGACCGACTGGGTCGACGAGGACAGCCACCGGGTCTTCCCGTTCCCGGTCGAGGCCCCCAGCTTCGGAGGCCGCGCACTGGTGAACAACCCCGCGACGGCCGCGGCGTCGCCGTTCGGGTGGAACGACACCAACGGTGCCGCAGGTGCGGAGTCGACGCTCACCATCGGCAACAACGTGTCCGCGTATACCGACATCGACGCCAACAACGTGCCCGACGCGGGCAGCTCGCCGAACGGCGGCGCCGGCCTGGTCTTCGACTTCCCGCTGGACCTGACCCAGGCGCCTGCGACCTACCGTCCCGCGGCGGTCTCCAACCTCTACTACGCCAACAACCGGATCCACGACGTGCTCCACCGCTTCGGCTTCACCGAGGCGGCCGGCAACTTCCAGGTCAACAACTACGGCAACGGCGGGCTGGCCAACGACTCGGTCAACGCCGAGGCCCAGGACGGGAGCGGCACCAACAACGCCAACTTCGCGACCCCGCCTGACGGCCTGTCGCCGCGGATGCAGATGTTCGTCTGGGACATCGCCAACCCCGACCGCGACTCCGACCTCGACAACGGCGTGATCATCCACGAGTACGGCCACGGGGTCTCCAACCGGTTGACCGGGGGTCCGGCCAACACCGGCTGCCTGAACAACCAGGAGCAGGGCGGTGAGGGCTGGAGCGACTACCTGGCCTACATGCTCACCATGCCGTCGGGCGCCGAGCCGGCAGCCGGCCGAGGGATCGGCACCTACGTGCTCAACCAGCCGGTCACGGGCCCGGGCATCCGGACCAAGAAGTACAGCAGTGACATGACGATCAACGACCACACCTACGACTCGATCAAGTCCATGGTCGCGCCGCACGGCGTGGGGGAGGTGTGGGCCACCATGCTGTGGGACCTCACCTACGACCTGATCGACGAGCACGGCTTCAACGGCAACCTGGACACCAGCAACGCCGGCAATGCGATGTCGCTGCGGCTGGTCATGGACGGCATGAAGCTGCAGCCGTGCCTGCCGGGCTTCGTCGACGCCCGGGACGCGATCCTCGACGCGGACGTCGCTGACTTCGGCGGTGCGAACCAGTGCCTGATCTGGAGGTCGTTCGCCCGTCGCGGTCTGGGGTTCAGCGCCGACCAGGGGACCTCCGCCAGCAAGGACGACGGCACTGAGGCCTTCGACCTGCCGCCGGCCTGCAGCGGCGTGACCCTCACCACCACGGCCACCCCGAGCCCCGTGCGTGCCACCAAGATGTTGACCTACAAGCTGCGCATCCAGAACGTCTCCGGGGCGCCGGCCACGGGGGTCAACGTGCTGAGCCACCTGGGTTCCCACGTCTCCTACGTGGGCGGCTCGGCCACCTGTGGTGGTGCCTACAACGGTGGCGCCCGCAGGGTCACCTTCGGGATCGGGAACATGGCCACCAACGCCGTGCGCAACTGCCTGTTCAAGGTGAAGGTCGCAGCAAGTCCGTTCTCGACCGTCAGGTGGTCGGACGACTTCGAACCCGACCTGTCCGGGTGGGTGGCCACGCACGCCGACGGTGCGGTCGACTGGTCACTGACGACCACGGACCCGCACAGCCCGACCCATGCGGCGTTCTCCGAGGAGCCGGGCTCCGTCACCGACCAGTACCTCGCGATGGCGGCACCGGTGACGATCGGGGCCAGCGAGAGCCTCTCGTTCTGGCACACCCGTGGCCTGGAGCCGGGCTTCGACGGTGGCGTGGTGGAGGTCTCGACCGACGGTGGCACGACCTGGAACGACATCGGGGCGGCGTCCTTCACCGAGAACGGCTACAACGCCACGATCAGCAACGTGTTCGGCAGCCCGATCGGCGGGCGCGAGGCCTTCAGCGGCACATCTCCCTACGTGAGGTCGGTGGCGAGCCTGGCTGCCTTCGCCGGTCAGTCCATTCACATCCGGTTCCGGGCCGCCACGGACAGCTCCGTGGCCGGCGACGGGTGGACCGTGGACGACGTGCAGATCGGCAGGGAGGTCGCCACGACCAACGCGTTGACAGCGCGTATCAACGGCTTCCCGGACCAGCTGCAGGAGGTGTCGACGATCATCCTCGCACCGCCTCCGGCCACCAAGCCGGGCAAGCCGGTCATCAAGAAGTCGATCGCGAAGCGTGGGAGGAAGGCCAAGATCGTCTTCCGTCTCAACAACGACGGTGGCAGCCCCGTCAAGAAGTTCCAGGCGAAGTGCAAGAGCACCAATGGGGGCAAGACCCGTCAGGCGAAGCGCAAGAAGAGCGCGATCGTCGTCAAGAAGCTCAGCGCGGGCAAGAAGTACAAGTGCAAGGTCCGCGCCAAGAACGCGGTCGGCAACGGGCCGTGGAGCAAGCCCGGCAAGAAGTTCCGCGCCAAGCGGTGATCTAGCGCAGCGGTGCCCGGTCCCGATTCGTCGGGGTCGGGCACCGCTGTCGTCCGTCCCGGTCGCGCACCCCAGCCCCGTCGGTGCGGCGAACAGCCCGGACGGGTCATTGCAGACGCCCGGCCGCCCGAGAAGAGTCAGGAGCCTTCCTCGTCCTAGCTTCGTCACCGCCCAGGGGCCGTCATGCACGCACTCGTCCGTCGTTGGATCACGGCCTCCGTCGTGGGAGCGGTGAGCGCGACCCTCGCGCTGACCGCCACCTCGCAGGCGGCGTCGCCGCCATCCGCGGCGGCCGCCCCTGTGGCGGCCGTTGCCGACGACCCGTTGGGGCCGGACGCGGTCGCGGTGGCGCGGGCCTTCGTGCGCGCGCACGCCGCCGAGTACGGGCTGAGCAAGATCGACGTCGCCCAGCTGGCGGTGTCGTCGGTCGTACCGACCGAGGACAACGGGCTGACCCACGTCTACCTGCAGCAGCGGGTGAGCTCGCTCGACGTCTCGACGGCGATGCTCAACGTGGCGGTGACCTCGGAGGGCACCGTGCTGCGGGTCGCGAGCAGCGCCGTGGCCAGCGCGGGAAAGCGGGCCAACGGCGCGGCCCCGAAGATCAGCGACGTGGCAGGCCGCGCAGCGGGCCGCGGCCGAGCCCTGGGCTTGAAGCCCACCGGCTCGTTCGCGCAGCGACGACGCTCGCCGAGGGCGCCGGCCGCGAGCGGCTGCTCGGTGACGGCGGCATCTCGCAGGACCCGATCACCGCGCGGCTGGTCTACCAGGAGACCGAGAAGGGCGCCCTGCGGTTGGCGTGGGAGCTGGGAATCAACCAGCTCGACGGTGAGCACTGGTGGCAGATCCGGATGGACGCCGCCACCGGTGACGAGCTCGGCCGGACCGACTGGGTGGCCGCAGGACAGCCACCGGGTCTTCCCGTTCCCGGTCGAGGCCCCCAGCTTCGGAGGCCGCGCGCTGGTCACCAACCCGGCGACCAGCGCGTCGCCGTTCGGGTGGAACGACACCAACGGTGCGCCGGCGCGGAGTCGACGCTCACCATCGGCAACAACGTGTCACGCCTACACCGACCTCAACAACGACAACGTGCCCGACGCGGGCAGCTCGCCCGACGGCGGCGCCGGGCTGGTCTTCGACTTCCCGCTCGACCTGACCCAGGCGCCCTCGACGTACCGGCCGGCGGCGGTCTCGAACCTCTACTACGCCAACAACCGGATCCACGACGTGCTCTACCGCTACGGCTTCAACGAGGCGGCGGGCAACTTCCAGGTCAAC
Source organism: uncultured Actinomycetota bacterium (assembly GCA_963834285.1). Taxonomy (GTDB): domain Bacteria; phylum Actinomycetota; class Actinomycetes; order Propionibacteriales; family Nocardioidaceae; genus Nocardioides. The sequence goes on along the minus strand of CAWIAZ010000004.1, from coordinate 26,046 downwards.
AACTACGGCCACGGGGGGCTCGGCAACGACGCGGTCAACGCCGAGGCCCAGGACGGCGGCGGCACCAACAACGCCAACTTCGGCACCCCGCCCGACGGGGCGGCGCCCGCGGATGCAGATGTACGTGTGGACCGCTCCGAACCCCGACCGCGACGGCGACCTCGACAACGGCATCATCGTCCACGAGTACGGTCACGGCGTCTCCAACCGGCTGACCGGCGGCCCGGCCACCACCAGCTGCCTGGGCAACCAGGAGCAGGGCGGCGAGGGCTGGAGCGACTACCTGGCCTACATGCTCACGATGCCCACCGGCGTCGAGCCGGCCGGCGGCCGGGGCATCGGCACCTACGTGCTCGACCAGCCGACCGACCGGCCCGGGCATCCGGACCAGAAGTACAGCACCAACCTGGCGATCAACAACCACACCTACGACGCGATCAAGACGATGGCCGTCCCGCACGGCGTCGGCGAGGTGTGGGCCGCGATGCTGTGGGACCTCACCTACGCCCTGATCGACGAGCACGGCTTCGACGCCGACCTGGTCAGTGGCGACCGGCGGGCAACATCCTGTCCCTCCAGCTGGTGCTGGACGGGATGAAGCTGCAGCCCTGCTGCCCGGCTTCGTCGACGCCCGCGACGCGATCCTCGCCGCCGACCTCGCCGACTCCGGTGGCGCCAACAAGTGCCTGATCTGGGACGCGTTCGCCCGTCGCGGGCTCGGGTTCAGCGCCAGCCAGGGCTCCTCGGCCAGCAGGACCGACGGCACCGAGGCCTTCGACCTGCCGTCGGCCTGCAGCGGCGTCGACCTCGACCGCCACCGCCACCCCGAGTCCGGTGCCCGGCGGGTCAGCAGCTGACCTACGACCTGCACCTGGTCAACACCTGCCAGGAGCCCGTCTCCGGGGTCAGCGTCGCCAGCCCGATCGGTGACCACGTCGCGTTCGTGCGCCGGCTCGGCCACCTGCGGCGGCACCTACGACGGCGGAACGGACACCGTCACCTTCCCGGTCGGGGCGATGGCGCTGGCGGCACCCGGGACTGCCAGTTCAAGGTGCTGGTCGACTCCAGCCCCTTCTGCACCACGATCCTCGAGGACGACTTCGAGCCCGACCTGTCGAGCTGGGTGGCCACGCACGGTGCCGGCACGGTCGACTGGTCGCTGACGATCGACCGACCCGCACAGCCCCACCCACGCGGCGTTCGCGAGCGATCCGGCCGTCGTCACCGACCAGTACCTCACGCTGGCGGCACCGGTGAGCCGTCGCCGCGGGCGACCGGCTCTCCTTCTGGCACAGCCGCGGCCTGGAGGTCGGGCTTCGACGGCGGCGTCGTCGAGGTCTCCACCGACGGCGGCGCCACCTGGACCGACATCGGCGCGGCGGCGTTCACCGAGAACGGCTACAACGCCACGATCAGCACCTGCTGCGCGAACCCGCTCGGCGGTCGACGGGCGTTCAGCGGCACCTCTCCCTACGTCAAGTCCGTGGCCAGCCTGGCCGCCTACGTCGGCCAGAACATCCTGGTCCGGTTCCGGACCGGCACCGACAGCTCCGTGGCGGGAGCGGGCTGGACCGTCGACGACGTCCACATCGGCAACGAGGTCTCGACGACCAACGTGCTGACGACCCGCAGCCGACGGGTTCCCCGACTAGCGCCAAGACGTGACCACCAGATCATCGAGCCGGCGCACGGTCCCGGAGGCGCCGACGGTGACGGGGTCGACGCCGTCGGCGGGGGCGGTCTCGTGTGGCGTTCACGGCGACGGTGACGGTGGGTCGCCGATCACGGGGTTCACCGCGGAGTGCGTGAGCACCGATGGTGGCGTGAGTGGCAGTACGTCGGGTGCGGCGAGCCCGTTGTCGCGTGTCCGGGTTGAGTCGCGGGGAAGAGCTATCACTGTCGGGTGCGGGCGACCAACGCGGTCGGGACGATGGGCCGTTCAGCGCCTTCGGGCCACGGTGCTGGTGCCGGCGCAGGTGCCGGCGCGCGCCGACGGTGACCGGGTCGACGCCGTCGGCGGGGGCGGTGAGCGTGGCGTTCACGCGCGAACGGTGAACGGTGGGTCGCCCGATCACCGGGTTCACCGCGGAGTGCGTGAGCACCGATGGTGGCGTGACCGGCAGTACGTCGGGTGCGGTGAGCCCGTTGGGCGTGACCGGGTTGAGTCGGCGGGGAGGAGCTATCACTGTCGGGTGCGGGCGACCAACGCTCAGGGCGACGGGCCGTTCAGTGCCTTCGGGTCCACGGTCACGTTGCCCGCGCCGCCTCCGCCGCCATCCACGCGGCCCGGCCGGCCCGTGGTCGACCGGTCGGTGCCTCTGCGCCGCAAGAAGGCCAGGATCAGCTTCAGCCTCGCCTCCGACGGCGGCAGCCGGGTCACGAGGTTCCAGGTGTCCTGCAAGAGCCCCAACCGGGGCAAGACCCGTCAGGCCAAGCGCAACAGGAGCCCGATCACGGTCAAGAAGCTCAGCGCCGGCAAGAAGTACCGGTGCAAGGTCCGCGCCACCAACGCGGTCGGCACGGGGCCGTGGAGCAGGCCCGGCAAGAAGTTCCGCGCCAAGCGGTGACCTGACGCGGTGGTGCCTGACCCTCGGCGTGACCGAGGCTCAGGCACCGCCGGCCAGGGCGGCGTACTCCTCGGGGTCGTGGGCGCTGAAGATCCGGACCTCGTCGCCGTGGGCGGCGTGCAGCACGCGCAGCTGTCGCTGGTTGGCGCGACGGGCGCCGTCGTCGTGGGCGAGCACCCGCTGGAAGGTGCGCAGGGTGGGTGGGCACGTGGGCGGGGTGTGCACCTCGCCGGCGTGGAAGTAGGAGTCGCCCGCGTGCAGGAGCCAGCCGGCGCCGTCAGGGCGTCGTACGGCGACACCGGTGTGGCCGCGGCTGTGACCGAACAGCGGCACCAGCACGACGTCGTCGTCGAGCGCCGTCACCGAGGAGAGGCCGAACCAGGTGTCGCCCTCCTCGCGGTGGCGCACCCAGCGCGGGGAGTGGGCCCACTGCGCCGCGACGTAGCGGGCGCGCTCGCGCAGCGACGGGTGGGTCGCGGCCTCGAGCTCGGTGGCGTGGACGTGCACCCGGGCGCGCGGGAAGTCGCCGATGCCGCCCACGTGGTCGAGGTCGAGGTGGGTGAGCGCGATGTCGGTGACGTCGGCGGGGTCGAGGCCGAGCGCCCGCACCTGGGCGACCGCGGTCTCGGCCGGGTCGAGCGCCGGGCGCAGCACTGCCCGGAACGGCTGGCCGAGCCGGCGCGGGTCGGCCACGTCGGCGGTGCCGAACCCGGTGTCGACCAGCAGCAGGCCCGTGGGGCGCTCGACCAGCAGGCAGTGGGCGACCATCGGGGGGACGAACGGCGGCCGGAAGGTGCCGCAGTTGAGGTGGTGGAGGGGCACGGGCCCGATGCTGTCAGACCGCGTCGAGGTCGTGGAGGCGTTTCACGGTGGGCGAGGTGGGGACGTCGGCCGGGTCGGGGAAGGTGCCGAGCAGCCGGTCGGCGGTGCCGGCCGAGGTGACGGTGAACCAGTAGTGCTCGCTCTTGTAGTGGTGCAGCCGGTGGTTGCGCCAGACGGCGCGGTAGGCGCGGCTGCGTGGGCGGTAGTCGCTGTGCACCAGGTAGTGGGTCCACTCGTAGGCGAGCTTGATGCCGTAGACCGCGACCAGCAGCGACAGGGCACTGGCGAGCGTGGGCATCGCGAGCAGTGCCACGACGGCGTACGCCGGCAGCAGCCAGACCAGCGCCGGCCACGGGATGAACACCAGCGGCACGTCGCGCGGGTCGGCGTGGTGGGCCCGGTGCTCGCGGGCCAGCAGGGAGTCGAGGGTGACCGGGCCGAGCCGGCGCGGGCGCCAGTGCAGGATCACCACGTGGATCACCCACTCGATGAGGGGGAAGAGCGCGACCAGCGCGACGGGGATCAGCAGCTCCCACCAGGCGCCGCCGCCGACCAGCAGCCGGGCCACGACGGCGACGAGCAGCGAGCCGGAGATCATCGGCGGGCTCGGATGGCGCCAGAACGACGACCACGCCTGACCCAGGGAGACGGTGGTACGACGGCCGGTGTCGTTGCCGGTGATCCGGCGTTCGTCGGCGGCCAGCTGCTGGGCGGCCCGGGTGTCGGCGTCCGGCGGGGGTGTGGTCATCGGTCGTCCTCCGTCGAGGTCTGCGCGGGGTCGAGGGCGGTGAGGGCTGCGATCAGGGTGTGGGTGGCCGGCCGCAGCACCCGGTCGGCGGCGGCGCGCGCGGTGTCGGGGTCGCCGCCGGCGATCGCGGCGGTGAGCACGCGGTAGGCCGCGACCTGGCCGACCTCCTCCGCCATCGCCCCGGCCAGCGCCTCCAGCGCCGGCTCGTAGGCCGCGCGCAGGCTGTTGTACATCAGCCGGAAGACGATCGAGTCGGCCGCGTCGACCACGACGTCCCAGTAGGCGAGGGCGTGCACCTGCCGCTCGACGTCGTCGTCGGTGGTCTCGAGGAGGTCGACGACCGCGGTGAGCGGCGCCTCGAGCGCCGGCCCGCCGCGCTCGGCGGCCAACGCTGCGATCGCGGGTCCGGCCGCCAGCCGTGCCTCGAGGATGCTGCGGACGACGGCGGTGTCGAGCTGGCCGCGACGGACGAGCAGCTGGGGCAGCAGGTCCAGCCCGGCGAAGCGGCGGAAGTCGCGCACCGTGGTGGTGCCGCCGTGCCGCACGTCGAGCAGCCGGGTCTGGGTGAGCCGCTGCAACGCCTCCCGCACGGCAGGGCGGGAGACCCCGAGCACCTCGGCCAGCCGGCGTTCGCTCGGCAGCGGCTCGCCCGGCGCGATCTCGCCGTCGACCACCTCGCCGAGCACCTGGTCGAAGACCTCGTCGGGGACCGAGCGGCGGTGCACGGGATGCAGGGGCATGGCAGCAGTGTGGCCTGCTGGTGGGTGGAGGTCAAGTGGTCTGACCACTTGGGTGGCGCCGTGGTGGTGGCTGGCCGCGAGGGGGGTCGTGTGCCTGAGGGCGGGCTGGGGGTGGGTGTGGGGCACACGAGTCGGGGTGCGGGGGGTGCGCCCTGGCTGGGTGTGAGGCTCAGGACACCGCGGACACCGAAGTCTCAGGACATCGCGGACACTTCGATCGGGCTGGCGGAGGGCGGGGCGCGGGCCTGGCGATGGTGGGGTTGTGTGCCTGAGGGCGGGTTGGGGGTGGGTGTGGGGCACACGACCCGGCTGCCGCGGGCTGCCCGCCCGTCTGCCGCGGGGCGGTGCGTCTGGCGATGGTGGGGTCGTGTGCCTGAGGGTGGGCTGGGGGTCGGCGTGGGGCACACGACCCGGCTGCCGCGGGCCGCCCGCCGGAATTGCCGCGGGGCTGATGTGGGAGCTGTCGCCTCGGTCGGCCCGGCTGCCCGGCTAGTCGCGGGCGCGGAAGGAGGCCAGGCTGAAGAGGGCGCGCAGCCGGCGGACCGGGGGGTACGCCGTCGTCAGGCCCGTGCGCTCGTCGCGCACCAGCGCCCAGAACGCGTCGGCCTCGGCCTCGGTGGGCTCGTCGGCACCGAAGATCCGCACGTCCGCCTCCGTGGCCAGGCCACCGACGGCCGGCCCGCGGTCGAGCACGCGGGCCTGCGCCGGGCGGGTGAGGCCGGGGGGCACCGGCCGGCCGAGGTCGCGGGCCTGGTCGACGAGCTCGGCCCAGGCGCCGGCGTACCGCCGGGAGACGCGCTCGGCGGAGAGCCGGCGTCGTCGGCGCCACCACTTGGCGCCGGGCACCACGCCCGGCAGGCCGAGCACGAGCACCGCGAGAAGCCACCGCCAGCGCGAGCCGCCGCCCGCGTCGTCCGCACGGTCTCCGTCCGTCGAGTCGCGCTCCGGCTCGGGCTCCGGCTCCGGTCCTCCGGCTCCGGCTCGGGCTCCGGCTCCGGCTTGGGCGGCGAGACGTCGTCGGGGGTCTGCTCGGGGAAGATCCGCTCGGGCGGCCGCCCGGTGTCGGGGTCGGTGACCGGGCCGCGCGGCGGGGGGCGACGACCCAGGAAGCGGTCGGTCGCGAGCGTGCGCCAGCCGCCATCGGCTCCCCGCAGCTCCACCCAGGCCGCGACGTCCTTGCCCTTCACGACCCCGCCCTCGGGCAGCACCGCGCCGACGACGACCCGCGCCGGCACCCGGAGCCGGTTGGCCATCAGCGCCATCGCCGCGGCGTACTGCTCGTCGTTGCCGACCGTGGGGGTGGCCAGCACGAAGTCGGGGCCGAGCCGCTGCCGGCTGTGGCCGCCGGCGTAGTCCTCCTCGCCGCGTGCGGCGCCGTCGCTGTAGCGCCCCGTGCGCTTGAGGGCGCGGGCGACCCGGAGCACGCCGGCGACGGGCGACGAGGCGCCGGCCGCCCACGACTCCACGGCCGGGTCGAGGAACGCGGCGGCGTCGTAGAGGTCCTCGTCGAGCGCGTCGGAGGGCTCCAGGTCGGCGGTCACCGCGACGTCGTCGACGACGGTGCCGAACACGTAGCGGGAGCCCGCCTCCAGCGTCTCGGTCATCAGCCCGGTCTGGGTGGCGGGGTCGTAGCGCAGCTGCTCGGTCAGGACGTCGTCGGCGGCGCCGAGGAAGTCGAAGCTCTGGAGGCTCCCGGTCGTCGGCACCCACGGGATCGCCCAGCCCTGCAGCGGCCGCACCACCACCTCCAGCGGGTCGCCGTCAGCGGGGTTGTCGATGGTCGAGGAGAGCCGCAGGAAGCGGTCGTCGATCCGCTCGGGGTCGGTGCCGTTGGCGGCGACCCAGCGGGTGCCGTCGTAGGTGTCGAGCGCCGCGAACCGGATCCGGGTGCCCGCCGGCGCCCCCCGCACCTCCAGCAGCCGCTCGTCGAAGACGTTGCCGGCGGGCGGGGGCCGACGCCGGGTGTAGTCGCGGAACGCGTCGAGGGGGGTCCGCACCGGCTCGACGTCGTACGCCGGCAGCACCCCGCGCAGCACCAGCCGGTGCTCGACCGGCGTGCTGCCGGCCAGCAGCGCCGCGAGCAGCCCGGCGACCACGACGATCGCCGCGGCAGCCGCGGCGCGGGCGGCCAGCGCCGGGTCGCGACCGGCCTCCGCGGTCTCGTTCTGGGATCCGCGCACCCGCAGCCACAGCAGCGCGACCAGCCCGAAGGCGAGGCCGTGGAGCAGCACCCCGACCGCCTCGGCGCGGGAGAGGAAGAGCACCACGACGAGCAGCAGCAGCTGGGGCACCAACGGACGGCCGGGCACCTCGGACCGCATCGCGACGGCCGCGGTGAAGCCGGAGGCCAGCAGGCACAGCAGCACCACCGGCAGCAGCGCCGGCCCCGCGGCGTCGATCGGGGGATGGGTCGCCACCAGCATCGGCCAGCCCTGCAGGGTCGCCTGGGTGCCGGCGCCGAGCGCGTCGAGCCCGACCAGCGCGTCGACGCCACCGGCCACCGGCCCGGAGGCCACCACGTAGACCAGCACCAGCGTCAGCACCACGACGTCGAGCCCCAGCCCGAGCGCCGCGACCGTCGCCGCCACGCCGAGCCCGACCAGGATCGCGCCGACGCCGACGAACCACAGCCCGGCACCGCGGTAGGTGCTGTCCCAGGCCAGCAGGGCCAGGGTGGTGAGCGCCCAGGTGAAGGCGACGTCGTACCAGTCCTCGGGGTGCAGCCGCTGCCGCCCGGGCGCGCGCACCTGGCTCACCCGAGGACCCCGAGCACGCCCCGAGCGGCGGCCGCCAGCAGCCGGGGCAGGTCGTCGAGGTCGCTGACCGTGACCATGCCCGGCGCGGCGGTCGGCTCGGGGGAGAGGTCGGTCCGGACCACGAGGTGGCGGACGTCGGAGGAGAACTCCGTCTGCGCCCGCCGCACCTCGAGCGGGTCGAGCGCGCGGCCGCTGACGACCACCAGCTGGCTGGCGTCGGGGGCCAGCCGGGCCAGCCGCCGCGCCGCGTCGACGAGCCGGTCGCCCGGGGAGCCCAGGGCAGCGCGGCAGGTGGCGTCGAGCACCCTGCTGGTCGGCCCCGAGACCCGCTCGGGACCGCACCCGAAGGTGAGGTCGACGTCGTCCTGGGAGAGCCGGACGGCGATCGACGCCGCGACGCTGAGCGCCAGCTCGTGCTCGTCGTTGCGCCGCGGGCCGGACCCGTCACCGTGGCCCGCCCCGTAGCCCGAGCCGTAGCCGGCCACCGAGTCGTCGACGAGGAGGACGGCGTGGCTGCGGCGGGTGTCGTGGTACTGCCGGACGTAGAGCTGCCCGGCCCGCGCCGAGGACCGCCAGTGCACGTGGCGCAGGTCGTCGCCCTGCACGTACTCGCGCAGCGCGTGGAAGGACAGGTCGCTCATCGAGATCTCGTCGCTCGGGCGGCCCTCGAGGTCGCGCACGTAGCCCGGCCCGAGGTGGTCGACCCCCACCATCCGCGGCCGCACGTAGAGCTCGACCGGATCGGCCATCGGCGCGCTGCGGACCACCAGGCCCAGCGGGTCGGTACGTCGGGTGGTCGCCGGCCCGACCCGGCGGACGCCGCGGTCCATCGGCGCGAGCCCGAAGCGGGTCGCCGTCGGGAGGCCGGGCTCGAGCACCGGCAGCCGGATGGAGGCGGCAGGCGCGGCGTAGTCGTCGAGCGCGATGTCCGCCAGCGGGTGCCGCAGCGTGACGCCACCGTGGTTGACGGCGTGCAGCACCCCGGCGGCCGGCTCCCCCGCGGTGGTGCGGTCGGGGCGCAGCTCGAGCCGGGCCTTCACCCGCACCGGCAGCCGGACCAGCCCCAGGGCGATCAGCAGCACGAACAGCCCGAGCAGACCCAGCAGCCGGAGCTCGGCGTACCCGGCGAGCAGGCCGACCCCGAGGCCGACCACCGCGAGCAGCAGCACGAACCGCCCCGACGGCGTGAGCACCCGCAACGGGCGCAGGAGCCGGCGCAGCGGGCGCGCGAGGCTGGGCAGGCTCAGGCCCACGCTCGGCGGGAGAGGCGGGCGGTCCTGCTGCTCACCGGGTGTCTCGGGCGTCCCGGGCGCCTCGGGCCCACCGGGCCGGCCGGTGCGCTCAGGCACGGTCGGTGGGCGGCGGCACCGAGGCCAGCAGCTCGGCGACGACCTCGCCGATCTGCACGCCGTTGAACTGCGCCTGGGCGTCGAGCAGCAACCGGTGGCACAGCACCGGGACCGCCAGCGCGTTGACGTCCTCGGGCACCACGGCGGTGCGCCCCTCGGCCGCGGCCCAGGTCTTGGCCACCCGGACCAGCGCGAGCGCCCCGCGCGCCGAGAGGCCGAGCGAGATCTGCGGGTGCTCGCGGCTGGCCTCGGCGAGCATCCGCACGTAGCGCACGAGGGCGCGGTCGACGTGCACCTCGGAGGCGAGCGCGATCATCCGGCTGATGTGCTCGGTCGTGGCGATCGGGCGGACCAGCGCCGCCCGGTCGCGGACGCCGGAGTCGAGCAGCAGTGCCTCGGTGGCCTCCGCGTCGGGGTAGCCGACCGAGACCTTCATCAGGAACCGGTCGAGCTGGGCCTCGGGCAGCCGGTAGGTGCCGGCCTGCTCGATGGGGTTCTGGGTGGCGATCACCATGAACGGCTGCGGTACGTCGTGGGTGACGCCGTCGACGGTGACGTGCCCCTCCTCCATCACCTCGAGCAGCGCCGACTGGGTCTTCGGGGAGGCGCGGTTGATCTCGTCGGCGAGCACGATGTCGTGGAAGATCGGCCCGGGGTGGAACGTGAACGAGCTCTTCGCCTGGTCGTAGACCGTGACCCCGGTGACGTCGGTGGGGAGCAGGTCGGGCGTGAACTGGATCCGGGCGTGCGTGCCGTGCACGGTGTTGGCCAGCGACCGGGCGAGCATCGTCTTGCCGGTGCCGGGGAGGTCCTCGAGCAGCAGGTGCCCCTCGGAGACCAGGCAGGTCAGGGCGAGCCGCACGACGTGGTCCTTGCCGAGCAGCGCCTGGCCCATGTTGTCGGCCATCTTGGCGAACGCGTCGGCGAACCACGCCGTCTGTTCCTCGCGCAGGGCCATGGCCGGACCCTATCGGGTGCCTGCGGGCGTCCGAGGGTCTTCGGGCTCCGTACCCTGGAGGGGTGCGCCGCTACTTCACCCCCACCCTGGTCGGTGCGCACGTGGTCGGCCTGGTCTGCGTGGCCGCGGCCGGCTGGCTGGGCGTGTGGCAGCTCGACGCGTGGCAGCAGTCGCGGGTGGCCGAGGCCCGCGACCTCACCCGCAGCGCTCCCGAGCCGCTCGCCGACGTGATGGGCCCCGACGACCCGTTCCCGCCGAGCAAGGTCGGCCAGCCGGTGACCGCCAGCGGCACCTGGCTGCCGGGGTCGACGACGTACATCTCGGGACGCGAGCACGACGGGGAGGCCGGCTACTGGGTGCTCACGCCGCTGGCCGTCGGCGACGAGGGCGACGCCGGCGCGCCCGCGCTGCCGGTCGTGCGCGGCTGGGTCGCGAGCCCCGGCACCGAGCCGGCGCCGCCGTCCGGCCCGGGCGAGGTGACCGCCTGGCTCCAACCCTCCGAGGGCACCGGCGTCCGTGACGACGACCCCGACGACGACGTCCTGCCGCAGGTCCGCACCGCCGACCTCGTGCAGCGGGTCGACCAGGACCTCTACGGCGCGTACGCCGTCGCCACCGAACCCGCTGCGGGGCTCGAGCCGGCGACCCTCGAGCAGCTGCCGCCGGCCGGTCGGTTCACCGCGCTGCGCAACCTGCTCTACGCCGTGGAGTGGTGGGTCTTCGGGGCCTTCGCGCTGTTCATCTGGTGGCGCTACGCCCGCGAGACCGCGCAGGCCGCCGCCGCGGGGGAGGCTGCGGGGGAGGCTGCGGTGGAGACCGCGGCCGAGGAGCAGGACGTCGCCGACGACCCGGTAGCGTCGGGCCCGTGAGCGAGACCCCCGCCCCCGCCGGCCCGCAGCCCCCGTCCCTGTCCGGCAGCCTGACCCGCTACCGCGTGATGGCCACCGTGGTGGGGGTCCTGCTGGTCGTGCTGATCCTGGTGGGGGTCCCGCTGAAGTACCTCACCGCCGAGGGCTCCGACCCCCAGCGGCTCGGCGAGTGGATCACCACCTACCTCGGGGTGGCCCACGGCTGGCTCTACATGATCTTCCTGGTCACCGCGTTCCTGCTCGCGCGCGCGGCGCGGTGGGAGCTGCCGTTCACGCTGGTCACGCTGGTGTCGGGCACCGTGCCGGTGCTGTCGTTCTGGGCCGAGCACCGCGCCACGGCGCGGGTGCGGGCCGAGCACCCCGACCTGGTGGGATCCTCGCGACCATGACCACCCGATGACCACCGCCTTCGTCCTCGGCGGCGGAGGCGTGCTCGGAGCGGTCGAGGTCGGCATGCTCCGAGCCCTGCTCGAGCGGGGCGTGCAGCCCGACCTGGTGCTCGGCACCAGCGTGGGCGCCCTCAACGGTGCGATGGTCGCCCGCGACCCGAGCCTCGCGGTCGTCGAGCGACTGGTCGAGCTGTGGCGCGACGCGAGCGCCGGCAACGAGGTGTACGGCGACCGTCCGCTGCGCACGGTGCGCCGCGCGGTCTCCACCGGCACCCACATCTACTCCGCCCAGCCGCTCAAGCAGCGGTTGGCCGACGAGCTGGGCGACCTCACCTTCGAGGAGCTGCCGGTGCGCTTCCAGGTGTGCGCTGCGAGCATCGAGCGCGCCGCCGAGCACTGGTTCACCAGCGGCCCGGTGGTCGAGGCGGTGGTCGCGAGCGCCGCCGTACCCGGCCTGCTGCCGCCGGCGCGGGTCGGCGACGAGCACTACCTCGACGGCGGCATCGTCAACTCCATCCCGCTGGGGCGGGCCGTCGGGCTCGGCGCCACCCGGGTCTTCGTGCTCCAGGTCGGGCGGATCGACCGGCCGCTCACGGTGCCGAAGCGGCCCTGGGAGGTGGCGCGGGTGTCGTTCGAGATCGCACGCCGGCACCGTTTCCAGCGCGAGCTGGCCGAGCTCGCGGGCGAGGGCAGCGGCGTGGAGTGCCACGTGCTGCCGGCCCGCGGCACGTCCGGGCGCGACGACACGCTCCGGGCCGCCCGCGACTTCGGCAGCGTCGAGCGCCGGATCGACGAGACGTACGCCGCCAGCCTCGACTACCTGCGCGAGCACACGTGACCCACGTGACCCGCGTGGTCCGCCGCGTGCTGATCGCTCCGGCCGTCGTGCTGCTGGCCGGCCTGATGTGGGTGACCCTGCCGTTCTGGCTGATCGCCGCGGCCGCGCTGTCGCCGTTGCTGCCCGGCCGCTGGCGGGCGCTGCGGCTGCTGTGGATCTTCGTGGTCTACCTGACCTTGGAGGGGCTGCTGCTGCCGGTGCTGCTCGGGTTCTGGCTGGCCAGCGGGTGCGGTCGGTCGATCCGGCGTCCCTACTGGGAGGGCATCCACTACGACCTGGTGCAGGGCGTGATGTGGGTGTTCTTCCGCGAGGCCCGGCGGGTGCTGCGGCTCTCCATCGTCACCGACGGCCCGGCGCCGGACGCCCACCCGGGCACGCCGCTGCTGGTCGCCTGCCGGCACGCGGGACCGGGCGACTCGTTCGTGCTCGTGCACGCGCTGATGCACTGGTACGACCGCGAGCCGCGGGTCGTCCTCAAGGACACCCTGGCCTGGGACCCGGTCATCGACGTCCTGCTGCGCCGGATCCCGGCGCGGTTCATCACCCCGCAGCCCGGCGCGGGGCGGGCGCGGCCCTCGAGGAGCAGATCGCGGCCCTCGCGGCCGACCTCGACCGCGACGACGCCTTCGTGATCTTCCCCGAGGGCGGCAACTTCACCAGCGCGCGCCGGCAGCGGGGGATCGACCGGCTGCGCCAGCTGGGGATGGAGCGGATGGCCGAGCGGGCCGAGGCCATGAGCCACGTGCTCGCGCCCCGGCCAGGCGGCTTCATCGCGGCGCTGGACGCGGCGCCCGACGCGGACGTCGTCCTGGTCGCCCACACCGGGCTCGACCACATGCTGAGCGTGGCCGACATCTGGCGCGAGCTGCCGATGGACAAGCGGATCGTGATGCGGTGGTGGCAGGTTCCGCGGGCCGAGATCCCGACCGACCGCGAGGAGCGGATCGAGTGGCTCTACGACTGGTGGGCCCGCATCGACGACTGGATCGAGCGGCACCGGCCCGAGGAGCTGCCCCGGACGAGCACCGCCCGACCGGCCGGTCGTCGCGGACCGGTCGATCGGGCGGGTCGAGCAGGCGAGTGAGCCCTACTGCTTGTCGTTGCCGAGGTCGACGACCTCGGCGGGCTCGTCGGGCGTCGTGACCGGGTGCGTGCCCGCGGCGTCGTCGCTGAGCGCCTCGTCGGGCGAGGCGCCGCCGGTGTCGTCGGCGCCGGACTGGGGCGCGGACCCCGTGGGCGTCTCCGGCTCCGACGGAGGCGTCGGCACGGTCGGCGCTGCCGGTGCGGCGGCACCGGTGGAGGACGCGGGGGCCGAGCCGGTGGCCGAGGGCGCCGGCGTCGGGGTGTACGACGACTGCCAGTTGTCGCTCTCACCCCCGCCCTGGAGCTTCTTGGCCACGAACGCGACCCCACCGGCGAGACCGGCGAGGAGCACGAACTTCTTCAGCCGGCCCTTCTTCTTCGGGGTCTCACCCTTGAGGTCGGCGACCTTCGCGTCGGCCAGCTCGCGCACGGCGGTGGCCCGCTCGGCGGCGCTGGCCGCGGCGGCCGAGACCACCGGGGCGGCCTTGGCGCGGGCGTCGGCGACGATCGGGGCGGCCTTGGCGCGGGCGTCGGCCAGCGCCGGGCCGGCCTTCTCGCGCGCGTCGGTCAACGCGGGCCCGATCTTCTCCCGGGCGTCGGCCAGCGCGGGGGCCGCCTTCTCACGGGCGTCCTGGGCGGCCTCGCGCGCGGCGTCACGCGCGTCGGTCAGCGCCGGGCCGGCCTTCTCGCGGGCGTCGGCGAGCGCCGGGACGACGGTGTCCTGCACGAAGTCGCGTGCCGACTCCATCGCAGCCTCGGCGTGCGGCCTCATCTGGTCGACGTAGTCGCCAGCCTGATCGATCAGCGACTTCTTCTTGCGCAATCCCATTGCCGAGCAACTCCTTGTCCTGGTGATGTCTGCTGCGGCCTGTGCAGATCGCCGCACAGGGGTCTTCTCCTCATCCCACCACGTCCGGGGAAACCCAGCCACCCCGGGCCCTGGTGGGTGCGTGCAAGGATCGTGGCGCACGCGTCGTACGCACGACGCGGCCGCACCGACCCGGTGCTCCCAGTACCCACCAGGAAGGCAGACCATGGCTGACCAGCAGGCCATCGTGAAGACCAACCACGGCGACATCACGATCAACCTCTTCCCGAACCACGCACCCGAGACGGTCTCGAACTTCGTCGGCCTCGCGTCGGGGGAGAAGTCCTACGACGCCGGCAACGGCCGGTCGGGCAAGTTCTACGACGGGCTCGGCTTCCACCGGGTCATCGAGGGCTTCATGATCCAGGGCGGGTGCCCGCTCGGCACCGGCACCGGCGGCCCGGGCTACACCTTCAAGGACGAGTTCCACCCCGAGCTCGTCTTCGACAAGCCCTACCTGCTCGCGATGGCGAACGCCGGCCCGGGCACCAACGGCTCGCAGTTCTTCATCACCCTGGGCCCCACCCCGCACCTCAACCGCAAGCACACGATCTTCGGCGAGGTCGCCGACCAGGCGAGCCGCGACGTGGTCGACGCCATCGGCACGACCCGCACCGGCGCGGGCGACCGTCCGGTCGAGCCCGCCGTGATCGAGTCGGTCGAGGTCGTGGGGGCCTGAGCCAGCCACCGACTCCCGAGACCGGGGTGCCGACCTGTTACCGGCACCCCGGCCGGGAGACCCACATCCGCTGCCAGCGGTGTGACCGCTCGATCTGCCCGGACTGCATGGTCGACGCCTCGGTGGGCTTCCACTGCCCGTCGTGCGTGGCCGAGGGCCGCAAGCAGACCCGCAGCGGGCGCACGGCGTACGGCGGCACCCGCAGCGACAACCCGGCGCTGACCTCGATCACGCTGATCGTGCTCAACGCCGCGGTCTGGCTCGCGATCATGCTCAGCGGCGGGTCCGGCAGCCGCCTGATCGAGCTGCTCGCGCTGCGCCCCAGCGGGCTGTGCCAGCGCGGTGACCAGTTCTTCGACGAGACCCTGGCCACCTGCGGCCAGGGCGGCACCTGGCTGCCCGGCGTCGCCGACGGCGCCTACTGGCAGCTGCTGACCGCGGGGTTCACCCACGTCACGATCTTCCACATCGGCTTCAACATGCTCGCGCTCTGGGTGATCGGGCCCCAGCTCGAGGCGGCCCTCGGCCGCAGCCGGTTCCTGGCGCTCTACCTGCTGTCCCTGCTCGCCGGCTCGGCCGTCGTGCTGTGGGCGGCCCCGCAGTACCAGCTCACCCTCGGCGCGTCCGGTGCGATCTACGGGCTGTTCGCGGCGCTGCTGGTCATGGTGCGCAAGGTCGGCGGCGACATGCGCCAGCTCTGGATCCTGATGGCGGTCAACATCTTCATCACCTTCGCGGTCCCCAACATCTCCTGGCAGGGCCACCTCGGGGGCTTCCTCGGTGGTGGCCTGGTCGCCGCCGCGCTCGTCTACGCCCCCCGCACCCGGCGTACGCCGGCGCAGGTCGCGGCCCTCACCGCCGTCGCCCTGCTGATCGCGGTCGCCGTCGTCGCCCGCACCCTCACCCTCCCCTGACCCGGCTCTGCGGGACGCCCAGCAGCGTCGACCCGGCTCTGCCGGACGCCCAGCGACGTCGACCCGGCTCTGCGGGACGCCGCCAGGTTGTCCCCAGCTGTGGACGAACCGGTGGAGAACTACACGCCTGTAGTTCTCCACAGCTTCCTCCCCAGCTGTGGAGAACTATGAGGGGTCACGGCGGGGCGGGTCGACGTGCTCAGGCGTGCCGAAGAGCCGGGTCGACGCACCGGGATGTGCAGACGAGCCGGGTCGACGCTGCGGGTCACTCCCAGCGGGTGGCGAAGGTGAAGCCGACGGCCATGAAGGCGATGCCGACGATCAGGTTCTTCTGGCCGAGGTCGTTGAAGATCGGCAGTGCCGAGACGTCGTTGCTGATCACGTAGAACGTGCAGATCCAGATCAGGCCGAGGATGAAGCAGCCCAGCATGCCGACCACGACGCCGCGGCCGCGGCCGAGGGGCGTGGTGGGGTGGGCGGAGACGATCAGGCCGAGGAAGAAGGCGCCGAAGCCGATCAGGTAGTTCCAGTCACCGAGGTCGGCCATGAAGCGCGGGCTGCCGGGCTGGGGATCGATCGCGTCGGGCGCGACCCGCACCCCGACGTAGTAGAAGGCGATCCAGGCGATGCCGCCCACCATCAGGATCAGCGCCAGCACCGACCGCACGCTGAGCAATTGGGCCCGCTCCGGGTCGGTGAACTGATCCTGGGACTTGATCTTCGCCACTGCGTCTCCACATCACGTTCGCCCGACGCTCGCGTCGGGCCCGGTCACACGTCCCGAGTTATCGTAGTCGTCATGGCCGGACAGCACGCGGGAGCCCCTGAGGCGCCCGGCGTCGGGTCCGAGCGGCCGCGCCGCGTGGCCCGGGGGCTCTGGCGGGTGACGACGCCGCTGGTGCTGCTGCTGAGCGGCTCGTTGTTCGCCATCAGCTACGGCAACAGCGAGGGCACCGACCTCCGCCCCGGCCGCTACTCCGACCTCGCCTCGCTGGCCGAGGCCGAGTCCGACGGCTACGACGACGTGCGCTCCGACATCGCGAGCCTCAACGACGAGATCGAGCAGCTCACCGAGCGGGTCGACGACCGTCAGGTGTCACAGCTGCGGCGCCAGGTGGAGCGGCTGGAGCCGCCGGCGGGCCTCCACGCGGTGACCGGAGCGGGCGTCACGGTGACCCTGTCGGACGCCGACGCCGACCAGGTCGACGTGGCACTGGAGGAGAACATCAACCTCAACCGGCTCGCCGTGCACCAGCAGGACATCCAGGCGGTCGTCAACGCGATGTGGCAGGCCGGGGCGCGCGCGGTGACCATCCAGGGCCAGCGGGTCGTGACCACCACCGGCATCAAGTGCGAGGGCAACGCCGTGCAGCTGCAGGGCATCCCCTACCCCCAGCCGTACGTCATCAAGGCGGTCGGCGACCCCGCCGCGATCGCGAGCGCCCTCGAGGACGACCCGGACGTGTCCGGCTACCGCAGCGACGCCGCCCTCCCGGAGATCGCCATCGGGTGGGACTTCGAGCTCGAGGAGCGCGTCGAGGCGCCGGCCTACGACGGGCTGCTCGACCTCACCTACGCCGAGCCCCTGCGCTGAGCCGCTGGGCCTCAGCCGTTGCGGCCCCGCCCCACGCCGGGCTGCCCGTCGCCGGGCAGCGAGGGTGACGGCGTGGTGGGCGGCGGCGACGTCGGCGGCGTGGTGGTCGGCGTCTCGGTGGGCGAGGGCTCCTCGGTCGGCTCGACGTAGGTGGAGACCACGATCGTGATCGTCGAGCCCGTCGGCGGGGTCTGCCCGGCGTCGGGGCTCTGCTGGATCACGGTGCCCTCGGGCTCGGTGGTGTCGTTGGACTCCACGATCGACGGCGTGAAGCCGGCATCGCGGATCTTCTGCTCGGCCGGACCTCGCTTGAGACCGATCACGTCCGGGACGCGCTCCGGCCCGTCGGAGTAGAAGATCGTCACCGTGGACCCCTCGCCGACCATCGCGCCCGCGGCGGGGTCGGTGCGGACCACCTCGCCCTTGGGCTCGTCGGACTCCGTCTCGGTCTGGGTGACCTTGAGCTGCTGGTTGCGCAGCTGGTCGGCGGCGTCGCCGCGCTTCAGCCCGACCACCGAGGGCACCTGGACCTGCGGCTTGCCCTCCGAGATCACCAGCGTCACCTCGGCACCGGGGTCGACGAAGTCCTCCGGGCCGGGGTCCTGGCTGATCACGCGGCCCTGGCGCACGGTGTCGCTGGTGGCGGTCTCGATCGGCGCCAGGGTGAAGCCGTCCTCGCCCAGCGCCTGGCGCGCCGCGGCCTCGGTCATGCCGGAGACGTCCGGCGGCTGCACCTGCTCCGGGGGCGACTCGAAGAGCCGGGGCCACACGAAGTACGCCGCCGCGATCAGCCCCACGACGAGCAGGGCGAGCAGCACCCAGAGCCCGGCACGGCTGCGCTGCTGGTCGGCGTACTCGTCCTCGGGGGCGCCGGGCACGGAGCCGACCATGGTGCCGGTCATCGGCGCGGCGGCGGGGGTCGCGACGGCGGCGGTCGCCGCGGGGACGACGGCGGTGGCGCCGGCCGCGGGGACGGCCGGGGGGATCGTGGCCTCGACGGGTCGGCCGGCGAGGTAGCGCTCGATGTCGCCGCGCATCTCCGCGGCCGACTGGTAGCGGTCCTCGACGCGCTTGGCGAGCGCCTTCATCACGATGGCGTCGACCTCCGGCGGCAGCTCGGTGTCGTGGTCGGACGGTGGCGTCACCGGCTCGCGCACGTGCTGGTACGCCACCGAGACCGGGCTGTCGCCGACGAACGGCGGCCGGCCGGTGAGCAGCTCGTAGAGCATGCAGCCGGCGGAGTAGACGTCGGAGCGGGAGTCGACGGTCTCGCCGCGCGCCTGCTCGGGGGAGAGGTACTGCGCGGTGCCGACCACCGCGGCGGTCTGGGTCATCGTCGAGGCGGCGTCGCTGATCGCACGGGCGATGCCGAAGTCCATCACCTTCACGTCGCCGCTGGGCGTGAGCATCACGTTGCCGGGCTTGATGTCGCGGTGGATGATGCCGGCGCGGTGGCTGTAGTCGAGCGCGGACAGCACGCCGCTGGAGATCTCCAGCGCCCGCTCGGGCAGGATCTTGCGCCCTTCGCGAAGGATGTCGCGCAGCGTGCGGCCGGCGACGTACTCCATCACGATGTAGGGCTGCGAGACGTCGGAGCCGTCGGTGGCGATCTCCTCGCCGGTGTCGTAGACCGCGACGATCGAGGGGTGGTTGAGGGAGGCCGACGACTGGGCCTCGCGGCGGAAGCGGGCCTGGAACGTGGCGTCGCTGGCGAGGTCGGTACGCAGCCGCTTCACGGCGACCGTGCGGCCCAGCCGGCTGTCGGTGCCCTTGCGGACCTCGGCCATCCCGCCGCGGCCGAGCAGCTCACCGAGCTGGTAGCGACCGCCGATCAGCGTGGGTGGGGTGCTGCTCATCCCGCTCCTTCCTGCCGGCCGGCCGAGGGCGACCCGGCCGTGGCGGCGGGCGTCGTCGGGGACGACGTCGGCTTCGTGGGCGTGCTCGAGGGTGGGGTCGTGGGCGTGGTCGCCGTGGGGGACGGCGTCGGCACCTCGGTGGTGGGCTCCGGCGACGGCTCCTCGGTCTCCGGGCGGGGCCCCCAGTAGGTGACGGTGACGCCGTCGCCGACGGCCAGGGTGCCGGAGGGGTTGACGCCCTCGACGAGGCCCTCGGTCTCGTCGCCGGGGTTGTCGATCTCCTGCCGGCTGACGTCGAGCCCGAGGTCGCCGAGCTGCGAGGAGACCTCGTCGACCGGACGCCCGATGTAGTCGCCCTCGTCGACCTCGACGGTCTCGGCCTCCGGCTCGGAGGTGTCCTCGGTCGGCGTCTGCTCGCTCGTGCGGGTCTGGCTCGGCGTGGTGGTCGGCTGGTCGGTGGGGTCCTCGTCGCCGCCCCCGGTGACGACCAGCAGCAGGATGACGATCGCCGCGACCACCAGCAGCGTGATCAGGACGGCGGGCCACGGGTTGCGACGCGCGCTCTGGTCGACGCGCTGCCCCGGCGGCGGCGCTCCCGGAGGGGTGACCGGCTCGCTCACCGGGACCGCCCCGGTGGCGGGCATCATCCTGGTCGAGTCGGCCGCGGCCGCCGCCCCGGCTCCGGCTGCCCCGGCTGCAGCGGCTCCGGCGGCGGCTCCCGGGCCGGCGGGCGGCACGACCGGTGCGTTCATCACGGCCGTGGCGGGGTCGCGCAGCGCCACGGCGAAGGCCGCGCCGTCCTCGAAGCGCTCGGCCGGCTCCTTGGCCAGGGCGCGGCGCACCACGGCGGCGAGGTCGGCCGGCACGTCGTCGGGAAGGTCGGGGATCGGGTCGCGCAGGTGCGCGAGGGCGGTGGCGACCGGCGAGTCGGCCTCGAACGGACGGCGGCCGGCGAGGCACTCGAAGGCCACGACACCCAGGGAGTAGACGTCGGAGCGGGACGTCGCCACCTCGCCGCGGGCCTGCTCGGGGGAGAGGTACTGCGGCGTGCCCATCACCGCGCCGGTCTGCGTGAGACCGATGCCGTCGGCGGCGCGGGCGATGCCGAAGTCGGTGATCTTCACCCGGCGCTGCGGGGTCACCATCAGGTTGGCGGGCTTGATGTCGCGGTGCACGATGCCCGCGGCGTGCGCGGCGCCGATCGCCTCGCCCGCCTGCGCCAGCAGGTCGCGGACGACCTCGCGGTCGAGGTCGAGACGGTTGTCCTGGCCCGAGCGCAGCAGCGCCGAGAGCGGCTCGCCCTCGACCAGCTCCATCACGAGGAAGGGGTGCGGCACGCCGGAGCCGTCGGTGTCGCCGGGCGCGGCGCCCTCGCCGAAGTCGAAGACCCCGGCGACACCGGGGTGGTGCAGCGCGGCGGCGTGCCTGGCCTCGGTCTCGAAGCGCTGACGGAACAGCGCGTCGTCGGCGTACTCGGCCTTGAGCAGCTTGACCGCGACCTCGCGGCCGAGCGCGGTGTCGGTGGCGCGCCACACCTCGCCCATGCCGCCGGTGGCGATCCGGGAGTCGAGCCGGTAGCGGCGCGCGTCGTCGGCGTAGCGCTCCGAGGGTCCGGGTGCGCCGGGCTGGGTGGGTGGCGACTGGTCGCTCACTGGATCACCGCTTCCATCACTGCCTTGGCGATCGGGCCGCCGTAGGTGCCGCCGGCGATCTCGCTGCGCGGGATGTCGGCGGACTCGATCATCACCGCGACCGCGACCTGGGGGTCGTCGGCCGGCGCGAAGGACACGAACCAGGCGTACGGCGGCACGTCGTCGATGCCGCTCTGCGCCGTTCCGGTCTTGCCGCCGACCAGGCGCCCGGGGATCGCGGCGGCGCTGGCGGTGCCGTCCTCGACGGTGGCGACCATCAGCTCGGTGAGCTCGGCGGCGGTGGACGAGGAGACCGCCTGCGAGAGCTCGCGCTCGTCGGTCTGCTCGAGGTCCTGGTAGTCGGCCGACTGGACCTTGTTGACGAGGTAGGGGCGCATCACGGTGCCGTCGTTGGCGATCGCGGCGGCCACCATCGCCATCTGCAGCGGGGTGGCGGAGACCTCGAACTGGCCGATGCCGGTCTGCCCGGTCTGCGGCTCGTTGGGGTCGTCGGGGTAGACCGACTGCGCGCTGGGGCGGAGGTCCTCGAAGTAGTCGCTGTTGAAGCCGAACGCCTCGGACGTCTCGAGCATCTTCTCCGCGCCGAGGTCGACGGCGAGCCGGGCGAACGTGGTGTTGCAGGAGTTGGCCATCGCGACCGTGAACGGGATCTGCTCGGTGCTGCAGGCGGTGCGGCCGTCGTTGTCGACCAGACCGGAGTCGCCGCTGGTCTGCGGCAGCTGGTAGGACGCCCCGGCCGGGACGTCGTCGCCCGCGTCGTAGTCGCCGCTCTCGATCGCGGCGGCGGCGGTGACGAGCTTGAACGTCGACCCGGGCGGCAGCCGCTTGTTGACCGCCCGGTTGATCAGCGGCTCGGTCTCGTCGTCGTTGAGGCGGGTGTAGGCGTCGTCGACGGAGCCGAGGTCGTGGGAGGCGAGCCGGTTGGGGTCGTAGGTCGGCAGCGAGACCATCGCCAGGACCTTGCCGGTGCTGGGCTCCAGCGCCACGACCGAGCCCTCGACGCGCCCGGGCAGGGCGTCGAGGCCCTCGTAGGCGGCGTCCTGGGCAGCTTGGTCGATGGTGAGCTCGACGTTGCCGCCCTTGTTGGCCTGGTTGCTCAGCATGTCGACGAGCCGGGTGACGAACAGCCGTGGGTCCTCGCCGGAGAGCACCTCGTTCTGGCTCTGCTCCAGCCCCGACTGGGTGTAGAAGGAGAAGAAGCCGGTGAGGGGCGCGTACTTGAACGGCTGGCCGTAGGTGCGCTGGAACTTGTACTCGTCGTCGCTGGGCACGCTCTCGGCCACCGGGTCGCGGCCGACCAGGATCGCCCCCCGCTCGCGGGAGAACGCCGCCTCGATGATCCGGCGGTTGCGGGGGTCCTTGTTGTAGTCGCCGGACGCCCAGAACTGCAGGTAGGTGGCGTTGGCCATCAGCGCCAGGAACAGCAGCATGCAGAAGATCGAGATGGTGCGGATCGGCTTGTTCATCCCCTCACCGCCTCGGGCCGAGCGTGCGTCCTCGTGGGGTGGGTCATAGCTTGATCACCTGCGTGGACTGGTCGTCGACCGGGGAGTCGTCCTCGCCGGACAGGTCCGGCACGGGGCGGCGGGCCTGGTCGGAGACCCGCAGCAGCAGCGCGATGATCACCCAGTTGGCGACCAGCGACGACCCGCCGTAGGACAGGAACGGGGTGGTGAGACCGGTGAGCGGGATCAGCCGGGTGACGCCGCCGATGACGACGAAGACCTGCAGCGCGAACACCCCCGCCAACCCGGTGGCCAGCAGCTTGCCGAAGCCGTCGCGGGAGATCAGCGCGGCCCGCAGCGCGCGCTCGACGATCAGGCCGTAGAGCAGGATCACCGCGATCACGGCGGTGAGGCCGAGCTCCTCGCCGATCGAGGAGATGATGAAGTCGGACTCCGCGAACGGCACCCGCGCGGGGTCGCCGTCGCCGAAGCCGCGCCCGATCAGGCCGCCCCAGCTCATCCCGAACAGGCCCTCGACGATCTGGCCGCTGCCGGGCGACTGGTCGAAGTAGGGCATCGGGTCGAGCCAGATGTTGACGCGGTTCTGGACGTGGCCGAAGAGCTGGAAGGCCAGGGCTGCGCCGCCGAAGAACAGCAGGCCGCCGACGACCAGCCAGCCGGGGCGCTCGGTGGAGACGTAGAGCATCACCAGGAACAGGCCGAAGAAGAGCAGGCTGGAGCCGAGGTCCTTCTGGAAGACCAGGATGCCGAGGCTGATCAGCCACATCGCCAGGATCGGGCCGAGGTCGCGGCCGCGGGGCAGGTCGACGAACACGACCCGGCGCCCGGCGAGCGCCAGGGCGTCGCGGTGGAGCACGAGGTAGCCGGCGAAGGCGACCACGAGCAGCACCTTGGCGACCTCACCGGGCTGGAAGCTGAAGGGGCCGACCGCGATCCAGATCCGGGCGCCGTTGACCGTCTTGCCGACGCCGGGGACCATCGGCAGCAGCAGCAGCAGGATCGCGGCGAGGCCCGCGGTGTAGGTGAACCGGCTCAGCAGCCGGTGGTCGCGCAGGATCACCAGGGTGGCCACGAACAGCGCCACCCCGACCGTCATCCACACGAGCTGCTGCTGGGCGTAGGTGTCGTTGCGGCCGGGGATGTCGGCGAAGGCCAGGTCGAGGCGGTGGATCACCGCGAGCCCGAGCCCGTTGAGGGCGGCGACCACCGGCAGCAGCACCGGGTCGGCGTACGGCGCCACGAAGCGGACGACGACGTGGGCGGCGACGACGAGCGCGGCCAGGACCCCGCCGTAGCCGAGGATGTCGGCCGGCACCCGGCCCTCGACCCCGAGCCCGACCGCGGCGTAGGCGCCGATGCCGACGGCGAGCGCCAGCACCAGCAGGAACAGCTCGGCGCCGCGCCTGCGGCGGTGCACGAAGCCCAGGAACGAGTGCTGCGCGGTCTGCGCCGAGCGACGTCCCGCTCTCACGGCGCGGCCTCCTGCGCGAGCTCTTGGACCGCAGCCTCGGCGGCGGCGAGGTCGTCGACCTGGATGCCGTTGCTGACCCGGGTGGCGTCGAACGCCGGGAGGTCGGCGACGGCGACGTCGGAGACCTGGTGCACGCGGGTGAGCGTGACGCCCGGGAGGCTCGCGTCGACCCCGCGGTAGATGACCACGACGCCGTCCTGCTCGCCCACGTAGTACTGGTGCTGGGTCCAGGCCCAGGCGACGGCACCGGCGGTCCAGACGAGACCGATCGCGATCGCCGCGACCAGCACCCGCGAGACCCAGCGGTAGCGGTGGGGCGGCCGCGGGGCGTAGCGGGCCTCCTCGGGGTCGATCGGGTCGGCCTTGATCGCGAACGGGATGTCGCCCGGGATCTCCGCGTCGATCGGCTCCAGCTCGCCGGTGTCGCCGGAGCGGTGGCCGCGGAACAGGCTGCCCATCCCGCCGGTGACCGCACCGCGCCCGCTGCGCCGGCGCAGCTCGGCGGCCGCCCCCACGAGCATCGGCTCGAGCTCGGCGTAGGCCTCGTCGGCGGCCGCCTGCTCCTCGGTGACCACGTCGGCCACCAGGCAGGTGACGTTGTCGGAGCTGCCGGCCTCGAGGCTCGCGCGGACCAGCTCGACCGCGGCGTAGTCGGGGGTGCCCATCGAGAGGACGTCGGCCAGCCGGCCGTCGTCGAGGACGCCGCTCGCGCCGTCGCTGCACAGGAACAGGCGGTCGCCGGCGACGACCTCGAGCACGAACAGGTCGGGCTCGGCCTCGTGGATGCCGTCGAGGGCCTTGAGGATGAGGTTGCGGTGCGGGTGGGTGCGCGCCTCCTCCTCGGTGATCCGGCCCTCGTCGATGAGGCTCTGCACGAACGTGTGGTCGGTGGTCAGCTGCGAGAGCTCGCCGTCGCGGAAGAGGTAGGCGCGGCTGTCGCCGACGTGGCCGATGCCGATCCGGGTGCCCTCGAAGAGCGCCACGGTCGCGGTGGTGCTGGTGCCGTTGAGCGCGGGGTCGTCGTCGACGAGGTCACCGATGCGGACGTGCGCCTCGTGGAGCTGGTGGGTGATCCGGTCGAGCAGCTGGGTGTCGTCGACGTCGCCCGGGGGCTCGTCGAGCTTGCGGAGCTCGGCGATGGCGGTGCTCGACGCGACGTCGCCGCGGGCGGCGCCGCCGACGCCGTCGCACACGGAGAGCAACCAGGGTCCGGCGTACCCGGAGTCCTGGTTGTCCTTGCGCACCCGACCGACGTCGGAGATCGCGGAGAAGTGCAGGCGCAGGCTCACTTGCGCAGCTCCAGGATGGTCTTGCCGATCCTGACCTGCGTGCCGAGCGTGATGGTGGTGGGCTGGGTGATCCGGACGCTGCCGATGTAGGTGCCGTTGGTGGAGCCGAGGTCCTCGACGAACCACTGGTCACCCGAGGCGGCGATCCGGGCGTGCCGGGTCGACACGTAGTCGTCGTCGAGCCGGATGGCGGCGTCGGTGCCGCGGCCGATCAGGATCGGGGCCTGGTCGAGGGGAGCCTTGGCGCCCTCGTTGCCGCCCTGGGTCACCACCACCTGGGTCGGGGAGCCGCGCCGCTTGGGCGGCGGCTTCTGCTTGCGCTCGTTGCCGCCCGGGTGGGCGCGGGCGCCCTCGGGCACCCGGGCGCCGAACATGTCGGAGCGGATCACCGAGATCGCCGACAGCACGAAGATCCACAGGATCGCCAGGAAGGCGATGCGGATGAGGAACAGGGTCAGCTCAGACACCGCTCGAGTCCTCCTGCACGATCCGCACGGTCATGGTGGTGTTGCCGATCTTGACCTGGGTGCCGTCGTGCAGCACCGCTCGGGGCAGCTTGCGGCCGTTGACCAGCATGCCGTTGGTGGAGCCCATGTCGTGGACCTCGAGCTCGGGGTCGACACCCTCACCGCCCTGCGAGAGCACCAGGAACTCCACGTGCTTGCGGCTCACGCCGGGGTCGTTGATGCGCAGGTCGGCCTCGGTGCCGCGCCCGACGACCAGCCCCGGGGGCTGGAGCGGGTGGCGGGTGCCGTTGACCTCGAGCAGCGCGCGGGCGCGGCGTACCTGGGTGTGGGTGCTCTGCCCGGTCACCTGGGCCTGCGCCTGGCTGCGGATCCGGAACCGGCCGGTGGTGAGGTCGTCGTCGGACTCGAAGGTGATCTTCACCGGCCCCGGGAAGACGTAGCTCTGCGCGTCGGCGTACTGGGTGAGCTGGTCGGTCAGCTCCTTGGCCATCGTCGAGTCGTACGGCGCGAGCCGGTCGAGGTCGGTCTGCGCGAGCTCGACGTGGAAGTCGTTGGGCACCAGCCGCCGGTCGCGGGACAGGATCTGCGCGTTGTTGTCGCACTCGCGCTGCAGCGCCGCCGCGATCTCCACCGGTTGCACCGCGCTGCGGAAGGCCCGCGCGAACGCGCCG
>CAWIAZ010000003.1:0-241952 GCA_963834285.1 uncultured Actinomycetota bacterium | reverse complement strand
TGGCAGGCGGCGGAGGGTTCATCGGGGGGCACCTCGTCGCAGACCTGCTGAAGCAGGGCAAGAGCGTCCGCTCGGTGGACGTGAAGCCGCAGTCCGAGTGGTACCAGGTCCACCCCGACGCGGAGAACGTGCAGGCGGACCTCTCGCTGCTGGACGACGCGATGACCAGCACCGCCGGCGCCCGCGAGGTCTTCATGCTCGCCGCCGACATGGGCGGCATGGGCTTCATCGAGAACAACAAGGCCCTGTGCATGCTGACGGTGCTCACCAGCACCCACATGCTCCAGGCCGCGCGCCAGCACGACGTCGAGCGCTACTTCTACTCCTCGTCCGCGTGCGTCTACGCCGCCGACAAGCAGACCGACACCGACATCACGGCCCTCAAGGAGTCCGACGCCTACCCGGCGATGCCCGAGGACGGCTACGGCTGGGAGAAGCTCTTCACCGAGCGGATGTGCCGTCACTTCTGCGAGGACTTCGGCATGACCAACCGGGTCGCCCGCTACCACAACGTCTACGGCCCCGAGGGCACCTGGACCGGCGGCCGCGAGAAGGCCCCCGCCGCCGTGTGCCGCAAGATCGCCGAGGCCTCGATCTCGGGCAAGCACGAGATCGAGATCTGGGGCGACGGCGAGCAGACCCGCAGCTTCATGTACATCGACGACTGCGTCCAGGGCAGCCAGATGATCCTCGCCGGCGACAGCGCCGTGCCGGTCAACCTCGGCAGCTCCGAGCTGGTCTCGATCAACCAGCTGGTCGACATCGTCGAGGAGATCGCGGGCATCAAGTGCACGCGCAACTACAAGCTCGACGCCCCTCAGGGCGTGCGCGGCCGCAACTCCGACAACACGCTGATCCAGGAGATCTACGGCTGGGAGCCGTCGATCACCCTCGCCGACGGGCTGGCGCAGACCTATGCCTGGGTCTACGACGAGGTCAAGCGAGCCCAGGGCTGATCGGAGGCCACGGCCATGCGCGTCCTCGTCCACGACTACAGCGGCCACCCCTTCCAGGTCGAGCTCAGCCGTGAGCTCGCGCGCCGGGGGCACGACGTCACGCACTCGTACTGCGAGGCGTACGTCTCCGGCAAGGGGCACCTGACGGCCGAGGAGGGCGAGTCGCTGCGGTTCGAGCCGATCGGCTGCGGCCGCCGGGTCGCCAAGGACACGTTCGTCCGGCGGCTCCTGCAGGAGCTGTGGTTCGGCGTCCAGCTGGTCCGGCAGGTACGCCGGGAGCGGCCCGACACGGCGCTGATGTCGAACGTGCCGGTGCCGACCCTGGCCGTGCTCGCGCTGGTCCTGTGGGTGCTGCGCACGCCGTGGGCGCTGTGGCACCAGGACGTGCAGGCCGTGGCCGTGCGCAGCTTCGCCGCCGGCGAGAAGCTCTCCCCCGCCTACCGCTTCGTGGCCTGGGGCATCGAGGTCGTGGAGCGCTGGTGCTCGCGCCGCGCGAGCCACGTCGTCGTGATCGCCGAGTCGTTCGTGCCGGTGCACGAGGAGTGGGGCACGGCCGCACAAGGTCACGGTCATCCCCAACTGGGCCCCGCTCGACGAGATCGTCCCGGTGGAGCGCAAGAACGACTGGGCGGTCGAGCACGAGCTCGACGACACCAGGACGATCCTCTACTCCGGCACCCTCGGGCTCAAGCACAACCCCGCCCTGCTGGTCCGGCTGGCCCGCGAGGTCGCCGACGCCGGCCAGCCCGTGCG
The DNA here is from genome assembly GCA_963834285.1 of uncultured Actinomycetota bacterium. Lineage (GTDB taxonomy): Bacteria > Actinomycetota > Actinomycetes > Propionibacteriales > Nocardioidaceae > Nocardioides. Next base: position 240,243 of record CAWIAZ010000003.1, on the reverse strand, counting down.
GCTCGTGGTCGTCAACACCGGCCCGGCGGAGGCGTTGCTGCGCGCCGAGGCCGCCCGCCTCGACGTCCCGCTCACGTTGCTGCCCTTCCAGCCCTACGAGCGCCTGCCCGAGGTGCTCGGCAGCGGCGACGTCCTCGTCGTCCTGCTCGAGCAGGACGCCGGCGCCTTCTCGGTGCCGTCGAAGACGCTGTCCTACCTGTGCGCCGGCCGGCCGATCGTGGGCCTGATGCCGAGCGAGAACCTCGCCGCCGGCCTGGTCACCGAGGTCGGTGGCTGCGTGCTGCCGCCGTCGGACGAGTCGCTCCCCGAGGCCGCCGCCTGGGTCGGCTCGGTCATGGCCGACGCCGACTACGCCGCGTCGCTGGGCGAGGCCGCCCGCGGGCTCGCCGAGCGCGAGTTCGCCCTCGACCGCTGCGCCGGCACCTTCGAGCGGATCCTCCACGACTGCGTCGGGGCGCGGCAGCCGCTCGGGGTCGTGGTCGACCTCCCCGAGGAGCACGAGGCCGCGCCCGTGCTCCAGCAGACCGCCTGAGCGAGCGCCGCCCGACCGGCGCCCGATCCAGCGACTCCAGGGCGTCGCGCGACCGCTGGAGCGACGTCAGCGCCCGTCGGAGCCCCGTCGGACGGTCAGCGCCCGTCGGGGCCCCGTCGGGCCCCGTGCCTCAGGGCTTGAACCAGATCGCGGTGTCCCACACGCCGTTGGTCGTCCAGAGCCGTCGCCAGCCCTCGATCTCGTCCGCGACCCGCTGCCAGGCCTCGGTCGCCGGTCGATCCACCTTCCACGGCGAGCGCGTGTCCGCCGGGAGGTAGCCGGTGGCGTTGTCGAGGATGAACATCCCACCGGGACGCAGCAGCGTCAGCCCGCGCACCGCGCAGTCGTCGCGATACTCCCCGTCCACGAAGACGAAGTCGAGCGATCCCGGCTCGATGTCCGGGCGCACGCTGCACGTACGCCGCACGGTGCGCCGCCGACTCGTAGCCGAGCTCGTCCGCCGAGACCAGGTGCAGGTCGACGTTGTCGACGCCCAGCTCGTCCGAGCCGGGCCTCGCAGCGGCGCGTACCACTGCGGGAAGCCCTCCACGGAGATGACGGACGCCACTCGCTCGGCGAACCAGCGGCGTGGTCCCGCCGGCGCCCCACTCGAGCCCTCGGTCCCCGGGCAGCAGCAGCTGGTCCAGCAGCTCCAACGAGCGCGCGGTGATCCACGGCTGTCGGCCGCGCACCAGGGTCGCGCGGTTCGCAGGGACACGCGGTCCGAAGGCGTACCGCGGGAGGTCCGCGCCCCGATGTCGAGTCGCGGGCGCGTCTGGCCGGGCTTGTCGACGGCCCACTCGAGGGTGACGGCGGTCCCACACCGCCTGACCCACGCGACTGAGAAGGTTGGTTGCCACGTCATTCGCTCCTTTCCTGAGACGGTCCCGACGAACAGGCCGTCGCACTGCATCAGCCGGCCGTCGGCGTCGGAGAAGCCCGGCTCGAGGATGTGCAGGGAGTAGCCCAGCTCGCGCATCCGGGCGTAGAGGTCGTCGAAGAGCTGCTGTCCGGCGTAGAGCTCGACGAACGAGAGCTCGAGCTGGATGGCCGCGAAGCCGCCGACGAGGTCGCCGGCGCCCGCCAGCACCTCCTCCTCGTAGCCCTGGGTGTCGATCTTGAGCAGGGTGCGCGCCGGGTCGAGACCCTGGTCGGCGACCAGCTTCGCGACGGTGGTCAGCGCGACGGTCTCCTGGGCGACGTACCCGGAGCCGGGGGCGCTGGTGCGGTGGGCCTCGGTCATGTCGAGCACCGAGGAAGAGAAGGAGTTCGCGGAGACGTTGATGGTCGTCTCGCCGGGAGCGCGCCGACCGCGGTACGCACCGTGCGTCCAGAGCGTGTCGCGGGCGGCTCGCCGTGCTGAGCTCGCCGAAGGCACCGCTCAGCGGCTCGCAGCTGACGATCCGGCCCTCGAACCCGGCCGGCGCACCAGGCGGCGTACTGCCCGACGTTGGCGCCGACGTCGAGCACGGTGTCGATCCCGCGCGCGGCGAGCGTCCGGGTGACCCGCTAGGCGTACGGGCCCGCGCGACACCTCGAGGTCGGCGCGCATCAGGACGCCCCGCACGACGAGCTTGGCGCGCTCGCGCCACCGGTTGGCGAGGCTCTGGTCAGGACTCCGGTCGTCCGGCCGGTCACGTCGTCGATCCTCGTCATCGGGCTCCTGGGCGTGGCGAGTCGCGGTCACGCGGCGAGGCGAGCCACATCAGCCCGAGACCGGCGCGGGTGCCCGGGTCGTGGTCGGCCGGCTCGAGGCCGACGGCGGCGAAGAACGCCACCAGCTCGTCGAGGGAGTGCCCGTCGACCGGGTGGTACTCCATGACGACCGCGCGGACGTCGGCCCATGACGCCGGGTCGCTGCGCAGGATGATGTCGTACTCGGCGCCCTCGACGTCCATCTTCACGATCTGCACCGAGCCGCCGGCGTCGGCCACGGCCTGGTCGAACGTCGTGCACGGCACCGTGACCTCGCCACCCAGCCCTGCCGGGCGCGGTCAGGCCGTTGTGACCGCTCGCGGTGCCGCTGTCGACGAACGTGAACGTGCCCACCTCGCCGGCCATCGCCTCGGGGTGCACGGTGATCCGCGAGCTGAGGGCGTTGGCGTCGACGTTGCGCTGCACGTACGTCGCGCTGACCGGCGAGGCCTCGTAGACGTGGACCGGGCGGCGCGGCAGCTTCTCGGCCACGGCGAGCGAGAAGCAGCCGATCTGGCCGCCGACGTCGAGCGACGACGGCGTCGGGGTCGACGCCCGCGCACAGCGCGTCGAGGCGGTAGCCGTCGTCGGCGAAGATCTCGTAGAGCGGGAAGCGGGCGCCGTCGGAGTTGGGCGACGACGACCGTGTAGCCGTTGCGCATCCGGAATGTCATCTCGTCGGCCCGCCACGGGGTCTCGGCGACGGCGAGGTCGAGGAAGACCCGGGGGAAGTTCCGGAACAGCACGGGGGTCTGTCGGATCCGGGTGACGATGTGCGAGGCGCCGCGTGCAGTCTTCATGGGGGGTCTCCGGGCTCAGGAAGGGGGCTCAGGAAGCGGTGGGGGTGGGGTTCCGGGTGGAGCGCTGGCCGCGAGGCGCCAAGTCTGGCAGGCCCCGGGTCGGCGGCAGCGGTATCGCCGGAGTCCGCGGAGTCCGCTGGACGTCCCGCGAGCTGGCGTGGCGGGCACCGTCATCGCCACGGCGCTGAGCGCGACGACGGCCCAGACGCTGCGGTCGTAGAGGCTCGGGCACGGTGGCACCGAAGCCGATGTAGCCCCACACCACGTAGCCCAGCCGGCGGTACTCCCCGTGACCGAACAACGGCTTGGCGAAGGCGTACAGCACCAGCAGGTAGCCGGCGAGCCCGAAGACGCCGATGCCGACCGCGACCTCGACGAAGTTGTTGTGGATGTCGAAGAGGTCCACCAGACCGGTGCCGCGCAGCGGATGCTCGAAGAAGCGCGCAATGCCTGCCTCGAGCCCCAGGGAGCGGGCGGAGTCGGAGAACTCGGCGCTCGAGTCCCCGGCCAGCCGGGCGAAGACGGAGTCCTCGCCCGCCAGATCGCGCGATCACCGGCAGCCCGAGCAGGAACAGCCCACCGACCGCCGCCACCAGGAAGCCGATCAGCGCCGAGCGCTCCACGACCGGGATCATCAGCACCAGGACGGCCACCACCACCGTGCCGGCGCGGCTGCCGCTCATCAGCACCGAGGCCACCGACACGGCGCCGGCGCCGGCGATCAGTCGCGGTGATCAGCGCCGAGCGGGCGGTGTGCCGGTAGGCCAGGTAGATCAGCAGGCAGATCGAGAGCATGCCGGCCTGCGCGAGGTAGTTGGGGTGGGTGGTCAGCCCCGCGTGCCGGCCTCCTGCCTCCTTGCCCTGCGCGACGCCCAGCACGAAGCTGAACACGTGGCCGGCCACGAAGCTGGCGGCCAGGAGGTCGATCTGCCGACCCAGCGGGGCCCCACAGGGCGAACGCGACGGGGAGCCCGACCATCACGATCATCCAGAACCCCAGGGCGACGAAGCTCTCCCCGGCCCGGTCCGGAGAACACCGACGCGCCGAGCCCCGCGACCAGCACCAGCGAGACCCCGATCGAGTACGCCGGCGGGAAGTGGACACGGCCGCGCAGCAGCCTGCGGCAGCAGCAGCGTGAACCCACCGAGCAGGAGCAGGTCCGTCGCGGTGACCACCCCGGACGCCCCTATCGCCACGCCCCTTGTAGAACGGCGCGGTGAAGTAGCCGGCGGCGAGGACGAGGACCCCCAGCCGTTCGGCGCCCACGCTGGCCACCACCACGCAGGAACGCGGCCAGCCCCGAGCGCGACCGGACTCCGAAGATCGGGCCGAGGGTGCTGGCGAGCACCAGCAGACCGACCAGGGCCGCGGCTCCCACGTAGAGCGCGACGGACGTCGCCCGCGACTGCGGGTGCAGGTCGGTGCGCAACGACGTCACGTGCTCGTTCCGGGTCGGGGGTGGAGGCAGGCCCCGATCGGTGCGTTCTGCCGGACTCGAGTCTAGGGCCGTGTGCGTCCTGTCGGCCGGTCAACGAGAAGACCCGTCCGGCGTCACGATTGGCCGGTTCGGTCCCGCGGACATCGAGCGGTCCGGCCTACGATGACGGCGCTGCGCCCGACCACGCAGGAGGACCCGGTGGAGGCCCCCCCGACCACCCCGACGACCGGCACGCACGACTGCCGCCGACCTGCCGCCCGACTCGCTCGAGCGGTCTGCGTGCGCTCCCGCTCCGGCGGCGGCCTGGGCGGCGTGCTGCTGATGGTCGGCGGCACGCTCGCCACCCAGGTGATGGCGCTCGGCACCGGCATCGTCACCGCGCGCCTGCTCGGCGTCGAGGGACGCGGTCAGGTGGCGCTCGTGATGGCCGTCTCCTCCCTCGTCGCTCGGCTCACGCTCGGCGGCAGCCTGCCGGTCGCAGTGGCCCAGCTGCTGGCCCGCGACGGCTCTCCGCCAAGGCCGCGATGCGCCCGTTCGCCGCCCGCTGGGCGCTGCTCGGCACTGCTCCCAGCCTGGTCGCCGGCGGCTACCTCTACCTCGTGCTCGACGACGTCGAGCCCGGCCTGCGGCTCGCGCTCGCGCTCGGGGTCACCGCGGCGGCGTACCTCGTGATGACACCAACCTGCTGGCCGCCGCGCTCCAGGGCGAGCTGGCCAGCGTCTCGCGGCTGATCTCGGGCGGCTGCTCCTCCAGGCCCCCTTCTTCGTCGCCCTCGTGACCGCGTTCCTCCTGGGCTGGGACGGGCTCGTCGGGCGACGTGGTGCTGATCTACGTCGTCTCGGCTCGTGATCGGGCTCGCCCTGTGCTGGCGGTTGCTGAGACCTCGGGCGCTCGTCCGGCAGCGGTCACGGCTGCCCTGGACCGCGACCGAGGTGCGCCGGCTGACCCGCGCCAACTACGTCAACGCGATCGGCACCATCGACGGCGTCGGCCTCGACCGCAACCTGGTCGGGCGCCCTGCTGGGCACCGTCTCGCTCGGGCTCTACTCCGCCGCCACCGCGGTCGCGAACTTCTCGACCATGGTCGGCACCGCCGCGTCGACCGTGCTGCTGCCCCGGCTGGCCGCGGCCCACGACGAGCCCGAGGAGCGGGCCCGGCTGCTGCGTCTGTGGCTGCCCGGGCGGCCGGGATGATCGTGCTGGTCGTGGTCGGGCTCCAGCTCGTGATCGCGCCCGTGATCGAGCTCGCGTTCGGCTCCGCGTTCGCGCCGGCGATCGCCTGCGCCCGCTGGCTGGTCGTCGCCGACGGGCTGCTCGGCTTCCGGCGGATCCTGATCGCGGTGCTCCAGGCCCGCGGGCAGGGCGGCTCGGCCTCGTGGATCGAGAGCTCGCTGACCGCGCTGCTCGCGGCCGGGATCGTCGTCGCGGCGCTTCGAGCAGAGCCTGCTGCTGGTGGGGGTCGCGACCTTCGTCGTCGGCGTGCTCAGCTGCCTGATGCTGGCGTTGGCGATCCGCCGGCCCACCCGCCGGACGGCCCGCTCGGGCTGACTCGCGCGATCAGCCGACCCCGAGGTGCGGCCTCCGCCCTCAGCCGCCCGCGAACGGCGGCAGGAACTCCACGCTCGCCCCCGGCTCGACGACGACGTCGGCGGGGTCCTCGGTGGCGACGGGCCGGTCGCCGACCAGCACCGAGCAGGACGCGAGCACGTCGGGGAGCCGGGTGCCCGGGTGCAGGCGGTGGACCTCCGCGAGCAGCTCGGCGAGCGTGGTCGGACCGCTCACGGCCACGTCGTCGCCGTCGCAGCCCGCGGCCGAGCGGGCCGAGGCCCAGTAGTGGACGTGGACGACGCCGGTCTCGGCGCCCGTCTCGGCGCCGCCCGCTGCATTCACGTGGTCGCTCACGATTCGGTATTCTGTCCCCTCATAGGTTCCGGAGCCCAGCGCTGCGTTTCGGTCCGCCCCCCGGGGAGGAAACCAGATGAGCACGCTGCTGCTGCTGACCAGCGCCCTACAACCGTCCGCCGAGGTGCTGCCCGGCCTCGCGCTGCTGGGTCACCGGGTGAAGATCCTGCCAGCCGAGGGAAGCGCGCTGCTCGAGGCCCCCGACGCCGACCTGCTGCTGGTCGACGGCCGCCAGGAGCTCGCCCAGGCCCGCGACCTGTGCCGGCTGATCCGCACGACCGGCTCCGACGTCCCCGTGCTGCTCGTGGTCACCGAGGGCGGCCTGTCGGTGGTCACCCACGACTGGGGCATGGACGACGTCATCCTCTACACCGCCGGCCCGGCCGAGCTCGAGGGCCGGATCAAGCTCGCCATCGGCCGGCTCGCCGCCCAGCGCGAGGCCGCCGACCCCGAGGCGCACGTGATCCGCTCCGGCGAGGTGGTCGTCGACGACGTCGCCTACACCGCCAGGATCGGCGGCCGGCAGCTCGACCTCACGTTCAAGGAGTTCGAGCTGCTGAAGTACCTCGCCCAGCACCCGGGTCGGGTCTTCAGCCGCCAGCAGCTGTTGCAGGAGGTGTGGGGCTACGACTACTTCGGCGGCACCCGCACCGTCGACGTCCACGTGCGGCGGCTGCGGGCCAAGCTCGGACCCGAGAACGAGACGCTGATCGGCACCGTGCGCAACGTCGGCTACCGCTTCGTCGTGCCGACCCAGGAGCGGGAGTCGGCCGCCGACTCGCGACGTACGGCCACCGACGACCAGCCCGCCCGCCCCGGCAGCGCCTGACCGCGGGCCTACCCTGGCCCGATGCCCGTGGACCCCGACCCCCGGACGCCCCGACGACACTGCGGCCGACGTCGCTCGCCCGGATCGCCGCCGTACGCCGAGCCTGCGTCGACGCCGGCGAGCAGGACCCGCTCGACGAGGCCGCCGATCTCCGGCTCAAGCACCGCGGGCTCGACGACATCGGTGCGTGGACCGACCGACGCCGGGTTCGCGCTGCGCCGCGGCGACGAGGTCGACCTGGCCGTCGCGCCGGACGCCCGCGGCGCGCGGCGTCGGTGGCGACCTGGCGCGGTCCGGCGCTCGACGAGCCCGGGGCGCTGACCGCCTGGTCGCACGGCGACCACCCGGCGGCCGCGCGGCTCGCCGCCCGGCACGGGCTGGAGCGGGCCCGCGAGCTGTGGGTGATGCGGCGGCCGACCAGCGAGCCGCTGCCGCCGCTGACCCTCCCCGACGACGTGACGGTCCGCGGCTTCCGCGACGCCGACGCCGCCAGGGGTGCTGGCCGTCAACGCCGCCGCCTTCGCCACGCACCCCGAGCAGGGCGACCTGGACGCCGACGGCCTCGCCGCCCGGCATGGCCGAGCCGTGGTGGGACCCCGCCGGGCTGCTGGTCGCCGAGTCCGCCGGCGGTGACCTGCTCGGCTTCCACTGGACCAAGCAGCACGACGCCGACCTCGGCGAGGTCTACGTCGTGGGGGTCTCCCCGCAGGCGCAGGGCCGCGGCCTCGGCCGGCTGCTCACCCTGGCCGGCCTGCACCACCTCGAGCGCCTCGGTGTCGGCGAGGTGCTGCTCTACGTCGAGCGCGACAACACCCCCGCGGTGCGCCTCTACAGCGGCCTGGGCTTCACGCACGCCGCGGCCGACACCCACGTGCAGTACCAGCGTTGAGCGGGTCCTCCCATTCGCAGATGAGTGTCCGAAACCCTCGGTAGCGTGGCGCGCCATGAGCTCGGTCGAGAGTGCGGACCAGCCGGACCCCGTCGGGGACCGGTCCGACGACGACCCCTCCCCCGCCGCAACCGCCGCTCCCGCTGGCGACGCAAGGTCCGACGAGCCCGAGGTCGCCGAGCTCGACCCGGACGCCGCGGCTGAGTTCGTCCGCCGCTCCGCCGGCCTGCTCCCGACGTCCCGGCCGCCGCTGGCCACGCGGCCACCGCCGCGCCGCCCCGCGGTCGCCGCGACGACCCTCGCGAGGACGCCGGCCGCGACGCCGCCGCCCGCAAGGTCATCGCCGACGCGCTCGAGGTCGGGCTCGCCGACCCGGTGGCCCCGGCGAAGAAGGGCCTGCTGCGCCGCTCGGAGGCCGCCGACCACGAGCCGACCAGGACCGGTGCCGCGGCTGCTGCGGGCGCGGGCTCCGGTGCCGCCGACGTACGAAGCACGCCCTCCGCAGCCGAGGCGAGCACGGTCGCCGAGACCACGCTGCTGCTCGAGCAGGCCAACCGCGCGCGGCGGGCCGCCGAGGCAGCGGCCGACGAGCAGCGCGCGCACGCCGAGGCCGAGGGCACCCGGCGCGTCGAGCTGGAGGGCCAGCTGGCCGCCCTCACCGAGCAGGTCTCGCGCACCACCGCCGAGCGGGCCGCCCTCCAGGAACAGGCCCGCGAGCTGGAGGCCGCCCGGGCCGCCGCCGAGGAGGCCGCCGAGTCTCAGGTGGAGGCCACGACGGTCGAGCTGCGCAGCCTGCAGACCACCGCCAAGGACCAGGCCCGCCTGGTCGGCGAGGTGCGCGCCACGCTCGCCGAGGTCGAGGAGCGGGCGGCGCAGGAGTCGGCGACGTGGCAGGCCGCCCGCGACGAGGCAGAGGCCAGGCTCACGACCCAGACCGAGGCCCGCGCCCAGGCGGAGTCCGCCCTCGCCACGGCGGAGGAGCGGCTGCGCGAGCTCGAGGAGTCGGCCCGTCGCAGGGTCGAGGAGCAGACGACCCGCGCCGAGGAGGTCGCCCAGCGGCTGGCCGCGACCGAGGCCCGGCTGGCCGACGAGGTGCGCGCCCGGGAGGCCGCCGAGGCGGCTGCGGAGGAGCAGGCCGAGGAAGCGGCCGCGGCCCTCGCCGCCGTCGAGCGCGCCGAGCGGGCGACCCAGGAGGCTGCCCGGGCGGCCCAGCAGGCGCTCGACGCGGCCACCGAGGAGCTTGCCGGCGTCCGCCGCCTCGCCGACGAGCACGCCACCGGCCGCGCGAGCGCCGAGACCCACCTCCAGGAGCTCCTGGAGCAGGGCGAGCGGCAGGCGGACGAGCACGAGGCGGCGCTGCGGGCAGTCGCCGACGAGCTCGCCGAGGCGCGTCGGCTCGCCGACGAGCAGGCCCAGGCCCGCGCCGACCTCGAAGCCAGGCTCGCGGAGACCACCGAGCAGACCCGCGCCGAGATGCAGGCCGCCGTCGTCGCGCGCGCCGAGGCCGACGCGGCCGTCGACGAGGCCGAGGCCCGGCTCGTCGACGCGCTCGCCGCCAACGAGCGGCTCGCTGCCGAGCACGCCGCCGCCCTCGGCGCGGTCACCGACGAGCTCGCCGAGGCGCGCCGGCTCGCCGACGAGCAGACCCAGGCCCGCGCCGACCTCGAAGCCAGGCTCGCGGAGACCAGCGAGCAGACCCGCGCCCAGGCCGAGGCCGCCGCGGCCGCCCGCGCCGAGACCGAGTCGGTGCGCGAGCACGCCGAGACCCGGCTCACCGAGGCGCTGACCACCGCCGAGCGCCAGGCGCACGAGCACCGGGCCGCCCTCAGCACCGTCACCACCGAGCTCGCCGAGGCGCGCCGGCTCGCCGACGTGCAGAGCCAGGCCCGCGCCGACCTCGAGGCCGCTCTCGCCGAGACCAGCGAGCAGACCCGCGCCCAGACCGAGGCTCTGGCAGCGGCGCGCGCCGAGGTCGAGGCTGCCGTCGCCCAGGCGGAGACCCGGCTCGCCGACGCCCTGGCCGCCAACGAGCGACTGGTGGCCGAGCACGACGAGGCCCTGAGCGCGGTCACCGCGGAGCTCGACCGAGGCCCGCCGACTCGCAGACGAGCAGGCCCGGGCCGAGGCGGAGGACGCCGCCGCCGCCGTCCGCGCCGAGGCCGAGGCCCGGCTGGCCGAGGCGCTCGCCGCCGCGGAGCGCCGGGCCCACGAGCACGAGACGACCCTCGCCGCCGTCACCACCGAGCTCGACCGAGGCCCGCCGCCTCGCCGACGAGCAGACCCAGGCCCGCGCCGACCTCGAAGCCGCTCTCGCCGAGACCACCGACCAGACCCGCGCCGAGGCCGACGCCGCGACCGCCGTCCGGGCCGAGGCCGAGGCCGCCCGCCAGGAGGCCGAGGCCCGGCTCGACGAGGCACTTGCCGCCGCCGAGCGCCAGGCCCACGAGCACGAGACGACCCTCGCCGCCGTCACCACCGAGCTCACCGAGGCCCGCCGCCTCGCCGACGAGCAGACCCAGGCCCGCGCCGACCTCGAAGCCGCTCTCGCCGAGACCACCGACCAGACCCGCGCCGAGGCCGACGCCGCGACCGCCGTCCGGGCCGAGGCCGAGGCCGCCCGCCAGGAGGCCGAGGCCCGGCTCGACGAGGCGCTGCGCGGGGCCGGACGGCTGGCCGAGGAGTACGACGAGGCGCTCCGCGCGATCACCGACGAGCTCGCGGAGGCCGGCCGGGTGGCCGCGGAGCAGGCCCAGGCGCGCGCAGCGCTCGAGACGAGCCTCGCCGAGGCTCGCGCCACCGCGGAGCACGAGGCCGAGCAGGCGCGGCAGAGCGTCGCCGATGCCCGCCGCACGGCCGAGGACCAGGCGGCTGCCCGTGCCGAGGCCGAGCGCCTCGCGCGGGAGAACGCCGAGACCCTTGCCGCCGCCGAGGGCCGGGCCGCCGACCTGGCCACCCAGCTCGCCGACCTGCGAGCCAGCACCGCGGCCGCAGCCCGGCTGGAGCCGCTCACCGAGGCCCACGTCGTGGCGCTCGACGACCCGCTCTTCGACGCCCTCGCCGCCCGTACGGCCGAGGCGACCGAGACGACCGAGACGCGGACCACGAGACGGCTGGGACGGACGACGACGCAGAGGCCGGCGACGTGGCGGAGTCCGCTGCCGCGCCCGTGGAGCCCTTCGAGCCCCTCGACCCCGATCCGGCGTTCCTGCCCGGCCCGGCGCCGATCTTCATCGTCGAGGTGCCGGGCACCGACGAGCCCGAGGTCGCGGAGGCCGCGGTCGCGGAGCCCGAGCCCGAGGTCGAGGCCGAGGCCCGAGGTCGAGCCCGAGGTCGAGGCCGAGGTCGAGGTCGAGGTCGAGGTCGAGGTCGAGGTCGAGGTCGAGGTCGAGGTCGAGGTCGAGGACGCGGTCGTCGACCGGCCCGCGGCGGACGCCGAGGAGCCCGACCCCGTGGTGGCGGTCGAGCCCCTGGCCGACGAGGAGCCGTCGTCCGACGAGGTCGTCGTCGGGGAGTCCGAGCCGGAGGCCGAGCCCGAGCCCGACGTCGAGCCGGAGATCGAACCCGAGCCCGAGCCCGAAGCCGAACCCGCACCCCTGGTCGTGGCCCCCGCGGCCACGGTCGCCGAGGCGCCCACCCGCGCCGCCGACGCGGTCGGTGACGGCAGCTACCACGCCCGCCGGGGCGCCGGCGTCCTCGGCGGCCTGGTCGCGCTGCTGACGCTCGCCGGACTGGCCGCGATCGGCCTGCTCGTGACCCGCGACGAGCTCAACAGCACCCCCGGCATCGCGTTGTGCGCCGTGACCGGGCTGCTGCTGGTGGCGACCCTGCTGCGCTCCTCGTCGGGCCGCAGCGTGTCGCTGGAGGGCGGCACGCTGAAGCTGATGTTCGGCGACACCCACCACACCTTCTACCTCACCAGCGCGAGCACCCAGCTGGAGATGGTCGGGGAGCCCGGCGACCGCGGCTGGCAGGTGCTCGTGCTGCGCAAGGGCATGGACCCGGTGGTCATCGACGCCCGGACCGTCGACCCCCAGGCCTTCACCGCCGCGGTGCGCCACTGGCGTCCGGAGCTCTGAGGTCCTGCCCCCCGGACCACGCCTCCCACACGGGCGATGCCTTGAGTAGCATCGGGTCCTCGTGATGGTGGCCCCGGGGGCACCCGCCGCCTCGAACGTCCACGTAGCCCAGCGAACCGAACAGAACCGGACGAGATGACTTCATCCTCCCCGTACGCCAGCGCCACCGAGCAGGCCGTCAAGCTGCGCCGTGACGCCGAGCTCGCCGCCGCCGAGCAGGCCGCCGAACGCCTCGTCGCCGAGGAGGTGGCGCGCGACGCGATCCAGGCTCGCGCCGAGGCCGAACGCAGCACCCGCGAGCACGCCGACGCAGCCCGCGACGCCTACGCCGCCCGCACCGAGGCCGAGAAGGCCGCGACCGAGGCCGCCCAGCGTCGTCAGGCGGCCGAGTCGCTCGCCGAGCGCGAGTCGCGGGCGCGGGCCGAGTCCGAGAGGGCCGCCCGCGAGCAGATCGCGATGGCCGACTCCGAGGCCGCCCGCCGCGAGTCGGCCGAGCGCCACGCCAGCGAGCTGGCCGAGCGCGTCGTCTCGATCATGATGGAGCGGGAGGCGTCCGAGGAGGCCGCCCGCGAGCAGGCCCAGCTCGCCGAGCAGGCCTCGATAGCACGCAAGCAGGCCGAGGACACCGCCCGCGAGCTCGCCACCCGCGCGGAGCAGGCCCTGGGCGACCAGGCCGAGGCCGAGGAGCGCGCCCGCTCGCTGTCGGAGAGCGCGGCCGCGGCCGCCGAGCGTTACGCCGCGATGGTGGAGGAGGCCGAGCAGCTGCGCGCCGAGCTGCAGGCCACCGCCGTCGCCGAGCTCGAGGCCCGCGCGGCGGCCGAGAAGGACGCCGCCCGCCACATCGCGCTCGCGAAGTCGGCCCACCAGGCCGCGGCCGAGGCCGAGACCCGCGCCCGCGACCTGGCCGAGACCGCCGCCCGGCAGGCCGAGGAGCACGACGCGTTCTCAGCCCGTGCGCTCGCCGACCGCGAGGCCGTCGAGCAGGACGTCACCCGGCAGGCCGAGGCCCGACGGGCCGCCGACGAGGCCGCCGCCGCCCAGGCCACCCTGGCCGAGCGGGCGATGGCCGACCGGACCGCCGCCGAGGCCTCCGCCCGCGACGTCGCCCGCGCCGCCACGGCGTCCGCGGAGGAGTACGCCGCGTTCGCGCTGGAGGCCGAGGCCGAGCGCGAGCGGTTGCAGCAGGCCGCGCTGGAGCAGACCACCGCCCGCACCGAGGCCGAGGCCGAGGCCGCGCGCCACATCCGGCTGGCCGAGGAGGCCCACCAGGCCGCCGCCGAGGCCGAGGAGCGGGCCCGCGCCGTCGCCGACGCCGCCGCGGCCGACGCCGAGGAGCACAGCAACTTCGCCCGCCAGGCGCTCGCCGACCGGCAGGAGGCCGAGGCGTCCGCCGCCGGGCAGGCCAAGGCGCGTCGTACGGCTGACGAGGCCGCCGCCCGGCAGGCCGCTGCGGCCGAGGAGGCGCTCGCCGAGCGCACCCGCGCCGAGGACCGCGCCCGCGAGATCGCCGAGGCCGCGTCCGCCGCCGGCGACGAGTACGCCGCGTTCGTGCGCGACGCCGAGCAGGAGCGCGAGCGGCTCCAGAAGTCGGCCCTCGAGCAGACCACCGCCCGGGCCGCCGCCGAGCGGGCCGCCGCCCGGCACGCCGCCCTCGCCGAGGAGGCCCACCAGGCCGCCGCCGAGGCCGAGGAGCGGGCCCGCACCGTCGCCGACGCCGCCGCGGCCAACGCCGAGGAGTACTCCTCCTTCGCCGCCCGCGCCCTGGAGGAGCGACAGGCCGCCGAGGCCTCCGCCGCCGACGCCGCGCGCCAGGCCGAGCAGGCCCACCTCGCCCGCGCCGAGGCCGAGGCGCTCGCCCAGGACCAGATCGAGCTCGTGCACGAGGCGCAGCGCGCCGCTGCCGCCGGTCAGGAGCAGGCCGCGGCGTTCGCCGAGGAGGCCCGGCTCGCGAGCCAGGCCCGGCGTTCGCTCGAGGAAGCCGCGAAGGAGGCCGCCCGCTCCCGGCTGGAGGCCGAGGAGTCCGCGCGGATCCAGACCCAGGCCACCGAGGCGGCGTCCAAGGACCGCCAGGAGGCCGAGCTGCGCGCCCGCGACGCCCAGGTGCAGGCCGAGGCCTCGCTGGCCGAGCACCGCGAGACGCTGCGGCAGGCGCAGGAGCAGCTGTCCAGCGCCAAGCGGGTGGCCGCCGAGCAGGCCCAGGCCCGCGCCGACGCCGAGCGCACCGCCGCCCGCCACGCCCAGGCCCGTGCCGAGGCCGAGACCCGCGCGGCCGACCTGGCCATCCAGCTCGCCGAGTCGCGGGCGCGGATGGTCGCCATGAGCCGCGGCGACTCCGGTCCGCAGTCGCTGAGCTCCGAGGAGTGGCGCGGTCGCCTCGCTGGCCGCCGCGCGGCCGGGAGTGAGCCGGACCCGGCCCGCCGCTCCCGGAGGAGCACGCGCCGACGCAGCGGCCCAGGACGGCTCGTCCGACGGTGACGTCCCCGGTGGTGGTGCCGGTGGTGCGGCTCAGCAGGCCGCCGACGATCCGCGGTCCTCGAGCTCCGGAGCGTCGCCCCACCCTCCTGAGCGTCCGGTCCTGCCTCCCGCTGAGCCGCAACCCGCGGCCCAGAAGAAGCGAGGATGGTTCCGGACGGCTCGACCCCTGGTGGACTCCCGGTCCATCCGCCACCCACGTCACCGCCCCCGTGGAGGGACGCGAGTCCGACACCCAGCCCCAGGGCGAGCCCGACTCGGAGGCCGACACAGGCGGCTCCGCGCCGGCACCTGAGTCGGACGAGGTCGAGGTCGAGACCGCGACGCTGCGGCCGTCGAGCCGAGGCGCCCGAGGTCACCGACGACGTCGAGGCGAGCACGTCGAGGCGTGACATCGCGCTCCCCGAGGGCGCCGGACGACAGCGCGGTCGGCGGCATCGAGCTCCGCCGACGAGGCCGAGGCCTCCGCGGACGTGCCGACGACGTCGGGGAGGACGACTGCAGCGAGGAGGGCCCGAGGCGGCCGCCGAGGTCGCGGAGGTCGCGACCAGCAGATCGCGCTCCCCCGGTCCGACGACCGGGTCGTGCGCGGCACGGTCACCGACGACGTACCGACCCCCGACGACGACCACGACCTCGCCGGCCGAGCTGGACCTCGACCTGCCCCCGCCGACGCCGAGGAGGCCGAGGCGGAGACGTCGGCGACGACGACGCCGACGATGACACGCGGTCGGTCGCGGTCGCGCCGGTGACGATCTTCGAGGTCGACGACCTCGACGACGGCGAGGCCGGCACCCCGACGACCCCGACGACCCCGACCACTCCGTCGCGGTGGCTGCTGCGCCGGCCGACGCGGACCGGGTCGACGTCCCTCCCGAGACCCTGGCGGACTCCGCCGGCGACACCGACGACGAGACCACGACGGCCGAGCCCGAGCCGGACGCGCCCGCCCGCAGTACGGGGATGAGCTACCACGCCGCGCACACCAAGCGGGGGGTGCTGATGGTCGGCCAGGCCGTGGCGGCCGTCGGGGCCGTGTTCGTCGGGATCGTGGCGATCCAGGGCGAGCTGGTCAGCTACGCCGGGATCGCCGCCGCCCTGGTGACCCTCGCCGCCGTGCTCGTGGTGCTGCGCACCGGCGCGATGACCAGCCGCGTCTCGCTCGACCAGGGACTGCTCGAGGTCGTCCACGGCGACAACCGGCACCGCTTCGACCTGACCGTCGACTCCACCCAGCTCGAGCTGTCCGGCGAGCCGGGCGACCCCGACTGGAAGATGCTCGTCTCCCGCCGCGGCCTCTCCCCGGTGACCGTGACCTCACGCGTCGTCGACCCCGAGCCCTTCACCGAGGCCGTCCTCAGCTGGCGGCCCGACGCGGGGTAGTCCCCGGGATAGTCCCCAACGATCCGCACGCCGCAGGGGCGGTTTCGCGTGCGGTTTGTTTGGGACTATCCCGGCGTCAGCCCTCGAGCAGTCCGCCGAGGGCGGCGACCACCTGGGGCTTGGCGGGGACGCCGGAGGCGCGGGAGACCTCGTGGCCACCGGCGTCGAGCACCAAGGTGGTGGGGGTGCGCATGATGCCGAGGTGCCGCACCAGGTCGAGGTGGTGCTCGGCGTCGATCTCGACGTGGGTCACGCCCGGGACGACGTCGGCGACGTCGGCGAGCAGCCGGCGGGTGGTCCGGCACGGCGCGCAGAACGCCGAGGAGAACTGCAGCAGCGTGCCGCGCTCCCCCGCCTGCGCCTCCGGTACGGCGGCGACGACCCGCGCCCACACGGAGTCGGCCGAGGGGCCGGCGGGCCCGGCCGCGCCCGGCCGGCCCGGCCGGCGCGGTCGTCGAGACCTCGCCGGAGGCGTCGTCGGCACCGCCAGCCACCCCGGACGACGCCGCAGGGCCGACGTCGCGGATCCGGTGGGTGCCGCGGAAGCGGCCGTCGGTGGCCGCGCGGTAGCCGCCGAAGGCGAGCGCCGCGACCACCGCCACGAGCAGCACCCAGACGCCGGGGCTCACGACCGCCCGCTCACAGCCGGGCCCGCACGTGCAGGCCGACCTCGGGGTCGACGACGACCTCCTGCGCGGCCGGCATGCCGTCGACGTCGAGGACGGCGTCGACCGGCACGTTGCGCTTGACCATCGCCAGCGCGATCGGACCGAGCTCGAAGTGCCTCGCCGAGGAGCCGACGAAGCCGACGACCTTCTCGCCGTGGCGCAGCTCGGCGCCGAGGTCGGGGAGCCGGTTCTCGGAGCCGTCGAGGTGCAGCAGCGTGAGCCGGCGCGGCGGCCGGCCGAGGGTGTGCACCCGCGCGACGGTCTCCTGGCCGCGGTAGCAGCCCTTGTCGAGGTGGACGGCGGGGCCGATGAAGCCGGCCTCGTTGGGGATCGTGCGGGCGTCGGTGTCGAGGCCGACCCGCGGCTCCCCGCGGGCGATGCGCAGCGCCTCGAAGGCCCACAGCCCCGCGGCGGGGCCGGCGGCCTCGGCGTAGGCGGCGAGCCGCTCGCGCGGCACGAGCTCGTAGCCGGCGTACGCACCGACCGGCTCGTCGGCGTCACCGACGCCCTGCCGCGACGGGCGCCACGCGACGGCGAGCTCGGCGGTGACCTCGGCGACCTCGACGCGCATCATGAACCGCATCCGGTCGAGCCACTCCACCAGCGCGGCCGCCGCGCCGGGCTCGGTGTGCGCCGTGAAGGCCTCGCCGTCGTCGCTGCCGTAGAAGGCGTGCTCGACGTGCCCCTGCGGGCTCAGCACCAGCGCCCCGGTCGCGACGCCGGGCGGCAGGTCGGTCAGGTGCTGGGTGGTGAGCGAGTGCAGCCAGGTGAGCCGGTCGGGGCCGGTGACCCGCAGCACGTCGCGGTGCGAGAGGTCCACGAAGCCCTCCCCGGCGGCCAGGGCGCGCTGCTCGGTGTTGAAGGAGCCGTAGTGGGCGGCCACCGCGGCGTCCACGCCGTTGGCGGCCACCGCGCCCGGCAGGTCCAGCAGGGGGCTGCTCATGTGCTCACTCCTCGTCGTCGTGCTGCGGGTCGTGCCGCGGGTCGTGCTGCGGGTCGTGCTCGGGGTCGTGCTCGTCACACGTGCTGCACCGCCCGAAGATCGTCAGGTGCCCCACGTCGGCCTCGAAGCCGTGCTGGTCGCGCAGCAGCGCCGTCAGCGGCGCCACCACACCGGGCTCAACGGAGATCACCCGCCGACAATTCCGGCAGACCAGGTGGAAGTGCTCGTGCCCGCTGCCCACCACCGAGTGGTACGTCGGCGCGCGGTCGCTGAGGTGGGCGTGCCGCACCAGCCCGAGCTCCTCGAGCACCTCGAGCGTGCGGTAGACCGTGGAGAGGTTGACCGCGGAGGAGTGCCGGCGGACCTCGGTGAGCACCTCGTCGGGTGTGCCGTGGCCCAGGGTGTTGACCGCGCCGAGGATCAGCTCGCGCTGCGGGGTGAGCCGGTAGCCGCGGGCCCGGAGCCGCGCCCGCCAGTCGGCGTCCGGCGGGGAGGTCATGCCCGCGTCAACCGGGCCCAGGTGTGCGGCTGGAGCTCCTGGCCCATGGCGGCCATGTCGTAGGCGTAGAGGAGGTCGCCCTCGACGTTGCCGTAGAGCCGCTTGCCGGCGACGTACTCCTTGGCGGTCTCGGTGCGGGCGACGGCGTCGGTGGCGAGCTCGAGCTTGCCCCCGCCGGCACTGCCGTACCAGACCTCGACGAAGCCGGTGTTGTGGCTGAGCAGCAGCTCGACCCGGCCCTCGGGGAGGCAGCGCAGGAAGCCGGTCTCGAGCGCGGCGTCGCGCACCTTCTCGCCGGCCTCGTCGAGGATCCAGGCGCGGGAGAAGTAGTGGAAGAACGGCCGCCCGTCGTGGGTGAAGATCAGCTCCTGCCCGAACTGGAAGCCGTCGATCGTCGGATAGTCCCCGTGGCCGTTGCCCTGCCAGGTGCCGAGCAGCCAGGCGAGGGGGGCGCACTGGGGGTGGAGGTTGTCAGGGATCTCGAAAGGCACCCCCCGAGTCTAGGCTGAGGGCGTGGTGCGAACACTGGCCGTCAAGGTGACCTGCGGCGCCGACGACGCCGAACGCTGCAACCAGGGCTTCACCGTCGCCGCCGCGGCGGTCGCGGTCGGGGCGGAGGTGTCGCTGTGGCTGACCGGCGAGGCGGCGTGGTTCGGGGTGCCCGGCCGGGCCGAGGCGTTCTCCCTGCCGCTGGCCACCCCGCTCGCCGACCTGCTCACCCTGGTGGCCGAGAGCGGCCAGGTCACGGTGTGCAGCCAGTGCGCCGCCCGGCGGGAGATCACCGCCGACGACCTGCGTCCGGGGCTGCGGATCGCCGGCGCCGCGGTCTTCGCCGAGGAGATCCTGCGACCCGACGTCCAGGCACTGGTCTACTGACCTGCGGCGGGCCGACCCGCCAGAGCCCGGCGGGGCACTAAGGTGATCGGCGATGACGTCGATCCCCCCGTCCCCCGACGATCGCGAGGCCCTGCAGCGCGCCGAGGCCGAGCTCGCGGAGGAACGCGCCGCGCGCCGGGCCGCCGAGGAGCGGCTGCGCGAGCTCGACGAGCGGACGTCGTCCGAGCGGTCGCTGTCGCTGTTCGACCAGCCCCAGCCGGGCAGCCGCCGCACCCTCGCCGCCGACGGCAGCGACCCCGGGGTGCTGCCGATGGCCCTGCTCGGCCTGGCGGTGGTCGCCGGGCTGGCCTGCGGCCTGGCGCTGCTCAACGGCCGGTTCGTCTTCGGCATGGTGATGCTGGGCGTCACGGTGGCGCTCGGCTGGGCCGCTCAGGCCAGCTGGGTCGCGCCGGTGGAGGTCAGCGTCAACCGCGGCATCGTCTACGTCGAGCAGGGGCAGGACAAGCACCGCTTCGACCTCCGCACCGAGGCCACCCGGGTCGAGGTGCACGGCCAGGTCGGCGACCTCGACTGGCAGGTCCGCTTCGCCCGGCGGGGCCTCGACCCGGTCGTCGTCCACTCCGGTCACGTCGACCCGGCGAGGTTCCTGGGGCAGCTGCGCGAGTACCGCCCCGACCTCTGACCCCCGCTCGCCCGTGACCGTGGTGCGCGGGCTTCAGCCGTGCAGCGCCGCCTTCAACCGCGCCGCGATCGCGACGTTCGCGGCGCGGGCGCTCCGGCCCACGCCGACGACGTTGAAGAAGCCGTGGATCTGGTCGGGGAACCGCTGCAGCTCGACCGGCACGCCCGCCTCCTCCAGGGCCCGGGCGTAGGCCTCCCCCTCGTCTCGCAAGGGGTCGAACCCCGCCG
This sequence comes from uncultured Actinomycetota bacterium, assembly GCA_963834285.1. Classification (GTDB taxonomy): domain Bacteria; phylum Actinomycetota; class Actinomycetes; order Propionibacteriales; family Nocardioidaceae; genus Nocardioides. Next base: position 220,370 of record CAWIAZ010000003.1, on the reverse strand, counting down.
TGCAGACGTACGCCGGCGCGAGCCCCTCGGGCAGGTCGGCGAACAACGGGGAGACCCGCGGGTCGTGCGCGTCGAGGTCGGGCGGGAGGTAGGACTCGTTGGCCAGCCGCATGAACTCCGCGGTCAGGAAGAACCCCTCGCCGAACAGCGAGAGGCTGCGGGTGTCGCGGGTGCAGTCGGTGGCGGGGTAGACCAGCAGCTGGAAGGCCAGCGGCCACCCCTGCCGGGCGGCCTCGATGGCGGTCACCGCGGCGAGGTTGCCCCCGGCGGAGTCGCCGCCGACGGCGATCCGGGCGGGGTCGACGCCGAGCGACCCGGCGTGGTCGAGGGCCCAGCGCAGGGCGCCGATCGCGTCGTCGTACGCCGCCGGGAAGGGCTGCTCCGGGCCGAGCCGGTAGTCGACGGCCAGCACCCGCACGCCCGCCTGCTCGGTGAGGAGCCGGCAGGGGGCGTCGTGGCTGTCGAGGTCGCCGTACATGAAGCCGCCGCCGTGGAAGAAGACGAGCAGCGGGGTGGGGTCGGTGGCGCCGGTGGGGGTGTAGAGCCGCGCGGGCAGGTCGCCCACCGCCAGGTCGCGCACCTCGCCGACCGGGAGCCGGCCCCCGGCGATCTGCGACTGGTGCAGGATCGCGGCCCGTCCCTCGTCGATCGGCAGCGTCTCGGCACCGGGCAGCCGCGCGAGCCGCTGCAGGCGCAGCAGCAGCTGGGTCTCCACGGCCAGCGTCTGCCCGTCGAGCACGACCGGCGGCCCGGCCAGCCGGCGCTGCGTGGTCTCCGGCAGGCTCAGTGCCGACCGGAGGAGGCCGGCCTCGACGGTGCCGCGGACGGTGCCCAGGACGGTCCCCATGGCGGTCTTGAAGGCGTTCACGAGCGGCCAACCTAGTTCCTGTCACCCACTGTTCACCCGGCGGTGCCAGACTCTGGATCATGTCGTTGGAGCGGGTGCCGGACCTCGAGGACCTCGCGAGCGACGAGCGCACGCCCGACGAGCCGTACGACGTCGACGTCGCGTACGTGCCCGACGACGACGCGCTGGCGGCGGTCACGGCCCACGGCGACCGGTTCCTCGACCGCGAGCTGTCGTGGCTGCGGTTCAACCAGCGGGTGCTCGAGCTGGCCGAGGACCCCGAGCTGCCGCTGCTGGAGCGGGTCCGCTACCTGGCCATCTTCACCAGCAACCTCGACGAGTTCTTCATGGTCCGGGTGGCCGGCCTCAAGCGCCGGATCGCCACCGGCCTCGCCGTCCGGGCGGCGTCCGGGCTGCTGCCGCTGGAGGTGCTCGAGGGGATCTGGACCCACGCCCGCGAGCTCAGCGAGCGGCACGCCCGACTGTTCCGCGAGGAGATCGTGCCGGCCCTCGCCGAGCACCGGATCGCGCTGGTCCGGTGGGAGGACCTCGACCGCGACGAGCAGAAGCTGTGCAAGCGGCTGTTCCGCGACCGGGTGTTCCCGGTGCTGACCCCGCTGGCGGTCGACCCCGCGCACCCGTTCCCCTACATCTCCGGCCTCTCGCTCAACCTCGCGGTGCTGATCCGCAACCCGAAGAGCGACAAGCGGCACTTCGCGCGGGTGAAGGTGCCGCCGATCTTCGACCGCTTCGTCGCCCTCGGCAACGCCCGGTTCGTGCCGCTGGAGGACGTCATCGGCGCCCACCTCAAGCGGCTGTTCCCGGGCATGGAGGTGCTGGAGGCGCACACCTTCCGGGTGACCCGCAACGAGGACGTCGAGGTCGAGGAGGACGACGCCGAGAACCTCCTCGCCGCGCTGGAGAAGGAGCTGCTGCGGCGGCGGTTCGGCCCTCCGGTGCGGCTCGAGGTGGAGGAGTCGATGCCGCGGGCGGTGCTCGAGCTGCTGGTCTCCGAGCTCGACGTCACGCCCGAGGAGGTCTTCCGGCTCCCCGGCCCGCTCGACCTGCGCGGGCTGCACGGCATCGCCGACCTCGGGCACGAGGAGCTGAAGTACCCCGCGTTCGTGCCGAGCACCCACCCGCTGCTGGCCGAGGTCGAGTCGGCGGCGCCGGTCGACGTGTTCAAGGCGACCCGGCGTCACGACGTCCTGCTGCACCACCCCTACGACTCGTTCGCCACCTCGGTGCAGCGCTTCATCGAGCAGGCCGCGGCCGACCCGCACGTGCTGGCGATCAAGCTCACCCTCTACCGCACCTCCGGCGACTCCCCCGTCATCGACGCCCTCGTCGACGCGGCCGAGGCCGGCAAGCAGGTGCTGGTGATCGTGGAGATCAAGGCCCGCTTCGACGAGCAGGCCAACATCCGGTGGGCGCGCAAGCTGGAGCAGGCCGGCTGCCACGTGGTCTACGGCCTGGTCGGACTGAAGACGCACTGCAAGCTCGCGATGGTCGTGCGCGACGAGCACGACGGGATCCGGCGCTACACCCACATCGGCACCGGCAACTACAACTCCAAGACCGCGCGGATGTACGAGGACCTCGGGCTCCTCACCACCAACGCCAGCATCGGCGAGGACGTCGCCCACCTGTTCAACAACCTCAGCGGCTGGTCGCGCAACGCGCGCTACTCCGAGCTGCTGGTCGCCCCCGACTCCGCCCGCACTGGTCTGGTCCACCGGATCCACCGCGAGATCGGCCACCACCGTGACGGCCTGCCCGCCCGGATCCGGCTCAAGGCCAACTCGGTCGTCGACGAGCAGATCATCGACGCGCTGTACGCCGCGTCGCAGGCCGGCGTCCCCGTCGAGCTGCTGGTGCGCGGGATCTGCGCGCTGCGTCCCGGCGTGGAGGGCCTCTCGGAGAACATCACCGTGCGCTCGGTGCTGGGCCGGTTCCTCGAGCACAGCCGGGTGTACTGGTTCGAGAACGCCGGGGCGCCCGAGGCGTGGCTCGGCTCCGCGGACCTGATGCACCGCAACCTCGACCGCCGCGTGGAGGTGCTGGTGCGGCTGCCCACGGCCGAGAGCGTCGAGGCGATCCGCGGCGTGCTGGACCTGGCCTTCGACCCGGGCACCAACGCCTGGTCGCTCCAGAGCGACGGGACCTGGGCGCGCAACACGGGCGGCGTACACCTCCAGGAGGCGTTGATCGAGAGCCAACGTCGGCGGCGTCACACCGGCTGAGCGCTCCAGCAGTTGCGCTCGTGCGGTAGGGACCCCCTAGGCTGACGGGCGTTCATCTCCGCCTCGTCAGGAGTTCACACGTGGGTTTCCGCTTCCGACCGGTCGACGGCACGTTCTACGACCTGTTCACCGAGGCAGCTCAGCACCTGGTCGTCGGTGCGGAGCTGCTGGCCGAGATGCTGTCCGAGACGTCCGACAAGGCCGACGTCGCCACGCGCATGCGTGCCGCCGAGCACGCCGCCGACGAGACGACCCACACGGTCATCCGCCGGGTCAACAGCACGTTCGTCACGCCCTTCGACCGCGAGGACATCTACTCCCTCGCCTCGGGGCTCGACGACGTGATGGACATGATGGACGAGGCCGTCGACCTGATCCTGCTCTACGAGGTGAAGGTGCTGCCGCCCGAGCTCGCCGGGCAGGTCGAGGTGCTGCAGCGCTGCGCCGAGCTGCACCTCGGCGGCGATGCCCGGTCTGCAGGGCATGAAGAACCTCGAGGAGTACTGGATCGAGATCAACCGTCTCGAGAACGAGGGCGACAAGAACCACCGCCGGATCCTGGCCAAGCTCTTCTCGGGCGAGTTCAAGACGATCGAGGTCCTGAAGCTCAAGGACGTCGTCGAGTCGCTCGAGGGCGCCATCGACGCCTTCGAGAAGGTCGCGAACATCGTGGAGCAGATCGCCGTCAAGGAGTCCTGACGTGGATCTCGCGATCATCATCGCGGTGGTCGTCGTGGCGTTGGCGTTCGACTACACCAACGGCTTCCACGACGCTGCCAACGCGATCGCCACGTCGGTCTCCACCCGGGCGCTGACCCCGAAGGTGGCCCTCGCGATGGCCGCCATCATGAACTTCATCGGCGCCTTCCTCGGGCAGAAGGTCGCCAAGACGGTCTCGGACACCATCGACCCCGGGGTCGGCTCGCACGCCTTGATCATCGTGATGGCCGGCCTGATCGGCGCCATCGCGTGGAACCTCACCACCTGGTACTTCGGGCTGCCGTCGTCCTCCTCCCACGCCCTGATCGGCGGCCTCGTCGGCGCGGCCGTCGCCGCGGGCGCCACCGCCAAGTGGGGCGTCGTGCTGGAGAAGGTCGTGATCCCGATGATCCTCTCCCCGCTGGTGGCCTTCAGCCTCGGCTTCGGGGTGATGCTGGCGATCATGTGGATCTTCCGCAAGCAGAACCCGCAGAAGACCAGCAAGGGTTTCCGGCTCGCGCAGACCGTCTCCGCCGCCGCGATGGCGCTCGGCCACGGCCTCCAGGACGCCCAGAAGACGATGGGCGTGATCTTCCTGGCCCTGCTCTCCGGCGGGTACGTCGGCGCCGACGACGACCTGCCGCTCTGGGTGATCATCGCCGCGGCCGCCGCCATCTCCGCCGGCACCTACTCCGGCGGCTGGCGGATCATGCGCACCCTGGGCCGCCGGATCATCGCCCTCGACCCGCCCCGCGGGTTCGCCGCGGAGTCGGTGGCCGCCTCGGTGCTCTACACGACGGCGTACGTCTTCGAGGCCCCCATCTCCACCACCCACACCATCACCTCGGCCGTGATGGGCGCCGGCGCCACCAAGCGCTTCTCCGCCGTCCGCTGGGGCGTGGCCCGCTCCATCCTCGCCGCCTGGGTCCTCACCTTCCCGATGGCCGCCCTCTTCGCCTGGATCTCCTACGAGATCCTGCACCTGATCGTCCCCGTCTGAGGGTGGGTCTGGGGGCGGGGGGATAGTCCCACACGAACTGCACGCGGATCGCCCCGTTTCCCGTGCACTTCGTGTGGGACTATCGCGCGTCAGGGGGTCAGCCGGCCCGGTGGCGGAGCCAGGTCGCGGCGAGGTGGGGTGGCAGCGCCCGTCGCTGCTCGACGGTGAACGTCGCTGGCCACCACGCGGGTCGCTCGAGCGTCCATCGGCGGTCGCGGGCGGGGCGGCCGTGCGCCCGGTCGTACGCCGCGCGGAGCCGCGCCACGAAGTGTGAGCGGTCGGGCAGGTCGGCGGCCACCATCGTCACGCCTTCCAGGCCGACTGCTCGCAGTGCCGCCTCCCGACGGAGGTCGATCGATCGGCGAGAGGCGGTCAGGTGCAGGGCGCTGTCGTACTCGCCGTAGACGCCGGCCTCCGGGTCGATGAGATCGGGGGTCGCCACGTGCTGTCCGCGGAGGTCGAAGACCGGCCGGTTGGTGAGTGGCCGTGGCAGGTAGGCCTCGGTCTCCCACGAGAGCCGCATCGCGACCTCCGCCGGGGACCAGGCGTTCTCGTCAGCGCACGGCAGCACGTCGCGGGCCTGCTCGATGCCGGTGTAGCTGGGGTGGGCCATCACGTACTCCGTCAGCTCGGCCACCGAGACGAGGTCGTGGAACGCCGCCATGTCGACGGCCGCCACGGCAGCCCAGGGGAAGCGTGCGTACCGGACCTCGAAGCAGAGCGATCGCACCGCGTTGGTCACCACGATGCCGTCGACCACGAGGCACTCCGCGGGGTCGAAGCGCTCCTCGCAGATCGTGAGGCCCGGTTGCTGCCGCATCCGGTGCTTGCCGGTGGCCAGCCGGACGGGGATCGGCAGGTGCCCGCCTGTCGTCAGTCCTCCGAACCAGGCGCCTCCCACCCACCGCAGCGCGGACCAGCCGGTGACGGCGCCGTACTCGCAGACCAGCACCCCCGCCTCCACGATCCGCTGCTCCGGGGTGAGCTCGACGTCCGCCGGCACGTACAGACCGTGGCTGCTGCGTCGCCACTCAGCAGTAGCAGCCTGCCGGCGGGTGGGGCCCTTCGCGCCGGAGGGGTCGGTGCGCACGGGCACGACCACCCCGTGCTCCGTCCCGATGCCCGGCTCCGCCCCCATCCGACCAGCATGGTCGCCGGCGAGCCGTCGCGTGCGCGCTCTCCACAGCCCCGGCCGGCAGGCGCGATAGTCCCCAACGATCCGCACGCCGAAGGGGCCGGATCGCGTGCAGCTTGTTGGGGACTATCCCCCCTGCGGGGGCGGTCAGCCGAAGCGGCCGGAGATGTAGTCCTCGGTGCGGGAGTCGAGGGGGTTGGCGAAGATGTTGGTGGTGCGGTCGAACTCGACGAGGAGGCCGGTGCGGTCGCCGGTGGTCTCGTCGGGGCGGGCGGTGAAGAACGCGGTGCGGTCGGAGACGCGGGCCGCCTGCTGCATGTTGTGGGTGACGATGATGATCGTGTAGGAGTCGCGCAGCCCGATCATCAGGTCCTCGATCCGCGCGGTGGCGATCGGGTCGAGCGCCGAGCACGGCTCGTCCATCAGGATCACGTCGGGCTTGGTGGCGATCGTCCGGGCGATGCACAGCCGCTGCTGCTGGCCACCGGAGAGCCCGTACGCCGACTGCTTGAGCTTGTCCTTGACCTCGTCCCACAGCGCGGCGCCGCGCAGCGCCTCCTCGACGAGGTCGTCCATGTTGTCGACGTCCATGCCGGTGACCCGGGGGCCGTAGGCGATGTTGTCGTAGATCGACTTCGGGAACGGGTTCGGCTTCTGGAAGACCATGCCGATGTTGGTGCGGACGGCGATGGGATCGACGTCGCGGGAGTAGATGTTCGTCCCGTGGTAGTTGACCTCCCCCTCGACGCGGGCGCCGGGGACGAGGTCGTTCATCCGGTTCAGGCAGCGCAGCACGGTCGACTTGCCGCAGCCGGACGGGCCGATCAGCGCGGTGATCTCGTTCTTGCCGAAGGAGAGGTTGACGTCGTGCACGGCGTGGAAGGCGCCGTAGTAGACGTTGAGCCGCATCATCTCCATGACCGGGTCGGGCGGGACGTCGGGCAGCTCGCGGAGCGCCTCGTCGTGGGCGTGCGAGCCCGCGCCGGTGACCGGGTCGTCGGTCCGACGGGTGCTGACGGTGGCGGGGTGGGCGGGCATGGTGTCTCCTACCAGGTTCGCTGAAACTTGTTGCGGATGAAGATGGCCAGCCCGTTGAGGGTCAGGACCATCACGAGCAGCACGACGATCGCGGCCGAGGCGGCGATGCGGAACTCCTCCTGGGACTGCGACGTGAGCGAGTAGATCTGCATCGGCAGCGCGGTGATCTGGCTCATCAGGCCCTCGGGGTCGAAGCGCACCGAGCCGGCGAGACCGACGACGACCAGCGGCGCCGCCTCGCCGATGGCGCGGGACAGGCCGAGGATCGTGCCGGTCGCGATGCCGGGGATCGCGGAGGGCAGCGTCTGGCGCCACGTGGTCTGCCACAGCGTGGCGCCCAGGGCCAGGGAGCCCTGCCGGATCTCCAGCGGCACGGCGCGGACCGCCTCGCGGGTGGTGATGATGATGACCGGCAGGATCAGCAGCGCCAGGGCGATGGCGCCGCCGAGCACGATGCCGGTGGTCTGGAAGCCCAGCAGGGCCATCACGGCCACGGCCAGCAGGCCGTAGACGATCGACGGCACGGCCGCGAGGTTCTGCAGGTTGACCTCGATCAGCCGGTTCCACCAGCGCTCGTTGTCGGCGAACTCCTCGAGGTAGATCGCCGCGGCGATGCCGAGCGGGACGGCGAAGACGGCCGTGAAGACCATCAGCCAGAGCGAGCCGAGGATGCCGGCCCGGAAGCCGGTGGACTCGGGGCTGATCCGGCTGGAGTACTCGGTGACCAGCGAGGAGTCGAAGCGCGGGAACCCGGTGATCACGGTGTCGACGATGAGGACGACGAGCACCATCACGCCGAAGAACAGGGAGAACCAGAGGGCGCCGAGGAAGACCAAGGAGCCGACGTTGCGGTCGCGGCTCTTGCCGGTGGCGATGGCGAGGGTCGTCTCGCGGGCCGTGGTCGCGGCGATGCTCATGCGAGGCCTCCGTCGGTCGAGGTGGTCGGCGTGGTCGGCGTGGTCGGCGTGGTCGGGCGGTCCGGCCGCGGGCGGTCATCAGTAGGCCTGCCGGAAGCGCCGGACCAGCGAGATGCTGATGATGTTGACGACCAGCGTGATCGCGAACAGCAGCAGCCCGACGGCGAACAGCGTGTTGTAGCTGGTCGAGCCGACGGGGTTCTCCCCGCCGGCGGTCTGGGCGATGAAGCCGGTCATCGTCTGCATGCCCTCGCGGGGGTCGGCCGAGAGGTTCTTCTGCGCGCCCGCGGCGAGCGCCACGATCATCGTCTCGCCGATGGCGCGGGACATGCCGAGCACGACGGCCGCGGCGATGCCCGAGAGGGCCGCGGGCATCACCACCCGCAGCGTGGTCTGCATCCGGTTCGCGCCCATCGCCATCGAGCCCTGGCGCATCGACTGCGGTACGGCCGAGAGGGCGTCCTCGGCGAGCGAGGCGATCGTCGGGATCACCATCACGCCGAGCACGAGGCCCGCGGAGAGGGCGTTGGTGAAGTTGACGTCGAGGTTGAGGATCTTCTGCAGCAGGGTGGGGGTGACGAAGGTCAGCGCGAAGAAGCCGTAGACGACCGACGGGACGCCGGCCAGCAGCTCGACCGTGGGCTTGAGGACCTTCCGGGCCCGCCGCGAGGCGTACTCCGAGAGGTACATCGCCGCGCCGAGCCCGAGCGGCACCGCGACGACCAGGGCGATCAGCGTGACCATGAACGTCGCCGCCACGAGCGGGAGGACGGCGAACTTGCCCTCGGTGGCGAAGAAGTCGCCCACGGGGACCTCGCCGAAGAACTCGATGACCGGGCCGATCAGGGCCAGCACGATGCCGACCGTGATCGCGACCGAGATCAGCGCCGAGAGGCGCAGCAGGCCCTTGATGACGGCCTCGGCCGGCCGGGACTTCTTGGACAGGTCGGGGACGCCGGGCAGGCCCGTCCCTCCGGACGGGCCTGCCTGGGTGATGTCGATGCTCACGCGGTGGAAGCTCCCTGGGTCGACTGAGGATCAGCTGCGAACAGCCGGTCTCAGCTGGAGAGGCCCTCGAGCTCCGACTGGGTCTCGGAGTAGAGCTCGTCGCTCAGAGGGATGAACTGACCGATCTCGGCGATCTCGGCGAGGTTCTCGATGTAGAAGTCGACGTACGTCGCGGTGGCCGGGTTGTCGGCGTACGTGGCCGTGTTGACGTAGATGAACAGCGGGCGGGCGAGCGGGGTGTACTCGCCGGCCTGCGCGGTCTCGGCGGACGGCGCGACGCAGCCGTTGCCGTTGTCGATCTCGAGCGCCTTCAGCGAGTCGCTGTTCTCCTCGAAGTAGGTGTAGCCGAAGTAGGCGGTCGCACCCTCGGTGCCGGCGACGCCCTGCACCAGGACGTTGTCGTCCTCGGAGGCCTCGTAGTCGGAGCGGGTGTTCTCGGTCTCGGACTCCACGACGTCGTTGGCCATGTAGTCGTAGGTGCCCGAGTCGGTGCCCGGGCCGAAGAGGGCGATCTCCTGGTCGGGGAAGCTCGGGTCGAGCTCGTTCCAGTTGCTGACCGTGGAGTCGGGGCCCCACAGCTGCTTGACCTGGTCGACGGTCAGGCAGTCGACGCCGAGGTCGGGGTTCACGACCATGGTGAGGGCGTCGGTGGCGACCTGGAGCTCGACGTACTCGACGCCGGCCTCCTCGCACGCCGCGACCTCGTCGTCCGCGATCGGGCGGGAGGCGTCGGAGATGTCGGTCTTGCCTGCGCAGAACTTCTCGAAGCCGCCGCCGGTGCCGGACTCGCCGACGGTGACGTTGACGCCCGAGCTCTCCTCGGTGAGCAGCTCGGCTGCGGCGTCGCTCATCGGGAAGACAGTCGAGGAACCGTCGACCGAGACGCTGCCGCTCGCGCCGTCCGCGCTCTCCGCGCCGGCGTCGGCGCCGCCGCAGGCGGAGAGGGCCAGGGCGAGGACCGCGATACCGGGCACGGCGGCCCGGCGGATGATCGTGGTGTTCACGTCGTTCTCCTGTGGTGGTCTTGGGGTGACACCAGGAACTCTGGGGGCCGCAGGTGACCGGATCCGTCGCCGAGGGTGAACGAGGGGTGAATACGGACCGCCCAGTCGGGGACGCCTCGAGGAGCAGGAGGCGACCGGCGCGTGAACAGGCACGGCCCGAGGCGCGACGGGACGCGCGAAACCGCAGGTCAGCGGCCCGCGAGGGGCGGTCGGACCCGTCAGCGGGGCAGGTGACGCTCCACGGCCCGGACCCGGCCCTTGCGCACGTGCGCGACCAGCATCTCGCCCGGATCGAGCCCTGGGTCGGGCAGGCCGAGCGCGCCCACGACGTCGCCGAGCACCTGCCGGTGCGAGCAGACCGCGAGGCCGCGGCCGGCCTCGGAGGCCTGCTCGACGGCGTCGCTGACGAGCGCGCGCACGCCGTCCGGGTCGGCGTCCTCCTCGCTCAGCCAGGGGGTCAGGTCGAGGTCGGGGCCCGCGGTGTCGGCGTACGGCGTCACGGTCTGCTCGCAGCGCAGGCTGCTGGAGCAGAGGACCCGGCGGACGTCGTAGGCGGCCAGCAGCGGCACCAGGTGCTGCGCGCGCAGGTGGCCCGCCACGAGCAACGGGCGCTCGCGGTCGTCGTGGCGCCACGCCTTGCGCGAGCGGGCCTGGGCGTGGCGGAGCACGACGACCGCGACGGTCTTCGTCCGCTGCCCGAGGGCGGCGGTGAGGGTGTCGCGGTCGTGGTCGTAGGTGAGCCGGGCGGCGGCCTCGTCGGCGGGCAGCCACTGCACGGCGTCGATCTCGTCGTTGGGGCGGTAGTCGGAGACGTCGGGGTCGCCGACCACGCGGCCGACCCAGTAGGAGACGAGCTTGCGGCGGCGGGCGACCGGGTACTCCTGGCCCGGCAGCGGCCGGCCGAGCCGCACGTGGAGCCCCGTCTCCTCGGCCACCTCGCGCACCGCGGCGACGGCGGCGTGCTCGCCGCGGTCCAGCTTGCCCTTCGGGAACGACCAGTCGTCGTACTTGGGGCGGTGCACCAGCAGCACCCGCTTGCCGGGCCGGAAGACGACGACGCCCGCAGCGCGGACCGGAGTTGCGTCAGGCACGGGCGCTAGTCTCACACCACTCGGTGTCCCGCCGGGGCACCCGCACCCGAAGGATCCCCCCTCGATGACCCGCAGGCGCCTCCGGACCGCCCTCGTCGTCGCGCTCGCCCTCGCCGTGGTCGGCGTCGGCGCGGTGGCGGCGGTCCGGGTGCTGCGCCCGGGGCCCGACACCGACCTGGAGCGGGCGTTCGCGGCGGCTCCCGACGACGCGCAACGCTACTTGTGGACCCACTGGGCCGGCGTACGCCGCGAGCTCGGCCTCGACCTCGACACCGCGTCGACCACCGCCGACGTCCAGGACCTGCTCGACAAGGGCTTCGAGGCCGACCTCACCTCCAACAGCGCGCTGGGCGAGTCGGCGCAGGTGCTGCAGGCGCAGTACGGCTTCTCGCCGGCGTCCCTCGACTGGGAGCTGTTCAGCCAGTCGGAGACCGGTGCGGTGATCGTGATGCACCTGGCCGAGGCGGCCGGCGAGGAGGCGTTCGACGACATCGCGGGGCGGCTGCGCGGGCTCGAGTACGACGAGCCCGACTCGCCCACCGGGGTCTGGAAGGGCGACCCGGCGGTGATCACCAACGCTGGGTCGGTGACCCCCGAGCTGACGTTCCTCGCGCTCGACGCCGACCGGCGGCTGGTGATCGCCTCCGACACGCTCACCGGTGCCGAGGCGGGGGTGGAGTCGGCCGAGGCCCAGGACCTCGCGGCCGACGGGCTGGGCGAGGTGGTCACCGACGCGGGCGACGCGCTCTCCGCCGCCGTCTACACCGGCGACCAGGCCTGCGCGGCCCTGTCGATGGGCCAGGCCGACGCCACCGACCAGGACCAGGGCGAGGAGCTGCTGGAGGCCGCCGGCGAGGTGGACGCGCTTCGAGGCTTCGCGCTGAGCGCGCAGCCGGGAGGCGACGTCCGGGTCTCGATGGCCTTCGAGTCCGAGGCCAAGGCCCGCACCAACGCCGACAGCCGGGCGCTGCTCGCCTCCGGTCCCGCGCCCGGGCAGGGCGGCGAGTTCACCGACCGCTACGCCCTCGGCCCCGTCACCGCCGACGGCACCGTGGTGCGGATGGAGCTCGAGCCCGTCCCGGGTGCCTACCTGGTCTCCGATCTCTCCACCGGGCCGGTCCTGTTCGCCACCTGCTGACCCGGAGCTGGGCGACTGGGCGGGGCGGCTGGGCGGGGCGGCTGGGCGGGGCGGCTGGGTGGGGCGGCTGGGTGGGGCGGCTGGGTGCGCGGGTGGGTCGTGTGCCCGAGACCGACCCCAAGCCCGTGCTGGGGCACACGACCCGACTGGGCCGAAGCGGCACCAGCCAGCACCACGCAGCCGCCGCCCGCTCACGCGGGGCGTGTGCCCGAGACCGACCCCGAGCCCGTGCTGGGGCACACGACCCGGCTGGGCCGAAGCGGCACCAGCCAGCACCACGCAGCACCGCCCGCTCCAGGTGGGTCGTGTGCCTGAGACCGACCCCGAGCCCGTGCTGGGGCACACGACCCGGCTGGGCCGAACAGCACCAGCCAGCACCACGCAGCGCCGCCCGCTCCAGGCGGGTCGTGTGCCTGAGACCGACCCCAAGCCCGTGCTGGGGCACACGACCCGGCTGGGCCCGAACAGCACCAGCAGCACCACGCAGCGCCGCCCGCTCCAGGCGGGTCGTGTGCCTGAGACCGACCCCAAGCCCGTGCTGGGGCACACGACCCGGCTGGGCCCGAACAGCACCAGACAGCACCACGCAGCGCCGCCCGCTCAGGTGGGTCGTGTGCCTGAGACCGACCCCAGCCCGTGCTGGGGCACACGACCCGGCTGGGCCGGTCGCTCAGGCCTCCTCTCAGGCCTCCCCCCAAGCCCCCGGCCCATCTCCCCGAGCGGCAGGCGGAGGACGGCGGGTCAGGCCGAGGTGGCGCGGAAGGAGCGCAGCCGCAGGCTGTTGCTGACCACGAAGACCGACGACAACGCCATCGCGGCGCCGGCCAGCATCGGGCTGAGCAGTCCGGCCGCGGCGACGGGCAGGGCGGCGACGTTGTAGGCGAACGCCCAGAACAGGTTGCCCCGGATCGTGCCCAGCGTCCGCCGGGCCAGGCGGACGGCGTCGGCGGCGACCCGCAGGTCGCCGCGGACCAGGGTCAGGTCGGCGGCGGCCATCGCGACGTCGGTGCCGGTGCCGAGCGCGATGCCGAGGTCGGCCTGGGCCAGCGCGGCGGCGTCGTTGACGCCGTCGCCGACCATCGCCACGACCGAGCCCTGCTCCTGCAGCCGCCGCACGTGCTCGACCTTGCCGCGCGGGAGCACCCCGGCCACGACCTCCTCGATGCCGACCTCGTCGGCGACCGCACGAGCGGCGCGCTCGTGGTCGCCGGTGAGCAGCACGGGGCGCAGCCCGAGGTCACGCAGCCGTCGTACGGCGTCGCGGGAGCCGTCCTTCACGGTGTCGGCGACCACGAGGACGCCGCGAGCACTGCCGTCCCAGCCGACGGTCACGGGGGTCCGACCGAGCGCCTCGGCGGACTCGATCGCCGCGGCCAGGTCGTCGGGCACGCTCCAGCCGCGCTCGGCCAGCAGCTGCCGGCGACCGACCAGCACCTCGCGGCCCTCGACGGTGCCCTCGACCCCGAGACCCTCGAGGTTGCGGAAGTCGTCGGGCGTGGTGACCTGCTGGTCGGCGCTGACCGCCCGCGCGATCGGGTGCTCGGACGCCGACTCGAGCGTCGCCGCCAGACGGCGTACGTCGTCGCCGCTCTCGCCCGCGGTGGGGACGACGTCGAGCAGGCGCATCTGCCCGGTGGTGACGGTGCCGGTCTTGTCGAGCACCACGGTGTCGATCCGCCGCGTCGACTCGAGCACCTCGGGGCCGCGGATCAGGATGCCGAGCTGGGCTCCCCGGCCGGTGCCGACCATCAGCGCGGTGGGCGTGGCCAGTCCCAGGGCGCACGGGCAGGCGACGATCAGCACCGCCACGGCCGCCGTGAACGCAACGCCCGGTCCCGCGCCGACGAGGAGCCAGACGGCGAGGGTGCCGAGGGCCAGCGCGATCACGATCGGCACGAAGACTCCCGACACGCGGTCGGCGAGCCGCTGCACCTCGGCCTTTCCGGCCTGCGCCTCGTCGACCAGCCGGGCCATCTGCGCGAGCTGGGTGTCGGAGCCCACCCGGGTGGCCTCGACCTCGAGTCGGCCGCTGGTGTTGACGGTCGCGCCCGTGACGGTGTCGCCGGGGCCGACGTCGACGGGCACCGGCTCGCCGGTGAGCATCGAGGCGTCGACCGCGGAGCGACCGGCGACGATCGTGCCGTCGGTCGCGATCTTCTCCCCCGGCCGGACGACGAACCGGTCGCCGACCGTGAGGCTCTCGGCCGGCACCCTCACCTCGGCGCCGTCGCGGAGCACGGCGACCTCCGAGGCGCCGAGGTCCATCAGCGCGCGCAGCGCCTCGCCCGCGTCGCGCTTCGAGCGCTTCTCGAACCAGCGACCGGCGAGCAGGAAGGTGGTGACCCCGGCGGCGACCTCGAGGTAGATGTTGTCGAGGCCCGCGTCGCGGTCGGCGATGAACGTGAAGCCGTGGCGCATGCCGGGCTCGCCCGCCATCCCGAAGAAGAGCGCGACCAGCGACCACCCGAACGCCGCGAGCACCCCGAGCGAGACCAGGGTGTCCATGGTGGTGGTGGCGTGGCGGGCGTTGATCCACGCGGCCCGGTGGAACGGCCAGGCACCCCAGGTCGCCACCGGAGCGGCGAGCGTCAGCGACGCCCACTGCCAGTTGGTGAACTGCAGCGCCGGCACCATCGCCATCAGCACCACCGGCAGCGACAGCGCGGCGGAGACCACGACCCGCTGGCGCAGCAGGTCGACCTCCGACGGTACGCCGGCAGCGGCACCGTCGGCCGCTGCCCCGCCCGGCTGGCCGGCGGGGGCGGCCGGCCGCGGCAGGCTCGCGGCGTAGCCGGCGGCCTCGACGGTCGCCAGCAGGTCGTCGGTGCTGACCGTGCCCGGGTAGGCCACGGTCGCCCGCTCGGTGGCGTAGTTGACGGTGGCGGTCACGCCGTCGATCTTGTTGAGCTTGCGCTCGATCCGGTTGGCGCAGGAGGCGCAGGTCATGCCGGTGATGTCGAGCTCGAGGTCCTGGAGCTCCGGGGCCGCGTCGGACGACAGCGTGGTGGGCGACATCGCCGTCACCCCAGCGCGTAACCGGCTTCCTCGACCGCTGCCGCGACGGCGGCCGGGTCGAGGGGGGCCTCGCTGGACACGACGACCTCGCCGGTCGTGTGGTCGGCGGTCACGGACAGGACGCCGGGGAGCTCACCGATCTCCTCACGGACCGAGGCCTCGCAGTGACCGCAGGTCATGCCGGTCACCTGGTACGTCTGCGCCGCGGTCATGACCTCACCAGCCGGGCGATCGCCTCGACGGCCTCGTCGACCTTCTCGCGGGCCTCGTCGTCACCGACGCGGGCGGCGCCGACGACGCAGTGGTGCAGGTGCTCCTCCACCAGCCCGATCGAGACGGCCTGGAGGGCCTTCGTCATGGCAGCGACCTGGGTGAGGATGTCGATGCAGTACTTCTCCTCCTCGACCATCCGCTGCAGGCCGCGGGCCTGGCCCTCGATCCTGCGCAGCCGCTTGAGGTAGTCGTCCTTGCGGTGGAGATAGCCGTGCTCCTGGGTCATGCCCCCAGCATACCCCCCTGGGGTAGCAGCACAAGGGCATGCCGACAGCCGCTGCCCCGCGGGGCGGCGGGGGTGCGCTCAGGCGTTGCGCCGGTGGGTCGCCGGAGCGGAGTCGGGTGCCACACCGAGGATGCGGTCGATCTCGGTCTGGGGCAGGTGCTCGTCGCACTCGCTGGCGGCGATGATGAGGTTGGTGGTGAGCTCGACCTCGCCCAGGAGGTCGGCGTCTTCGAGCGTCACGTCGAACTGGTCGTACACGTCGCTCCTCTCCACCTCGTCAGTCCTGGGGCCACGTCGGGCCGGTTGGTTCGGCGTACGCCACAAGGACGGGTCACCGGGGGCCAGGGGGATCCTTCCCCCTTCAGCCTACGGTCAAACCACGACAATCCCACTGGTCCATGTGGGCCATCTGGATCCTTCCGAACAGGCCACGGGCCACTGTCCGGTCGGCGAGACGCAACGAGGCCCCGCCGTGCGGCGGGGCCTCGTCACAGAAGACTCGACATTCCCGGTGAGATCACCGGGCGCTGGTCAGGTCAGACAGCGCGGACGTTCTCGGCCTGGGGACCCTTGGGGCCCTGGGTCACGTCGAACTCAACCTTCTGGTTCTCGTCGAGGGACTTGTAGCCCTGCGACTGAATGGCCGAGTAGTGCACGAAAACGTCGTCGCCGCCGTCCTCCTGCGCAATGAAGCCGAAACCCTTCTCGGCGTTGAACCACTTCACGGTGCCTTGTGCCATGTGCTTGATACTCCTGTTATCGGAACGAGAGCCGCCACTTCAGCGACCCGACACGAGATGCGGTGACACGTCGCTCCGACTCGTGATTGGCACACCACAAAGCAGAAACGCCGTTGGATCACAAACTCCGCAGGCGTCAGACCAGCTGGAACTTGCACCTAATGCTGGGACGACCCTACCAAGGGATGGCCCATCTGGACCCTTTCGGGACGCCTCGGTCTTGCGGACCCCTCGATCGGGGGTCCGGCCGGCCCCACATCGAGCCTGGATCGTCGACTGAGCGACCGACGTCGGGTGGGCCCCGTCGGGCTCGAACCGACGACCCTCGGATTAAAAGTCCGGTGCTCTACCAACTGAGCTAGGGGCCCCTGGGCGGGGCTGAGGCTACCCGAGTACCGCCTGATCGGCCGCGCCCGGATCAGGGGACGACGACGAGCTTGCCGACAGCCCGACGTCGGGCGAGCTCGGCCTGGGCGTCGGCGACCTGGTCGAGCGCGAAGGTCGCGGCGACGACCGGGCGGACGTCGCCGCGGCGGGCGATCTCGACCAGCAGGTCGAAGATGCGCGGGGTGTGCATCGTGGACCCCACCAGGGCGAGGTCGGCGAGGTAGAGGCGGCGGATGTCGATCTCGACCGCCCAGCCGTCGAGGGCGCCGGCCACCACCCACCGTCCGCCGGGGCGCAGCAGCGCCAGGCCCGGGCCGACCAGCGGGCCGGCGACCACGTCCACCACGACGTCGTAGCGCTCCGGTGCGGCGGCGGCCGCGTCGGCGACCACCGAGCCCCGGCCGCGGTCGACGGTGGCGTGCGCGCCGGCGGCGCGGACGGCGTCGCTGCTTGCTCGCGCTGCACACCGCGACCACGCGGGCGCCGCGGGCGCGGGCCAGCTGGACGGCGCCGAGGCCGACGCTGCCGGACGCGCCGGTGACCAGCACCGTGTGCCCCTCGGCGACCCCGCCGCGCTCGAGCATGCCGAGCGCGGTGCCGTAGGCGATCGGGAGCGCCGCGAGCTCGTGGTCGGTGAGCGGCGAGCCGTCGACGCGGTGCACCCGCGCGGCGG
This sequence comes from uncultured Actinomycetota bacterium, assembly GCA_963834285.1. Classification (GTDB taxonomy): domain Bacteria; phylum Actinomycetota; class Actinomycetes; order Propionibacteriales; family Nocardioidaceae; genus Nocardioides. The sequence goes on along the minus strand of CAWIAZ010000003.1, from coordinate 202,936 downwards.
GCAGGACGACGTACTCGGCGAAGCCTCCGTCGCGCTCGCTGCCGAGGACGTCGTCGACGAGGGCGTCGGGGCCGGGACCGTCGTAGCCGGCCGGGTCGACGAGCACCCGCGCCCCGACCAGGGCCGCGTCCACCCCGGCACCGACGGCGGCCACGGTGCCGGCCACGTCGCCGCCCTGGATGCGGGGGAAGGCGATCGGGCCGCGCCAGCCGGAGCGCTGCTCGGGGTCCTCGGCGCTGCCGTAGGAGCCCTCGCGGGTCCAGAGGTCGGTGTTGTTGCAGCCCGCCGCGGCGACCCGCACCAGGACCTCCCCGGCGGCCGGACGCGGGACCGGGACCTCGCGCAGCTCGATGGCGTCGAGGCCGCCGTGCCGCACGGTCACCGCCGCCCGCATCAGGTCGGGGACCGGGCTCGACATGCGACGAGCATCGCAGAGGCCGGCGCCGATCGTCAGCCAACCGACGGTCGGTTGACAGGTGCGGCACAGGGTCGCTCCGCACAGTGGCAGGACCAGCAACCGAGGAGATCACATGACCCCGACCCCCGTGCCCGCGCGGCGCCCCGGGCGACACCCCCTCGACCGGGCCCGCGCCCTCACCGCGGCGGGCGTGCTCGCCGCGACGTTGGCCACCGGCGCCGTGGCCGTGCAGCTCGCCACCAGCGCCCAGGCCTCCACCGTGACGCCGGCCGACACCGGCAGCGACACCAGTTCCGACACCGACAGCGACACCGGCAGCGACTCCAGCAGCGACTCCAGCAGCACCGACACCCAGGACGACTCGTTCGGCACGGTCGACCCGCCGTCGTCCTCGGACGGCGGCGGCTCGCACTCCTCGACGAGGGCGTCGTGACCGCGGTGCGCGGCACGTCGTTCCGCGCGATCGGCACCACCCACCGCGTGCTCGCGACCGACCCCACCGCCCTGCACACCGCCACCGCGATCGCCCTGGCCCACCTCGCCGAGCTCGACCGGGCGGCGTCGCGGTTCCGCGCCGACTCCGAGGTCACCCGGCTCGCGGAGCTCGCGGCGCACGGACCTGTGACCGCCGTGGTCTCCGACCTGCTCGCCGAGCACGTGCGCGCCGCCCTCCGCGCGGCGCGCCTCACCGACGGGCTGGTCGACCCCACCGTGGGCGCGGCCCTGGTGGCCGAGGGGTACGACGCCGACCTCGCCGTCGTCCGGCGTCGCCGGCCCACCGACCTCCCGGCGTACGCCGCCGGGACGGCCGGGCGGGTGCCGGGCTGGCACTCCGTGCGGCTCGACCCCACGACCGGCGAGCTGCACCTCGCGGCGGGCACGCTGCTCGACCTCGGCGCCAGCGCCAAGGCGCACGCGGCCGACCGGATCGCGGCGATGCTCGCCGAGCTGCTGCCGGGCGGGTTCCTGGTGGACCTCGGCGGCGACCTGGCCTGCAGCGGCCGCCCGCCGCTCGGCGGCTGGCGGATCGCCCTGGAGCCGGCCGGGCAACCCGGCACGGCGCGGCAGGTGGTGGTCGGCCACGGCCAGGCGTTCGCGACCTCGTCGTCGCGACGGCGCAGCTGGCAGGCCGCGGACGGCGTCCGCCACCACGTGATCGACCCCCGCACCGGGCGCTCGGCCCGCACGCCCTGGGCCCAGGTGACGTGCGCCGCCGCGACCGCCCTGGAGGCCAACGCCGCGGCGACCGCCGCGCTGGTGCTCGGCGACGCCGCCCCGGCGTGGCTCGAGCGGCACGGCGTGCCGGCCCGGCTCGACGGCCACGACGGGTCGCTCGTCACCGTCGCCGGCTGGCCCCGTCCGGCGGACGCAACACCGCTGCGCGCGACGGCGGTGCCGGCCGCATGAACGCCGCGCTCTGGTACCTCTCCCGGGCCACCGGCGTCGTGAGCCTCGTGCTGCTCACCGCGGTGCTGGTGCTCGGCCTGCTGCTCGCCGGGCGTCGTCGACCGCACGGCGGCACGACCACGGTGGTGGCGGCGCTGCACCGTTGGTGGGCGCTGGCGGTGACCGCGTTCCTCGCGGCGCACATCGTGACCGCGGTGGTCGAGACCTACGTCGACCTCGGCTGGATCTCGGTGCTCGTGCCGTTCACCTCGGCCTACGAGCCGCTCTGGGTGGGCGTCGGCACACTGGCGTTCGACGTGCTGCTCGCGGTCGTCGTGACGTCGTACGCACGGCACCGGCTGCCGGAGCGGGCGTGGCGCGGCGTCCACCTGCTCAGCTACCTGCTCTGGCCGCTGGCCGTCGCGCACGGGATCGCGATGGGCACCGGCGACCAGCCGCTGCTGCGTGCGGTGTCGATCGGCTGCGGCGTCGTTGGGGCGGCGGCGGTCGCCTGGCGGCTCACGGCCACCCACCACGACCGCGACCGCCGCGCCCTCGCGGCGTCGCGGGGCTGGTCATGAGCGTCGGGGTCGCGTCGGCGACCACGCGCGGGAGCCTGGTGGACCTGCTCGCCGAGGCCGGTCTCACCGGTCGTGGCGGTGCCGCCTTCAGCACCGCCGTGAAGCTCGAGGCCGCCCAGCGGCACGGCGCCGACCTGATCGTCAACGCCTGCGACGGCGAGCCCGGCACGGTCAAGGACGCCTGGGTCGTCGCCCGGCACCTGCCCGAGCTGCTCGAGGGCGCCCGGCTGGCCGCCGGGCGCCGGACGGGCCGCACCCGGTTCGCCGCCCACCGCGGCAGCGCCACCGCCGGGCGGCTGCGCGCCGCGGGCCTCGACGTGCTGGAGGTGCCGGCGCACTACGTCTCCTCCGAGGAGACGTCGCTGATCTCCGCTTCGCGCGGCGGCTCCGCCCGGCCGCTCACCAGGCGCGCCCCGTTCGTCACCGGCGGCACCGACAGCCGCGGCCGCCGGGTCCGCCCCACCCTGGTGCTCAACGCCGAGACCACCTGGCGGATCGCGCAGGTCGTCGAGCACGGCATCGACTGGTTCCGGTCGTACGGCACGCCCGCGGAGCCCGGACCGCGGCTGGTGTCGATCCACGGGCACGTCGCCCAGCCCGGCGTCCTCGAGACCTCGGCCGGGGTGCCGCTCGCCCGGCTGCTCGCCGCCACCGGGCACGTCGGTCCGGTCGATCCCGACGACCTCGCACGGGCCGGCGTCCTGGTGGGCGGGCTCGCGGGTGTCTTCCTCACCGGCACCGAGGCCGCGGCCGCCACTTGGTCGGCGGAGGGCCTCGCGCCGTACGGCGGCAGCCTGGGCTCGGGCGTGATCGAGGTGCTCGACCCCGGCACCTGCCCGCTCTCCACGCTGGTCGCGCTCGTCCAGCGCGCCGCCGGGGAGTCGGCTGGTCAGTGCGGCCCGTGCATGTTCGGGCTGCCGAGCCTCGCCGTCGACCTGGCCGCGCTGGTGGCGCGGCCCGACCCGGCCGCGCAGCAGCGGGTGCACGGCCGGCTCGGCCTGCTCCCGGGACGCGGGGCCTGCCACCACCCCGACGGCACGGCGCGACTCGCGGCGTCCGGGCTGCGGGCGTACGCCGCCCACCTCGAGCTGCACGCCCAGGGCCCTTGCGGCCTGCGGCCGGCACCCGGGGGCAGGCCGTGAGCGCGCCGTCCCACCAGTCGGCCGACCAGTCGGCCGATCAGGCCGTGCGGATCGGCATCGACCGCGTCGCCTGCACCGGCCACGGCGTCTGCGCGATGCTGCTGCCCCGCCAGGTGCGGCTCGACGAGTGGGGCTACCCCGTGTTCCTCGACGACCGCGCCGCCCCGGAGGAGGCGGACGCGGCCGTCAGGTGGTGCCCGGCCCGCGCGCTGTACCGGCGCTGACCCAGCACCGACCGCGCGGGCTCAGTCGTTCGTGCTGAAGGCGGCGTCGAAGGCGGCGTCGGGTGCGTCGAACGCGAGCCGGCGGACGAACTCCAGGGCCTCGGGCGCGCCGAGCAGGCGGTCCATGCCGGCGTCCTCCCACTCGACCGAGATCGGGCCGTCGTAGCCGATGCGTGTTGAGCATCCGGAAGCACTGCTCCCAGGGGACGTCGCCGTGGCCGGTGGACACGAAGTCCCAGCCGCGGCGCGGGTCGGCCCACGGCAGGTGCGAGCCGAGCCGGCCGTTGCGGCCGTTGCCGATCTGGCGCTTCGCGTCCTTGCAGTCCACGTGGTAGATCCGGTCCTTGAAGTCCCAGAGGAAGCCGACCGGGTCGAGGTCCTGCCACACGAAGTGCGCTGGGGTCCCAGTTGAGGCCGAACGCCTCGCGGTGGCCGATCGCCTCCATCGTGCGCACGGTCGTCCAGTAGTCGTAGGCGATCTCGGAGGGGTGCACCTCGTGGGCGAACCGCACGCCGCACTCGTCGAAGACGTCGAGGATCGGGTTCCAGCGGTCGGCGAAGTCCTGGTAGCCCGCGGCGACCATCTCCTCCGACGCCGGCGGGAACATCGCGACGTACTTCCAGATCGAGGAGCCGGTGAAGCCCGACCACGACGTCGACGCCGAGCCGCTGCGCCGAGCGCGCGGTCAGCTTCATCTCCTCGGCGGCCCGCTGCCGGACGCCCTCGGGGTCGCCGTCGCCCCACACCTGGCTGGACAGGATCGCCTGGTGCCGCGCGTCGATCGGGTCGTCGCAGACGGCCTGGCCCTTGAGGTGGTTGGAGATCGCGTAGACCTTCAGGTCGTACTTCTCGAGCAGGTCGAGCTTGGCCTGCACGTAGGCGTCGTCCTCGGCCGCGCGCCACGGGTCGAGGTGGTCGCCCCAGCAGGCGATCTCGAGCCCGTCGTAGCCCCACTCGGACGCGAGCCGGGCCACCTCCTCGAACGGCAGGTCGGCCCACTGGCCGGTGAACAGGGTGATCGGTCGTGGCATTGGTTCCTCCTCGCTTGTGTGGCTGGACGTGGTTCTCAGCGGACGCCGAGCAGGTGCTCCATGGCGAGCTGGTCGAGCGCCTCCATGGCGACGCTGCGCTCGCCCAGCGCCTCGAGGTCGTACGACGCCTCGCGCACCGCGGCGAGCGACTCGCCGTCGGCGAGCGTGGGCTGGTCGAGCTCGGGCACCGCGGCGGCCTCGAGGGCCGCCTGGACCTCCGGGTCGGCGCGGAAGGCCTGCGCCTTCTCCCGCAGGATCAGGTAGTTGCGCATGCAGGCCCGGGCGGACTCCCACACGCCGTCCATCGCCTCGGCCCGCGGCGGCTTGTAGTCGAAGTGCACGTAGCCGTCGTAGGCGTCGGTCGGTGCCGCTGCCGAGCAGGGTGTCGACGGTCCAGAACGCGCCGCGCAGGTTGCCGGCGCCGAAGCGCAGGTCCTGGTCGAAGCGCGGACCGTGCTGGCCGTTGAGGTCGACGTGGAAGAGCTTGCCGTGCCACAGCGCCTGGGCGATGCCGTGGGCGAAGTTGAGCCCGGCCATCTCCTCGTGCCCGACCTCGGGGTTGAGCCCGACCATCTCGGGGTGCTCGAGCTCGTTGATCAGCGCGATCGCGTGGCCGATCGTGGGCAGCAGGATGTCGCCGCGCGGCTCGTTGGGCTTGGGCTCGAGCGCGAAGCGCAGGTCGTAGCCCTGCTCGCGCACGTAGTCGCAGACGAGGTCGAGCGACTCGACCATCCGGTCCAGCGCCGCGCGGACGTTCTTGCCGGCGCCGTGCTCGGCACCCTCGCGGCCGCCCCACATCACGAACGTCTCGGCGCCGAGCTCGGCCGCGAGGTCGATGTTGCGCAGCACCTTGGCCAGCGCGTAGCGGCGCACCTCGCGGTTGTTGGCGGTGAGCGCGCCCTCCTTGAAGACCGGGTGCGCTGAAGAGGTTGGTGGTCACCATCTCGACGCCGATGCCCGGTCTCGGCCAGCGCCTTGGTGAAGCGCGTCGAGGGTCGTGCTGCCGCGTCGCCTCGTCGGGGAGCAGGTCGTCGTCGTGGAAGGTGACCGCGGCGGCGCCCGAGCTCGGCGAGCTCGTACGTCGCCTCGACCGGGTCGAGCGGCGCGCGGCTGGCGGGGCCGAAGACGTCGACGCCCTGCCAGCCCACGGTCCACAGGCCGAAGGAGAACTTGTCCTCGGGGCGGGGTGTGTAGTCAGCCATGGTGGATCTCCTGCCAGGTGCGGGTCTCGGAGCTGGTCTCGACGGCGGCCAGCACGCGCTGGACCTGGAGACCGTCGGCGAACGTGGGGCGGGGGTCGGTGCCGTCGGCGATCGCGCGGACGAGGTCGACCACCTGGTGGGTGAAGCCGTGCTCGTAGCCGAGCCCGTGGCCCGGCGGCCACCACGCGGCGACGTAGGGGTGCTCGGCCTCGGTGACCAGGATCCGGCGGAAGCCGGCCGTCTCCGCGGGCTCGTCGGCGTCGTAGAGCTCGAGGACGTTCATGTCCTCGAAGTCGAAGGCGAGGCTGCCCGCGCGAGCCGTTGATCTCGATCCGGATGGCGTTCTTGCGCCCGGTCGCGAAGCGGGTGGCCTCGAAGACCCCGAGCGCGCCGCCGGCGAAGCGGGCCAGGAAGACCGCGGCGTCGTCGACGGTGACCGGCCCGCGCTCGGTGCCGGCGGTGCCGGCGAGGCCGCTGTGCTCCTGCGGCGAGCGGGCGTTCCGTCACGAACGTCTCGAGGTGACCGGACACCTCGCGGACCAGGTCGCCGGTGATGAACTGGGTGAGGTCGATGATGTGGGCGCCGATGTCGCCGAGCGCGCCGGAGCCGGCCTTGTCCTTCTCCAGGCGCCACGACAGCGGCGCCTCGGGGTCGGCGATCCAGTCCTGGAGGTACTGGGCGCGCACGTGCCGGACCTCGCCGATCCGGCCCTCGGCGACCAGCTTGCGGGCCAGCGCGACCGCGGGCACGCGGCGGTAGGTGAAGCCGACCATGGCGCGGACGCCGTGCTCCGCGGCGCGGGCCGCGGCAGCCGCCATCTCCTCGGCCTCGGCCACGGTGTTGGCCAGCGGCTTCTCGCACAGCACGTGCTTGCCGGCCGCGAGCGCCGCGATCGCGATCTCGGCGTGGGTGTCGCCCGGGGTGCAGATGTCGACGAGGTCGACGTCGTCGCGCTCGACCAGGCGCCGCCAGTCGGTCTGCGTGGCTCGACCAGCCCGAGTCGCGCGGCGGCCTCGGCGGTGCGGGCCTGGTCACGACCGCAGAGGACGGCCATGGTCGGGTCGAGCGGCAGGTCGAAGAAGCGGGGCGCGGTGCGCCAGGCCTGCGAGTGGGCGGCGCCCATGAAGGCGTGGCCGACCATCCCCACCGCGAGGCGGGTCTGGGTGCTGGGCATGTCGGGGTACTCCGTTCTCCGAGCGTGGGCCGTGCCCGCCCCTCCCGGGGACGAGGCCTCCCGAGAGGGGCAGGCACGTGGGTGGAACGACTGCTGGCCGGTGCGGCCGGTCGTGGCCGGTGGTGTCCCGGGGTCAGGACTCGAACGCGGTCTCGAGGAACTGGTCGACGTTGTCCGCGGTGACGACCGGCGCGTAGAGCTGCACCGTGCGCGGCACCTCGACCTCGACGAGGTCGCCCATCGCCTTCTGCTGGACCAGCAGCCGGGCCAGCTTGACGCCGTCCGCACCCTGGGTCGAGGGGTAGATGACCGTCGCCTTCAGCACGCCGTCGTCGGCCTGGATGGAGCGCATCGCGTTCGCCGAGCCGGCGCCGCCGACCATGATGAACTCGTCGCGACCGGCGTTCTCGATCGCGGCGAGGACGCCGACGCCCTGGTCGTCGTCGTGGTTCCAGAGCGCGTCGATCTGCGGCGCGGCCTGGAGCAGGTTGGACGCGGCCTTCTCGCCACCCTCGACGGTGAAGTCGGCGGCGACGCGGTTGTCGACGTCGAGGCCGCAGTCGGAGAGCGCGTCCTCGAAGCCCTGGCTGCGGTCCTGGGTCAGCGGCAGCGAGTCGATGCCGGCGATCTCGGCGACGACGGCGTCCTTGTTCTCGCCGATCTGCTCGCAGATGTAGGTGCCGGCGGAGACGCCCATGCCGTAGTTGTCGCCGAGCACGGTGACGCGGGCGGCGTTCGGGTCGTTGAACTCGCGGTCGACGTTGACGACCGGGATGCCGGCCTCCATCGCCTTCAGGGCGACCGGGGTCATCGCGGCGCCGTCGAAGGGCAGCAGCACGATCGCGTCGACCCCGTCGTTGATGAAGGTCTCGACCTGGCTGATCTGCAGGTTGACGTCGTTGGTGCCCTCCGCGACGCGGAGCTCGACGTCGTCGTACTGCTCGGCGACCTTCTTCGCGGACTCGGTGATCGAGCCCATCCAGCCGTGGTCGGCGGCGGGGGCGGAGAAGCCGATGACGACCTTGTCGCCGGTCTCGTCGTTGGAGCCCTCCTCCGCGGCGGAGGTGCCGCCGCCGCAGGCTCTCGCCGCCGGAGTCGGGGTCGTTGCTCGTGCACGCCGCGAGGGCGAGGACCGCGGTGCCGGCGACCAGGCCGGTGCCGAGTCTTCTTGCGGATGGGACGGAGGTTCATCGTGATGCTCCTTGAGCTGAGGTGGTGCTACTGGACAGGGTGGTTGCCCGAGATCAGGCGGTAGGCGCTGCTAGGTGGTGTTGCTCTTGCGAGACGCCAGCCGCTGCTGCAGGAGCACGGCGACGACGATGATGGCTCCCTTGAGGAGCGACTGCTCCGAGATGGAGCGGTTGTTGAGCGTGAAGACGTTGGTGAGCGTGGTGAAGATCAGCACGCCGAAGACGGTGCCGACGATGGTGCCGCGGCCACCGGACAGCAGCGTGCCGCCGATCACGACCGCCGCGATGGCGTCGAGCTCGTAGAGCGTGCCGTGCGTGGAGCTGCCGGTCGTGGTGCGGGCCACGATCATCAGCGCGGCGATGCCGCAGCAGACGCCGAGCAGCACGTAGAGGTAGACCGTGTGCCGCTTGACGTTGATGCCGGCCAGCCGGGCGGCCTCGGGGTTGCCGCCGACCGCGAGCGTGCGCCGGCCGAAGGTGGTGCGGTTGAGCAGCACCCAGCCCGCGGCGGCGACCAGGACGAAGATCACGATCAGCAGCGGGATGCCGAGGATCTCGATGTCGAAGAAGTCCTTGAACGCCGGGACCTCGACGATCTGGGTCCGCCGGTTGGAGATGATCTCGGCCAGCCCACGGGCGCTGGCCAGCATCGCGAGGGTGGCGATGAACGGCACCACGCCGCCGTAGGCGATCAGCAGCCCGTTGACCACGCCGCAGCCGGCGCCCACGGCGAGCGCGGCGAGGACCATCACCAGCCAGTGCGTGTCGTTGGCGAGGTTCTGGGTGGCGATCGTGGTGCACCACACCGAGGAGAGCGCCAGGATCGCGCCGACCGAGAGGTCGATGCCGCCGCCGGTGATCACGAACGTCATCCCGATGCTGACCACGCCGATCACCGCGGCCAGCCGCAGGATCGTGAGCACGTTGTCGACCGAGGCGAAGCGGTCGCCCGCCGTGACGACGCCGACCAGGCACAGCAGCACCAGGGCGACGACCAGGCCGAGGTTGCGCCCGACGCTGCTGGCGAGCAGCCGGCGGGCGGCTCCGCTGGCACCGTCTCCGGTCGGTCGGATCTGCTCGGGCAGCTCCGCCGAGGGCGGGGCGGGCGGCGCGGCGTGCGAGCCGGCCACCCCCGTGGGGCTCTCGCTCATGCGACTGTTCCTTCCATGACGAGGTCGAGGACCTTGGACTCGTCGAGCTCTCGGGCCGGCGCCTCGTGCACCACGGCCCCCTCGCGGACGACGAGCACCCGGTCCGCGAGCCCGAGCACCTCCTCGACCTCGCTGGAGACCACGACCACCGCGACGCCGGAGTCGGCGAGGTCCCGGACCAGGCGGTAGATCTCCGACCGGGCGCCGACGTCGACGCCGCGGGTGGGCTCGTCGAGCAGCAGGACCCGGCACTCGCGCAGCAGCCAGCGCGCCAGCACGACCTTCTGCTGGTTGCCGCCGGAGAGCGTGCGCACCGGGCGGTCGACGCCGGTGGGTCGGACGTCGAGCGAGGTGGTCAGGTCGGTGGACCGGCGCTTCTCGGCGGCCTGGTTCAAGAACCCGCCTCGCGCGAAGTCGCGCAGCGACGAGACCGTGATGTTGTGGGTGACCGACTGGTCGAGCAGCAGGCCCTGGCTCTTGCGCTCCTCGGGGCAGAGGCCGACGCCGGCGTCGACCGCCGCGACCACCGTGCCGCGCCGCAACCGCTTGCCGTCCACGCTGACGGTGCCGGCCGTGGCCCGGCGGGCGCCGTACACCGTCTCGAGGATCTCCGAGCGACCCGCCCCGACCAGGCCGGTCAGCCCGACGACCTCGCCGGCGTGGACCCTGAAGCTGACGTCGGCGAACACCCCGGCGAGGCCGAGCCCGGCGACCTCCAGCACGACGTGTCCGTCGGCGGGGTCGCTCGCCGTCCCGGCCTCGGGACGCGGCGGGAAGACGTACTCGATGGAGCGGCCGGTCATCAGCTCGATGAGCCGCTGGGTGGGGGTCTCCTCGACGGGCAGCCCGGTGGCCACGGTGATGCCGTCCTTGAGGACGGTGATCCGGTCGCCGATCTCGCGGATCTCCTCGAGCCGGTGGGAGATGTAGACGACGGCGACCCCCTCGGTCGTCAGGGCGCGGATCACCCGGAAGAGGTTCTTGACCTCCTCGGCGTCGAGGACCGCCGACGGCTCGTCGAGGATGAGCAGGCGGGTGTCGTGGGAGAGCGCCCGCGCCATGCTGACGATCTGCTGCCCGGCGGGCGACAGGCCGCCCACCCGCTGGGTCGGGCCCGATCTCGGGGTGACCGAGCCGGGCCAGCAGGTCGCGGGCCACCCGGTTGGCGAGGTGCCGCTGGGTGAAGCCGACGCGGGACTTCTCGTGGCCGAGGAAGATGTTCTCCGCGACCGTGAGGTCCTGCACCAGGTCGAGCTCCTGGTAGATCGTGGCGATGCCGGCCCGGATCGAGTCCATCGGGTGGGTGAGGCGGGTCTCCTCGCCGTCCCAGACGATGGTGCCGGCGTCGGGCTGGTAGGAGGCCGACAGCACCTTGATCAGCGTCGACTTCCCGGCGCCGTTCTGGCCGAGCAGGCAGTGCACCTCACCGGCGCGGACGTCGAGGTCCACCCCGCCCAGCGCGCGGACGCCTGGGAACTCCTTGACGATGCCCTTCATCTCCAGCAACGCAGCGGTGGAACCGGCCTGCCTCGCCTCGTGGCTCGCGGCCTGGGTCATGACGGGTCTCCTGACACGAGGGGGTCGGCCGTGCGGACGGGGGCCAGCGTGGGGTTCTCGAGCACCGCCTGCGTCGCTCGCAGGGCACCGCCCCGGACGGCGGCGGAGAAGCCGAGCGTGGAGAGCTCGACCCGGCAGCCGCCGGCCTCCGGGGCGAAGACCTGCTGCTGCAGGTCGTCGGCGAGCCGGGCCGCGAACCACGGCCCGAGCACCGCGAAGTAGCCACCGAGGACGATCACCTCGGGGTTGAAGATGTTGATCAGGCTGCCGCAGCCGAGGGCGAGCCAGTCGCCCACCTCGTGGATCGCGGCCAGGGTGCGCTCGTCGTCGGCCTCGGCGCGGGCCCGCAGCTCCTCGAGCCGGCGGACGACGTCGACCGAGGGGTCGCGGACCGGGTCGCCCGGGCCGACCGCCAGCCCGAGCAGGGCGTTGAGGCCGATCACGGTCTCCCAGCAGCCCCGCCGTCCGCAGCGGCACACCTGGCCGAGGCGGTCGACCTGGAGGTGGCCGATCTCTCCGGCGAAGCCGCGCGCACCGCGCAGCAGCCGGCCGCCGGTGACGATGCCGCCACCGACACCCACCGCTCCGGTGAGCAGCAGCTGCTCCTGAGCGGCGCCGGCACCGCGCACCTCGAGCTCGGCGAGCGCGGCGAGGTTGGCCTCGTTGTCGAGCAGGATGGGGAAGTCGGGGTCACCGAGCAGGTCCCGGACCGGGTCGACCACCGACGTCTCGCGCCAGCCCAGGTTGGGCGCCTCGAAGACGACCCCGGTCGCGGTCTCGACGATGCCCGGCACGGCCAGGGTCAGCCCCACGGGCCGCGAGCCGGAGGCGAGCAGCGGGTCCATCAGCGAGGAGATCGCGGCCGCCGTGCGCTGGAGGACCTCCTCGGGCGACATGTTGGCGGTGTCGAGCGGGGTGCGGACCTCGGCGACGGACTCGCCGCGCAGGTTCATCGCCAGCACGGAGATGTAGTCGATGTTCATCTCGGCGCCGACCGCGACGTAGGTGGTCGCGTCGAGCTCCATGACCAGGCCGGGACGACCGACGCTGCCGCGCTCCTGCTCGCCCTCGGTGACCAGACCGCGCTCCACCAGCTCGGCGACCAGGCTGGAGACGGTCGCCTTGTTGAGCCCGGTCTCGGCGGCCACCCGGGCCCGGGACCGGGCGCCGTGCAGGCGCAGGTGCTGCATGACCACGGCGAGGTTGTGTCGACGGACCGCGACCTGGTCGGCGGTGAGGCCGCCACCCAGGCTGCCCGGCGTCCGTGGCATCTCGCTCGCTCCTCGCCGGCCGTCGTGTGGCCCGCATCACTCGCTAGTACGTTGGGCCAACAAACTAATTACCCGAGGAGGTGATGTCAACCACATGGCGAGACCAATCCGGGCCGACCACGAACCGGGTGCGACAGATCGGACTCAAACCCCGCGGGCTGGGCACCGGGAGTACATGCCCGATCCCACCGATGACCTGCTACGGCGGTCAGGGCTCGGCGATCGCGGCGCCTTCGCCCAGTTCTACGACGCCACCGTCCCGCAGGCGCTGCGCCTCGCGTGCGCCCTCGTCGGTGACGAGCGACTGGCCCAGGAGGCCGTGCACACGGCGTACGTGACCGCCTGGCGGACCTCGGCGTCGTTCGCGGCCGAGAGCCCCGTCGGCGGTGCCGCCTGGATGCTGGCGATCCTCCAGCAGACCGTGCGCGCTCCGGCGGCGCCGGCCCACGGGAGTGGCCTCAGCCGCCGGCTGCGCGGGCTCCAGCCGTCCTGACCGACTGTCCTGACCGGTCGTCCTGACCGGTCGTCCTGACCGGTCGCCTAGGAGCCGTCGGCGAGCGAGCGGGCCAGGTCGCCTGCGGCGGTGACCGGGTCGCCGGGCAGGTGGGTGGCGCCGACCGCGGCGGCGAGGTCGGCGGTGCTGCCGCCCCCCGCGAGCACGAGCCGGTGGGCCCGGCCGAGCTCGGTGAGCCCGGCCCGGAGCGAGGAGAACGAGGCGGGCACGGAACCGGCCAGCACGACGACGTCCGGCGCGACGATGTCGGCAGCCACCCGCGCCGAGGCCAGGGGCGTCCTGGCCCCGAGGTAGCAGGTCCGCCAGCCGGCGCGCTGCAGCACGACGTCGAAGGCCTTGAGCGCGATGTCGTGGAGCTCGTCGGGCGCGCAGGCGAGCAGTGCCAGCGGACCGCTGGACGCGCCCGCACCGATCGACAGCGCCGCGAGCCGCGCGCGGACCAGGTCGGAGGCGAAGTGCTCGTCGGCGACGTCGACCGAGCCCGCCTGCCAGCCGTCGCCGACCCGCAGCAGGAACGGCAGCACGACGTCGCGGATCGCGCTCTCCACCGACATCCGCTGCAGGACGTCGTCGAGCACGCTGTGCATGGTCGCGGCGTCGTAGCCGACCATCGCCGAGAGCAGCGCCTCGACCGCGGTGCCTGCCACGACCGCGGCGGGATCGGTGCCGGCGAGGTGCGCCACCGGGGGGGTGCCGTCGTCAGCCGAGCCGAGTCCGCGGGTGGACCGGTCGTGGGCGAGCACCTCCGCGGCCGCCTGCGCCGCCGGGACGCCGCGCCCCCGGGCCGCCATCATCGCCCGCACCCGGTGCTCGTCCTCCGGGCCGTAGAGCCGGTAGCCGGAGGCGGTGCGCGAGGGCTGCAGGAGGCCGTAGCGGGTCTCCCACGCACGCAGCAGCGTCTCGGTGACCCCGACCCGTCGGGCCAGGACCCCGATCCGCCAGCGCTCGGCCGGCTCGACGCTCATCGACGACGCTTCGTCCACGCCGCGAGGCTAGCGGCGTCGTCCGGACGCCGGTCGCGACGGTCGCGAGGGTCGAGACCGACGTGACAGGCGACGGCGCACCTCAGCTCGCGTCCGCGAGCGAGCCCCGCATCTGGGTGAGGATGCCCTGGAGCACCTTGGACACCTGGGTCTGCGAGCAGCCGAGCCGCTCGCCGATCTCGCGCTGGGTCAGCTCGTCGATGAAGCGCCACCGCAGGATGTCGCGGTCGCGGGGGCTGAGCCGCGCCAGCAGCGGCGCCAGCATCAGCCGCATCTCGCTGCGCGCGTGCGCGTCGTCGCGGGGGTCGGCCACGAGGTCGCTGATGCCGAGCTCGCCGCCGGCGACCGGCTGGTCGAGCGAGACCACGAAGATCAGGTCGCGGGCGGCGAGGGCCTCGCGGACGACCTCGACCGGCTCCTGCACGTCGGCGGCCAGCCGCTCGACGCCTGCCGCGTCGATCCGCTCCACGCCGCCGACGGCGCTCAGGATGCGAGCGTGCGCGCGCTGGACGTCGCGGGGCGGCCGCACGGTCCAGCCGTGGTCGCGGAAGTAGCGCCGCAGCTCGCCCTCCATGCAGGGCACCGCATAGCTGAGCAGGTCGCGGTCCATCGCCGGGTCGAACTGGTGCACCGCCCGCACGAGGGCGACGTACGCCACCTGCCGGAGGTCGTCGACCGGGACGCCGCGGCGCGCGTGCCGCTGGGCCACGGCGTCGGCCACCTGCATGTTGATCGTGACGATCTCGTCGAGGAGGTCACGACGCCGGGAGCCCGACTCCTGCGCCACCTCGGCCAGCAGTGCGGCCGTGCGCTCGGAGCGTTCCGCCCGGGGGAGGGTCCTCGTCGTGGAGCGTCCCGTGCTGTGCCCGATGGGAGTCACGGTCATCGCCGCCACCCGCTTTCCTCGTCCTGTGGTCTGGTGTCGGACACAGTACCCCAACCTTCTACAAACCTTCTACATCGGAGGGTGTGCGGCGGCTTCACCCCTCCCCCGCCGGTCGCCGCGCGGAGCCGGAAACGGCGGCAGGACGGGGCCCGGGCGCTGAACGAGAACCGTTCTCACATAAAGTGCGGTGGTCCACCCGCTCCACGAAAGGCAACGACCCATGAACCGCAACCAGCTGCGAGACGCGATCGCCACCAAGGCCGGCCTCGGCGCCGGCGAGGCCGACCGGGCCCTGTCGGCGGCCCTGGAGTCGATCATCGAGGCGGTCTCCGCCGACGAGAAGGTCAGCCTCCCCGGCTTCGGCATCTTCGAGCGCCGCGAGCGCTCCGCCCGCACCGGCCGCAACCCGCAGACCGGCGAGGAGATGGAGATCGCCGCGACCGCGGCGCCGGCCTTCAAGCCCGCCACCGCGTTCAAGCGCACCGTCGCCGACGCCTGAGCCCTCCCTGCTGAGGGTCCACCGGCCCGGTCGTCCCACGTTCGTCGTGGGTGACCGGGCCGTGTTGCGCGCGGGTGGTTTCGTGGCTCGTCGCTGGCGCTCCTCGCACCTCAACCACCGGCCCCTGCGGAGCGCGCCGCTCAGGCCGGCGGGGGGCCGATGTCGGGGCCGGGACGGGTGGGGGTGACCAGGATCTTGGCGTGGGCCTCGGGGTCGCCGAGGGCGTCGAAGGCGCCGGCCACGCCGTCGAGACCGACGACGCCGGTGAGCAGCGGCGTGGGGTCGACCTTGCCGTCGGCGAGCAGGTGCAGCGCCTCGCGGAACTCCTGCGGCGTGTAGCCGAGCACGAAGCGCAGGTCGATCTCCTTGTTGATCGCGATCGACGGCTGGAGGCGGTCCTCCCCCATGCAGACGCCGACCACCACGACCCGGGTCGCCAGCGGCGCCGCGGCGATCACCTGGTCGATCACCCCGGGCACCCCGACGCACTCGAAGACCACCGGCCCCGAGGGCGTTGCACCCAGCTTGTCGGCAGCGCGCAGCACCTGCCACCACGGCAGCAAGGGCACCGACCGCAGCTTCTCCATCGTGCCGACCGCGAGCTCGAAGAGCCCCTCGGCCGTGACGAACCGCTCCGCGAAGGAGGTGTACGGCGACTCCTCGGCCGGGTCGACCACCACATCGGCCCCCATCGCGACCGCGAGCTCGCGGCGACCGGGCGAGTAGTCGCTGGCGACCACGTGGCGGACGCCGGATGCCTTGAGCATCGCGATCACGCCGAGCCCGATCGGGCCGCAGCCGATCACGTAGGCCACCTGGTTCTTGCCGACCTCGCCCCGCCGGACGGCGTGCAGCGCGACGGCCATCGGCTCGGTGAGCGCAGCGGTCTCGGGCGCGAGCCCGTTGGGCACCTCGAGCATCAGCGACTGCTGGACGAGCACCCGCTCGGCGTACCCGCCCGGCGCCTTGGCGCTCAGCCCCGTGGGGTGGACGGCGCCGTCCCCGCGCAGCAGCGGGAACGCCACGACCGGGGTCCCGGGGCGCAGCCCGCTCCGCGTGCGGGGGCCGTGGTCGGCGACCGCCCCGCAGAACTCGTGACCGAGCACGACGCGGTCGGCAGGTCGCATCACGTGGGGGTAGCCCGAGGCGGCCGCGGCGTCGGCGAGGTCGTCGGCGTGCCGGCGGGCGTGCAGGTCGGACCCGCAGATCCCGCAGGCCAGCACGTCGAGCAGCACCTGCCCCTTCGCCGGGACGGGGTCGGCGACCTCGGCCACCTCGAGCTGGGTGTGCTGGCAGACGACGGCTCTCATGTGCCGCAACCTACTGGGTCAGCGGGCCGGCAGCCCGGCCTCGCGCATCGTCGCCAACCGCTGGGTGAGCAGGGCGACGCGGTGCTCGTTGCCGTGCAGCCCGACGTAGCGCTCGCCGTACGCCGCGAGCAGGGCGTCGTCGAGCCGGCGGACGGCGCCGGGCGGGTAGCGGTAGCCCATCAGGTCGTTGAGCGCGAGGTCGGCGGTGGTGCGGAGCAGCTCACCGAGCTCGTCGAGCGAGGTGACCCCGAGCTCGAGCAGCAGCCCGGAGATCCAGGCGTAGTGGTCGGTGCGCGACCAGCCGGCATCGGCGTACTGGCCGGCGAGGAAGGCACCCAGCTGGCGGGGGTCCAGGCGCGGGTCGTCGGGCTCGCCCTCGTCGCCGCGGTCGCCGCGGTCGCCGCCGTCGACCCGGTCGGCCGGACGCAGCGCGGCGCGGATCTCGGCGAACTCGCGGTCGGCCAGCTCGAGCAGCCCGGCCGCGAGGGTGAACCGCCGGTCGAAGTCGGGCGCGTGCTCGGCCGGCACCGTGCCCTTGTAGCGGATGTCGTGCTCGAACTCCGCCCACGCGTGCTGCAGCACGGTGCGGATCTGCACCGTGGCCACCGCGGGCGGGTCGTGGTCGTCGAGCGCGACCAGCAGGTGCCGGCTGGAGTAGCCGAAGCGGCCCTCGCTGGCGGTCTCCTGCCCCATGTCGCGGTCGTCGAGCACCGGGACCTGGGCCCGGAGCAGGTCGGCCACCGCGGCGACGTCGCCGTGCACGTAGGTGATGATGCGGACGCCGACCTGGTCGGTGATCTCCCGCAGCGGCTCGGCGTAGAGCGGTCGGCCGTCTGCGTCGACGCGCACCGCCTTCTCGGCGAAGCTCGGCACGCTCTTCGTGCGGCCGGTGACGCTGAGGTAGTTGATGCCGGCCTCGTCGAGGATCTCGGTGACCAGCGCGATGGCGCGCTGCCCGGTCTCGACCAGCTCGGGCCGGCGCTCGGCGTACTCCTGGACGGCCCGGCGGGCGGGCCCGTGCGGGTCGTCGGCCTCGTCGCGGGGAAGCGAGGGGGTCACGATGTAGCCGGTCTCGCGGTCGCCGTAGACCGTGGTCCGGGACGGCTCGCGGTCGGCGAAGCGGCCGATGGCGGCGCACAGCACGGCGTCGACCTGGTCCTCCACGACCAGCAGCTGGCTCTTGCGCACCGCGTCCTCCACCTGGGTGCGCAGGCCGGCCCACACCGGACCCGCCCCGGGGTCGCCGCCGGTGTCGACGAGCGACTCGAGGTGGCCGACCAGCGTGAGCAGCTCCGAGCGCAGCAGCTCGAGGTCGCGGCCCTGCTTGTGCTTGTACTTCAGGGTGCGGGGCAGCCCGAAGAACACGATCGTCGCCGGGTGCGGGTAGACCTCGATCGCCCGGCGGGAGCGCCCCGACCGCGGGTCGGTGTCGAGGCCCATCGCGGAGGCCAGGCGCGCCGCGCGGCCCCCGTCGGCGAACTCCGCCCGCCCCGTGTTGGAGGGGTGCGGCGCCGCCTCGAAGCGCCGGAAGTCGGCGGCCAGCGCCTTCTCGGCCGGTCGCTGCCCGGTGGGGTTGGTGACGATCAGCGGGGCGTCGAAGGCCACCAGGCAGGGGCCGGACGTGTACGCCGCCAGCGCCGCCAGGATCTCCTCGTCGGTGCGCACCGACGAGACGTGCACGAGCCGGCCCCGGTCGTCGAGGACCGCCAGCCCGGTCGGACGGCGCTCACCCCACGCGAGGTCGATCCCGATGTGGTGCACCGAGGGAGCCTATCGGCCGCCCGGGTCAGTTCTCCGGTTCGACGGCCACGCCTCTCCCGGTCGGACTAGTCTCCGGTCCCATGGGGTCCGGTGGGAAGGACGGCGGCAACGGCGTGCCCTCCGACGCCGAGCCCTCCTCGGGCTCGGCCGCCGACGACCACCTGCTCGACCGGTGGATGGCGCACCGCGACGAGGACCAGCGCCCCGGCCCGGACGCCGACGAGGACCCGCCGTTCGTGGCCTACCTCGAGCCCGAGCCGGAGCCGCTCCCCGAGCACCCGTCGTGGTCGGACGACCGCCCGTCTCGCGCGGCGCCACCCGCACCGGGCGCTGCGGTCGACGTCGAGTTCCCGCCGCGCCGCGGCACCCGGCGGGTGCTCGCGCTGGCGCTGCTGCTGATGCTGGTCGCCACCGGCGTGGCCACGTGGATGGCCCGGCGCGACCCCGACCCCGAGAGCATCACGCTCGCCGTGACGCTGGGGGTGCTCACGCTGGTCACCTGGGCGGTCCGGGCCGGCTCGGCGCAGACCACGCTCGCGGTGCGCGGCGGCCAGCTGCACGTGAGCACCGGCGGCCGGCGGACGACGTTCGACCTCAGCAGTGCCTACACGCCGATCGAGGTGATCGGCCGGCCCGGCCGGCGCGGCTGGAAGGTGGTCTTCGGCCGCGGCACGATGCGGCCCTTCACCGTCGACGCCGGCCTGGTCGACCCGCACCGGTTCATGGCCGTGCTGCGGACCTACCGTCCGGAGTGAGCGGTGCCGTCAGCGGTGTCGGGAGAGGTGCCGGTCTCGATCCAGTAGCGCCGCTCGCGCCCGCGCACGTCCTCGAGCACGCCGCCGTTGGCCTCGATCGTCGCCGCGCTCGCCCGGTTGTCCACGTCGCAGGTGACGAGCACGTGCTCGATGCCCAGCTCCGCCGCGCGGGGCAACGCCAGCGCGAGCGCGCGGGTGGCGTGCCCCTCACGCCGGCGGGACGGCCGCACGGAGTAACCGACGTGCCCGCCCTCCTGGAGCAGGAAGTCGGTGAGCCGGTGCCGCAGCGCGAGGAAGCCGACGACCTCCCCGGTCTCCCCGGCCTCCCCGTCGACGATCCAGTAGTGGTCCGCCGGGACGACCCCGTTCGGCAGGTCCGCGGCGGTGTCTGCCAGGTCGGCCAGCAGCGCGACCACCCGGCGGCAACCCTCCTCGGTGGTGTCGAGCGGCTCGTCGTGGGGCAGCTGCCAGAGCCCGGAGCCGTCCATGCCCGCGATGCCGTCGAACTCCGCCACGGCGGCGGCCCAGCTGTCGCAGAAGGTGTGGCTCGGGAGCGCGAGACGGGTCACCATGCCGGTATCCCATCAGCCTCCCGCCGGGGGCCGGGCGCCGGGTCGCACGTGGTCCCGGCCCAGTCGGTCAGCCCTGGCACACCCGGCAGCGGGAGAGGCCCGGCCGGTCGCCGGCCGGGACCAGGTCGTCACGGTGGGCGACCAGGGCGCAGTCGCGACGGTGGATGGTCGAGCCGTCGCGGGTGGTGACCGGCACCGCGGCCGCGTCGACCCCGTGGGAGTCGATGGAGGCGGCGCGGGAGGTGACGTCGGCGAGCACCAGCAGCGTGTCGGCCAGCCGGCGCGACGCCTCCTGGTTGTCGGAGGCGATCCGGGCCAGCCAGGAGCCGAAGTAGAGGAAGCCGCCGAGGAAGGTCAGGCCGAGCCCGAGGAAGCCACCGGAGGCCTGGTAGGCCTCGCGCTCGAAGTCGTAGACGGAGTTGGCCACGCCGTAGTAGCCGAGCAGGATCACGACGATGCCCAGCGGCATCAGGATCGCGCCCGCCCACATCAGCACCACCTGGAGCAGGGCGGCCTGGCTGCGCAGCGGAGCGGCGCCCGACGACGACCCGACGCGCGGCAGGGCAAGCGAGGCGTTGCGGCCACCCGAGGTCGCGGTCGTGGTGGTGCCGGTGGGTGACCCGGTGGTCTGGGTGGTCATGTCATGCCTTTCGCAGGTCGGGCAGGCCGCTGTCGAGGCCGTGGGGACAGGGAGCGCCGCCGCCGAGGGCGAGGACGCCGAGCTTGCGCACGTAGCCGCCGCCGACCGCCGCGAGCGCCAGGGCGCCCATCAGCAGCAGGCCCGGGATCGAGAACAGCGGGGGCAGTCCGGGGGTCGCCGAGAGCGGGGTCGTGGGGGTCGTCCCGCCTGCCGCGGACGACAGCGGGGCACCGCCGTCGGGGCTGGTGCCGCCGGCACCGGCGTCGGACCCGGCGCCGAGGCCGGCACCTCCGGCTCCACCGGAGCCGTCGGTGGCCTCCTCCTCGCCGTCCGCCTCCTCCTCCTCGCCGTCGGGGGGCGCCGGGGCGTCCAGCGGCGGCGTGGTCTCGACCGTGCTCTGCGCCATCCCGAGCGTGATCACCAGCCGGGACGACATGGTGACGAGCAGGCCGAGGGTGTCCTTGAGCTCGCGGGTCTCGTCGGGCAGGGCCCCGATCAGGTCGCCGAGGGGCACCCCCTTGAGGTTGGCCTTCAGCCGTCCGAGGTCGACCTCGAGGACCAGCCCGGCGACGGTGGCGGTGGCCTCGTCACCCTCCGTGTCCAGGGTGGGCGCGGGCAGCCCGACCGTGACGCCGAGCTGCTCGAGGGCCGCACCGGCCTGGTCGGGCAGGCCCGGGATGGGCGTCGGGTTGCCGACCGCCTCGAAGCCCTGGGGTCCGTAGCGGAACCGCTGGCCGAGGACGACCAGGTCGCCGTAGGTGGTCTCGCCGTCGGCGACCGGGCGGTCGCCGTCGCCCTTGGTGGTGGCCAGCGACGTGACCCCGCTGGAGGTGATCAGGCCACCCAGCAGCGAGACCCGGCCGACGGCCGCCCGCGACCGTGCGACCACCCGGTCGCCGGCGTCGAGCGAGGCGACGGTGGTGAAGCCCTCGACGTCGACCAGCGCCGCCACCTCGGGCGGCAGCCCGGGCAGCCCGGGGCTCTCCTCGGCGGCCGCGGAACCGCCGAGCACCCCGAGCAGGCCGGAGCCGGAGCCGGACGAGAGGCCCGGCAGACCCGACAGGCCGGGCAGGCCGGGAATGCCGGGTGCCCCTCCGCCGCCGTCGGTCTCGTCGTCGTCGCCGTCGTCGCCGTCGTCGTCGCGGACGTCCTGCGGCTCGCCGTCGGGCGAGAAGCCGTTGACGGCCCGGGCGGTGCCCTCGCCGGCCTCGGCGCGCTGCATCATCCCCGGGAACGGCTCGTCGCGCTGGACGTCGTCGCCACCGGGGCTCGTCGCGTTGACCTGGACCGGGTAGCCGTTCTCGCCGAGCTCGGGCGGGAAGCCGAGCTGCTCGACGAAGGTCTTGAAGCCCTCGCCCACCGGATCGCCGGGCCACACGAAGCTGGCGCGGCCCAGGCTCATGCCGGAGTCGCCCTCCACGACGGCGTAGCCGAGCTCGAGCTCGAGCTGCGGGGACGACGGGATCGGGATGCTCGGCTCGTAGAGCTCGAGCTTGACCGGGGACGCCGCCGCACTGGCGCGGTAGCCGCCGAAGGCGCGCTCGCCCTCGGCCGCGGACGGGGCAGCGGCCGGGACCGGCACCGGGCCGGCGACGGCGGTCGACCCGAGCGGCAGCATCGCCCCGAGCACGGCGGCCGCCAGCAGCGGCACCGCCGCCGAGCGGGCGCCGGCGTGGGTGCTCTCTCGTCTGTGCCTGCTCATGCGGCTCCTCCCAGGATCACGTCGGACATGGTGGCGAGCACCTCGTCGGGCTCGCCGGAGGCCACGACCCGGCCGCCGGACATCACCGCGGCGTAGTCGGAGACCCGCAGCGCGGTGCGGGCGAACTGCTCGATGCAGAGGATCGAGACGCCGGTGGCGGCGATCTGCGCGACCGTCTCGTAGAGCTCGTCGACGATGATCGGGGCCAGCCCCATCGACAGCTCGTCGAGCAGCAGCAGGGCGGGGTCGGAGGCCAGCGCCCGCGACATGGCCAGCATCTGCTGCTCACCGCCGGACATGGTGCCGGCGAGCTGACCGCGACGCTCGAGGAGCCGCGGGAAGTAGGTGAACGCGGTCTCCAGCACGGCGTCGACCGCGACCCCGGCGTACGACATGAGCTGGAGGTTCTCCTCGACGGTGAGGTTGGGGAAGACCGAGCGCCCCTCCGGGACCGTGCAGAGCCCCACGCGCGCCAGGTCGTCGGAGCCGGCGTCGTTGACGTTGACCCCACCGAGGTGGACGTCGCCGGAGGTCTGCTTCTTCTGGCCGCTGATCACCTTCACCAGCGTCGACTTGCCGGCGCCGTTGGGACCGAGCAGCGCGACCACGGCGCCCTTGGGCACCGCGAGGTCGACGCCGCGGAGCACCTCGATCCGCCCGTAGGCGGCATGGAGGTCGCAGACCTCGAGGATCGGGACACCCACTCAGACCACCTCCGGGAGCACGGCGGTGCGGGTCATCGGGCTCTCCTCGTAGGGCGGGCTGTCGGGGACCTCGTCGGAGTAGCCGAGGTAGGCCTGCTGGACCCGCCGGTCGCGACGGACGTCGGCGGGGGTGCCGGCGGCGATCACCGAGCCGAAGTCGAGCACCGAGATGGTGTCGCAGACACCCATCACGAGGTCCATGTCGTGCTCGACCATCAAGATGCCGCAGCCCTCGCCGGCCAGCTCGCGCAGCAGCGCGCCGAAGGCGTCGGTCTCGGCCTCGTCGAGACCGGACGACGGCTCGTCGAGCAGCAGCAGCAGCGGGTCGCGCGCCAGGCAGCGGGCGAGCTCGAGCAGCCGCGCGGCGCCCGTGGGGATCGAGTCGGCGCGGTCGTCGGCGTACTCGGCGATGCCGACGCGCTCGAGCAGGTCGAGGACCTCGAACGGGGCGGGACGGGAGAGCCCGGTGAGGCCGCGCAACCCGCGGTGCAGATCGGCGGCGACCCGCACGTTGTCGCGCACCGAGAGCGACCCGAACGCCTCGAGCCGTTGGAAGGTGCGGCCGATGCCACGCCGCGCCCGCCGGTGCACCGGCAGCGAGGTGACCTGGCGGCCGGCGAAGCGGACGGTGCCGGACGTCGGCCGCTGGAGGCCGGTGATCACGTTGAAGCACGTGGTCTTGCCCGCGCCGTTGGGCCCGATCAGGCCGGTGATCCGGCCGGCGTCGGCGGTGAACGACGCGTGGTCGACCGCGGTCACCCCGCCGAACTGCACCACGACGTCCTCAACCTCGAGCAGCGGCATGGGCGCCCACCTCCTGCGGGGGTGCGGTCGGGCCGTCCGGACCGGGGTCGGCGGTGGCGGACGTGCTCCCCGGACGTCCCGGCAACCGGAGCCCGAGGGGCAGCGACGCGGTGAGCGGCAGCCGGCGCGCGAGCCAGCGGCCGAGCGTGAAGAGCCGGTTGGCCAGGCCGTTGGGGTCGCGGCCGAGGGCCACGGCCCCGAAACCGATGATCGCGAAGATCAGGCCCGCGATCGACGGGTTGTCAGCCTGCATGACCGGCAGCAGCATCAGGCCGATGCCGCCCAGGGTCGCGCCGGTGACGGAGGTGACGCCGAAGACCACGGCGAGCAGCAGCAGCGGGAGGCTGTTGAAGTACTGGAAGTCGGCGGCGCCGACCGTGCCGCGGAGCCCGGCGAAGAGCGCCCCGGCGAGCCCCGCCATGCCGGCCGAGAACCCGAACAGCGCCACCCGGAACCACCGCAGGTCGAGGCCGAGGGTGCCGCAGGCGGCCGGGCTGTCGCGCATCGCGATCAGGGTCCGGCCGATCGGGCCGCGGCGCAGCGCCAGCAGGCCGATGCCCATCAGGATCAGGAACGCGGTCATCACGACCACGTAGCCGGCGGTGGAGTCGACCTCGACGCCGAGCAGCGAGAGGCGGCCGGCCGGGAGCGCCCCGCCGAAGCCGAAGGCGAAGTCGGCCTGGAAGACCAGCTTGTCCATCAGCACGCCGAACGCCAGGGTCGACAGGGCGAGGTAGAGGCCGGTGAGCCGGAGCACCGGGAGCGCGACGAGGGCGCCGACGGCGGCCGCGACCACCGCCGAGATCGTCAGCCCGAGCAGGGTGGGGTCGTCGAGCTTGGCGTAGGTGAGGGCGCCGACGCCGGCGAACGTGAGCTGGGAGAGCGAGACGTGGCCGCCGTACCCGGTGAGCAGCACCAGCGACAGCATCACCATCGCGTAGGTGGCCGCGGTGCCGGCCCGCAGCAGGTTGGCCTCGGACAGCCCCGTCGTCAGGAGGGCCACCAGCACGAGCACCACGGCACCCGTGGTGGCCGAGCGACCCAGCGACGGCACCGGCGCGGAGACCAGGCCCTTGACCTGACCGATCCGCAGCTGGGCCTGGGGCATCAGCACGATCACCGCGAACAGGAACAGCGCGGGGATGACCGGGCGGACGTTGGCCAGGGCGCTGTCGGTGGGGATGTAGCCGAGCGCCAGGGAGTCGAGCAGACCCAGGCTCATCGCTCCCACGAAGGTCAGCGGCAGGCTCTTCAGCTTGCCCACCATCGCGGCGGCGTAGGCGTTGATCACCAGCAGCGTCAGCTGGTAGTAGTCGAGGCCGACGACCGAGGCCAGCAGGATCCCGCCCAGCGCCGAGAGCGACATGCCGATCGCCCAGGCCAGCGCGGCGACCCGGTCCGGCCGCCCGCCGAAGAGCATCAGGAGCTCGGGGTTGTCGACCGAGGCCCGCATCGCCGTCCCGATCCGGGTGCGGTTGAGCAGCAGGTAGAGCAGCCCGGCGACCACCACCGAGCAGAGCACGGTGATCAGCTGGTGCGCGGTGATGAACGCGTCGCCGACCTGGTAGCTGGTCTCGGGGAAGAACGCCGGCACGAAGCGGGTCGCCGGCGGCCAGATCTGCTGCGCGAGGCCGATCAGGCCCACGAAGAGCCCCACCGTGACGACCAGACTGACGCCGACCGGACCCTCGCCGAGGCCGCGAGCCACGAAGCGCTGCACGAGGAAGCCGGTGAGGGGCGCGACGAGGCCGAGCACGAGCAGCAGCGAGAGCCAGACCGGGAGCCCCTGCCGCTGGCTGAAGTCCCAGAAGACGAAGGCCATCACCATGCCGAACGCGCCGTGGGCGATGTTGAACACCCGGGTGGTGGTGTAGGTCAGCACCAGCCCGCTGGCCGCGATCGCGTACGCCGCCCCGGTGAACAGCCCGGGGAGGGCGAAGGCGATGAACTTCCCCACGGGTCAGCCGCCGATGCCGGAGTTGATGAGCGCACCGCACTGGTAGTCACCGCTGGAGACCTGCTTGAAGCGGCCTCCCGACAGCTGGATGATCCGGACGCACGGGGTCGTGGCCTTGCTGCCGATCGTCTGCGGGGCGTGCAGGCCGTTGGCGGTCCAGCCCTTCACGCCCTTGAGCGACTGGACCAGCGACTCCCGGGTGAGCTTGCCGCCGAGGGCGGTGGCCTGCTGCACGAACAGCCGGGCCGCCGACCAGGCGTAGACGCCGTAGAAGTTGGGGTCCGCGCCGGGGCTCACCTGGTTGAGCCACGAGCGGTAGAGCTTCATCTCCGCGTTGTTGGAGTCGAAGAGCTCGGTCGTCGAGTAGACGTAGGAGCCCTCGCCGAGGCTGCCGGACTGCTCGACGTACCCCTGGTCCTGGATGGTGGCGTCCTGGAGGTAGACCTTGGGCTCGAACCCCTGCTGGGCCATGGCCTGCTGCAGCTTGACGGTGTTCTGGTAGGGCCCGAGGTACATCACCATCTGGATGCCCCGGTCCTTCATCTGCTGCACGTAGGGGGCGAAGTTGAACTCGGCGACGTCGATGCCCTGGAAGTAGTCGATCTTCATCCCGCCCATCTGGTACGCCTTGTTGAAGCTCTGGGCGTTGACCACCGCCGCGCCGGCGTTGATGTAGAGCAGGGCCACGTGCTGCGACGCCTCGCGCTCCTTGGCCACCCAGTACTTCGGCAGCGACGCCGGCACGAGGTTGGCCGAGACCGACTGCGCGGCGAAGCAGGTGCTGCACTTGCTGCGGTTGGGGGTGACGGTGGTGGAGCGGACGTCGGGGATGCCGCACGACTGCGCGGTGGCCGCGCCGCCGGAGTCGAACGCCGACATCGAGCCCACCGCGGCGAAGGTCTGCGCGCACGCGGTGGCGTAGGCCTGCTGGTCGGCACCGGCGTCGGCGCGGGTGTCCAGGTTCTTCAGCACCAGCTTGTGGCCGCAGAGGCTCTCGGTGGAGTTGTAGTACTCGATGAACGCCCGGGCCCCGAGCTGGGCGGCCTCGAAGATGCCCGGCACCGGGCCGGAGAGGTCGGAGGCGTTGGCGAGGGTGATGGTGTCGGCCGTGACGCCGGGCTGGTTGTTGTCGAAGCCGTCGCAGGACGCGGCCTTCACGCCGCCGTCGGCGTCGCCGCTGCCACCGCCGCCCTCCTCGGGCGCGTCGGCCTCACCACCGCCGTCGCTGCCCGGCGCGACCCCGGGATCGCCCGGGCTGCCCGGGACACCGACACCGCTGTCGACGTCACCGACCTCGGGCACGCTGCCGTCGGGCACCACCCCGCCGTCGGTCACGGTGCCGTCGGCCGCGGTGACCGGCGCGCCGGGCACCCCGGCGCCCGCGCCCACCATCTGGCTCGGGTCGAGGTTGGACCCGCAGGCGGCCAGGACGAGCGCGGCCACGGCGATCCCGGCCACGGGCGCCACGCGGCGGCACCGGGCTCGGAGCGGGCCGGAGGCGGTCCGGGCGGGGCGGGGGGACGTGTGGGTCAGAGACATTGAACCCTCCATGACAGGGGACAACGAGGTCTGCGCGCGAAGGTGACGCTGGTCACGACCGGCGACCGAGATGGTCTGGACGGGCTTGCCAAGTCCCTTGCGGACGTGGTGGAACGTGTTCTAACTTGGACAGGTGTCCAATCAGGTGTCCAGTCTGCCGCGGCGGCAGGCCAGCGCGCGGCAGGCCGAGACCGTCGACCGGCTGCTCACCGCCGGCGCGCAGGAGCTGCGGGCGACGGGGCACGAGGGGCTGACCATGCGCGGCGTCGCCGCCCGCGCCGGGACGTCCCCCGCCACGGCGTACACCTACTTCGCGTCCAAGAACCACCTCTTCGCCGAGCTCTTCTGGGCCGCCCTGGCCGCCACCGAGAGCGTCGAGCCCACCGGAGGAGCCCCGCTCGACCGGTTGCGGGCCGAGCTGCGGGGCATGGTGACCCTGCTGGTCGAGCGCCCCGAGCTCGCCGCCGCGGTCACCACGTCGCTGCTCTCCTCCGACCCCGACGTCGAGCGGCTGCGGCTGCTGATCGGCGGTGAGTTCCTGGCGCGCTTCCGGCGGGCGCTGGGCGAGCCCGCGGACGACGTCCTGCTCGAGACCCTGGCGCTGGCCTTCGCGGGCGCGCTGCTCCAGGCCGGCATGGGCCTGATGACGTACGCCGAGATGGGCGACCGCCTCGACGCGGTGGTCGCCACGATCCTGCGGGGCAACCTGTGACCGCGGCACCCGCCCCCGCCCTCGACTTCGACATCTACGACCACGCGGTCCAGGACGACCCCTACCCGGTCTACGCCCGGCTGCGCGACGAGCAGCCGCTGTTCCACAACGAGGAGCACGACTACTGGGTGCTCTCCCGGCATGCCGACGTGCACTGGGCGACCCGCGCCGACGACGTGTTCTCCAACGCGATGGGGGTGACCCTCGACGCCAGTGCCTGGAACGTGCACGCCCACAAGGTGATGTCGTTCCTGGCCATGGACGCCCCCGAGGCCACCCGGCTGCGGCGGCTGGTCTCCAAGGGCTTCACGCCGCGGCGGGTCCGCGAGCTCGAGCCGCGGATCAGGGCGGCCACGTCGCGCTACCTCGACGGGCTGCTCGGCAGGCCGGAGGGTGCGCCGGGTCGCGGCGGCGACGGGGCGACGTTCGACTGGATCGGCGACTTCGCCGGGCTGCTGCCGATGGACGTCATCTCCGACATGGTCGGCGTCCCGGAGGCCGACCGGGCCGAGGTGCGCCGCCTCTCCGACCTGCTCGTGCGCCGCGAGGACGGGCTGCGCGACGTCCCGCCCGTGGGGATCGAGGCAAGCCTCGAGCTCTTCGCCTACTACGCGGCGATGATCGCGGAGCGCCGGCGGCGTCCGTCCGACGACCTCACCAGCGCGTTGCTCAACGCCGAGGACGAGGGCCAGCGGATGACCGACGAGGAGATCACCGCGTTCCTCTTCCTGATGGTCGTCGCCGGCAACGAGACCACCACCAAGCTGCTCGGCAACGCCGTGCACCACCTGAGCCTCCAGCCCGCGCAGCGCGACGAGGTGTTCGCCGACGGCGGCCCCGCGCTGGTCGACCCGTGGATCGAGGAGACCCTGCGGCACGACACCTCGACGCAGTTCCTCGCGCGGCACCTGCTCCAGGACGTCACCCGGCACGGTCGCACCGCGCCCGCCGGCGCCCAGCTGCTGATCGCGCTCGGCGCCGCCAACCACGACGACCGGGTCTTCACCGACCCCGACACCTTCGACCTGCACCGCGACCGCCACGAGCTCGGCCAGCACCTCAGCTTCGGCGGTGGGCGGCACTTCTGCCTCGGGGCCAACCTCGCCCGGCTCGAGGCGCGCGTCGCCCTCACCGAGGTCGTCCGCCGCGTGCGCCACGTGGAGGTCGACCACGCCGCCTCGGTGCGCTTCTACTCCGCCAACGTGCGCGGCTTCGCCGGCCTGCCGGTCCGCGTCGAGGTGCGCTGAGATGGGCAGGTACGACCGGCCGGCCCGCCGTCCCGCGGTCGTGACCGGGGCGTCGTCCGGCATCGGCGCCGCGACCGCCCTGGCCCTGGCCGCCGCCGGCCATCCCGTCGCGCTCGGCGCGCGGCGCACCGACCGGTGCGAGGAGGTCGCGGTCGCGATCCGCGACTCCGGCGGCGAGGCGGTCGCGCACCACCTCGACGTCACCGACACCGCGTCGGTGACCTCCTTCGCGGACGCCGTGGCCACCGACCTCGGCGACGTCGAGGTCGTGGTGTCCAACGCCGGCGCGGTTGCGCCCGGCACCACCCACGAGGTGCCGACCGAGCGCTTCGCGAGCGAGGTCGACCTCACCCTGCTCGGCGCCCACCGGCTCGTGCGCGCCTTCGTGCCCGGCATGGTCGAGCGCCGCCGCGGCGACCTGGTGCTCGTCTCCAGCGACGTCGCGGTCCGCGCCCGGCCGCACATGGCGGCGTACGCCGCCGGCAAGTGGGGCCTCGAGGGGATGGCCGCCGCCCTCCAGATGGAGCTCGAGGGCACCGGGGTGCGCGCGTCCGTCGTCCGACCCGGACCGACGCACAGCGAGATGGGCGGCGACTGGGACCCTGCCCAGGCGGCCGACGTGCTCAACGCCTGGGTGCGCTTCGGGCTGGCGCGGCACCCGCACTTCCTCAAGCCCGCGGCCATCGCCGACGCCATCACCACCGTCGTCTCGGCCCCTCGGGGCGTGCACCTGAGCCTGGTCGAGGTCAACCCCGAGGCCCCCGTGGAGGACCGATGACCAGCACCCGCGCGACGTCGGAGGTGCCCGAGGTCTCCTACGCGCTGCCCGACACCGGCCACGGTCACCTCGACGAGCTGCGGGTCGATCCGATCGGGCTGCTGCAGCGCGTCCGCGACGAGTGCGGCGACATCGGCCGCTTCCGGCTGGCCGACCGCGACGTGGTGCTGGTGTCCGGCGCCGAGGCCAACGAGCAGTTCTTCCGCGCGCCCGACTCGACGCTCGACCAGGCGGCGGCGTACCCGTTCATGACCCCGATCTTCGGCAAGGGCGTGGTCTTCGACGCCTCCCCGGAGGAGCGGCAGCAGATGCTGAAGAACCAGGCCCTGCGCGGCGACATGATGCGCGGGCACGCCGCGACCATCGAGGCCGAGATCGTGCGGATGGTGTCGGCGTGGGGCGACGAGGGCGAGATCGACCTGCTCGACTGGTTCGCCGAGCTCACGATCTACACGACCTCCTCGTGCCTGATCGGCCGACGCTTCCGCGACGAGCTCGACGGGTCCTTCGCCCGGCACTACCACGACCTCGAGCGGGGCACCGACGCGTTGGCCTACGTCGACCCCTACGCCGACATCGAGAGCTTCCGCCGCCGTGACGCCGCCCGCGTGGAGCTGGTCGGGCTGGTGCAGGCGATCATCGACCGGCGGGTCGCCGCCGGTCCGGTGCCGAAGGAGGAGCGCGACCTGCTCGACGTGCTGATCTCCGTCGACTACTCGGCCGACCTGATCACCGGCATCTTCATCTCGATGATGTTCGCCGGTCACCACACGAGCTCGGGCACGGCCGCCTGGGCGCTGATCGAGCTGCTGCGGCACCCCGACGAGCTCGCGGCGGTGGTGGCCGAGCTCGACGACCTCTACGCCGACGGCGCGGACATCTCGTTCCAGGCGCTGCGCTCGATCCCGCGGCTCGAGGCCGCGCTGAAGGAGACGCTGCGGCTGCACCCGCCGCTGATCGTCCTGCTCCGGGTGGTGCAGGAGCAGATCGAGCTGGCCGGGCACGCGATCGCGCCGGGCACGATGGTGGCCGCGTCGCCGAAGGTCTCCAACCGGATCCCCGAGGACTTCCCGGACCCCCACCGCTTCGACCCGGGCCGCTACCTCGACCCGCGCCAGGAGGACCTGGTCAACCGCTGGACCTGGATCCCCTTCGGCGCCGGCAAGCACCGCTGCGTGGGCTCGGCCTTCGCGATGATGCAGCTCAAGGCGATCTTCTCGGTGCTGCTGCGCGACTACGAGCTCGAGATGGCCCAGCCCTCCGACACCTACCGCGACGACGTCTCCACGATGGTCATCCAGCTCGCCCAGCCCTGCCGCGTCCGCTACCGCCGGCGGGTGCGATGAGGGGTTTCGTGGCTCGCTGCGCTCGCACCTCAACCACCGGGACGAGCCCTGCGGTGGTTGAGGTGCGAGGAGCGCAAGCGACGAGCCACGAAACCACCAGCCCAGGTTTCGTGGCTCGGGCCTGGCGCCCTCGCACCTCAACCACCGGGACGCACCCCGATGAGGGTCGTGGCCGACCTGGACCTGTGCCAGGGGCACCAGATGTGCCAGGGCGAGGCGCCCGGGGTGTTCGGCTTCGACCGCGACGCCGACGTGGTCGTGGTCCTCGAGGAGCACCCCGACGAGTCCCGGCGGGCCGAGGTCCGGGCCGCCGTCCGCTACTGCCCAGCGATGGCGCTGGCGATCGAGGAGGAGACCGGATGAGCATCCCCCGCGACGAGCTCGACGGGCTCTGGGCCCGCTGGCTGGAGGCCAACCGCGAGGCCGAGCGCCTCGGCGACTGGGGCACGATGGCCGACTTCTACGCCGCGGACGCGACGTACGGCTGGATGTACACCCCCGACGAGCACTTCATGGCGGTCGGACGCGAGGAGATCCGTCGCTACGCGCTCGGCACCGAGATGGCCGGCCTCGACGGGTGGCACTACGACTACGTGGCGACCGTGGTGGACGAGCGCAGCGCGATGATCGTCGGGTTCTGGAAGCAGCGCTCCGGCATCGTCGACGAGACCACCGGCCGGGAGCACGAGATCCTCGGCATCGGCGGCTCGTGGTTCGGCGTCGTCCGCGAGGAGAGCGGCGCCCTCGTCTTCGGGTGGCAGCGCGACTGGTTCGACCTCGGCTCCACCGCCCACACCTTCCTGACCCTGGCCGGCTCGCGGGCAGGCACCGCAGGGGTTGCTCGACCGGATGAGCCTCGACGGCATGTCACAGCCCGGGCACTACCGGCTCGCGGACCTGCCGTCGTCGGTCTGGCCGCCTCCGGTCGAGGCCGGCGAGCACACCAGCCAGCCGCCGCCCGTGACCGGGCAGACGAACGCCGAGACGGAGGCGGGCCGATGACCGCTCCCCCGCTGCTGCTCGTCGACGGCAGCTGACCCCCGCGAGCGACGGCGCGACGTACCCGATCCTCAACCCCGCCACGGGCGAGGAGATCGGCCGCGCCCCCGACGCCACCGCGGCCGACCTGGACGCCGCGATCGCGGCGGCACGACGCGCGTTCGACGAGACCGCCTGGTCGACCGACCTCGCCCTACGGCTGCGCTGCCTGCGCCAGCTCCACGAGGCACTGGTCGAGCACGGTCCGGCGATGCGCGACCTGACCACGGCCGAGGTGGGCGCGCCGGCGTTCCTGACCAGCGGGCCGCAGTACGACGTCCCGGTGGAGTCGTTCCGCTGGACGCTCGACCTCGCCGAGGACTACGCCTGGGAGACCGACCTCGGGGTCGCGGAGCCGATGGGCATCCCGACCCGGCGCACCGTGCGGCGCGAGCCGGTCGGGGTGGTCGCCGCCATCACGCCGTGGAACTTCCCGCACCAGATCACCCTCGCCAAGCTCGGGCCCGCCCTCGCCGCCGGCAACACGGTGGTGCTCAAGCCCGCCCCCGACACCCCGTGGGTGGCCTGCGAGCTGGGGCGGCTGGTCGCCGAGCACACCGACCTGCCGCCCGGCGTGCTCAACATCGTCACCCCCCGCGACAACGCCGTGGCCGCCGTGCTGGCGACCGACCCGCGGGTCGACCTGGTGTCGTTCACCGGCTCGACCGACACCGGCCGCGCGATCATGGCCGCGGCGGCGCCGACGCTGAAGCGGGTCCTCCTCGAGCTGGGAGGCAAGTCGGCCGCGATCGTGCTCGACGACGCCGACCTGGCCTCGGCGGTGGGGGCGGCGGCGTTCGCCGTGTCGATCCACGCCGGGCAGGGCTGTGCGCTCACCACCCGGCTGCTGGTGCCGCGCGAGCGCTACGACGAGGCGGTCGAGGTCGCCGCCGCGACGATGGCCGCGATCGGCGCGCACGACCCCACCGACCCCGGCACCGTCTGCGGACCGGTGATCTCGCAGGCCCAGCGCGACCGCGTCGAGGCCTACCTGCGCCTCGCCGAGGCCGAGGGCGGCACCTTCGCCACCGGCGGGCGACGTGATCGACCGGCCCGGCTTCTGGGTCGAGCCCACCGTGGTCGCGGGCCTCGACAACACCGCGCGGGTGGCGCAGGAGGAGATCTTCGGCCCGGTGCTGGTGGTGATCGCGCACGACGGCGACGACGACGCCGTCCGGATCGCCAACGAGTCGCCGTACGGGCTGTCGGGCTCGGTCGAGTCCGGCGTCGCTCGAGCGGGCGCAGGGCGGTCGCCGCCCGCATCCGCACCGGGACGATCGCCGTCAACGGCGGGGTCTGGTACGCCGCCGACGCGCCGTTCGGCGGCTACAAGCAGTCGGGGCTGGGCCGCGAGATGGGCGTCGCGGGGTTCGAGGAGTACCTCGAGACGAAGCTGATCGCGGAGCCGGCATGAGGGGTTTCGTGGCTCGCTTCGCTCGCACCTCAACCACCGAACGGCGGCGGTGGTTGAGGTGCGAGGAGCGCCAGCGACGAGCCACGAAACCCCGCGAGATGAGAGGACCCACCAGGTGAGCAGGTTCATCGACAAGGTCGTCGTGGTCACCGGTGCCGCGCAGGGGATCGGCGAGGCGTACGCCCGGGCGCTGGCCCGCGAGGGCGCGGCGGTGGTGGTGGCCGACCTCAACGAGGAGGCCGGCACGACGGTGGCGCAGTCGATCGAGGCCGACGGGGGCCAGGCGATCTTCGTGCGCACCGACGTCGCCTCGGCCGGAGTCGGCCGAGGCGATGGCAGCCGCCACCGTGGCGGCGTACGGCGGGATCGACGGCCTGGTCAACAACGCCGCGATCTACGGCGAGATGCAGTTCGACCTGCTGATCACCGTCGACTGGGACTACTACCGCAGGTTCATGGCGGTGAACATGGACGGCGCGCTGGTGATGACCCGCGCCTGCTACCCGCACATGCAGCAGCGCGGCGGTGGGGCCGATCGTCAACCAGTCGTCCACCGCGGCCTACCTCTACTCCGGCTTCTACGGCCTGGCCAAGGTCGGCATCAACGGCCTCACCCAGCAGCTGGCGCACGAGCTCGGCGGCATGGGCATCCGGGTCAACGCGATCGCCCCCGGCCCCACCGACACCGAGGCGACCCGCACCCAGGCCGGGCGATGCGGCCAGGACCTGGTCAAGGGGCTCGCGCTCAAGCGGATGGGGCAGCCCGAGGACATGGTCGGCGCGTGCCTGTTCCTGCTCTCCGACGAGGCGGCCTGGGTGACCGGGCAGATCCTGGCCGTCGACGGCGGACAGATGTTCCGCTCATGAGGGTCGGGTTCGTCGGTCTCGGCAACATCGGCAAGCCGATGGCGCTGCGGCTCGCGACCGCGCCGGCCGAGCAGGGGCTCGAGGTCATGGTCCACGACGTGGCGGCCGAGCCCGTGGCCGAGCTCGCGGCTGCGGGGGCCGAGGTCGCGGACAGCGTGGCAGAGCTCGCGGCCGCGGTCGACGTGCTGTGCGTGATGGTGCGCGACGACGACCAGGTGCGCGAGGTGATGGGGCAGGTCCTCGGCGCCGCCCGCGACGGGCTGACGGTGGTGCTGCACTCGACGGTGGCCCCCGGGACGCCGTTCCAGCTCTCCGACACCGCGTCGCGGCACGGGGTCACCGTCCTCGACGCGCCGGTCAGCGGCGGCCCGATGGGTGCCGCCGACGGCACGCTCGCGATCATGGTCGGCGGCGACGACGAGGCGTTCGCCGCTGCTCGACCGGCGCTGGAGGTGATGGGCAGCAAGGTGGTGCACGCGGGGCCGATCGGCGCCGGGACCCGCTTCAAGCTGGCCCGCAACCTGCTCCACTTCGTCTCGTTCACCGCGGTGACCGAGGCGCAGCGGCTGGCCGAGGCCGCCGGGCTCGACCTGAGGGCGCTCGGCGAGGTGGTCCGCCACACCGACGCGATCACGGGCGGGCCGGGCGCGATCATGCACCGTGACACCACGGCCCCCCTCGAGCTCGACGACTTCTGGCACGGGGTCTTCTCGCACGTCGCGACGCTCGGGGAGAAGGACCTCGGGTTCGCACTCGCGCTGGCCGAGGAGCTGGGGGTCGACGTCCCGCTCGCCCGCGAGGCCAACGACCGACTACGCACAGGACTGGGGCTCTGATGGGGAAGTTCGACGACCTGCCCGACGCACGCCGGCGCGGGCTGGAGAAGATGGAGGAGGTCTACGGCTTCGACATGACCGACGGCGACGGCGACTTCTTCCGCTACACGGCCGACCACCTCTTCGGCGACATCTGGCAGCGGCCCGGGCTCTCCGACCGCGACCGGCGTCTGCTGCTGATCGGCGTGCTCTCGGCGCAGGGCGCAGCCGACGTCCTCGGCATCCAGGTGCCGGCCGCGCACGCCAAGGGCGAGCTCGACGACCAGGCGCTGCGCGAGATCGTGATCTTCCTCTGCCACTACGTCGGCTGGCCGAACGGCGCCCGGCTCAACTCCGTCGTGGAGGAGACGATCGCCCAGGCCCACCGCAACCGGAGCAGGGGTACGAACGGGGATCAGAGCAGGTAGGCCGTGATCGCCTCGGTGAGCCCCTGCCGCGCCTCGTCCATGTCGACGTAGGTGACCAGGTGCTGCTCGTCGCGCAGCCCCATCATCGCCCCCGGAAGCAGTGCGACCGCCCGGCGCAGCCGCACCGGGTCGACCGGCAGCCCCGCCAGCGCGCGCTCACAGCCCTCGGTCCACTGGGCGTCCCAGTGGGCGAGCGCGGTGGCGGTGAGCGGGTAGGCCAGCTCCAGCTCGCCGCGCTCGCGGGGCAGCCCGAGCCGCAGGTTGCGGATGGCCCGCGACTCCGGGAGGTCGATGACCGCCCACAGCATGTCGACGATCGCCGTCACCCGGGCCGGCACGTCGTCACCCCGGCTGGCGAGCGGCACCGCAGGGCGGAAGCGGTCGGCGAGGTGCTCGAGCACCGCGGCCCACAGCCCGTCGGCGTCGCCGAACTGGTGCTGCACCACGCCCCAGGTGGCGCCGGCCTCCTTGACCACGGAGTTGGCGCTGACCGCCTCGGGCCCGCCCGCGGCGAGCACCCTGACGGCGACCTCGAGCACGTTGCTGCGCGTCTCGAGCCCGCGCCGGTTGAGCCGCGTGCCCTTCGCGCTCAACGTCACGCGAGGATCCTACGATCGGTGACCACACGCGGGTGGTCCAGGTGTCCGCAGCCCCATTCGCGCCGGGGGTGGTCGTCGAGCCTCGGCGGCGCGGGGACAGCCGTGGCTTCTCGTCAGCCGGTGACTGGGATCCACGGCCATCCCCTCTGGCAGGCGTGGCGGGGGGCGGGGTTTCGTGGCTCGCTTCGCTCGCACCTCAACCACCGCGGGGGGCGCAGCGCTCGCACCTCAACCACCGCGGGGGGCGCAGCGCTCGCACCTCAACCACCGCCGGGATGGTCAGGCGTAGGTGGTGCCGCGGGGGTCGCGGGTCCACAGGACGCCGTCGCCGGCGGTGGGGCCCTGGGCGGCGAGCTCGCGCTTGAGCACCTTGTTGGTGGCGGTGCTGGGCAGGTCGTCGGCGATCCGGACGTAGCGGGGCCATGCCTTCGGGGACAGGTCCGGCTGCGCCGCCAGGAACTTCTCGAGCTCCACCGGGGTCAGCGTCGACTCGTCGCGGAGCACGATCGCGGCCATCACCTGGTCGCCGACGTGCTCGTCGGGCACGGCGTAGACCGCCACCCGGCTGAGCGCCTCGAGCCGCATCAGCACCCGCTCGATGGGGGCTGCGGCGAGGTTCTCGCCGTCGACGCGCATCCAGTCGGCGGTGCGTCCGGCGAGGTAGATCCAGCCGTCGGCGTCGCGGTAGGCGAGGTCGCCCGACCAGTACATGCCGTGCCGCATCCGCTCGTCGTTGGCGGCCTGGTCGTTGTAGTAGCCGGAGAAGTAGCCGGCGCCCGTCGTGTTCACGAGCTCGCCGACGGCGTCGTCGCCGTTGGTCAGCGCGCCGTGCTCGTCGAAGACGGCGACCGCGCACTCCTGCACCGTCTCGGGGTCGTAGACCGCCACCCCCTCGTGGCCCTTGCCCACGGAGCCCGGCGGCGTGCCCGGCTCGCGGCTGATGATGATCGCGGTCTCGGTGGAGCCGAACCCGTCGACCACCTCGCAGCCGAAGCGGCGCGAGAACTCCTCGATGTCACGGTCGCTGGCCTCGTTGCCGAAGGCGACGCGCAGCGGGTTGACGGCGTCGTCGTCCCGCTCCGGCGTCGCCAGCACGTAGGCGAGCGGCTTGCCGACGTAGTTGAGGTACGTCGCGCCGTAGCGGCGGACGTCGGACAGCAGGCGGGACGCGGTGAACTTGGCCGGGGCCATCGCCGCCCCGCTGGTGACGGCCACCGTCCAGCCGGCGAGCACCGCGTTGGAGTGGAACAGCGGCATCGAGAGGTAGCAGCAGTCGTCGCTGGTGACCGAGAACCTGCCGACCAGGTTGAGCCCGGCGAAGAGCACCATCAGGTGCGCGACCTGCACCGCCTTCGGGTCACCGCTCGTGCCCGAGGTGAAGATCATCATGAACGTGTCCATCGCCTCGACCTCGCGGTGCGGCACCAGGTCGTCGTCCGCCCCACCGGCCCCCTGACCGGTCTCAGCCAGCATCGCCGCCCACGCCGGCGCCGACACGTCGAGCACCCGGACGCCGTCGAGGTCGAGCCCGTCCAGCAGCGGGCGGTGCTCGGCGTCGACGAGCAGCACCTGGCAGTCGGCCCGGCGGACGTCGGAGACGAGCCCGTCCCCGCGGCGGGTGCTGTTGATGCCGCAGAGCACGTAGCCGCCGAGCGCCGCGGCCGCCATCGCCCGCAGCATGTCGGGGGTGTTGCCGAGCAGGGCGCCCACGTGCAGCGGCCGGTCGGGGTCGGCCAGGGCGATCAGCGACGCGGCCTCGGCCGCCGCCTCGTCGAGGTGCTCGCGCCAGGTCCACACCCGGTCGTCGTACCGCAGCCCCACGGTGTCGTCGTTCCTGCGCTCCCGCAGGACCTGCTGGACGGTCTCCGCCATCGTCGCTGTCCCCTCGTCGACCGAGTCGTGGTGTTCCCGACCACCGTAGCTATAACGTGTTCTAGTTCCTACTGCTTGACGTACGTCGATTCTCGTTGACAGGTGTCAATCCACCGCCTAGCGTCGAGCGGGTGACCGCCCCGCCCACGCCACCGACGCTGCCCACCACCGCCGTGATCGGTGCCGGCATCAGCGGCCTGGTGGCCGGCAAGATGCTCGCCGACTACGGCGTCCCGTACACCTGCTTCGAGTCCTCCGACCGGGTCGGTGGCAACTGGGCCTTCCGCAACCCCAACGGGCACAGCAGCGCCTACCGCTCGCTGCACATCGACACGTCCAAGCACCGGTTGTCGTTCAAGGACTTCCCGATGCCCGACGACTACCCCGACTTCCCGCACCACACCCAGATCAAGGCCTACCTCGACGCGTACGCCGACGCGTTCGGCCTGCGCGAGCACATCGAGTTCGAGAACGGCGTGCAGCACGCGGCGCGGCTGCCCGACGGCGGCTGGGAGCTGACGACCCAGCGCGGCGAGGTGCGCCGGTTCGACCTGCTCGTGGTCGCCAACGGTCACCACTGGGACCCGCGGCTGCCCGACTTCGACGGTGAGTTCACCGGCGAGCAGATGCACTCCCACCACTACATCGACCCCACCGAGCCGCTCGACCTGAAGGGCCGCCGGATCCTGGTCGTGGGCCTGGGCAACAGCGCCGCCGACATCGCGGTCGAGCTGTCCTCGCGGTCGCTGCAGAACACCGTGACCCTCTCCACCCGCTCCAGCGCGTGGATCGTGCCGAAGTACTCCTTCGGCCAGCCCGCCGACAAGATGTACGTGACGCTCCCCCACGTGCCGCTGGCCTGGCAGCGCAAGCTGCTCCAGAAGATGCAGTTCATGGTCGGCTCCGACCCCACGCTCTACGGCCTGCCCGCGCCCAACCACAAGTTCTTCGAGGCGCACCCGACGCAGTCGGTCGAGCTGCCGCTGCGGCTCGGGTCCGGCGACATCACGCCGAAGGGCAACGTGAGCCGGCTCGACGGGTCGACCGTGCACTTCGAGGACGGCACCAGCGACGACTTCGACGTGATCGTGCACGCCACCGGCTACAACATCACGTTCCCGTTCTTCGACCCCGACGTGGTCAGCGCCCCCGACAACCACATCCGGCTGTTCAAGCGGATGCTCAAGCCGGGCATGGACGACCTCGTGTTCATGGGCTTCGCGCAGGCCACGCCGACCCTGTTCCCCTTCGTGGAGAGCCAGGCCCGACTGCTCGGCGCCTACGCCGTCGGCCGCTACCGGCCGCCCCCGGCCGAGGAGATGGAGCGGGTGATCGACGCCGACCAGCAGCTGTACACCGGCCACGTCCTCGACCGGCCCCGGCACACCCAGCAGCTCGACTACTTCGTCTACGAGCACGACCTGCGCACCCGCGAGCTGCCCGCCGGCGTACGCCGCGCGGAGCGGGACGGCGCCGCCGTGCTGGCGCACGGGTCGGCCTGAGCCGGCCGATGCGATCCCCCACCGACCGGCGCCCGGCGCCGCGCAGCGACGAGCGCCGCACCGCCCTGCTGCGCTCGCTCGAGG
The DNA here is from genome assembly GCA_963834285.1 of uncultured Actinomycetota bacterium. GTDB lineage: Bacteria > Actinomycetota > Actinomycetes > Propionibacteriales > Nocardioidaceae > Nocardioides. The sequence goes on along the minus strand of CAWIAZ010000003.1, from coordinate 163,279 downwards.
AGCACCTGCAGGACTCCAGCCTCGACTCGATCAACATCGCCGACATCTCCCGCAGCGCGGGGGTGACCCGGTCGGCGTTCTACTTCTACTTCGAGAACAAGCAGGCCGCGGTCGCCGCGCTCGTCGAGGGCCTCTACGACGAGGCGTACGCCGCCGCGGCCCTGCTCGCGGGCGACGGCAGCCCCGCCGACAACATCGAGGCCACGATCCGCGCGCTCTTCGCGGCCTGGGACCGGCACCAGCACGTCTACCGCGCGATGCTCGACGCCCGCGCCGGCAGCGCCGCGGTGCGCGAGCTGTGGGAGAACGACCGCGAGTCGTTCGTCGGCCCGGTCGCCGCCGTGATCGCGAGCGAGCGCGCCGCCGGCCACGCGCCCACCGGGCCGCACCTGCCCGACCCGACGGCGCTGGCCACCGTGCTGCTCGAGCTCAACGACCGCGCGCTCGAGCGGCTGGCCCGCGGCGGCGCCCTGTCCCGCGACGACCACGTCGCCACCGTCGTCCACATCTGGCTCAGCTCGATCTACGGGAGGACCCCATGACCGCCGAGATCTCCGACCGCCCCGCCACGGGTCACTCCCCGCTCGACTTCGAGGGCGAGGGCGCCACGCTGCGCGGGCTCCACGTCCCGGCGGGCAACGACGCGCTGGCCGGCCCGGGCGGCCGGCCTGCCGTCGTCCTGGCCCACGGCCTCGGCGGCACCGTCGACTCCGGGCTGGTGCCCTTCGCCGAGCGGCTGGCCGCCGCCGGCCTCGAGGCGCTGGCCTTCGACTACCGCGGCTTCGGTGCCTCGGGCGGTACGCCGCGCCAGACGGTCTCGGTCGCCGGGCAGGTCGCCGACTACCGGGCCGCGCTGCAGGCGGCCGCCGCGCTCCCCGGCGTCGACCCCACCCGGCTGGTGCTCTGGGGCGTCTCGCTCGCTGGCGGCCACGTGCTGGAGGTCGCCGCCGGGCGCGACGACGTCGCGGCGGTGGTCTCGCTGACCCCGTTGGTCAACGGCGCGGCCGCGGGACGGCTGGCGCTGAGCCACCACTCGCCGACCTCGATCCTCCGGTCCACGGTGGCGGGTGTGGCCTCGCGGGCCGGGCGGCGCCGGACGATGCCGATCGTCGGCCGTCCGGGCGAGACCGCGGCGCTCTCGCTCGAGGGCCACTACGACGACTACACCGCCCTCGCCGGACCCACGTGGCGCAACGAGGTCGACGCCGCCGTCGGGCTCGAGCTGGGCTCGGTGCGGGTCGGCAGGGCGGCCGGCCGGGTCGGCGCGCCCGTGCTGGTGCAGATCGCCGACTTCGACCGCAGCGCGCCGCCGTACGCCGCGGCCAAGGTCGCCTTCAAGGCCCGCGCCGAGGTGCGGCACTACCCCTGCGACCACTTCGACGTGTGGCCGGGGAAGCCGTGGTTCGAGGCCGCCGCCGACCATCAGGTCGCCTTCCTCCGGCGCCACCTGGAACCTGTTCTAGGCTGACCGGCATGTCCGGCTACGTGCAGGAGAACCTCGACCCCGCCGAGGTCCAGCGGCAGGAGGACGTCTACGGACCCTTCACGCAGGCGGTGCGCGAGCTGGTCGACGCCACCATCCGCACCCTGGCCGACGGCGACGACATCCGCGCCGCCCAGGCGGAGGTCGAGGCGGTCACCGAGCGGCTGCGCAAGGAGCAGCTCGACGGCTCCTTCGGCGTCCGCTTCGGGCCCGAGGGGCGCGGCCGACCCTGGGGCAACACCGTGGTGGGCCTGCGCAACCCCGTGGCGCCGCCGCTGACGATCGTCCACGACTCGCCCGACGACGGCCGCGTGCACGCCGACTTCCACCTCGGGGCGGCGTACGAGGGCCCGCCCGGGCTCGTGCACGGCGGTGTCTCGTCGCTCCTGCTCGACCAGATGCTCGGCGAGGCGGCCGGTGCCGGCGGGCGGCCCGGCATGACCGCCACCCTGACCCTGACCTACCGGCGTCCGACCCCGCTCGGCGACCTGCGCGCCGAGGCCTGGATCGACCGGGCCGAGGGCTACAAGACCTGGGCGCGCGGCCAGATCTCCGGCCCTGACGGCGTGTGCGTCGAGGCCGAGGGGCTGTTCATCCTGCCTCGCTGGGCCCGCGAGCTGATGGCCGAGCGCGAGCAGGCACCCCGGTTCTTCGAGTAGCCCCGCCGCTCGCTCCCCGTCAGACCCGGACGCCCCGCACGCCGTCGTCGGTGAGGCGCGCCTGCTCGGCGGCCTGCTCCTCGAGCTCGATGCGCCGCCGCTCCAGGTCGAGCATCTCCTCGGCGGCCTCGTAGAGGCCGGGGGCGGAGACCAGGTCGGTGGCGCCGCGCTGGAGCCGGGCCAGGGCGCTGCGGGCGAAGATCTGCTGCTCGGTCGAGGTCCGTTCGGAGCGGCCGCGGCCCAGGAAGGAGATCATCCAGTGCAGCACCGCGGTGACGCGGTTCTTGAAGCCGGTGATGTAGACGAGGTGGAGCCCGAGCCACATCAGCCAGGCGAGCACGCCGGTGATCCGCAGCTTTCCGACCATCGCCACGGCGCGGAAGCGGCTGATGATCGCCATCGAGCCCTTGTCGAAGTAGTGGAACGGCTTCTGCGCGGGCTTGCCCTTCAGCCGGCCGTCGATCTCCTTGGTGGCGTACTTGGCGCCCTGGATCGCGACCTGGGCGACGCCCGGGAGGTTGTCGAGGCTGATCATGTCGCCGACGACGAAGACCTCCGGGTGGCCCGGCAGCGTCAGGTCGGGGTTGACGCCGATCCGCCCCGACCGGTCGAGGGGTGCGCCGGTCTGCTCGGCGAGCGTCCGACCGAGCGAGCTGGCCTGGACGCCGGCGGCCCAGACCTTGGTGACGGAGTCGATCCGCTCGGCCCGGCCGTCCTTGAACTTGACCACCAGCCCACGCTCGTCGACGTCGGTCACCATCGCGCCGAGCATCACCTCGACGCCCAGCTTCTCCAGCTCCTTGGCAGTCCAGCTGCCGAGCCGCTGGCCGAACGGCGGCAGCACCTGGGGTGCGGCGTCGACGAGGATGACCCGTGCGGTGCGGGTGTTGATGGCCCGGAAGTCGCGCTCCAGCGTGCGGTGGGCGAGCTCGGCGATCTGACCGGCCATCTCGACCCCCGTGGGGCCGGCGCCGACGACGACGAAGGTGAGCAGGTGGTCGACGTTGTCGCCCTTGGCCGCACCGATCTCGGCCATCTCGAAGGCGCCGAAGATCCGGCCGCGCAGCTCGAGGGCGTCGTCGATGGACTTCATGCCGGGCGCGAACTCGGAGAAGTGGTCGTTGCCGAAGTAGGACTGACCTGCGCCGGCGGCCACGAGCAGCGAGTCGTAGCCGACCACGGTCTCGCGGCCGAGCACGTGCGAGGTGACGGTGCGCGCCGCCAGGTCGATGTCGGTGACCTCGCCCAGCAGGACGCGGGCGTTCTTCTGCCGCGCCAGCACCTCCCGGGTCGGCGGGGCGATCTCGCCCTCGGACAGGATCCCGGTGGCGACCTGGTAGAGCAGCGGCTGGAAGAGGTGGTGAGTGGTCTTGGCCACCATCGTCACGTCGACGTCGGAGCGCCGCAGGGCCTTGGTGCCGAACAGGCCACCGAAGCCGGAGCCGATGACCACGACCTGGTGCCGCTCCGAGACGGGTGCCACGTTCGTGGCGATCGCGGAGAGGCCGGGCTGACTGGGCTGGTCGAGCCGGCCGGGCTGGTCGGACTCGTCGGCCGAACGAGGCGTGTCGTCTGCCATGGAGGTCCCTCCGTCGTCGGGTGAGGATGCTGTCTCCCGGTACCCCAGTCTCGCGCGTGCGAGGGGCACCACCGAATCCTCAGGGCGTTCGGTCGGTCACATGCACTCCAAGACATGGTAGAAGAAAGTCGACGGAGCGAGTTTGCCGCGGCACTCGGGTGGGTAGGCGACCTCCGATGATCTCACCATGACCTGACCCGCCGACGACGGAGTAGCACCCGTGCCGCTGAATCGGCCCGCCCTCGCACTGGGCACCGGACCCCGCGGCGTGCAGGACGCACGCCGCTGGGTTGCAGCGACCATTGCCGGGCTCGGCCGCGACGACCTCGTGGAGAGCGCGGAGATGGGCGTCTCCGAGCTGGTCACCAATGCCCTGCTGCACGGCGAGCCGCCGATCCAGGTCACGATCCGCGGCACCGCGGAGCACCCCCGGGTCGAGGTGCGCGACGGGTCCCCCGAGAGCCCGGTGCTGCCGACGACGTCCCAGCCGCCCGACCTCGACGACCTCCTGCTGACCTTCGGCCGCGGTCTCGGCATCGTGGCGCGGGCGTCCGCGGCCTGGGGCGCCGATCTCGAGGACGACGGCAAGGTCGTGTGGTTCACCCCGGCCCCCGAGCTGTCGGAGGAGGGAGCCGAGGGCGTGATCACCGGTGGCGACACGGTCGAGGCGCCCGCCGACGACGACGACCGGATCGAGCTCCTGATCGCCGACGTCCCGGTGTCGGCGTACGTCGCCTTCCAGCGGCACTACCGCGAGCTGCGCCGCGAGGTGCGGCTGCTGGCCCTCGCGCACGAGCAGGAGTACCCGCTGGCCAAGACCCTCTCCGACCTCTTCGGGTCCCTCGAGCGGGTGCTGCGCCACGATCTCGGTGCCGAGCAGGTCGAGGCCGCGCGGGCCTCCGGCGGCGCCGTCACCGACCTGCGCGTCGTCCTCAGCGCCGCCGACGCCGTGGGCATGCAGCGCCTGATCGAGCTGCTCGACCTCGCCGACGCCTTCTGCCGGGAGGAGCGGCTGCTGTCGGTCGCGCGCACCCCCGAGCAGGAGGCCTTCCAGCGCTGGTTCCTGGGCGAGGTCGTACGCCGCGGGGCCGGCGAGGAGCCGATCGCCTGGAGCGGCGGCGACGAGCCGTCGGTGCCGCGCAGCAGCGTCTCCTGAGCGAGCTCGGGTGGCCGCCGCTAGCCGTAGCCGAGGTCGTGCAGCCGCCGGTCGTCGATGCCGAAGTGGTGCGCGACCTCGTGCACCACGGTGATCCGGACCTCCCGGACCAGCTCCTCCTCGCTGGCGCAGAAGTCGAGCAGCGGACCGCGGAAGACGAAGATCCGGTCCGGCAGCCGGCCGGCGACCCCCAGCCCGTCACGCTCGGTGAGCGCGACGCCGTCGTAGAGGCCGAGCAGGTCGTCGGGCTCTCCCGGCGGGGGCTCGTCCTCGACCAGCACCACGACGTTCTGCACCAGCTCCGCCAGCTCGTCGGGGATCCCGTCGAGCGCGGCGTCGACGAGCTGCTCGAACCGCTCGCTGCTGACCTCCACCGGCATGGGCACAGTGTGGCTGACATGCAGAACGCCCTGGACCAGGTGGTCCAGGGCGGTGCGGTCGTGCTGGTGTCGTGCTGATGTCATGCTGAGCGACCCCGACGGGACTCGAACCCGCGGCCTCCGCCGTGACAGGGCGGCGCGCTAACCAACTGCGCTACGGGGCCAGTCGCTCCACGCGGTGAAGCGCTCGGAACTCTAACCCATCGGTGCGGCCTCTCCCAATCGAGGTCCTCGGCACCGGAGAGGGGCGTCGCGGCGCACGCTGTTGGGCTCCGCCCGGCCGCACCCCCTATGCTGTGGCGGCAGTTCCGGCCCCCATCGTCTAGCGGCCTAGGACGTCGCCCTTTCACGGCGGTAGCACGGGTTCGAATCCCGTTGGGGGTGCCAGTTCTCGCGGCGCACCGGCCGATCACCGAGGGTTCTCAGCCACCTGGTGACTGAGATCCCACGCCGTCCCGCCCTCCCGTGACCGGCACCGCGCAGACCGCGCTTTCGCCCCCGGCGCGCACCTCCTGTAAAGTCTCGCCTCGCTCGGGCAGGTAGCTCAGTTGGTACGAGCGTCCGCCTGAAAAGTGGAAGGTCGGCGGTTCGACCCCGCCCCTGCCCACGAGCACGGCAGGTCCCTGACCTGCACGAAGGCCCCCGCCGGGCAACCGGCGGGGGCCTTTCGCATCCCCGGGAGCGGCGGCGAGCGGCGGCGGTTACTGACCGAGCAGCCGCCGGACCAGGTGGAGGGCGACGACCACCGAGCGGGCGCGGATCTCCGCGCGGTCGCCGCCGAGGACCACGCGGACCTCCTCCACCCCGCCGTCGGACGCCGTGGCGCACAGGTGGACCAGGCCGACGGGCTTCTCCGGGGTGCCGCCGCCGGGGCCGGCCACGCCGGTGATGCCGACGCCGACGTCGGTGCCCAGACGCTCGCGGGCGCCGTCGGCCATCGCCCGGGCCACCTCGGCACTGACGGCGCCGACGGCGTCCAGCACGGAGGCCTCGACGCCCAGCAGCCGCTGCTTCAGCTCGTTGCTGTAGGTGACCAGCCCGCCCACGAGGTACGCCGACGAGCCGGGCCGGTCCGCCAGCCGGGCTGCCAGCAGGCCGGCGGTGCACGACTCGCCGGTGCCGATGGTCCAGCCACGGTCCAGCAACCCCTCGGCGACGATCTCGTCGATGCTGCGACCGTCGTCGCTGAACAACGTCTCGGCGAAGTCGGCGCGCAGCGCGTCGACCAGGGCGGCGTACGCCGCGTCGTCGGCCGGCGCGTAGCGGGTCACGACCTCGAGCTCGCCGCCGCGCAGGCAGGTGGTGACCTCCAGACCCGGGCCCGGGGGGTTCCGCCGAAGCGCCGCCGCCAGCTCCGACTCCGGCGTGCCCCACAGCCGCACCGTCGACTGCCGCAGCGGCTCGCGGCCGGCCAGGGCCCGGCCCACGACGGCGTCGGCCATGGCGGCGTCCCACATGCCCTGCAGCTCGCGCGGCGGTCCGGGCAGGACGACGACCGGCACCCCCGTGCCGTCGGCAGGCGCGACGACCAGCCCGGGCGCGGTCCCGACCGGGTCGAGCACGGTGGCGCCCTCGGGCACCAGCGCCTGCTTGCGGACGCCGGCGGCGGTCGCCTCCGGGTCGCGGCGCCACCCCTTGCCCGCCGACAGCTCCTCCACGATCGCCGCGATCCGGGCCTCCAGCTCGGGCACCAGCCGCACCGGCCGCTCGAGCGTCTCGGCGACGACCTCGGCGGTGAGGTCGTCGGCGGTCGGTCCGAGACCGCCGGTGGTGATCACGAGGTCGTTGCTCGCGCGCAGGTGCGCGAGCGCGGAGCGCAGGTCCTCGCGCCGGTCGCCCACCACCACGACCTGCCCGACGTCGACCCCCTGCTGCCGCAGCTGCTCGGCCACCCACGGCCCGTTGCGGTCGGTGACCCGCCCGGTCAGCACCTCGGTGCCGGTGACCACGATCCCCGCCCGCGCGCTCATGGCCCGAGGCTAACCGGCGGGCCGGCGACGACCGGAGCAGCGGCCGCCCGCGGCCCGATCACACCCGCGCGGCCGCCGGCAGCAGTCGGTCGTCGGCCGGCGGGAGGTCGCGCGGGTCGGGCGGCAGCGCCCGCACCTGCTCGGCGCACCAGGGGCTGATCTCGCGGGTCCCGTCGAGCACGCCGGCCCGGAACGCCGTCCACTCGGTCCACTCCACCGAGTCGACCTCGGCGGGGTGGGGGTCGGGCTGGTGGCGGCAGCCGGCGACGTAGACCGGGCACATCTCGTTCTCGACCGTCCCGTCGGGCATCACGGCGCGGTAGCGGAACGCCGGCAGCACCAGCCGCACGTCGTCGACCAGCAGCCCGAGCTCCTCGCGGGCCCGGCGGCGGACGGCGTCGGTCATCGTCTCGCCCGGCCCGGGGTGGCCGCACAGGCTGTTGGTCCAGGCGCCCGGCCAGGTGGGCTTGGTCAGCGCCCGGCGGGTGAGCAGCAGGCGACCGGCGTCGTCGAAGACGTAGCAGGAGAACGCCAGGTGCAGCGGGGTGTCGGCGTGGTGGACGCCGGCCTTGTCGGCCGCGCCCGTGGCGCGACCCTCCTCGTCGAGCAGCACGACCTGCTCGACCGCCTCCCCCGAGCCCGAGCCCGAGCCCGCACCCGTGCCCGCACCCGCGCTCACGCCGGCCTCGCCAGCTGGTCGACGACCGTGCCGAACAGCCCCGGCAGCGCGGCCGCCGCGGGCACCAGGGCCCGCCGCGCCGGCCGGGTCCGGGTGGCGGTGAGCAGGCCGGAGGTGAGCAGGTTGGAGCGTCGGCTGACCCGGCGCCAGGTGGCCTCGTAGCGGTGCGGGTCGTCGGCGACGACGGCGTCGATCGCGGCCTGTGCCTGCCCGAGCCCGACGCTGATGCCCTCGCCGGTGAGCGCGTCGACGTAGCCGGCGGCGTCACCCACGAGAAGCACGCGTCCGAGGGTACGGCGGCGCGAGCGCTGCCGCAGCGGCCCCGCCCCCAGCACCCGCGACGTCGCGACCGAGGCCGCGCGCTCGGCCAGCCCCGGGAAGAGCGGCAGCAGCTCGGCGAAGGGCCGCGGGGTGCTGCTGAGCACCGCCAGCCCGACCTGGTCGTCGGCCACCGGCGTCACGTAGGCCTCGGCCCCGGCCGCCCAGTGCACCTCCACGAACGAGGTCCAGGGAGCCACGGCGAGGTGCGTGCGCAGACCGAAGCGGCGCGGCCCCCGGGTCGGCGCGTCGAGGCCGAGGTGGCGGCGTACGGGCGAGTGCAGGCCGTCGGCGGCCACCAGGTAGCGGGCGGGGGTGTCGTCGACCAGCACCCGGTCGCGGCCCTGGGTGACCGCCTTCACCGCACGGGCCTCGACGGCGACCCCCGCGTCGAGCGCGGCCTCGCGCAGGCAGGTGTGCAGCGTGGTGCGCCGGACGCCGCGCCCGGGGCCGGAGCGGAACCGCGCCTCCGCGACCCGCCGGCCGTCGAGGTAGCGGATGCCCTCGATGGCGTGGCCGTCGGGATGCAGACCGAGCCGGTCGAGCGTCGCGACGGCCCCGGGCAGCAGCCCCTCGCCGCACGCCTTGTCGATCACGCCCGACCGCGGCTCGCGGACCAGCACGTCGAGGCCGGCCCGAGCGGCCATCAGCGCCGTGACCAGCCCCACCGGCCCGCCGCCCGCCACGACCAGGTCCTTCACGGTGCGGGCTCCGAGGGTTCGAGGGCTGCCTGCAGGGCCCGGTCCTCGACGCGGATCCGGGTGCGCAGCAGCACGGCGTTGAGCACGGTGAAGCCCAGCGCCGTCATCCACGACGCGTGCACGAGCGGCAGCGCGACGCCCTCGACCACCACCGCCACGTAGTTGGGGTGGGAGAAGAAGCGGTAGGGACCCGACGACACCAGCGGCAGCCCCGGGACGACGATCACGCGGGTGTTCCACCGGCGGCCGAGGGTCGCGATGCACCACCACCGCAGGGCCTGCGCCCCGACGACCAGGGCCAGCATCGACCAGGCCAGCACGCCGGGCACGTCGGGCCGCCGGACGAACGCCTCGACCAGCATCGCCGCGAGCAACCCGGTGTGCAGCACCACCATGACCGGGTAGTGCCCCTGGCCGCTCTCGCGGCCGCCCTGCTCGAGGCTCCACCGGGCGTTGCGCGTGGAGACCACCAGCTCGGCCAGCCGCTCGAGCGCGACCAGTGCCACCAGCACGGTGAACGCCGTCAGCGAGGTCACGCGGCGCCCTCGCCCGCGCGCACCAGCACCAGCTCGGAGCAGAAGCCCGGACCCATCGCCATCAGCAGCCCGTAGGAGCCCGGTCGCGGTGGCCGGTCGCGGAGGGTGTCCTGGAGGACGTGGAGCACGGAGACCGAGGAGAGGTTGCCGATCCGGGCCAGGGAGTCCCAGGTGAGCTCGACCGCGCGGTAAGGGATGCCGAGCGACTCCTGCATCGCCTCCAGCACCTTCGGCCCGCCCGGGTGGCAGACCCACCACTCGACGTCGGCGCGGGTGAGGCCGTGGTCGGCGAGGAACGCGTCGACGTCGCCGCACAGGTAGCGGCCGACGATCTGGGGCACCGAGACGTCGAGGACGATCTGCAGCCCGCCGCTGGTGACGTCCCAGCCCATCGTCCGCTCGGAGTCGGGGTAGAGCCGGCTGCGGGTGTCGAGCACGGTCGGCCCCGTCGTACCGGCCCGACCGGACCCCTGGGCGACCACCGCGGCGGCACCGTCACCGAACAGCCCGCTGGCCACCAGGTTGGCCACCGAGACGTCGCCCCGCTGCACGGTCAGCGAGCACATCTCCGCCGCCACCAGCACGGCCACCTCCCCGGGGTGGCCGAGCAGGTAGTCGTGCAGCCGCGCGACCCCGGCGGCGCCGGCGACGCAGCCCAGCCCGACCAGCGGCACCCGCTTCACGTCCTCGCGGAGCCCCACCGACGCTGCGATCCGCGCGTCGAGCGAGGGCACGGCGAGCCCGGTGACCGTGGCGGTGATGATCAGGTCGACGTCCGCGGGCTGCAGGCCGGCGGCGTCGAGCGCCTCCACCAGGGCCTGGGAGCCGAGCCGGACGGCGGCCTCGATGAACAGGTCGTTGGCGGCGCCGAAGTCCTCGAGCTCGCCGTAGCGCTCGAGCGGGAGCACCAGGTGCCGGCTCTCGACCCCGGAGTTGGCGTGCAGCCGGCGCAGCAGCCGGTCGTCGACCGGACCGCTGGCGATCACCTCCGCGAAGGCGTCGGTGATCTCCTTCTGGTCGTAGCGGTGCTCGGGCAGCGCGCCCCGGACGGACAGGATCTCCATGGTGTGCCTACCTTCTCGCCGGACTCGGCGGTTGCGTGCTGGGGACGAGGCTGGGGACGAGACCGACGGCCAGGCCGGAGGCCAGTCGGGGGGTGATCAGGCCGCGGCCGAGCCCGATCTCGACCAGGTCGTCGAAGACGGCGGGACGCCGGGCCGACGCGCGGATGCCGGCCTCGACCACCGCGGGCAGCCGCGAGAGCCGCGACGCCACCGCGGTGTGCCGCAGGTGCCGGCCGAGCAGGGCCCGGACCGAGTCGCGGTACGCCGCACCGGCCCGCGCCGGGTGCCCGCCGCTCAGGGCCGCGGCCGCGGCGCGGCCGGCCCGGGCGCCGGTGGCGACGGCGTAGAAGATGCCCTCGCCGGTCATCGGGTTGATCAGGTCGGCGGCGTCGCCGGCGAGCAGCACCGGGCCGTCGGGGTGCTGCCAGCGCCACGACGAGAGCGGCAGGTGGTGGCCCTTCCAGGAGCCACCCGAGGCGGCCGCGCCGGGCAGCAGCCGCTCCAGCTGCTCGAGCAGGTCGGCGCGGGTGGCGGGCGGCCGGCCGTCGGTGAGCAGCTCGCCGTAGCCGACGTTGGAGAGCCCGTCGCCGCGGTCGAAGGCCCAGGCGTACGACGGCTGGGTGCGGTCGCCCCACACGATCACCTGGCGCCCTCGGCGGTCGGCCGGGGTCGGGGCGTAGCCGCGCAGCGCGAGCGCCCGGCGGGCCGCCGCCGGACGGCCGACCGCGGTGGCGACGAGCGACCGGTCGCCGTCGGCGCCGACCAGGACCCGCGCGTGGATCCGCCGGTCGACGAGCACCCCGCCGCGCTGCGCCGCGCCCACCTCGACCGACCGGACCCGGTGGCGGCGCAGCACGGCCCCGGCGGCCACGGCGTGCTCGACCAGGCGCGCGTCGAAGACCTCCCGCGGGACGACCCACGCCGGGCGCGCCATGTCGCGGCTCACGACCGACGCCCCGCGGGTGAGCTCGAGCGTGCGCACGGGCGTCCACCCGTCGGTGACGTCGTGCACGCCCAGGCGGCCCAGCTCGTCGAGGACGTGCGGGGCGATGCCGTCGCCGCAGGACTTGTCGCGAGGGAAGTCGGCACGGTCGAGCAGCAGCACCCGCAGCGTCGGGTCGGCGCGCAGCGCGCCCAGCGCGGCGGTGGCCCCGGCCGGACCGGCGCCCACGACCACGAGGTCCCAGTGCTCGTCGGCACCGCTCACGGTCGCCGCTCACGTCGCCGCTCACGTCACTGGTCACGTCACAGCACCCACGCCAGGAACGCCACGTCGACCAGCGCGATCAGCATCGCCGCCCGGAAGGGCGTGCGGCCGCGACCGACCAGCGCGACCCCGGCGAGCCCGGTGACCGCGACCAGCGCGGCCACCGTCACCGGCTCGGCGAGCCGCGCGGAGCCCAGCGCCACGGCGTACGACGCCCCACCCAGCAGCACCACGGCGAGCACCACCGAGCGGCGGGCGCCGAGCCGGTGCGGCAGGCCGCGGACCCCGGTGGCCGCGTCGTCGGCGAGGTCCGGGACGACGTTGACCAGGTGCGCGCCCACGCCGAGCAGCGCGCCCGCGGCGTTGACCCACCACGGCAGGCCGTCGCTGCCCGGGGCCAGCCCGGCGACGCTCGGCAGCAGGCCGAACGAGACGGCGTACGGCAGCCAGGACCAGGCGGTCGCCTTGAGCCCCAGGTTGTAGGCCCAGGCGCTGGCCACGCAGACCAGGTGCACCAGCCCAGCGACCCAGCCGAGCGCCAGCGACAGCGCCACGCACAGCACCAGCGCGACCGCGCAGGCACCGCGGACCAGCCCGGGCGAGACGCGCCCCGCGGCGATCGGCTTGTCGGCCCGCCCGACCCCACGGTCGCGGGTCAGGTCGATCAGGTCGTTGCTCCAGCCGATCGAGAGCTGGCCGGCGAGCACCGCCGCGGCCAGCAGCAGTGCCCTGCCGGCACCGAGGCCGGCGGCCGCGCCCAGCAGCCCGCCCGCCGCGGTCACGGCGAGCGCGGGGCCGGGGTGCGCCGCCGCCACGAGGGCTCGCGGCCGTGACCCGGGCGCGTCGCGCACCCCGGCCGACCTCTCGCCCCTCACGGTCACCGCATCCCCCGTCCGACGTCGTCCACGGCACCCAGCATGCCGTTACCCCAGGTGGGGTGCCTGATCACGACCGTACGACGACGGGGTGCGCCACCTCACGGAGGCGCCGTCGCGCAGCGGGTTTCGACCGGCGACGCACGGGGAACCAGTCTCCGCACCGATCCCCCGACCTCAGGAGACAGTCATGAGCGACCAGCCCGGGATGACCGACGACGAGCTCGCCGCCGAGGGCGGTACCGCGCTCCCCGACAAGCAGGTCGTCTCGATCCTCGACCTCAACGCCGACCTCGACCTGGCCATCGACGCCGCAGCCCCGATCGACCTGGGCGTCGCGGCCAACGCCAACGTCGCGGCACCCATCGACGCCGCCGTGGGCGCCAACGTGCTGTCCGAGGGCTCGACCGCGCAGGCGCTGGCCGACCAGGGCGCGCTGATCAACCAGGACGTCAACGCCGACGCCGTCGCCAACGCCGACCAGGACAGCACCCTCGAGCAGGGTGCCGCCCCCGAGGGCGCGGACGCCGCCGGCACCACCGGCACCACCGGCACGCCGACCCCGGCGCCACCGGCGACCGACCCGGCCGGCGTCACCGGCACGACCGACCCGGCCGGCACGACGAGCGACCCCGTCGGTGGCGCCACCGACGCGGTCGGCGGCGTGACCGAGGGCGCTCCCGAGGTGGGCGACCTGGCCGACGGCAACCTGCTCGACGTCAACGTCGACCTGGCCGCCGACGCCAACCTCGCTGCCCCGGTCAACGGTGCCGTGGCCGCCAACGCCAACGTGGCCGCGCCGATCGACGCCGCGGTCGCCGCCAACGTCGGCTCGGTCGACAGCGACGCGACCGCCGTCGCCCAGCAGGACGCGATCATCAACCAGAGCATCGAGGGGTCGGCGGAGGCCAGCTCCAACCAGACGTCGGACATCTCGCAGCCGTGAGCCGTCCGTGACCGACACCGCCGGCCCCGGCGTCGCGTCCACCGCCCTTCCCGCACCGGCCCGGGCCGACGGCGTCCAGCTGATCGGCGAGATGCAGGGGTCCGGCTACCGGCGGCCCCCTGCGCTCGCCCGCCGGGCCGACGGGCAGACCGTGCAGCTGACGCCGGTGCTCTACGCGACCCTCGCCGCGCTCGACGGCGCCCGCGGTGCCGGGGACATCGCGGAGGTGGTCGGCGCAGCCACGGGCCGCTCGGTCAGCCCCGACAACGTCGCGACGCTGCTGGGCAAGCTGCGCGAGCTCGGCCTCGCGGTCCGCGAGGACGGCGGCGAGCCCGAGCTCAAGCGTGCGGACCCGCTGCTCGGGCTGCGGATGCGGGTGACCATCACCGACCCGGAGCGGACCCGGCGCCTCACGGCGCCGTTCGCACGGCTCTTCCACCCCGTCGTCAGCGTGCCGGTGCTGCTCGGCTTCGCGGTGATCTGCGTGTGGGTGCTCGTGGGCAAGGGGCTGGCCTCGGCCACCCACGAGGCGTTCGCGCGCCCGGGGCTGCTGCTCGTCGTGCTGGCCGTCACGATCCTGTCGGGCGGCTTCCACGAGTTCGGGCACGCGGCCGCGGCCCAGCGCGGCGGCGCGACGCCGGGCGTGATGGGCGCGGGGCTCTACCTGATCTGGCCGGCGTTCTTCACCGACGTCACCGACTCCTACCGGCTCGACCGGGCGGGCCGGCTGCGCACCGACCTCGGCGGTCTCTACTTCAACGCGCTCGTCGTCGTGGCCACCATGGGCGTGTGGTGGGCCACCGGCTACGACGCGGTGCTGCTCGTGGTCGCGACCCAGATCCTGCAGATGCTGCGCCAGCTGCTGCCGCTGGTCCGCTTCGACGGCTACCACGTGCTGGCCGACCTCACCGGCGTCCCCGACCTCTTCCAGCGGATCGGCCCGACCCTGCGCGCCCTCGTCCCGTGGCGACGCACGGAGCCGGAGGCGCTGGCGTTGAAGCGGTGGACCCGCGTGGTGGTCACCACCTGGGTCCTCACCGTCGTCCCCGTGCTCCTCGCGACGCTGGTGCTGCTGGTGCTCGCCCTCCCCCGGATGGTCGGCACCGCCCTCGCGTCGGCCGGTGCGCAGCGCCGGGCCATGGTCGACACCGGCCTCGAGGACCTCCTGGCCGCCAGCGCCCACGCGATCGCGATGGTGGTCGTGCTGCTCCCGGTCGTCGCCTTCGGCTACCTGTTCGCCCGGCTGGCCCGCCAGCTGGGCGGCGCGGTGTGGTCCCGCACCTCCGGCCACCCCGGACGCCGGGGGGTGGCCGTCCTGACCGCCGCGGCGGTCGTCGTCGGGCTCGGCTACGCGTGGTGGCCCTCGGACGAGCGCTACCGGCCGGTGCAGGCCTGGGAGGGCGGCACCCTGGGCGACGTCGTGGCGCTGGCCCGCCCCGCCACCGACTTCCGGGTCGGCAGCCGGGGCGCCGGCAGCATCTACCTCCCCGAGGGTGCCGAGGCGCCCACGCGGGAGCGGCCGCAGCTGGCCACGGTGCTCGTGCCCACCGGCGGCTCCCGAGCAGCCGGAGCAGCCGGTGCGGCCGACGGCGCCGCTGCCACCGACCTCGGTGCGGGTGACGTCGAGCAGGCCGACGGCGACACCTGGATCTTCCCCTTCGACGAGCCCCTGGCTCCCGAGCCGGGTGACAACCAGGCCGTGGCGGTCAACACCACCGATGGCACCGCGAGCTACTCCGTGGCCTTCGCGCTCGTCTGGGCCGACGGCGACGAGCCGCTCACCAACACCAACGAGGCCTTCGCCGCCGCCAGCTGCGACGGGTGCGCCGCCGTCGCCGTCGCCTTCCAGGTCGTGCTGGTCGTCGGCGACGCCGACGTCGCGGTCCCCCAGAACATCTCGGTGGCGGTCAACTACGACTGCACCAGCTGCCTGACCTACTCGCTGGCCGTCCAGCTCTTCGCGACCCTCGACGGTCCGCTCAGTGACGCCGCCGTCGCCAGGATCAACGAGCTCTGGGAGGAGATCGTCCGCTACGGGCAGGGCATCGGCTCGGTGCCGCTCGACGAGATCCAGGGACAGCTCACGTCCTTCGAGGAGCAGATCCTCGAGGTCATCGAGGCCGAGCAGGACCTCGGCGGCAACCAGCCCGACCCGACGTCGTCACCCAGCGACGGCACGCCGACGGCCGACCCCAGCGGCACCGCCGACCCGACGGAGACCACCAGCCCGTCGTCCTCGGAGTCGCCGTCCCCGGGCACCTCCTCGTCCACGAGCCCGAGCAGCAGCCCCACCGGGTCCCCGACCCCCAGCCCTTCGACCAGCCCTTCGACCAGCACCTCGTCGAGTCCCACGACCAGCCCGAGCCCGACCGGACCGTCGCCCTCGACAGCCCCGTCATCGTCCGGCGGCAGCACCTCGGCGGCCTCGCCGTCGCCGACCGGCTGAGCGACACGGCCCGCTGACCGACGGGCTCACACCCGGCGGGGCAGCCCGAACTCGGTGTGCACCCCGGGACTGAACGCCACGTGGTCCGGGGCCCGTCGGGCGAGGTCGGCGAAACCCACCGACCCCAGCAGCCCGTCGTCGAGCCGCACCACCTCGGCGTCGTGCAGCGGCCAGCGTCCGTGGGCGTTCGGCACCCGGTAGGTGCGGCCGAGGATCCGGGTGTGCAGCCGCCACCGGGCCGACACGAAGTGGTCGAGCTCGGTGGGCTGGCGAGGGGCGCCGACGCGGACCGCGACGTCGCTGGTCGGTCGCGGTCCACGACCCCGCAGCCGGGCGCGGTAGGTGTGCACGCCCGCCCGCTCGGTGTGCGACATCCGCGCCCAGCGGTAGGGCACGGCGAAGCCGAGCCGGGCGCCGGCGACGACGAGCAGCCGGTCGGCGTCGAGGCTGAGGAAGACGACCCCGCGTCGTCCCCCGTCGTCGACCGAGTAGAGCCGCACGTTGGTCTCGAGGAAGGTGCCGAGCCACGGCACCCGGGTGCGCCGACCCGGTCCGGCGTCGACCATCCGGAACGGCACCAGCCCGACGTACGTCCGGCCGGCGAGGACGTCGGGGCGCACCCCGGCGGGCATCAGCGCGGCCACGCGGGCCGGCTCGACCGCCCAGTGCAGGTAGGTGAGGTCGCGCCAGTCCTGGTTCATCAGGACGGGTCGGCCCAGCGGCGGGGCGTCGGGACTGACCGGTTCGGGCTCGATCACACCTTCATCGTGGCGCGCAGCGCCAAGCCGCTCGGCCCCGGTGAGGTGGCGGGCCGGGAACGGCCCCCGCGAGCGCGGTCCTCCTCACCGGGGCGACAGCATCAGAACAGCAGGATGGCGAGGACGACGATGACGAGGATCAGGGCGATGACGGCGATGGTGCGTGTGTTCATGGATTCCTCCTGAACTGGATGACGGATCGAGGACAGGTAC
Organism: uncultured Actinomycetota bacterium; assembly: GCA_963834285.1. Taxonomy (GTDB): domain Bacteria; phylum Actinomycetota; class Actinomycetes; order Propionibacteriales; family Nocardioidaceae; genus Nocardioides. Next base: position 146,309 of record CAWIAZ010000003.1, on the reverse strand, counting down.
CCGTTCGCGGGATCGTGATGCGTGCCCCCGCCGGTATCGTGCGCCCGGTGCTGCCCCCCTTCGAGATCGTGCACCGCGTGCGCCCGGTCGACCTCGTCCGGGCCGGCACGGGCACCGGCGCACCTCCGGTCGTCGCGCCGTACGTCGCGGTGGAGGCCACCCTCGACGCCGGGCTCGCGGCGGCCGGCCCGGTGGGCGCGGGCCCGGGTGCCGAGCTCCGGCTCGCCTCCGGCGGCACCGAGCTGGCCGGGACCCTCGACGAGCGCGGGCTGGCGCTGCGGGTCACCCACGCCGGGCGGACGACGCACCACCGCAGCCGCCGGCACGGGCGGCCGACCGCGACCGTGGAGGCGCTCGCCCTCACGCTGACCGGCCCGCACCTCGTCGTCTGGAGCCGCGGGGCGGCGGACGACTGGCAGGCCCGCGGTCGCGTCGACCTCACCGACCGGCTCGACGTCCACGACGAGGGGTGGCTCGCCGGGCTCGAGGTCGGCTCGACGGGGGCCCTGGGCGAGGTGCGCCACGGCGGCTTCGGGCAGCTGGGGCTGCGCGACCTGCGGCTGGTCACGCACGCCGACGGCACTCCGTACGACGAGGGCACGGGCCGGGTGCTGCTCACCGCCACCAGTGCCGGGCCGGGGCCGTTCCCCACCGGGCACGCGTCGGTCTGGGAGCTCGACGCCACCGGCCCGGGACTCACCCACCGGGCCGACCTCTTCTTCCGCCGCGCCGACCGCCCCGGCGTCTACGGCGACCACGCCTGCCACCTGGTGCGCGACGGCGACCGGTGGCTCGTCGCCGCGAGCACCTGGGGCGACTTCGACCGCCAGCGACCCGGCGCGACGGTGGGGGTGACGCTCGCGGAGTCCGCGGCCGACCTGACCCGCGGCGTCCACGTGCTCGACACCCGCCCCCTCGACCTGCCGACGACGGGGTTCACCTCGGTGGGCGTCTGGGACCCGCACCTGGTCCGCACCGACGACGGATGGCTCGTGGGCTACGTCAGTGCGCGGAGGTTCTTCCGGTTCCACCCGGCGCTCGCCCAGGGACCCGACCTCGACCGGCTCACCCTGCGCGCCGCCGCCACCGACCGCCGGGCCACCGAGGGCACGACCCTGGTCCGGCTCGACGGCACCTGGCGGGTCCTCGCCAGCGACGGCCGCGACGGCCGGCGCGGTCAGCGCGAGCGGTTCCCCGTGCTCGACCTCGACCTCACCGAGATCGGCACCCTCGACGCGCCCTACCCCACCAACCTCCCCTGGCCCTCGCTGCTCCGGACCGACGACGGCTGGCTGATGGTCGCGTTCAACGGTGCGCCGTACGGCGGGCCGCTGGTCGGCTACGGCAGCCACGGGGCCGTGGTGCTGGCCCGCACGTGACCGGTCGTGCGCGAGGATAGGCGCAACGAGCCGGCGGCGGGCCGGCCCCGGACGGTCGACGTGGAGGTGCGCGTGGACGACGCGGCGTTCGACGACCCCCACCTTCTCCGGCGCTTCGTCGAGACCATCCCCGACGGGTTCTGGCTGGTCGACGGCGACGGCCGGACCCTCCACGCCAACGCCCGGCTCGCCGACCTCCTCGGCCGTTCGCTCGAGGAGACCCGCAACCTGGCCGTGCCCGACGTCCTCGACGAGGAGGGCAGCCGGCAGTGGGCGGCCAAGCTTCGAGGAGATGCGAGCCGGCCACCCCGGCGAGGAGAACGTCGAGGTCCTCGTACACCGCCCCGACGGCACCGCGACCTGGATCCTCACGAGCTGGGCGCCCCTCACCGACGCCGACGGTCGGTTGCTGGGCTGGTTGCACCGGGTCACCGAGCACGACGAGCAGCACCGTCTGGTCGAGCGGCTGCGCGACAAGGAGGAGCAGCTCGAGGTGGCTCAGGCGATCGCCCACCTCGGCAGCTGGGTGTGGAACCCTGGCACCGGTGCGCTGGCGTGGTCCGACGAGCTCTGCCGGATCCACGGCATCGAGCCCGGGTCGTTCGCGGGCACCTGGGATGCAGGGAGGGACTTCATCCACCCGCAGGACCTGGCGCTGCTCGACGCCAACACCGCCGCCCTGCTGGCGACCGGCGACCGCCTCGAGTGGCAGGGCCGGATCCGCCGGGCCGACGGGGAGACGCGGTGGGTCCAGTGCGCCGGGCGCGCCGAGCGCGATCACGACGGGGCCCTGGTGCGGGTCAGCGGCACCGCTCGCGACGTCACCGAGCTGGTCCTCTCCGAGCTCGCCGCCCGCCGCGCCAGCCACGAGCTGAGACTGCTCCAGACCGTGGCCGAGAGGGCCAACCGGTCGGCGACCCTGCTCGAGGCGGTCAGCTCCAGCATCGACGTGCTCAAGGCCGAGACCACGTGGTTGCCGCTCGCCCTGTACCTCCGGGACCCGGACTCCGACGACCTCGTGCTCTCCCGCACCGAGCCCGACAGCGGCCTCGAGCCCGACCCGGGCATCGCGGCGCTGGTGCTGGAGACCCGCCGTCTCGAGACCCGGCCGGCGCGGGTGCACGGGCGCCACGGGTGCGTGGTGGCCATCCCCGTGCTCCGCGACCACGACGTGGTCTGCGTGATCGAGCTGGTGGCCGACGTCGCCGTGCCCGACGCCACCTCGCGCGAGCTCATGCTCAACGCCGCCGACCTGCTCGGCCAGGTCGCGCTCCGGGAGCAGACCGCCGCCGAGCTGGCCAGGGCGCGCGACGCGGCGATGGACGCCTCGCACCAGAAGTCGGAGTTCCTGGCGACGATGAGCCACGAGATCCGCACCCCGATGAACGGGGTCATCGGGCTCACCGAGCTCCTGCTCGGCACCGCCCTCGACGAGCACCAGCTGCGGCTCGCCGAGAGCCTGCGCAGCGCCGGCCGCACCCTGCTCAGCATCATCAACGACATCCTCGACCTGTCGAAGATCGAGTCCGGTCGGCTGGAGCTCGAGACCACCGAGATCGACCCCCGCGACGTCCTCGACCGGACCGTCGGCATCCTCGCCGGCGCCGCGTCCGAGCGGGGTCTCCCGCTCGTCGCGTGGTGCGAGCCCGACGTACCGTCGGTGCTGCTCGGCGACGCGATGCGGCTGGGGCAGGTGATCGACAACCTCGGCTCCAACGCCATCAAGTTCACCGACGAGGGCGAGGTCACGATCCGGGTCTCCACCGAGCCCGCCGTGGAGCCCGCCGTGGAGCCCGCCGTGGAGTCCGACGACGACACCGGCGCCACGTTGCGGGTCACCGTGACCGACACCGGCATCGGCATCCCCCACGAGCTCCACGACGGGCTCTTCGACGCCTTCACGCAGGCCGACCGCTCCACCACCCGCCGCCACGGCGGGACCGGCCTCGGGCTGGCGATCTGCGCCCGGCTGGTGGAGGCGATGGACGGCCGGATCGGCTTCGAGAGCAGCGACGGCGAGGGCAGCGAGTTCTGGTTCACGGCGCGGCTCGCGGCGACCGAGCACGACCCGACCAGCCGGCCGACGTACGTCGACCTCGGCGAGCACCGGGTGCTCGTGGTCGAGCCGCGGCCGTCGACCGCACAGGCGCTGACGTCCCAGCTCAGCGGCTGGGGAGCCCGGGTGGAGGTCGTGGGCGACGTCGCCGCGGCCCACCAGCGGTGCGCCGACGCCGGTGCCGACCCGTACACGCTGGCGGTCGTCGACGTGACCGAGGCGGACCCCGCGCTGCTCGACTCGGTCCACGACCTCGGCACCGCACCCGGGGGGCCGGCCCTCGTGGTCACCTCGGCTCCGCCCGGCGTCAGCAGCGCCGCGCTCGTGGCCACCGGGGCCGCCGGCGGGGTCACGAAGCCGGTGCGGCTCCGCGAGCTCGCCGACGCGGTCCGCAGCGCTGCCGGTCAGGCCCGCACCGACCTCACCTGGCGCGGACGCCGGCAGCAGGCACGCCCGGGCACCCGGGTCCTGGTGGTGGAGGACAACCCGGTCAACCAGCTCGTCGCCCAGGGCTACCTCGAGAGCCTCGGGATCACGGTGGAGATCGCCGCCGACGGGGTCGAGGCCGTCGACCGGCTCAGCGGCGACCAGCCCGACCGGCCACCGGCTCCCCGGGTCGACGCCGTGCTGATGGACTGCCGGATGCCCCGGCTCGACGGCTACAGCGCCACCCGCGCGATCCGCGCGACCGAGGGCGACGACCGGGTCCCGATCATCGCGATGACGGCCTCCGCCCTCGACGCCGAGCGGGACCGCTGCCTCGACGCCGGCATGGACGACTTCCTCGGCAAGCCGGTCGAGCCGGAGCAGCTGACCCGGATGCTGGCCCGGTGGCTGCCCGAGGCGCTCCCGCACGTCCGCTCCGGCCACGCCGCCCAGTCGCCGGTCCGCGCGTCGACGACCTCGCAGGTGCTCGACGGGGAGCGGGCCGAGATGCTCAAGGAGCTGGTCAAGGACGGGGTCAACTTCTTCGACCGCACCCGCGCGTCGTTCCTCTCCCGCATCGACTCGACGCTCGCGGCTCTCACCGAGGCGGTCGAGCGCCGCGACGCGCCGCGTACGTCGGCGGTCGCCCACCAGCTCAAGGGCTCCGCGCTCAACCTGGGCCTGGGGCCGCTGGGGGCCGCGTCGGAGGCGCTGGAGCAGCACACCCGGGGCGAGGAGACCGACGGAGCCCCCGAGCTGCTCGCGCAGGTGCGGGAGCAGGCCGCCGCCGCCGTCGAGGCGCTGGTGACCTACCCGGCCTGAGCCCGAGCGCGCGGGGCGCCCCGGGACCGCCTGCGACGTCAGTCGGCGACGCGCAGCAGGGGGCGGACGGCGTTGCGCGCGGCGTGGATGCGTGACTTCACGGTGCCCAGCGGCACCTCGAGCAGCAGGGCGATCTCGGCGTACCCCAGCTCCTGGACGTCGCGCAGCACCAGCGGCTCGACGAGCTCGGGGTGCTCCTCGGCGACCAGGTCGAGGGCGTCGAGCAGGTCCAGCCGGCTGCCGGCGATCACGCTCGTCGTCCGGGGGTCGGCCATCTCCGCCACGTGGTCGGGGAGCCGCTCGGCGGCGCGCCGGCGCAGGCTGCGGTAGGTCGAGCGCGCGCTGTTGGACGCGACCGCGTGCAGCCACGTCGTGAACCGGCTGCGGCCGGCGAACGTGCCGATCCGGGTGGCCACCAGCAGCAGCGCGTCCTGGGCGGCCTCCTCGGCGTCCTCCGGGTGCAGCAGCATCCGCCCGCAGATCCGGCGCACCCGGGGCTGGATCGCCGCGAGCAGGGAGTCCAGGGCCTCGCGGTCGCCCGCGGCCGCCCGGGCCGCGAGCCGGTCGAGCTCGTCGGCGGGGTCGCCGGTGGGGTCGCCGGTGGGGTCGCCTGCTGCCGTGTCCGCGTCGGAGGTCCCCACGATCTGGCACCATACCCACGTGCCGCTCCCGGAACGCCTCGGTCGCCTCCGGCGGGTCGACCGGCTGGGTGTCGGCGGCTTCGCGACCGTGTGGCTCTACCACGACCCCGAGCTGCGCTCCGACGTCGCGGTCAAGGCGCTCGCGGAGAACTGGGCGCAGCGGCTCGACGTCCGCGAGCGCTTCCTGGAGGAGGCGCGGATCCTGCGGCGGGCCGACTCCGACCACATCGTCCGGGTCTACGACATCGGCGAGAGCGACGGGACGCCGTACTTCGTGATGACCTACGCCGACCTGGGCTCGCTGGCCTCCCTGGTCGAGCCCGGCGAGCCGGTGCCACCGGTGCGGGTGGTCGACCTGGTGGCGCAGGCCGGCGCCGGGCTGCGGGTGCTGCACGAGCAGGGCATCGTGCACCGCGACCTCAAGCCGCAGAACCTGCTGCTGCGCAGCGGCGGCAGCGCCGGCGACCGGCTGCTCGTGGCCGACCTCGGGGTCGCGAAGGCGCTGCTGCACGCCTCGGGGCTCACCCAGGTGGTCGGCACCCCGGCGTACATGGCTCCCGAGCAGGCCGCCGGCACCGGCATCGACGTGCGCGCCGACGTCCACTCGCTCGCCGCGGTGGCCTACCACCTGCTCACCGGCTCACCCGTGCGCGAGGGCACGATCGCCGAGGTCGCGCAGGCCGCGTTGCCACGTCCGCCCTCCGAGCTCGCCGACCTGCCCGCCGCGGTCGACGACGTGCTGCTGCGCGCGCTCCAGCGCGACCCCGCCGACCGCTGGCCCGACGTCGGCTCGTTCGTCGTCGCCCTCACCGCGGCGGTGCCGGCGGCGCCGGACGACGCAGCCGGATCGGGCGGCTCGGCGCAGGCCGCGACCCGGTGGGAGTCGCCGGCCGTGCGCACCGCGGAGGAGCCGGTGGGGGAGCCAGTGGGGGAGCCGGTGGGGCCGGTGACGGGCGGAGCGGCGGCCTCCCCGTGGTGGCCGACGCTGCTGCTCAGCCTGCTGGTCCTGGTGGCCGCCTTCGCCGCGGCGTACGCCGTCACGTCGCTGCGCTGAGTGTCTGCGTGCGGCCGCGCCAGGCCCTACGCTGGAACCAGCGCCGCGCCACCCCTGCGGCCCGACCCGAGCCACACCACCACCGTGGCCCCGCACGAGAGAGACGGACACGATCCATGTCTGAGTCGCACCCCACCCAGTCCACCGCCCCCGCGGGCCCCGGCCCCGCGAGCCCCGGCCCTGCCTCGCCCGTCGACGTCTTCGAGCTGGGCGCCGAGCACGAGCAGGTCGTCTTCGCCAACGATCCCGCCACCGGCCTCCAGGCGATCGTGGCGATCCACTCGACCGCCCTCGGCCCGGCGCTGGGCGGCACCCGGTTCTACCCCTACGCCTCCACCGACGACGCCGTCCGCGACGTCCTCAACCTCTCGCGCGGCATGTCCTACAAGGCCGCGTTGGCGGGGCTCGACCTCGGCGGGGGCAAGGCCGTGATCATCGGCGACCCGGCCACGCTCAAGACCGAGGCCCTGCTGCGCGCCTACGGCCGCTTCGTCGAGTCGCTCCACGGCCGCTACTACACGGCGTGCGACGTCGGCACCTACTCCGAGGACATGGACCACATCGCCCGCGAGTGCTCCTACGTCACCGGCCGGACCACCGCCCACGGTGGCGCCGGCGACAGCTCCGTGCTCACGGCGTACGGCGTCTTCCAGGGCATGCGCGCCGCCGCGGAGGCGGCCTGGGGCGAGCCCACGCTCGGTGGCCGCACCGTCGGCGTCGCCGGCGTCGGCAAGGTCGGCCGGCACCTCGTGCGGCACCTCGTCGAGGACGGCGCCACCGTGCTGGTCACCGACGTGCACCGGCCCTCGCTCGACCGGGTGGTCGCCGACCACCCGCAGGTGCAGGTGGTGGGGTCCACCGCCGACCTGGTCGCCCGGCCCCTCGACGTCTACGCGCCCTGCGCGATGGGCGGCGCGCTCTCCGACGAGGTCGTCGACGTGCTCACCGCGCGGGTCGTCTGCGGCGCCGCCAACAACCAGCTGGCGCACCCCGGCATCGAGAAGACCCTCGAGGACCGCGGGGTGCTCTACGCGCCCGACTACTGCGTCAACTCCGGCGGGCTGATCCAGGTCGCCGACGAGCTCGAGGGGTTCTCCTTCGAGCGTGCCCAGCAGCGCGCCACCGGCATCTTCGAGACGACCCGCTCGGTCTTCGCCCTCGCCGCCGCCGACGGCGTACCGCCCGCCGTCGCCGCCGACCGCCTCGCCGAGCAGCGGATGCGCACCGTCGGCCGCCTGCGCTCGATCTGGCTCCCGCGCTAGCCGGTCCTGGCGGGCATGTTACTGACCGTTGTGACTACTGGGCGCGCGTCATATCGGTCGGCCAGTAGCTCCAACGGTCAGTAACATCCCCGCTGGGGGCCGCCCCCGGGGGGCCGGCCGGCGCTGGTCAGTCGCGCTGCGGCTCGGAGTAGTCCGACCACTTCTCGAGCTCGACCTCGTCGATCTGGTCGGTGTCGTTCTTGCTGTCTCCGTGCAGCTCGCTCGCCAACGCGCCGAAGTCCGTCTCGTGCGTACGGTACTTCAGGTCGCGCGCGACCTTCGTCTGCTTGGCCTTTGCTCGGCCGCGGCCCATAGGGTCCAGCCCCCTCGCACGCTCTGCCGGGGCGCCAGGCCTCCGGGTCACCAAAAGTAATGTCGTGGGAGCAACGCTACCTGCTCGGCGGCTGTTCCCGCACACCCCCCGCCCGATTTGGGCTCCGCCGTCAGCGAAATCACGCCCGGACGGCGCTGGGCTCACCAGCTGGGCTGACCAGCCGGCCTCACGAGCCGGCCTCACCAGCCCGGGTGCTGCCCCGCGAGCCGGACGGTGCCGCTCTGCTCGGGGTCGACGGCGACGACACCGGCCACCCAGGCCCGCATGCCGTGCTCGGCGAGCACCGCGACGGCGTCGTCGGCGGCGTCGGCCGGGGTGATCGCGACCATGCCGACCCCGCAGTTGAGGGTCTTCTCCAGGTCGTCCTGCGAGACCGAGCCCACCTGCCGGACGAGGTCGAAGATCGGCTGCGGGGTCCAGGTGGCGCGGTCGAGGGTCGCGCCGAGCTCGACCGGCAGCACCCGCTCGAGGTTGGCGGCCAGGCCGCCCCCGGTCACGTGCGACATCGCGTGCACCTCGACCCGGCGGGCCAGGTCGAGGCAGGCCTTGGCGTAGATCCGGGTGGGCGTCAGCAGCTCGGGTCCGAGGGCGCCGCCGAGCTCGGGCACGTCGCGGTCCAAGGCCCATCCCGCCTTCTCGAGCAGGACGTGGCGCACCAGCGAGTAGCCGTTGGAGTGCAGCCCGCTCGACTCGATCGCCACCAGGACGTCGCCCGGGCGGACCCGGCCGGGGCCGAGCAGGTCGTCGGCCTCGACCACCCCCGTGGTGGCGCCGGCGACGTCGTACTCGTCGGGGCCCAGCAACCCGGGGTGCTCGGCGGTCTCACCGCCGACCAGCGCGCAGCCGGCCTCGACGCACGCCTCCGCGATGCCCTTGACGATGGCCGCGATCCGCTCGGGGACCACCCGGCCGGTGGCGATGTAGTCGGTCATGAACAGCGGCTCGGCGCCGCAGACGACGAGGTCGTCGACGACCATGCCCACGAGGTCGAAGCCGATGGTGTCGTGCACGTCCATCGCCTGCGCGACCGCGACCTTGGTGCCGACGCCGTCGGTGGACGTCGCCAGCAGCGGTCGTCGGTAGCGGGTCAGCGCGGAGGCGTCGAAGAGCCCGGCGAAACCGCCGATCCCGCCGATCACCTCCGGGCGCCGCGACTTCTCCACCCAGCCCTTCATCAGCTCGACCGCCTTGTCGGCGGCCTCGATGTCGACGCCGGCCTCGGCGTAGGCGTTCGGCTCGGTCACGGCGTCTCCTGGTCTGCGTTCTGGGACGGGAACAACGTCACGGGTTGTTGAGCACGGGCAGCGCCTTGCCCAGCGTCGGCGAGGACAGCGTCGCCTCGAGCAGGTGCTTGCCGAGCATGCTCTCGTCGGGCAGCTCGATGGGGTACTCGCCGGTGAAGCAGGCCTTGCAGAGCTCGTCGGTGGGCTGCCCGGTCGACTGCACCATGCCCTCGAGGGAGATGTAGCCGAGGCTGTCGGCCCCGACGCTGGCGGCGATCTCCTCGGGCGACAGACCGTTGGCGATCAGCTCGGCGCGGGTGGCGAAGTCGATGCCGTAGAAGCACGGCCACTTCACCGGCGGGCTGGAGATCCGCACGTGCACCTCGAGCGCGCCGGCCTCGCGCAGCATCCGGACCTGGGCCCGCTGGGTGTTGCCGCGGACGATGGAGTCGTCGACCACCACGATCCGCTTGCCGCGGATCATGTGCTCGAGCGCGTTGAGCTTGAGCCGGATGCCGAGCTGCCGCAGCGTCTGGCTGGGCTGGATGAAGGTGCGCCCGACGTAGGCGTTCTTCACGAAGCCCTGACCGAACGGGATGCCGCTCTCCTCGGCGTAGCCGGCGGCGGCCGGCGTGCCCGACTCGGGCACCGGCATCACCAGGTCGGCCTCGACGGGGTACTGGCGGGCGAGCTCGCGGCCCATCTCGACCCGCGCCTCGTGGACGCTGCGACCGCTGATCCGCGCGTCGGGCCGCGCGAGGTAGACGTACTCGAAGACGCAGCCCTTGCGGTCGGCCTCGGCGAACCGGTGGGAGCGCAGCCCCTGGTGGTCGACGACGACCATCTCGCCCGGCTCGACCTCGCGGACGACGCTGGCGCCGATGGTGGCCAGGGCGGAGTCCTCGGAGGCGACGACCCAGCCGCGGTCGAGGCGGCCGAGCACCAGCGGACGGATGCCCTGGGGGTCGCGGGCGGCGTAGAGGCTGTCCTCGTCCATCCACACGAGCGAGAAGGCGCCCTGCAGCATCGGCAGCACCTCGACCGCCCGCTGCTCCAGGGAGGTGTCGGGGTGGTGGGCCAGCAGCGCGGTGAGCAGGCCGGTGTCGTTGGTGGACGACTCGAGGTCGCGGGCGTGGATGTCGAGCTCGCCCGGCTCGCTCGGCAGGTCGGCGACCATCTGGGCCAGCTCGAAGGTGTTGATGAGGTTGCCGTTGTGCCCCAGCGCGAGCGATCCCTCGCTCGTGGGACGGAAGGTCGGCTGGGCGTTGGCCCAGGTGCTGGCGCCGGTGGTGGAGTAGCGCGCGTGCCCGATCGCGAGGTGGCCCTGCAGCGACGCGAGCGTGGTCTCGTCGAAGACCTGCGAGACCAGGCCCATGTCCTTGTAGACCAGGATCTGGCGACCGTTGCTGACCGCGATGCCCGCCGACTCCTGCCCGCGGTGCTGCAGCGCGTAGAGACCGAAGTAGGTGAGCTTGGCGACCTCCTCGCCGGGCGCCCAGACGCCGAAGACACCGCAGGCGTCCTGCGGACCGACGTCGTGCGGGTCGAGCGCGGCGGTCAGGCGGCCGTCTCCCCCGGGACGTCGGGGGCGGCTGCTCTGGTAGGGCACGGCACGAGTCTAGGAGATCCGCTGAGCGCGGACTGCCTCCGACCCTACGATGGTCGCGGGGCCGAGGGTTGACGCTGAGGGAAGCGATGAGCGAGCCAGACATGCACGGCCAGGTGGATGACCGGGTGGATGACCGGGCGGATGACCGGGCGGACCACCGGACGGACGTGCGCGCGGTCGACGTCACGGACTGGTCCGACGCGACCTCACGCGAGGCGCTCGACCTCGTGGCGCAGTCCGTGGTCGAGATGGTCGGCTTCCAGGTCGCCTGCGTCAGCGTGGTGCTCGACGGCGAGCTCGTGACCGTCGCCGTCGTCGGCGACGAGGAGGCCCGCCGCGACCTGCTCGGAGCGACGTACTCGATCGAGGAGATGGAGTCCGAGCTCGCGGTCGCCGAGGACTGGGGCCGCTTCAAGTTCGTGCCGGCCGCCCTGTTCGACCCCGAGGCCGGCGGCACCAGCTGGATCCCGCGCATCGAGCGGCTCGACCACCCCGACGCCTGGGACCCGCTCGACTACCTGATCGCCCCCTTGCGTGGCCCCGACGGCGAGTGGATCGGCATGATGTCGATCGACCTCCCCGTGAGCGGTCTGCGACCCGACGCCTCCCAGCGCGCCCTCCTCGAGCGGTACGCCGCCCAGGCGGAGCGAGCGGTGCGGCTGGCCCTGGAGCGCGCCGACCTGGACGGCCAGATCCGGCTCGCCGACGCCGCCCGGAGCCTGGTCCGGGCCGCCACCCGGCAGCCGACCCTCTCCGGGATCCTGGAGGGCAGCCGCGAGGCCCTGCTGTCGGGCTACCGGGCCCGCGGGCTCTGGATCCAGGCCCTCGACGGCACCGGTGACACCACCGGCGTGGCGCTCAGCGCGGACGGCGGGTCGGTGACTCTGCCGAAGCACGTGACCGGCATCGCCGAGAGCGTGGCCGCCGGACTGTGGCGCGACCAGACCGCCGTCGCCGTCTCCAGGACCCCGACTCCCACCGACTACCTGACGCCGGAGGACCACGCCGAGGTCGTCTACCACCTCGACGAGCTCGAGCTCGACTCGATGCTCTTCGCGCCCCTCGGTGCGGGTCGCGAGTGCCTCGGCTTCCTCGCGCTGACCCGCGGCACCGGCGACCGCCCGTGGTCCGAGGTCGAGCTGGCGGCGGCCCTCGACATCGGCCGCGACCTCGGCTCGGCCATCCTCAACACCAGGGCGTTCCAGCGCGAGCGCCAGCTGGTCGAGGAGCTGCGCAAGCTCGACGTCTACAAGTCGCAGCTGATCGCCACCGTCTCGCACGAGCTGAAGAACCCGCTCACCGCCATCCTCGGGCACCTCGAGATGCTCGACACGGCGCCCGACGCCCTCCCCGACTCCTCCCGCTCGTCCCTGGCCGCGATGGAGCGGGGCGCGCACCGGCTGCGCCGGGTCGTGGAGGACCTGCTGACGCTGTCGCGGGTCGGCGACGTCGGGTCCCCGATGCACCTCAAGACCATCGACATCGTCGGGACGGTCGCCGAAGCCGTCGAGCTCGCCGAGGTCGGTGCCGCCGCCCGCGACGTGCAGATCGTGCTCGACCCCAGACCCGGGCTGCCCACCGTCGTGGGCGACCCCGAGGACCTGCACCGCGTCGTGGCCAACCTCGTCAGCAACGCCGTCAAGTACAGCCACCCCGGGGGGACGGTCACGATCGTCGTCCGGCCGATCAAGGACGGCGCGCTCCTCGCGGTGTCCGACGAGGGGATCGGGATCGCCGAGCACGACGTTCCGCACCTGTTCACCGAGTTCTTCCGCTCCACCAACCCCGCCGCGCTGGAGGAGCCGGGCACCGGCCTGGGCCTGAGCATCGTGCAGCGGATCATCGAGCGGCACGAGGGCAGCGTGGAGATGCGCTCCGAGCTGGGCGTCGGCACCACCGTCGAGGTCCGCCTCCCCGGCGCACCCCGATCGGCGCTCCCCGATCGGACTGAAGTCGTGCCCGGCGTCGTCCCGAGGTCGTAGACTGCGACGCAGGGTGGGGGAATCAACCGTCTCTCAAGGACAGTCGTGGTGCGCGACGATCCGAACGAGTCACACGTGGCTCTACGTTCCCGGACGGCCATGGGGCGTCCGGCGCCCCCGCGACGGTTCCTCGACGCCGGCCTCCGACTGATCGTCGACGGGCTCGCGCAGTCGCTCCCCCGTTCGGTCGCCGGAGTGCTCAGCATCGACGAGGCCGGCTCGGTCGAGCTGTTGACGCTCGCCACCTCCCACCAGGACGGGGCGAGCGACGCGACGGTGGACGACGTCGTCGCCCACGCGCGCGGCAACGCCTCCGGACCGGTCACCACCGACGTGGGCCCGCGGCACAGCCACCTCCCGTTGCTCGACCGGGTGGGCACCCCCTGCGGGCTGCTCTTCGTGGCCACCGAGGACCCAGCCACCCAGCTCACGGCCGTCTGGGCGCACGCGCTGGTGACCGCCTACGCGGCCCAGGCCGAGAGCGAGCTGCGCGGCGCGGTCGAGCGGCAGCGGCTCGGCGACCGGGCACGGCTGGCCGAGACGGCCCGGCAGGTCGGGCGCCAGGCCGTCTCGCAGCTCGATCCGGTCGAGGCCTTCGCGAAGATCGAGCAGGCGCTGCTGACGGGGTTCCGCGCCGACGCGGTCCGGATGCGCAGCTACTCCGCGACCCTCACGTCGGGCGCGCCGATGAGCACGCCGACGTACACCCCCTCGGCCGCTCCCACGGGGACCCTCGAGCCCGCGGCGGCTGGTCGCGCGTTCGCGCTGAGCCGCAAGATGAGCCGGCGGCTGTGGACCCAGGGCCGGGTCGCGGTGATCAGCGACCATGCCGCCCCCCGCGACCTGCTCGCCGCCGACGAGCTCGACGAGCTGCGTGGCCTCCTGCGCCGGCTCGGGCTGGCCAGCATGCTGCTGGTGCCGGTCGGCTTCGGGGCGACCAGCACCGGCCACCTGGCCCTGGGCCGCAAGGACCCCGAGCAGCCCTGGACGCCCGAGGAGGCGCAGGTCGCCACGGAGATCGGTGTCGACCTCGGGCGCGCGGTCCACAACGCCGAGGCGTTCGCCCACGACCAGCGGCTCGCCGCCGACCTGCGGGCCCTCGGGCTCGCCAAGAGCCGGTTGATCGGCAACGTGTCGCACGAGCTCCGCGGCCCGCTGACCACGGTCATCGGCCACCTCGAGCTGCTCGGCTCCGCACCGGGTCTCAGCGAGGAGGCGCGGCAGTGCGTCGAGGCCATGGACCGCAACGGCAACCGGTTGCACCGGATGGTCGAGGACCTGACGCTCCTGGCCAGGGTCGGCGACCCCGCCGCCATCGCCCGCTGCGAGCCGGTCGACGTGGGCCTCGTGGCCCGGGAGGTCGTCGACATGATCGAGGTGACCGCGGAGCGGGCCGGCATCGAGGTCCGGCTCGCCCTCGCCTCGGAGCCGCCGGCCGTGCTCGGTGACCGCACCGAGATCGACCAGGCGCTCTGCAACCTCCTCAGCAACGCGATCAAGTACGGCCAGCGGGGTGGGCACGTGGAGCTCCGCCTCGACGTCGTCGACGGTGACGCCGTCATCTCCTGCTGCGACGACGGCCTGGGCATCTCCGACGAGGACCTGCCGCGCCTGTTCACCGAGTTCTTCCGCTCCAGCAACCCCGCGGCCCTCAAGCGCCCCGGCACCGGGCTCGGTCTGGTGATCGTCGACCAGGTCGCCCGCCGGCACGGCGGCCGGGTCGAGGTGAGCTCCGAGCTGGGTCGGGGCAGCGAGTTCCGGCTCTACCTCCCGGCGATGCCAGGCGTGTCGACCGGGTCGACCGGGTCGACCGGAGCGGCCGGAGCGGCCAGGCTGGGCAGGTCGGGCAGGTCGGGCAGGTCGGTCGCGGCCGAGCCGGCGTCCGGCTAGCCCTGCTGCTCGCCGAGGTTGCGCAGCAGCAGGGCCTCGGCCACCACGACCCGCTCGAACTCGGCGAGGTGCAGGCCCTCGTTGGCGCCGTGGGCCCGGGTGTCGGGGTCCTCGACGCCGGTGACCAGCACGCTGGCCTCGGGGAACGCCTCGAGGAACTCGGCGATGAACGGGATCGAGCCCCCGACGCCCATGTCGACCGGCGCCGTGCCGTCCCAGGCCTCGGTGAAGGCGGCCCGGGCGGCGTCGTACGCGGGGCCGGTGGCCTCGATCCGGGTCGCCTCGCCGGTGTCGACGAGCGTGATCGTCAGGTCGGCGCCCCACGGCACGTGCTGCTCGAGGTGGGCGCGCAGGCAGTCGACGGCGTTGGCGGTGGTGTCGCCGGGGGCGATCCGCATGCTGATCCGCGCGGACGCCGTGGGCACCAGGGTGTTGCTGGCGCCGGCGACCTGCGGGGCGTCGAGCCCGGTCACCGACAGGGCCGGGCGGGTCCAGAGCCGCTCGACGGCCGTACCGGTGCCGATCCACTCGACACCGGGGGCGACGCCCGACTCGGCCCGCAACCGCTCCTCGGGGTAGTCGACGTCGGCGGCCGGGCCGCTGTGCAGACCGGCGACCGCGACGTCGCCGGCGTCGTCGTGGAGCGAGGCCAGCAGTCGGCTCAGCGCGATCAGGGCGTCAGGCACCAGCCCGCCCCACATGCCGGAGTGCACCCCGTGGGTGAGCGTGCGGACCTCGACGTCGACGCGCACCAGGCCGCGCAGGCTGGTGGTGAGGGCGGGCACCCCGATGTCCCAGTTGCCGGAGTCGGCGATCACGATCACGTCGGCGCGCAGCCGGTCGTGGTGCTCGCGGAGCAGGTCGGGGAGGGTGTCGGAGCCGACCTCCTCCTCGCCCTCGACGAACATCGTGACGCTGACCGGCAGGTCGTCGCCGTAGACGCGGAGGGCACCGAGGTGGGCGGCGATGCCGGCCTTGTCGTCGGCCGCGCCCCGGGCGTAGAGCCGGCCGTCGCGCTCGGTGGGCTCGAACGGCGGGCTGTCCCACTCGGCGTGGTCGTTCTCGGGCTGGACGTCGTGGTGGGCGTAGAGCAGGACCGTCGGCGACCCCTCGGGGCCGGCCTTGTGCGCGATCACCGCGGGGGCTCCGCCGTCGGCACGGGCGCTGACGATGTCGACGTCCGTCAGCCCCTCCGCGCGGAACAGCGCAGCGACCGCCTCCGCGCTGCGGGCCACCTCCGAGGCCCGGGCGGGGTCGGCGCTGACCGACTCGATCCGGACCAGGTCCTCGAGGTCGGACCGGATGGCGGGCAGCAGGGACTGGACCTTCTCGCGGATCGACGCGGTCTCGAACTCGGTGCTCATGCGCGCCAACCTAACGAACGTCGCCGAGCGGGAGATGGGCGGTGAGGTCGGCTCGTTCGCCCGAGGCCCGCACCCGTCCGTCGCGCTCGGCGTCGGCCCAGGCCAGGGCGCCCGTGGCCAGCGCGATCCAGGTCGCCGCGTCGGTCTCGACGACCGCCGGCGGGGTGCCGCGGGTGTGCCGGACGCCGGGGATCACCTGCACTGCGGCGTACGGCGGCACCCGGACCTCCACCGAGTGGCCCGGCGCGCGCGCCTCGAGCAGGGCCAGGAAGTGCTTGGTCAGCAGTCGCAGGTCGGCCCGCTCCGCCGTCCCGTCACCCACCCTGCCCAGCGCCGCCTCGACGTCCGCGGGATCGGCGGGGCGCAGGCGGACAGGCACGCCGGCGAGCCTACGCGGGCCCGCGGGGAGGGGGTCGTGTGCCTGAGAACCGGTCCCGCCCCGGCGTGAGGCACACGACCCCGCCGGCGAGACCCGCTGGCCCAGCCGCGCCACCCGCTGGGGAGGGTCGTGTGCCTGAGAACCGGCCCCGCCCCGGCGTGAGGCACACGACCCCGCCGGCGAGCCCCGCTGGCTCAGCCGCGCCACCCGCTGGGGAGGGTCGTGTGCCTGAGAACCGGCCCCGCCCCGGCGAGGCACACGACCCCGCCGGCGAGACCCGCTGGCTCAGCCGCGCCACCCGCTGGGGAGGGTCGTGTGCCTGAGAACCGGTCCCGCCCCGGCCTGAGGCACACGACCCCTCGCCGGGCTGAGTCCCGCTACCCCGCCACGCACCCCCACGCACCCCGCCCGGGAGGGTCGTGTGCCTGAGAACCGGCCCCGCCCCGGCCTGAGGCACACGACCCGTCCCGCGACCACCCCGACCCACACCGGCCCACCCGTCGGGCCGACCGCCGCGCTGATCAGGCGGCCGATCCGCCCGCTTCCCGGCGACCTCCCCCCGCCGGCCGCGTCGTAGGCGAGAATGCCTGTCGTGCCCCCACCCCTCCCCCGACGAGCGGCGGCCCGGTCCACCGCGCCGGCGCGCTCCCGGCGCTGCTCCTGGCGCTGCTCCTGGCGCTGCTCAGCGGGCTGCTCGCCGCGTGCGGCAGCGACCAGGTCCCGGCTGCGCGCGGGGCCGAGCCCGGCGACGTGGTGCCCGCCCGCACGGTCGACGTCAACGGCACGGTGGCCCGCAACCGGTCGTTCCTGATCATCCCGACCGGCCGCCTCGAGGTGCTGATCGGCGATCCCCTCCCCACGCTCGGGGCCGACGACACCCGCGCCCGCGAGGTCCGCGACGCGCCGGACGGCGGCGTCTTCCTGCCGGTGTCGTGGCGCTACCGGCCGCACGTCCTCGACGCCGCCGCCCCTGTCTTCGGGGCACGTCAGGACGTCACCGTCGAGCTGGTCAGCGACGGCCAGCGCTACAAGCTGGTGCCCCCCGCCGAGGACCGCAGCGCCTCCGACGCCGACGAGTTCTTCGTGGCCGTGGAGGGCGAGGCCACCGACGTCCGGCTCGAGGTCGACTACGCCGGCGTGACCCAGACCCTCCACCTGACGGCCGGCACCCGCACCAAGGGCCGGGCCGCCGGCCTCTACTCCCTCACCGACGTCAAGGTCAGCACGTCGCCCTGCCCCGACCGCGACTGGGCCAAGCGCGACAACCAGTACGCGCAGCTCTACTTCTACTGCACCACCACGACCGCCCTGCGGACGCCGTTCGTCGACGGCGAGTGGGCCGCCAAGGGCCACACCTTCGTGGTGCTCGGTCTCGGCACCACCATGGACGGCTACCTCCTGCCCGGCGACGACGGCGTCTCCACCGCGACCTACACGGTCGCCTCCAGCACCGACACCACCACCCTCGGAGGGGAGGAGCCGGTCAAGGTCCTCGACGAGATCGAGAACGGCAGCGTCACCAACGGCTACCTCGTCTTCGACGTGAAGGGCAAGGTGCCGCGCACCCTGAGCGTCGGACGCCGTTACGTGCTGACGCTCTCCCGGGTCAAGGGCGACCTCGACGCGAAGCAGGAGCTGCGGCTGGAGGCGCGCGGCGACGTCCGGCTGCGCTTCTGACGCGTCGCTCAGCCCAACCCGTCCAGCACCGCGAGGGTACGCCGCCAGGCCGCCGAGCCGGTGTCGATCACGGTGAAGTGGTCGCCGGCCACCTCCACCAGCTCGGCGTCCGCCCCGGCAGCGCTCGCCGCCGCCACGTAGTCGCGCGACTGGGCGATCGGGACGGTGTCGTCGTCGGTGCCGTGCACGCACCACAGCGGTACGTCGAGGGGCGCCTGCCGCAGCGGGTCGTACCGGTCGTCGGCGCCGGTGGGCGGACGGCCGAGCAGGGCGTCGACGGCCCCGCCCCCCAGCACCTCGCGGGACGCGGTGGCCAGGTCGAGCACGCCCGCCTGAGAGATCACCGCCGTCACCGGCACACCGCCGGCCCAGCGCTCGAACCGCAGCCGGGACGCCGCCCAGGCCGCGAGGTGACCGCCCGCCGAGTGGCCGAGGGTCACCACCGTGGACAGGTCGAGCTCGACGTCGCGGTCCAGGTCGGCGCCGAGCGAGGCGAGCCGGTCGATGCCGGCCGCGACGTCGTCGAAGGTGGCAGGGGCACCGCCGCCGCCCTCCACCCGCCGGTACTCCAGGTTCCAGGCCGCCCACCCCGCGGCCGCCAGCGCGGCGGCCAGGGGCCGTCCGAGGTCGAGGTCGTACTCCGCCTTCCAGAAGCCGCCGTGCAGCACCACCACGACCCCGCGGGGCCGGCCCGTGGGCAGGGTGAGCTCACCGTGCTGGCTGGGGTCCTCGCCGTACGCGATCCGGGTCGCGGTGGGCGTCGCGGTGGGCGTCGCGGGAGGTCGGGCCGGGGCCGGGCCGGGGTCGCGCTGGGTCACGGGAGCATCCTGCCCGCACGCGGACAGCGCGGCCGCCAGGAGACCCGCGGCCGGGACCCCCAGCATCGTCCGGCGTCGCACGTCGTCCTCCTCTCGTCCTGCTCGGCTGGGAGTGCTTCGGCGCGGCGACCGCGACGGATTGCGCCGGCCTCAGGCGTCGAAACGCCCCTGCCGACCCTTCTTCGTCTCGCCACGGCGCTTCTTGGCGCTCAACCGCCGTTCCTTCGAGCCCCGCGTCGGCCGGGTCGCCCGGCGACGCGGAGGCGGTGGGGCGGCGGCGTCGCGCAGCACCGACGCGAGCCGGTCGCGCGCCGCGCGCCGGTTGGCGAGCTGGGTGCGGTGCTCGCTGGCGGCGATGGTGAGGACGCCGTCCACGAGGCGACCCGCGAGCCGCTCGAGCAGCCGCTCGCGCAGGTGGTCGGGCACCACGGGCGACCGGGCGACGTCGAAGGAGAGCTCGACCCGGGTGTCGGCGGTGTTGACGCCCTGGCCGCCGGGCCCGGAGGAGCGCGAGAAGCGCTCGCTCAGCTCACCGTCGGGGATCCGCAGCCGTCCGGTGACGACCAGCTCGTCCACCGGCGCCCACCTCCTCGGCCCGGCTCAGCCCAGCACGCCGGGCAGGGTCGCCGTCCACGCGTCGCGCAACGTCGTCAGCTCGATGGCGAAGCGGTCCTCGACCTCGAGGACGCTGCCCCCGGTCGTGCCGAGGCTCACCACCGGGACGTCGTGCCGCTCGGCGAGCGCGGTCAGCCGGTCGACGTCGGCCTCCGGCACCGTCACCACGACCCGGGCCACCGACTCGGAGAACAGCGCCACGAACGGGTCGGCCGCGACCCCGGCGAGCGACACCGAGGCGCCCACGTCGTGGCGCAGGCACGACTCGGCCAGCGTCTGCGCGAGGCCCCCGTCGGAGAGGTCGTGGGCGCTGGTGACCAGCCCCACGGCCTCGTGCAGCAGCTCGGCGAGCGACCGCTCGGCGGCCAGGTCGACGACCGGCGGGGTGCCGCCGACGTGGCCGTGGACCACGTGCGCCCACTCCCCGCCCGAGAGCTCCTCGCGGGTCTCGCCCAGCAGCAGCACCCGCTCGCCCGCGGCCACGAAGCCGGTCGGGGTGCGGCGGGTGACGTCGTCGACGACACCGAGCACCGCGACCACCGGGGTGGGCAGGATCGCGGTCTCGCCGGTCTGGTTGTAGAGGCTCACGTTGCCGCCGGTGACCGGGATGCCGAGCTCGGCGCAGGCGTCCTTGAGACCACGGCAGGCCTCCGCGAACTGCCACATCACCGCCGGGTCCTCGGGCGAGCCGAAGTTGAGGCAGTCGGAGATCGCCTGCGGCGTGGCCCCGCTGGTGGCGACGTTGCGGTAGGCCTCCGACAGCGCGAGCTGCGCGCCGGCGTACGGGTCGAGCAGCGCGAAGCGCCCGTTGCAGTCGGTGGCGAGCGCGACGCCGAGCCCGGAGTCGGGATCGATCCGGATGACGCCGCTGTCGCTGGGCTGCGCCAGCACGGTGTCGCCGCGGACGTAGCGGTCGTACTGGTCGGTGATCCACGACTTGTCGCACAGGTTGGGCGAGCCGACCAGACGCAGCAGGGTGGCCCGCAGGTCGTCGTCGGCGGCGGGCCGGGGCAGCTCCTCGGCGCGGTCGGCCTGCAGGTCGTCCTGCCAGTCGGGCCGCGCGAGCGGACGCCGGTAGGTCGGCCCGTCGTGCGCGACCGACCGCGGGGGTACGTCGACGACGCGCTCGCCGTGCCAGTCGATGTGCAGCCGGCCGGTGTCGGTGACCTCGCCGACCACGACGGCCTCGACGTCCCACTTCGCACAGATCGCGAGGAACGCCTCGACGTCGCCGGGCTCGGCGACCGCCATCATCCGCTCCTGCGACTCGCTCATCAGGATCTCCTCGGGCGCGAGCGTGGAGTCGCGCAGCGGCACCCGGTCGAGCTCGACGTGCATCCCGCCGTCGCCGGCGCTGGCGAGCTCGGAGGTGGCGCACGAGAGCCCGGCCCCGCCGAGGTCCTGGATGCCCGCGACCACGCCGGCGGCGAAGAGCTCGAGCGTGCACTCGATGAGCAGCTTCTCCATGAACGGGTCGCCGACCTGGACGCTGGGACGCTTCGCCGGGCCGTCCGCGTCGAAGGTCTCGCTGGCCAGCACCGAGACGCCGCCGATGCCGTCGCCGCCGGTGCGGGCGCCGTAGAGGATGACCTGGTTGCCGGCGCCGGAGGCCTTGGCGAGGTGGAGGTCCTCGTGGCGGAGCACCCCGACGCAGAGCGCGTTGACGAGCGGGTTGCCGAGGTAGGTCGGGTCGAAGACCGCCTCGCCGCCGATGTTGGGCAGGCCCAGGCAGTTGCCGTAGCCGCCGACGCCGGCCACGATGCCGGGCAGCACGCGCTGGGTGTCGTCGGCGTCGAGCGGGCCGAAGCGCAGCGGGTCCATCACCGCGACCGGGCGGGCCCCCATCGCCAGGATGTCGCGCACGATGCCGCCGACGCCGGTGGCGGCGCCCTGGTAGGGCTCGACGTACGAGGGGTGGTTGTGCGACTCCACCTTGAACGTGACGGCGTACCCCTGGCCGATGTCGATCACGCCGGCGTTCTCGCCGATGCCGGCCAGGGTCTTGCCGATCGGCGTCTCCTGGCTGAGCTCGGAGAACTGCTTGAGGTGCACCTTCGAGCTCTTGTAGGAGCAGTGCTCGCTCCACATCACCGAGTACATCGCCAGCTCGGAGCTGGTCGGGCGGCGGCCGAGGATCTCGCGGATCCGGGCGTACTCGTCGGGCTTGAGGCCGAGGTCGGCCCAGGGCTGCTCCCGGTGGGGGTCGGTGCCGGCGGTCGCGACGGTGTCGAGTGCGGTACTGCGGGGCTCTGGCACAGCCGCAATCTACCGGCGCGGACCGGGCGCGACCGCCCCCACCCCCGCGGGCCGAGACGACCCCCGGGCCGGTCGCCGCCGAGCCACCCGCCTGCCACCCGCCTGCCGCCCGTCTTGTGAATTACAGGCTTGTACTTCGGCGTGATCGGTGTTACTGGAGTGACGAGTGAGGTTATGGTGACTCGACCTTGACGGACCGTCCCCTTCCCCTGGAGTCCATCCCATGTCCCGCTCGCCCCGGCCTGCTCGTCTGCTGACGCGGCTCCTCGCCCCCTCGCTGGCGCTGGGGCTCTCGCTCGCCGTCGTCGCCGTCGTCCCCGCCTCGACCGCCGCCGCACCCCTGACGGCGCCGTCCACCGCCGCTGCCGGTGCCGCCGCGGAGGCGGCTCCGGCCGCCAGGCGGGCCGGCAACCCCGTCACGCCCGGCAACTTCACCGGTTACGGCTTCGACCAGTGCCTCGCGCCGACCCAGAAGATGATGAACAAGTGGCTGAACCACTCGCCGTTCCAGGCCGTCGGCATCTACATCTCCGGCGACTCCCGGGCCTGCCGTAGCCAGCCCAACCTGACGCCCACCTGGATCAGCAAGCAGCTGAAGAAGGGGTGGAAGCTGCTGCCGATCTCGCTCGGGCCGCAGGCCTCGTGCCAGCCGCGCTTCCCGCGCTACTCCGACGACTTCAAGATCAACCCCAAGCCCGGTCGGCACGGCCGCTACAGCCTGGCCCGCAAGCAGGGCAAGGTCGAGGCCGGCAGCACCGTCGAGGACGCCCGCGCGCTCGGCCTCACCGCCGGCAGCACGCTCTGGTACGACCTCGAGGGCTTCAACCTCGGCGACACCCACTGCCGCGAGTCGGCCCTGGTCTTCCTCAGCGCGTGGGTGGACCGGGTGCACGCCCTCGGCTACCAGGGCGGCGTCTACTCCAGCGCCGGCTCGGGCATCAAGATGCTCGACGACGCCCGCGTCCAGCGCCCCAACCGCTTCACCCTGCCCGACGCCATCTGGGTCGCCCGCTGGGACGGTGTCGCCAACACCTCGACGTCCTACATCCGCGAGGACGGATGGCGTCCCGGCGGCCGGGTCAAGCAGTACCGCGGCGGTCACGACGAGGTCTGGGGCGGCGTCCGGATCAACATCGACAGCAACTTCCTCGACCTGGGCACCGGCTCCCGCGCCACCGCGGAGCGGCGCTGCGGCGGCGTCCGGCTCGGGTTCTACCGCTACGACAACGTCCGGCCCCGCACCGCCGACGGCCGCACCTCTCCCGCCGACCAGGTGACCGCGCTGCAGTGCCTGCTGCGGGAGAAGGGCCTGTACTCCGGCGGCCTCGGCGGCAACTACAACTCCGCGCTGCGCGCCGCCGCCAACGAGTGGCAGCGCCGCCTGGGCTTCCCCGTCCGACAGGGCTTCTCGCGCAAGAACTGGATGACGCTCTTCGCCGCCGGCCCCCAGCCGGTGCTGAAGTTCGGCTCCTACGGTCCCGCCGTCCGCCGCGTCCAGCGCGCCCTCAACGCCGGCTACCCGCGCCTCGGACTGCGTCCCACCGGCACCTTCGACACCCGCACCAGCAACGCCGTCCGCGCCTGGCAGCGCAACGCCGGCCTCCCCGTCTCCGGCGTCGTCAACTGGGCGTCCTGGAAGGCCCTCAAGGCGGCCAAGCGCTAGCGCCCCCGGCGGCCGCGACCGCACCCGACCGGCGATGTTACTGACCGTTGGGACTACTGGGCGCGCGTAATATCGGTCGGCTAGCAGCTTCAACGGTCAGTAACATGCCCGCTCGCCGCCCGCTCGCGCCGCCCGGCTCAGCCGCCCGGCGGGCCGGCGAGCAGGGCGGCGCCGGTGAGGACGGCGACCGCGGCGGTGGCGGTGAGCAGGCCGCGGGCGGGGTCGCGCAGCAGCCAGGCGACGGGGCGGTCCAGAGCCCGCTCGGGTACGCCGTGCGCCAGCCGCCACGACTCGCCGAGCCAGCCGCGGCGCTCGGCGGCGCGGTCGAGCGGCAGCGTGGCGAACGGCGGCACCGCGGAGGCCAGCGCCAGCAGGGTGCGGCCGGCGGGCCACCGCTGGTCGACGGCGACCACGACGGTGGTGACGCAGAACGCGACGAACACGACGCCGTGCAGCAGCCGCCGACCCGCACCCCCAGCTCGGTGGTCCCGGTGACGTACTTGAGGAACATCCCGGTCAGCAGCAGCGCCCAGGTCACGACCTCGGCGATGGCGACCCGGCGGTAGAGGCGGAGCGGGCTCACGCGAAGGCGGCGACGGCGAGCGAGGTGAAGAACCCCAGCCCGTCGGTGCCGGAGCCGGTGAGCTCCTCGACGGCGTGCTCGGGGTGCGGCATCAGGCCGACCACGTTGCCGCGCTCGTTGGTGACGCCGGCGATCCCGCGCAGCGAGCCGTTGGGGTTGGCACCGACGTAGCGGGCGAGCACCTGCCCCTCGCCCTCGAGCCGGTCGAGGGTCGGCTCGTCGGCGACGAAGCCGCCCTCGCCGTTCTTGAGCACGACGGTGATCTCGGCACCCTCGGCGTAGGACGACGTCCAGGGCGTGCGGTTGTTGTCGATCCGCAGCCGCTGGTCGCGGCAGACGAACTTGCGGTGGTCGTTGCGGATCAGCGCCCCGGGCAGCAGGTGCGACTCGCACAGGATCTGGAAGCCGTTGCAGATGCCGAGCACCGGCATCCCACGGCCCGCGGCCTCGACGACCTCGGTCATCACCGGCGCGAAGCGCGAGATCGCGCCGCAGCGCAGGTAGTCGCCGTAGGAGAAGCCCCCGGGGAGGACGACGGCGTCGACACCGCGCAGGTCGTGGTCGCCGTGCCACAGGGCGACGGCCTCGTGGCCGCCGAGCCGGACCGCGCGCTGGGCGTCGACGTCGTCGAGGGAGCCGGGGAAGGTGACGACCCCGACCTTCACGACGCCGCCCCGGCGCCTTCGGGGAGGTGCACCTCGAAGTACTCGATCACCGGGTTGGACAGCAGCGTCTCGGCCATCTGGTGCACCTCGGCGAGCACCTCGTCGGTGATCTCGCCCTCGAAGTCGAGCTCGAAGCGCTTGCCCTGGCGGACGTCGCGCACCCCGGCGAAGCCGAGCCGCGGCAGCGCGCCGAGCACCGCCTTCCCCTGGGGGTCGAGGATCTCGGGCTTGGGCATCACGTCGACGACGACTCTCGGCACGACCTCATCCTAACGAGGGCGCGCTCAGCGCCGACGGCGCACCGTCACCGTCCGGGTGACCGCGACCCCGGGCTGGGCGCCGGACCGCCCCGCCACCACGTGCACCCGGATCCGCTTGCCGCGGTGGAAGGGACGCAGCCGCAGCCGGCGCCGCTCCAGCCCGGGCAGCCGCCGGGCGCCGACCTGCCACACGAAGCGGTACGCCGACGGCGCCGGCGTCCAGCGCCCCCGGGTCACCCGGACGGTGCGGCCCACCCGCGCCACCCCGCGCAGCAGCGGCCGGTCGAGGTTGCGCACCGTCGTGCCCGGCGGCTGGGGCTCCGGCTCGGGCTCCGGGTCGGGCGTGTTGGAGCCGTGTTCGGTGCGGCTCACCCGGAAGGTGGCCGCAGTGCCGTCGCTGGTGAGCAGCATCGTGCGCCGCCCGGGCGCCGAGCCCTCCCACTCGCACCTTCCGACGCTCCGCTCGCTGAAGCCGTAGCCGTCGAGGCGGCGGCACTGCCCCGTGCCCAGCGCCTGCATCAGCAGCACGCGCCCCTCCCCGGAGGTGCGCTCGACGGTGATTTCCTCGGTGGTGATGTTGGCGGCGGTCGCCAGGCACCGGGCCGGCCCGTCGGCGGCGAACCGGAGCTCCACCTGCCCGTCCACCGGGACGTCGACGCACCGGTCCGGAGGGGTGAGGAAGTCGTCGTAGACCATGGCGCTCGCGGCGTAGCTGAAGCCGGGCCCCCTGCCGACCACCGCGTGGTAGGGCCCCGGGCCGGAGGCCCGGCAGGTCGAGACCGAGACGTAGTCGGTGTCGCACATCGTCTCCCCGGCGGCGTCGAACCACGTGACCGTCCGGCCGACGAGCGCGTTGTCGGCGCCCGGCGGCACGGCCAGCATCAGGCCCGTTCCCCTCGGTTCGTCGTACGAGAGGCAGAGCAGCTCCGCGGCCGCGACCCGCCCGTGGGTCGTGGTCAGGTCCGCCTCGGACGGTCGGCAACCCACCGGGTCCTGCGGGTGGTAGACCCCGAGGGCGAGGTCACCGCCCAGCACGCTGCGCAGCACGGTGATCCGCTCGGTGCCGAACGGGCGCTGACAGCCGTAGAAGTCGCATCCCCGCTCGAACCTGGAGTCGAGGACGATGTTGAACCCCCCGTCGGACGACCGTGGGGGTGTGGCCCCGTCCAGCCAGGCCGAGAGGGGCAGGAACCGCCGACCCTCCACCGCGTCGTACTGCCAGCACCCGTGGCCGCGCGGCAGGTCGGCGACGGGGGTGCCGAGGGGCGACGCCTCGACCAGCGGACACCCGGCGATGGGGTCGAGCGAGCGCACGGCGAAGCGATAGGGCTCCTGCAGCGTCGAACGGATCGGAGCGAGGTCGCCCAGGTCACGACCCGGTACGGCGACTGCCCATCGAGGGCGCAACCGTGGGCGGTGTCCTCGTGGTCGGTGCACACCGGCCGGCCGGCTGCGTCGATCACCTCGATGTCGACCCGTCCAGCGGGGTACGCCCCGCTGTAGTGACCGTCCGTGACGATCCGGTCCCCGGCCGCCGCGCCGATCGGCCGGCAGTCCACCTGCGCAGGGCTGCCGATCGCCTGGGTGACCGCGTCCGACGCCCACGACAGGTCGGCCGCGGAGCGACAGCCCGCGTTGGACTCCAGGGCGGTCACGGAGACCGCGCCCGGCTGGTTCGACGTCCTGGCCCGGGTGCTCGACCAGCAGACGATGGACCCCCGCGGTGGGCACGTCGCACCAGGGAGCGTCGAGGTCTGGGTCGTCCCTCGCGCAGACCGTGCGTCCGTCGGCGTCCAGCAGGGTCCAGGGGCCGTTGTTGGTCTTCCTGGGCAGGATGGCGTGGCGCCCGGCGTCCAGGTCCAGGGACCGGCAGGCGATCGGCGGCTCCGCGGCCAGGATCGTCATCGCCGGGTCGGTCTCGCCGAACGGCGTGACCCGACCCTGGAGACAGGGCTCCTCGGCGGTCGACAGGTCGGAGGCCGCGGCGGTCGCCGGCGCGGCGCCGCCGGGCAGCAGGGCGAGGAGCACGAGGACGACGAGGATGCGACGCGGCACGAGACCTCCCGAGGATGGAGGTCACATCAGAACACCGTCCGCGCGTCCCGTGTCCCTCTGCAGATTTCGCTGCGCGAGTGACACTGGAGGCATGAGCCTGACCCCTGGCATGAACCAACGTCCCAACCCGACCTCGCCCCTGAAGCTCGACTTCCCGCAGTCGCTGGCCGTCTACGACGACTACGACGCGGCGCAGAAGGCCGTCGACTTCCTCTCCGACAACAAGTTCCCGGTCGAGCAGCTGATGATCGTCGGCACCGACCTCAAGCGGATCGAGCGGATCACCGGCCGCCTCACCACCGGCAAGGTCGCCGCAGGCGGTGTGCTGTCGGGGGTGTGGCTCGGCCTGTTCGTCGGGCTGATCTTCTCGCTCTTCAGCGAGGACGAGACCTTCGTGACGATCGTGTCGACGATGGTGATGGGCGCGCTGTTCGGGCTGATCTGGGCCCTCGTCGGCTACGCCATGACCCGCGGCCAGCGCGACTTCTCGTCGGTGACCCAGGTCGTCGCGACCCGCTACGAGGTGCTCGTCGAGCACAAGTCGGCCGCGCAGGCCCGCGAGCTGCTGGCGTCGCTGCCCGGCGGGCTGCCCGACCCGTTCGCCTGACCACCAGCCCTGGTCAGTGCGCCCGGCGCTGCAGGACCACGATGGCCAGGGCCACCCCGAGCCCGGCGATGATCGGCCCCATGACCGACCCGGTCGTGGAGTCGGTGGTCGTCTCGCCCTCGAGGTAGCCCAGGCCCTGCGCGGTCCACAGCGAGCCGAGCACCACCATCACCAACGCGACGGCGAGTCCGACGGCCTTGCCGCGGGCTCACCCGCCACCTGCCTCAGGACAGCTCCCGCTTGAGGATCTTGCCGGTGGCGGTCATCGGCAGGTCGTCGACGAACTGCACCTGACGCGGGTACTTGTAGGAGGCCATCTGCTCCTTGCCCCAGGCGATCAGCTCGTCCTCGGTGACCGTGGCGTCCTTGGTGAGGATGACGACGGCCTTGATCTCCTCGCCGTGGCTCTCGTGCGGGACGCCGATCACGGCGGCGAGCGACACGTCGGGGTGCGTGAGCAGCACCTCCTCGATCTCGCGCGGGTAGACGTTGTAGCCGCCGCGGATGATCATGTCCTTCGCGCGGTCGACGATGTAGTACCAGCCGTCCTCGTCGCGGCGTCCCATGTCGCCCGAGCGGAACCAGCCGTCCTCGATCACCTCGTCGGTGGCGTCGGCCCGGTTGTAGTAGCCCTTCATGATGTTGTGGCCCTTGATGGCGATCTCGCCGACGGCGTCCTCGCCCTCGCCCTCGACCTCGTCCCACGACTCGGGCTGCAGCAGCTTCATCTCCACGCCGGGGATCGGCGTCCCGATCGAGCCGGGACGCGCCTCCTCGCCGAACGGGCTGAAGCTGGCCACGGGCGAGGTCTCCGAGAGGCCGTAGCCCTCGAGGATCGTCACGCCGAAGCGCTTGCCGAACTCCTTGTGCACCTCGACCGGGAGCGCCGAGCCGCCGGCGGCGGCGACCCGCAGGTTGGCGGCGAGGTCCTTGACGTCGACCTGCGAGCCCTCGAGCGCGCCGAGCAGGCCCCAGTACATCGTGGGCACCCCGGCGAAGAACGTGACCTTCTCCTTGGCCATCGTCTTCAGCGCGGCGTCGGCGTCGAAGCGCGGCAGCATCACGACGGTGCCGCCGAAGGCGAAGGCGCCGTTCTGGATCACGGTCTGCCCGAACGAGTGGAACAACGGCAGCACGCACAGGTAGGTGTCGGGGTTGTCGGCGTCGGCGCCGAAGAGCTTGTCGCCCGCCGTGGCGTTGTCACGCATGTTGCGGTGCCGCAGCTCGGCGCCCTTGGGCTGGCCGGTGGTGCCCGAGGTGTAGAGGATCACCGCGGTGTCGTCCTCGTCGGTCTGCACCGTGTCGAACGTCGGCTGCTGGCCGTTCATCCCCTGCCCCAGCGTCTCGGTGCCCTCGACGGGCGAGGCGGCGGCCGGGTCGACGGTGATCATCCAGAAGTCCTGGCAGCCCTCGGTGTCGGCGAAGCCGGCGTGGCCCTCCTTGCCGATCGGCAGCTCCTCGGTGCCCTCGAAGCAGAAGTAGGCCTTCGCGTCGGAGTCGGCGAGGTGGTAGGCCACCTCGCGCCCCTTGAGCAGCACGTTGAGCGGCACGACGGTGCCACCGGCCTTGAGGATGCCGTAGTAGACGATCGTGAAGTAGGGCAGGTTGGCGCAGCTGAGCGCCACCTTGTCGCCGTGCCCGATGCCGCGGGAGGCCAGCAGGTTGGCGACCATGTTGGCCGCGCCGTTGACCTCCGCGTAGGTGAGCCGGGTGTCGCCGAGCACGACGGCCTCACGCTCGGGGTAGGTCTCGGCGCTGTTCTCCAGCAGGCTGGCCAGGTTGTAGGTGTTGCTCATCGCGCGGGGCCTCCGTGGTGTGGGTCACGTCCGGGTGTGCCGCCCAACCTACTGACCGTGCCCGAGCCGGTGGCTCGGGACCGTCCGCCGGGACAGGTGACCGGGCCACCAGAAGCGCCGTCCCAGCAGCGAGACGAGTGCCGGCACCAGCACGCTGCGCACCAGCAGCGTGTCGAGCAGCACCCCGAAGCCGACGATGACGCCGATCTGGGTGAGCGTGATCAGCGGCAGCACGCCCAGCACCGTGAACACGGCGGCCAGCACCACCCCCGCGCTCGTGATCACCCCACCGGTCACGGCCAGCGCGACCGAGATCGCCTCGGTGGTGTCGTGGTCCTCCGCCTCCTCCTTGGCCCGCGTGGCCAGGAAGATGTTGTAGTCGACGCCGAGCGCGACCAGGAACAGGAAGCTCAGCAGCGGCACGCTGAGGTCGAGCGCCGGGAAGTCGAACCACCGGGTGAACGCGAACCAGCTGGCCCCCAGGCTGGCGGCGTACGTCGCCACGACGGTGAGCACGAGGGCCACCGCGGCCACCACCGAGCGCAGCAGCACGAGCAGCACGAGCATCACCACGCCGAGGATCATCGGGACGATCAGCCGCAGGTCGCGGGCCGCGGCGTCGCTGGCGTCGAGGGCCTCGGCGTCCGGACCGCCGACCAGCGCCTCGGGGTCGACCCCGGAGGCGGCGTCGCGGACCGCCTCGACGACGACGAAGGCCTCGTCCGAGCCGGGCTCGGCCGAGAGCACGGTGGTGAGGACGGCGTACCCGTCGCCGGAGCCGCCGTCCTCGACGGTGCGGACGCCGTCGACGGACCCGACCGCCTCGCGGGCGTCGTCGGCGGAGCCCTCCTGCACCAGCACGGTCGTCGGCTGCGAGGAGCCCGCCGGGAAGTGCTGGGCGAGCACCTCCTGTCCCGTGACCGACTCGGGGGTCGCCCGGAACTGCTCGGTCTCCGACAGGCCGCTGCGCAGGCCGGCCAGGGGCAGGGCGAGCACCGTCAGCAGCAGCAGCGAGGCCACGGTGACCACGACCGGGCGGGCCGTCACGAACGACGCCACCCGCGCCCACGGACCGGTGCGGGTGGGGTCGTCCTGGCCGACCCGCGGCACGAACGGCCAGAACAGGCCGCGCCCGAAGATCGTCATCGCGGCCGGCAGCACCAGCAGCGCGTAGACCACGGCGGTGACGATGCCGATCGCCCCGCCGAGGCCGATGCTGCGGCTCGACGGGTTGTCGGCGACCGCGAGGCACAGCAGCGCGAGGACCACCGTGCCCGAGCTCGCCAGCACCGCGGGGGCGGCCCGGTCCAGGGCCGTGCGCATCGCGTCGTACCGGTCCTCGACGCGGCGCAGCTCCTCGCGGTAGCGCGCGATGATCAGCAGGGCGTAGTTGGTGCCGGCACCGAAGACCAGCACCGAGGTGATGCCGGTGACCGCGCCGTCGGTCGGGAAGTCGAGCACCCGGGTGCCGAGCGCGAGCATCTGCGCACCCACCTGGTCGGCGACGCCGACGACGGTCAGCGGCACCAGCCACAGCCAGGGGCTGCGGTAGGTCAGCAGGAGGAGCAGGGCCACGACGCTCGCGGTCACCACCAGCAGCCGGACGTCGGCGCCCTCGAAGACCTTCGACAGGTCGACGACGAACGCCGGACCGCCGGTCACCTGGGCCCGGAGCCCGTCGGGCAGGCCCTCCGCCGCGGCCTCGCGCAGGTCCTCGACCGGCCCGGCGAGGTCCTCCTCGGCGAGGTCGGTGGAGATCGGCACCCCGATGAAGGCGGCCGCGCCGTCCTCGGCGAAGACCGGGAACGCCTGCTGTCCCTGGGCGGCGTACTGCTGGAGCTCACCGACCTTGGCCTCGACGGCCGTGCGGTCCTCGGGCGTCAACGGGTCGCCACCGCGGTCGACGACGACGATGGCCGGCGTGAACTCCGCGGTGCCGAGCGACTCCTCGAGCCGGGCCGCCACCGCGGACTCGGCGTCCGTGGGGAGGTTCGCGGTGGCGTTGGCGGCGGTCTTCGCCTCGATGCCGACCCCGAGCGCGACGCCGGAGAGGATCAGCGCGACCAGCGCGACGACCCAGCTCAGCCGGCGGCCCACGAGGTGCGGCACGCGACGCGAGGACTGCGAGCGGTGCGAGGTCTGGTCCACGCTCGGAAGCGTAGGTGGCGGGCGGCTGCCACCGGTCCTGCCGACGGGACGGCCGTGGATCCTCGCCACCGGGTGGCTGAGATCCACGGCCATGACGGTTGTCCACAGGTGCTTGCCGGCCCGCTGGCGGCGAGACCGCGGCGGGCGCAGGATCGCCGTCGTGAACGACGAGGTCCGGGCCCTGCTGGAGGTGCAGAGCGGGGTCGTGTCCCGGCGTCAGGTCCTGGCGGCCGGGCTCCGCGACCACCAGGTACGCCGGCTGCTGCGACGACGCGAGTGGGCCCGCGTCCACGACGGGGTGTTCGTCACCCACACCGGGCCGCTGACCTGGACGCAGCGGTCCTGGGCCGCCGTGCTGGCCGTGGCCCCGGCCGCGCTCTGCCACGCCTCGGCGCTGCGCGCCACCGACGGTCCCGGCCGGCGGCACGGAGCCACCGCTGCCGGCGAGGGTCCGATCCACGTGGCCGTCGACCGCAAGCGCTCGGTCGTCGAGCCCGACGGCGTGGTGCTCCACCACCTCGCGCACCTCGACGACAAGGCGCTGTGGCACACCTCGCCGCCACGGCTGCGGGTCGAGGAGGCCGTGCTCGACGTGGCCGCCGAGTCGGCGTCCGACTTCGCGGCCGTGGCCCGGCTGGCCGACGCGATCCAGTCGCGCAGCACGACGGCCGCCCGGATCCAGGCCGCCCTCCATGACCGCACCCGGCTGGCCCGGCGCCCCTTCCTCGAGGCGGTCCTCGCCGACCTCGCCGACGGCGCGTGCTCCACCCTCGAGCAGGGCTACCTCGCGCGGGTGGAGCGACCGCACGGGCTGCCGCGGGGCCACCGCCAGCCGGCGGCCTGGGCAGGCGGCCGGATCTACCGCGACGTGGAGTACGACGAGCAGGGGGTGGTCGTCGAGCTCGACGGCCGGCTCTTCCACGACTCGGCGGGGGCCCGCGACCGCGACCTCGACCGGGACCTCGACACGGCCGTCGGCGGCCGGACGACCGTGCGGCTCGGGTGGGGTCAGGTCTTCGACCGCGGGTGTGCCACCGCCGGCCGGATCGGGCTGCTGCTGCAGCAGCGGGGCTGGAGCGGCTCGCTGACGCCGTGCCCGCGGTGCGCCGTGGCAGGACAGCCGTGGATCCTCGCCACCAGCTGACTGAGATCCACGGCGGAGGTTTCGTGGCTCGGGCCTGAGGGCCCTCACACCTCAACCACCGCCGTCCCCGCCCCAGCACCCCCGGTGGTTGAGGTGCGAGCCCAGCACCCCCGGTGGTTGAGGTGCGAGCGAAGCGAGCCACGAAACCACCGCGAGGCGCGGCGCTCGTGCTGCCTCGATCAGCGCCGGTCGGCCAGGAGGTCCGCGGCGCGGCGCAGGTCGCCGCGGACGGCGGCCGGGGAGAGCAGGCCGAGGACGGCGGCGACGGGGCGGGCGAGCCCGCGGCCGTGCAGCCGCATGTCGACGCCGACGTCGCAACCGGTCGCGCTCGGCGTGAAGACGAGCGTGAGCACGGCGGAGAAGCCGCGCCAGGTGCCGCGCTCGGACCAGCGGCGCGGGCGGTCGAGCTCGGTGGTCTCCATCCGCGGCCGTACCCGCGCGACGGTGACGTCGACCCACGACTGGCCGACCGCCACCGGGCCCGAGACGTCCTCGACCCGCAGCAGCGACGACTGCCACTCGGCGCGGTTGGCCGGGTCGGCCAGGTAGTCGAAGGCCACCTCCGGCGGCACGGGGAACGGCACGGACCTCACCGGGTCACCACGTCTGGTCACCACGCCTGGCCGGTGAGCAGGGTGTACGCCTCGAGGTAGCGCGACCGGGTGCGCTCGACGACCTCGTCGGGCAGCGAGGGGGGCGGCGTGCCGCCGGCGCGGTCCCAGCCGGAGTCGGGCGAGAGCAGCCAGTCGCGCACGATCTGCTTGTCGTACGACGGCTGGGCACGGCCGGGCCGCCAGTGGTCGGCCGGCCAGAACCGCGAGGAGTCGGGGGTGAGCACCTCGTCGGCGAGCACCATCGTGCCGTCGTCGCGGGCGCCCAGCTCCAGCTTGGTGTCGGCCAGGATGATGCCGCGCTCCCGGGCCATCTCCTCGGCGCGGGCGTAGACGGCGAGCGTGACCTCGCGCAGCCGCGCGGCGACGTCGGGGCCGACCTCGGCCACCACGGCGTCGTACGAGACGTTCTCGTCGTGGTCGCCGAGCGCGGCCTTGGTGGCGGGGGTGAAGATCGCCTCGGGCAGGCGGCTGCCGTCCTCGAGACCGGCGGGCAGCGGGAGACCGCACACCTCGCCGGTGGCCCGGTAGTCGAGCAGCCCCGAGCCGGTGAGGTAGCCGCGGGCGACGCACTCGACCGGGTACATCGCCAGCCGCTCGCACACGACCGCGCGACCGCGCACGGCGTCGGGAACGTCGGTGGAGAGCACGTGGCCCGGCACCAGGGCGGCCAGCCGCTCGAACCACCACAGCGACATCCGGGTGAGGATCTCGCCCTTGTCGGGGATCGTGGTGTCGAGCACGAAGTCGAACGCCGAGATCCGGTCGCTGGCCACCATCAGCAGCTCGCCTGCGTACGGGCCGGACTCGAGCTCGTAGAGGTCGCGCACCTTGCCGGAGTGCACGTGCCGGGCCCCGGCGATCGGAGGTGCGGCGGGGATGCCCAGGTCGTCCACAGCCCGCAGCCTACGGACCTGCCGGCACCGCGCGACCGCAGCACCCCCGGGTGGCCGGTCGATCGCGGGAGCGGGTTTGGCAGGCTGGTCCCATGCCGGAGTCAGCCGAAGAGGTCCACGCCCGCGTCGTCGCCGCCGCTGCCGCGGGTGGCGGCCGGCTCCCGCTCCCGGCGTCGGCCGGGTGGGACATCTTCCCGTGGGAGGTCGTCGACGGCGCGCTCGCTCCGAAGGTGCTCCGTGGCTGCGAGGACGAGCCGGTGCGCTACGGCGAGGACGGCGTGCCCGACCACCCCTGCGGGCCTTGCGTCGCCGGCTTCGACGCCGACCGCGTGGTGTGGGAGGACGAGCGGTGGGTGCTCACCCACCCCGGCGCTCCCTCCGGGCTGCCGCTGGTGCTGGTGCTGCACACCCGCGAGCACCTCGACTTCGGCACCCTCGACGACGACCTGGCCTCGGAGATGGGCCGGATCAGCAACCGCCTGGTGCGGATCGTGGAGCACCTGCCGCACATCGGCCGCGTCCATGTCAGCCGCTGGGGTGACGGCGGCGCCCACTTCCACGTCTGGTTCTTCGCCCGCACCGCCCGGCTCGCCGGGGTGCTGGGGTCGCCCGCCCTGGAGTGGGACGACATCCTCCCGCCCACGCCCGAGGACGTCTGGCGGGGCGACCTGCACACCGTCGCCGCCAAGCTCGCCAACTGGGGCGGCGACGCCCGGGTGTGAGCACGTGAGGGCGGCGCGGTCGTTGTCGGCGCGGTCGGCAGGCGCGCGGCGGGTACCGGGACCGGGCCGGGCGCCGGACCCGGCGCGACCACGCGCGACAGGGGACTCCCCATGACCGACGAGGCCGTCGCCCCGCAACCCGTCGACGGTCCGACGTACACGCCGGACCCACGCCGGTGGCGCGTGCTGGGCGTGACCCTGGCGGTCGGCTTCATGTCGCTGCTCGACGTGACCATCGTCAACGTCGCGCTGCCGACGATGCGGGCCGGTCTGGAGACGACCACGGGCACGATCCAGTGGGTCGTCTCGGGCTACGCCCTGGCCTTCGGGCTCACGCTGGTCTCGGGCGGCCGGCTGGGCGACGCGCACGGACGACGGCGGCTGATGCTGGTCGGGCTGACCGGCTTCATCGTGGCCAGCGCCCTGGTCGGCTTCGCGCCCAACGCCGAGACGGCCATCGCCGCCCGGCTGGCCCAGGGCGCGGCGGCCGGGCTGCTCACCCCCCAGAGCTCCGGACTGATCCAGCAGCTCTTCCGGGGCGCCGAGCGCGGTCGGGCCTTCGGGATGTTCGGGTTCACGGTCGCCCTGTCGTCGGCCGCAGGGCCGGTGCTCGGCGGGCTGATCATCGCCCTGGCCGGCGAGGAGCAGGGGTGGCGCTGGCTGTTCTGGGTCAACGTGCCGATCGGGCTGGTGGCACTGGTCGCGATCGCCCGGTTGGTGCCGGGGCAGCCGCCGGCGGAGCAGCGCGACCCCGGTCGGCTCGACCTGGTCGGCGCCGCGCTGCTGGGGCTCGCGGTGCTCTCGGTGCTCTACCCCGTGATCCGCGCCGAGAGCGGCGCCCGCCTGCCACTGCTGATCATGCTCGCCGCGCCGGCCCTGGTCCTGGCGTTCGTCCGTTGGGAGCGGAGGATGCGCGAGCGCGGGCACGCGCCGCTGCTCGACGTCGGGCTGCTGAGTCGGCTCCCCGGGTACGGCATCGGGCTGGCCATCGGCACCCTCTACTTCTCCGGCTTCACCGGCATCTTCCTGGTGCTGTCGGTGCACGCCCAGGACGCGCTGGGCCTCTCCGCCCTCCAGACCGGCGTCCTGCTGACGCCGTTCGCGCTCGGCGCCGCGGCCACCTCGCCGGTCGCCGGGCGGCTGGTGTCGACGTACCAGCGGGGCCTCACGGTCACCTCGCTCTCGGTGATGATGACCGGGGTGCTGCTGGCCGCGCTGCTCGCACCCGGGCGCACCGGGGACGCGCTGTGGTGGACGCTGGTGCCCTGCCTGCTGCTGGCCGGGCTCGGCGGTGGCGGCGTCATCTCCCCCAACTTCACGCTCACGCTCGCCGAGGTGCCGCCCCGGATGGGCGGCGCGGCCGGGGCCGCGCTGCAGACCGGTCAGCGGATCGGGTCGTCGCTGGGCGCGGCCCTGCTGGTCACCGCCTACCAGCTCGGCGGTCTGCGGGCCTCGCTGCTCACCGCGCTCGCGATCCTGAGCCTGGCGCTGGTCGCGGCGGTGCTCAGCCTGAGCTCCGGCGGCCCGGGGCGGCCCGGCGGGACAGGTGGGTCAGAGGATCGCGCCCGGTGAGTACGCCGCGGCCTCGGGGTGGCGCTCGGCGACCGCGGCCACCCGACGGCAGACGCCCTGGGTCTGGGCCACGGCTGCGCCGGTGAAGCTGATCGGGTCGGCCACCAGCGTGGCCAGCTGGGCCTCGGTGAGCCCGAGCCGCTCGTCGGCGGCGAGCTTGGCGAACACGTCGTTGCCGGCCTGGCCCTGACGCATCGCCAGCGCCGTGCCGACCGCCGCCTCCTTGATCGCCTCGTGGGCGGTCTCGCGGCCCACGCCGTTGCGGACGGCGGCCATCAGCACCTTCGTGGTGGCCAGGAACGGCAGGTAGCGGTCGAGCTCGCGCTGGATGACCGCCGGGAAGGCCCCGAACTCGTCGAGCACGGTGAGGAAGGTCTGGAAGAGCCCGTCGACGGCGAAGAACGCGTCGGGCAGCGCCACCCGGCGTACGACGGAGCAGGAGACGTCGCCCTCGTTCCACTGGTCGCCGGCGAGCTCGCCGACCATCGAGAGGTAGCCGCGAGTGACGACGGCGAGGCCGTTGACCCGCTCGCAGGAGCGGGTGTTCATCTTGTGCGGCATCGCCGAGGAGCCGACCTGGCCCTCCTTGAAGCCCTCGGTGACGATCTCGTTGCCGGCCATCAGCCGGATCGTGGTGGCGAGGTTGGACGGTCCGGCCGTGAGCTGGACCAGCGCGGAGAGCACGTCGAAGTCGAGGCTGCGCGGGTAGACCTGGCCGACGCTGGTGAGCACCCGGTCGAAGCCGAGGTGCGCGGCCACCCGCTGCTCGAGCTCGTCGAGCCGGTCGGCGTCGCCGTCGAGGAGGTCGAGCATGTCCTGGGCGGTGCCCATCGGGCCCTTGATCCCGCGCAGCGGGTAGCGGGCGAGCAGGTCCTCGACCCGCTCCAGCGACGATCAGCATCTCGTCGGCGACGGTCGCGAACCGCTTGCCGAGCGTGGTGGCCTGCGCGGCGACGTTGTGGGAGCGCCCGGCCATCACGGTGGTCTGGTGCTCGGCGGCGAGCCGCGCCAGCCGGGCCAGCGTGGCCACGGCCCGGTCGCGCAGCAGCGTGAGCGACTGCTTGACCTGCAGCTGCTCGACGTTCTCGGTGAGGTCGCGGGACGTCATGCCCTTGTGCACGTGCTCGTGGCCCGCCAGCGCGGAGAACTCCTCGATCCGGGCCTTCACGTCGTGCCGGGTGATCCGCTCGCGGGCGGCGATCGAGGCGAGGTCGACCTTCTCGACGACGTCCTCGTAGGCCTCGACCACGCCGTCGGGCACGTCGATGCCGAGGTCGCGCTGCGCCTTGAGCACCGCGATCCACAGCTGCCGCTCGAGCACGATCTTGTGCTCGGGCGACCAGATCGCGGCCAGGTCGGCGGCGGCGTACCGGGTGGCGAGGACGTTGGGAACGGTCACCGGGCCATCCTCCCGCGCCGAGCCGTGCCCTCGCGAATCAGGTCCGGAAGAGCCGAGCCAGGTCGATCGGCACCTCGCCGTGCTCACCAAGGCTCACCACGCCCGCAGGACGACGGGCGTCGAGGTGCTCGAACCGCTCCCATCGGCCGTCGACGTTCACGAAGACGTCGAGCGACCCGGCGTCGGGGTCGACCAGCCAGTACTGCCCGACGCCGCCGGCGGCGTACTCCGGCGCCTTGCGCATGGTGTCCTCGGTGCGGGTGCTGCGCGAGAGCACCTCCGCCACCAGGACGGGCGGTGTGGTGACCCACGGGTCGCCGGGACGGTGGGTGGTGACCATGACGTCGGGGGCCCGCAGCCGGTTGCGCGGCAGCCACAGGCCGACCTCGGTCACGACGTAGAGCTCCGGCAGCGCCGTGTGGAGCGCCACGATGAGCTCGCTCGTGGCCACGCCGTGGACACCGCTGACCGGCGGGGTCACCACGACCTCCCCGTCGACCCACTCGGCCTTGGGCTTCTCGGGGAGCTCGAGGTACTCCTCCCACGACATCTGGAACCGCTCCAGGCCCGGCTCGGTGAGGGACATCTCCACTCCTGACACATCGACGCTCTTTCCAGTGTGGACCCGAGGACACCTCGGGGCCAGCCTGACCGGAGCCACCGACACCCTGCCTGGAGGTGGCCCGAGCCCTCCGGGCTCAGATGCCGGCGGCGATGTCCGTGCGGTGCTGGGCGCCGTCGAAGCGGACGGCGGCCACGCCGGCGTACGCGGTGGCGCGGGCGTCGGCGACGTCGGCGCCGGTGCCGACGACGGCGAGCACCCGGCCGCCGGCGGTGACGAGGTCGTCGCCGTCGCGCGCGGTGCCGGCCTGGATCACGTGGACGCCGTCGAGCGCCTCCGCCTCGGCGACGCCGCTGATCACGTCGCCGCTGCGCGACGAGGCGGGGTAGCCGGCGCTGGCCAGCACGACCGAGACCGCCGCGCCGTCCTTCCACACCGGCGGCGCGACGTCGGCGAGCGTGCCGGTGGCGGCGCCGAGCAGCAGCGGAGCCAGCGGCGAGTCGAGCAGGGCGAGCAGCGGCTGGGTCTCGGGGTCGCCGAAGCGGGCGTTGAACTCCACGACCCGCACGCCGCGCGAGGTGAGCGCCAGGCCGGCGTAGAG
This sequence comes from uncultured Actinomycetota bacterium, assembly GCA_963834285.1. Classification (GTDB taxonomy): domain Bacteria; phylum Actinomycetota; class Actinomycetes; order Propionibacteriales; family Nocardioidaceae; genus Nocardioides. Next base: position 107,238 of record CAWIAZ010000003.1, on the reverse strand, counting down.
CAGCCCGGTGAAGGGAGTGCCGCGGCGCGCCATCTCGTCGACGGTCGGCCGGAGCACGGTCGCGAGGACCTCGTCGATGAGTCCCTCGGGCGCCCACGGGAGCGGGGTGTAGGCGCCCATGCCGCCGGTGTTGGGGCCCTGGTCGCCGTCGTGGATGCGCTTGAAGTCCTGGGCCGGCTGCAGCGGGTAGACGGTCGCGCCGTCGGTCTCGTGCCAGCTGCACAGCGCGAAGAGCGAGACCTCCGGGCCGTCGAGGAACTCCTCGACCACCACCTGGCGGCACGAGGCGGCGTGGGCCACAGCGGCCGCGCGGTCGTCGGTCACGACGACGCCCTTGCCGGCCGCGAGCCCGTCCTCCTTGACGACGTACGGCGCTCCGAGCTCGTCGAGCGCGGCCTCGGCCTCCGCGGGCGTGGTGCAGACGAAGGCCCGGGCGGTCGGGACGCCGGCGGCCTCCATCACCTCCTTGGCGAACGCCTTCGAGCCCTCGAGCCGGGCCGCGGCTGCGGTGGGGCCGAAGACCGGGATGCCGCGGGCGGTCACCGCGTCGGCGACCCCTGCCACCAGTGGCGCCTCGGGCCCGACGACCACCAGGCCGGCGCCCAGCCGCTCGGCGAGGTCGGCGACCGCCGCGCCGTCGAGCGGGTCGACGTCGTGCAGCGTCGCCACCGTCGCCGCGCCGGGGTTGCCGGGCGCGGCGTGGACGGCGGACACGGCGGGGTCGGCCGCCAGCGCCCGCGCCAGCGCGTGCTCGCGGCCGCCGGTGCCGACCACCAGCACCACCAGGTCCGGCTGCTCCGCCTGCCCTGCCTTCTCCGGCTGCTCCGTCACGGCGGCCTCAGATCAGCTCGTGCAGGACGACGGTCGCGTCGCGGTCCGGGCCGACGCCGACCGCGGAGATCCGGGCGCCGGACATCTCCTCGACCGTGCGCACGTAGGCCTGGGCGTTGGCGGGCAGGTCGTCGAACGAACGCGCCGTGCTGAGGTCCTCCGACCAGCCGGGGAGGTTCTCGTAGATCGGGACGGCGTGGTGGAAGTCGCTCTGGTTGACCGGCATCTCGTCGTGCCGGACCCCGTCGACGTCGTAGGCCACGCAGACCGGCACCTGCTCGAGGCCGGTGAGCACGTCGAGCTTGGTGAGCACGAAGTCGGTGACGCCGTTGACCCGGGCCGCGTAGCGGGCGATGACGGCGTCGTACCAGCCGCAGCGACGCGGTCGTCCGGTGGTCGTGCCGAACTCGGCGCCGACCTGCCGCAGGTGCTCGCCGTGCTCGTCGTCGAGCTCGGTCGGGAACGGCCCCTCGCCCACCCGCGTGGTGTAGGCCTTGACGATCCCGATCACCTGGTCGAGCCGCATCGGCGGGATGCCGGAGCCCGTGCAGGCGCCGCCGGCGGTGGCCGAGCTCGACGTCACGAACGGGTAGGTGCCGTGGTCGACGTCGAGGAGCGTGGCCTGCCCCGCCTCGAGCAGCACGGTCTCGCCGCGGTCGAGGGCCTGGTTGAGCAGCAGACCGGTGTCGCACACCATCGGCGCGAGCCGGTCGGCGTACGACCGCAGCTGGGTGACGATCTCCTCCACGGAGACCGCCCGCCGGTTGTAGACCTTCGTGAGCAGCTGGTTCTTCAGCTCCAGCGCGCCCTCGACCTTGGCGGCGAGGATCTTCTCGTCGAAGAGGTCCTGCACCCGGATGCCGATCCGGTTCATCTTGTCGGCGTACGTCGGCCCGATGCCGCGACCGGTGGTGCCGATCTTGCGGCTGCCCAGGAAGCGCTCGGTCACCTTGTCGAGGCTGCGGTTGTAGTCGGCGATCACGTGCGCGTTGGCGCTGAGCCGCAGCTTGCCGGTGTCGACGCCGCGGGCCTCGAGCCCGTCGATCTCCTCGAACAGCACCTCGATGTCGACGACCACGCCGTTGCCGATCACCGGCGTGCAGCCGGGCGTCAGGATGCCGCTGGGCAGCAGGTGGAGGGCGTACTTCTGGTCGCCCACGACCACGGTGTGCCCGGCGTTGTTGCCGCCGTTGAACTTGACGACGTAGTCGACGCGGGTGCCGAGGAGGTCGGTGGCCTTGCCCTTCCCCTCGTCACCCCACTGGGCGCCGATGATGGCGATGGCCGGCATGTGCTGCTCCGTTCGTCGGTCGAGCCGGTCGAGCGACCGGGAACGACGACGCCCCGGGGCAACAGCGACCGGGGCTCTTGCGGCGTCACGCTATCAATCCTGGCTCGAGCCCCGGAATCGCGACTGCATCGTGGGCTACTGTTCGCTCGCCATGGACCCCCTTCTCGTGATCACCAACAGCGACGCCGGCACCTCCGACCAGGAGCGTCTCGACGTCGCTCTCGGGGTCCTGCGCGAGCACACGTCGGTGGAGGTCCAGGAGACCGGCGACCCCGGCGAGCTCGACGGCGTCCTGCACCGCGCGGGCTCCCGCCGGATCGTCGTGGCGGGCGGCGACGGCAGCCTGCACGCGGTCGTCAAGTGCCTCCACAAGCGCCGCGAGCTCGAGGGCCGCACCCTCGCCCTGCTCCCCCTCGGCACCGGCAACGACTTCGCGCGCGGGGTCGACCTGCCGCTCGACCTCGCCGAGGCCGCGCGGGTGGTCGTCGAGGGCACGCCCACGCCGATGGACCTGATCGTCGACGAGGTGGGCCAGGTGGTGGTCAACGGCGTGCACGTCGGCGCGGGCGCGCAGGCCAGCCGCCGCGCCAGCCGCTGGAAGGACCGGCTCGGCTCGGTGGGGTTCGGCAAGGTCAACCTCGGCAAGCTCGGCTATCCCATCGGCGCGGCCATCACGGCCTGGAACCCGCCCGTCCTCCGGCTGCGGATCGAGATCGACGGTGAGGTCGTCAGCGACCTCGACCGCCCGGTGCTGCAGGTGGCGGTCGGCAACGGAAGCTCCGTCGGCGGCGGCACCGAGCTCACCCCCGAGGCCGATCCCGGCGACGGCGCGCTCGACGTGATGATCTCCCGCGCCAACGGCGGCCTCGCCCGGCTCACCTACGCCGTCGGGCTCGGCCGGTCGACCCACCACAACCGCGACGACGTCGACTACCTGCGCGGCACCCAGGTCTCGGTCAGCGGCGAGGCGTTCTGGTGCAGCGCCGACGGCGAGATCTACGGGCCCGAGCGGCACCGCACCTGGCACCTCGAGCGGGCGGCGTACCTGATGGTGCTGCCGTGACGCTGGCGTGACGCTGGCGTGACGCTGCGTCGGCGCTGCTGAAGCGATGTGCTTCGGGCGCGGGCCCGTCGCTACCCTGCGACCATGAATCCTGAGGACGAGCCCGACGACCGCCTCTCCCAGGAATCCGTACGCCGCGAGAAGCGCGCCCGGCTGCTCGAGGAGGGGCACCCGCCCTACCCGGTCGTCGTCGACCGCACCCACACGCTCGCCGAGGTGCGCGAGCAGTGGGGCCACCTCGAGACCGGCGAGGAGACCCAGGACGTCGTCGGGGTCGCCGGCCGGGTGATGTTCGTGCGCAACACCGGCAAGCTCTGCTTCGCCACCCTCCAGGAGGGGATCGGCACCCGGCTCCAGGTGATGCTGAGCCTCGCCGAGGTCGGCGAGGAGGCGCTCGAGGCGTGGAAGCGCTCGGTCGACCTCGGCGACCACGTCTTCGTGCGCGGCCGGGTGATCGCCTCGCGGCGCGGCGAGCTGTCCGTGATGGCCTCGCAGTGGCAGATGGCCTCCAAGGCGCTGCGCCCGCTGCCGGTGCTGCACAAGGACCTCTCCGAGGAGGCCCGCGTCCGGCAGCGCTACGCCGACATGATCGTGCGGCAGGAGGCCCGCGACATGGTCCGCACCCGGGCGACGATCGTGCGCGCGGTGCGCCGCACGCTCGAGGAGAAGGGCTTCCTCGAGATCGAGACGCCGGTCCTCCAGCTCGTGCACGGCGGCGCGGCCGCGCGGCCGTTCCGCACCCACATGAACGCCTTCACCCAGGAGATGACGCTCCGGATCGCCCTCGAGCTCAACCTGAAGAAGGCCGTGGTCGGGGGCGTCGACAAGGTCTTCGAGATGGGCCGGATCTTCCGCAACGAGGGCGTCGACTCCACGCACTCCCCGGAGTTCACGATGCTGGAGGTCTACGAGGCCTACGGCGACCAGCACACGATGGCCGACCTGATGCGCGACATGATCCTCGCGGCCGCCGACGCCACCGGCTCGCGCACCGTGGAGACGCCGGCCGGCACCGTCGACCTCGACGGCGAGTGGCGCTGGCTGCCCGTCTACGAGGGGGTCTCCGAGGCCGTCGGCACCCCGGTCACCCCGGCCACGCCGGTCAGCGACCTCACCGCGCTCGCCGCGAAGCACGGCGTCGAGCTCGACCCCGCCTGGGGCCACGACAAGATCGTGCTCGAGCTGCTCTCCGAGCTCGTCGAGCCGACGCTGGTGCAGCCCACGTTCCTGTGCGACTACCCGCCCTCGGCGCAGCCGCTGGCGCGCCGGCACCGCACCGACCCCGACCTGATCGAGGCGTGGGACCTGATCATCGGCGGCGTCGAGCGCGGGACGGCGTTCTCCGAGCTGATCGACCCCGTCGTGCAGCGCGAGGTGCTCACCGAGCAGTCGCTGCTGGCGGCCGCCGGCGACCCGGAGGCGATGCAGCTCGACGAGGACTTCCTGCGCGCCCTCGAGTACGGCGCGCCCCCGATGGGCGGCCTCGGCCTCGGCATCGACCGGTTGATCATGCTGTTCACCGGCGTCGGGATCCGCGAGACCATCCTCTTCCCGCACCTGCGGCCCGAGGTGCGCTGAGCGCCGCCGTCGCCCGGCGCTCCTGGCGCAGACTGGTCAAGCCGTCAACCAACGGCGTGGGACCCTGGAGGCATGCGTCGCCTCCTCGCTCCTGCTGCCGTCGTCCTCGCGCTGATCCTGAGCGGCTGCGGGACGGCCGGCTCGTCGGGCAGTGCGGGCAGCGACCCGAGCGCGCCGAGCAGCCCCTCGAGCAGTCCGGCCGACGCCGAGCCGGTCGCGGAGCCGGCGGGCGCCGACGATGCAGAAGCCGACCCCGGCAAGGCCGACGCGAAGCCGCTCAGCAAGACCTACGCGTTCACCGCCGAGACGGTCGCGGGCACGGCCTTCGACGGCGCCACGCTGGCCGGCAAGCCGACGGTGCTGTGGTTCTGGGCTCCGTGGTGCCCGACCTGCCGCGCCCAGATCGACGGGGTGAGCACGCTGGCGCAGGCCAACGCCGGCACGGTCAACGTGGTGGGCGTCGGCGGCCTCGACGAGAGCGCCGCCATCGGCGACTTCGCCGACGACGTCCCGGCCGAGGAGGTCGTCCAGCTCAGCGACCCCGACGGCAGCGTGTGGCGGCACTTCGGGATCACCACCCAGAGCAGCTACGTCGTGCTCGACGCCGACGGCGCCACGGTGGCCTCGGGCTACCTCGACGACGACGAGCTCGTCGACGTCGTCGCCGACCTGGCCGGCTGAGCGCCGGGCCGGGCTGGTCAGGAGCGCGACGTGCCCGACCAGGGCCTGCTGGCGCTCGCACTCGGCGCCGGGATGCTGGCGGCGGTGAACCCGTGCGGCTTCGCCCTGCTGCCGGCGTACCTCTCGCTGCTGGTCGTCGGTGATCAGCCGGCCACGCGGCCGCGGGCGGTCGGCCGGGCGCTGACGCTCACCGCGGCGATGACGAGCGGGTTCGTGCTGGTCTTCGGCGTCTTCGGGCTGGCGGTGGCGCCGTTCGCGTCGGGCGTGCAGCGCTACCTGCCGTACGTCACGGTGGTGCTCGGGCTGTCGCTGGTCGTGGTCGGCGGGCTGCTGGTCGCCGGCCGCACCGTCGCGCTGCCGAAGCTGCCCCGGCTCCCGGGGCGGCGGGGACGGGCCGGGGCGCCGAAGCCGCTGACGCGGGGCTTCCTGCCGATGGCCGGCTTCGGGGTCGGCTACGCGCTGGCGTCGCTGACCTGCACGGTGGCGCCGTTCCTCGCGGTGGTGGTCGCGGGCTTCCGGTCCGACTCGCTCGGCACCGGGGTCGCGCTCTTCCTGGCCTACGCGCTGGGGATGGGCGCGGTGGTGGGCGCGGTCGCCGTCGCGGTGGCGCTCGCCTCCGACGGGCTCGTGCGGGGGCTGCGGCGGTCGGGGCGGTGGCTCCCGCGGGCCAGCGGCGTCGTCCTGCTCCTCGCCGGGGCCTACGTCGCCTGGTACGGCGCCTGGGAGGCGCGGGTGCTCAACGGCGCCCCCGCCGACGACCCCGTGATCGACGCCGCCGCCGACGTGCAGCGCGCGCTCGCCGACGCCGTCGCCGTCGTCGGGCCCGGTGGCTGGGCGCTGGTCGGGCTGGCCCTGGTCGTCGGCACCCTCGCGACGTCGCGCCTCAAGCGGCGTGGGCAGCGGGTGCGCTGAGCGGGCGTCCGGGGTTTCCAGCGGGTGGCAGGGTGGAGGCATGAGCCGACCGCGCGCCCTGGTGCTGGACGTCAACGAGACCCTGTCGGACCTCGCGCCGTTGCGAGGCCGCTTCGCCGACCTCGGTGCGGGCGAGGAGGTGGCCGCGACCTGGTTCGCGGCGGTGCTGCGCGACGGGATGGCGCTGGCCGCCGTCGGGGAGCAGGCCGGCTTCGCCACCATCGCCGGTGAGGTGCTGCGCGGGATGCTGCCCGCCCACACCGGCCACGCGGTCTCCGACGCCGACGTGCAGCACGTGATCGAGGGGTTCCTGGACCTCGCCGTCCACCCGGACGTGCCCGACGGGCTGCGCGCGCTCCACGACCAGGGCATCCGGCTGGCCACGCTCAGCAACGGCTCGGCCTCGGTGGCCGAGGGGCTGCTCGAGCGGGCCGGGCTGCGCGAGCTGGTCTCCGACGTCCTGACCGTCGAGGACGCCGGGGTCTGGAAGCCCGCCGGCGTCGCCTACGAGCACGCGCTCACCCGGCTCGGTCTCCCCGCTGCCGACGTGATGCTCGCCGCCGTCCACCCCTGGGACGTCCACGGCGCCCACGCCCACGGGCTCCGCACCGCCTGGATCGACCGCACCGACGGCCACTGGCCCGCCCACTTCGCCGCGCCCGACGTCACCGCCGCCGACTTCGTCGACCTGGCCGCCCGCCTCGCGGAGTAACACCGGGCGGGCAGGGCAGGCGCGACCTCGGGGGTCAGCCCAGGAGCTCGCTGTGGGCCGTGGGGCTGGAGTCGCGGAGGAACTCCGAGCAGCGGTCCCACTCGGGGGTCTCGCCGATGGTCCGGGCGGCGACCGCGAGCAGGGCGAGGCAGCGCAGGAAGCCCTGGTTGGGCTCGTGCTCCCACGGCACCGGGCCGTGGCCCTTCCAGCCGTTGCGGCGCAGCGCGTCGAGCGAACGGTGGTAGCCGACGCGGGCGTAGGCGTAGACCGTCACCGGGTCGACGCCGGCGTCGGCTGCCTCGCCGGCGAGCGCAGCCCAGGCCCAGGGCGAGTCGGGACGACGGCGCACCGCGTCGATCGGCTGCTCACCTGCCGCGAGCTCGGCCTGCGCCGGGTCGACGGGCAGGTGGGTGGGTGGTGGACCGGCCATCAGGTCATGGGGATTCATGCTCCGCATTGTCCACCGTGCGGGCCCCGCCCCGACGGCCCCCCAAGGTGCGGCCGCGGGGCGAGGGAGCCGGTCGGGTCAGCCCACCGACTTGCCGGCCGAGCGGAGGTTCTCGCAGGCGGTGCCGATGCGGGTCGCCATGCCGGCCTCGCCGGCCTTGCCCCAGGCCCGCGGGTCGTAGAGCTTCTTGTTGCCGACCTCGCCGTCGACCTTCAGGACCCCGGAGTAGTTGCTGAGCATGTGGTCGGCGATCGGCCGGGTGAAGGCGTACTGGGTGTCGGTGTCGACGTTCATCTTCACCACGCCGTAGTCGACCGCGTCGCTGATCTCCTCGGCCGACGAGCCGGAGCCGCCGTGGAAGACGAGGTCGAAGGGGCGCGCGTCGTCGCCCAGCCCGAGCTCGCCGGCCGCGGCCTGCTGAGCGGCGAGCAGGATCTCGGGACGCAGCTTGACGTTGCCCGGCTTGTAGACGCCGTGCACGTTGCCGAACGTCAGCGCGGTGAGGTAGCGGCCCTGGTCGCCGGCGCCGAGCGCCTTGATCGTGGCGATGGCGTCCTCGGGGGTCGTGTAGAGCTGGTCGTTGATCTCGTTGGCGACGCCGTCCTCCTCGCCACCGACCACGCCGACCTCGATCTCGAGGATGATCCGGGCGGCCGCGCACTTCGCCAGCAGCTCTTCGGCGATCTGGAGGTTCTCGTCGAGCGGGACCGCCGAGCCGTCCCACATGTGCGACTGGAACAGCGGGGCCTCGCCGCGCGCGACGCGCTCGGCCGAGATGTCGATCAGCGGCCGGACGAAGCCGTCGAGCTTGTCCTCCGGGCAGTGGTCGGTGTGCAGCGCGATCTGCACGGGGTAGGCCTTCGCGACCTCGGCGGCGAACGCCGCGAAGGCGGCCGAGCCGGTGACCATGCTCTTGACCCCCTGGCCGGAGAAGTACTCCGCACCGCCGGTCGAGACCTGGATGATGCCGTCGGAGCCGGCGTCGGCGAAGCCCTTCAGAGCGGCGTTGAGCGTCTGCGAGGACGACACGTTGATGGCGGGGAAGGCGAAGCTGCCCGCCTTCGCGGCGTCGAGCATCTCGGCGTACTTCTCGGGTGTGGCGATGGGCATCTGCGGGTCTCCCTCAGGTCACGGCGTCCGTCACTCGCACCCTAGTGGTTACTCGGCGGTCGGTGGATTCCCGTTCGGGAGAGGGTGGTTTCGTGGCTCGCTTCGCTCGCACCTCAACCACCGGAAGGGCGACCCCGGTGGTTGAGGTGTGACGAGCGCCAGCGAGGAGCCACGAAACCACCACCCGGGCAGGGCTCAGTGCTCGGGCGGCCGTGCTTCGTGGGTGCCGTGGTGGTCGCGGACGATCCGGTAGCCGTGCGGGGTGGTCCACTCGTAGCCGGTGGCGTGGATCCGTTGGTAGGTCCAGCGTCCGTGGGTCTTCGCCCGGTGATGTCGCCGGCACAGGGGCGCGATGTTGTCCGTGCACGTAGGACCGCCGCTACCGGGGCCGTCGCGGTCGTGGGGGTCGATGTGGTCGTGGTCGCAGCGCTCGGCGCGACGTTGGCAGTAGGGGAACACGCAGTGCAGGTCGCGGGCGTCGACCTGGTCGATCAATCGGTCGGGGATCTCGTAGGCCTCCACGTGGTGGTGGGCGGTGAGGTCCTTCACCGGCACCACCCGGATCTGGCCGGCGGTGCCGCACCACTCCCGGATCTGCTCCACCGTCACCGGCGTTCGGGTGGTGGCGCAGCGACCGACGTTCCCGACGCCGGCCAGCGCGTCCTCGGTCAGGTGGACGTGGAGCACCACGCTCCGACCCCGCCCTGGGCCTGACTGCTCGCCCGGCTCCCCGGTCAGGTCGAGGGCGAGCTGGTGGCGGGCGAGCTCACCGGCAGCCAGCGACCGGCGTACGTCGAGGGACTCGGTGTTGCCCAGCTCGGCCAGCTGCGCGGCGGTGCGGCCGAGGGCGGCGTCGAGGTCGAGGGCGTCGGCGAGGTCGAGGCGGCCGTGGACCTCCACGGTGCCACTGGTGTCGGCGCGGTCGGTCTCGACGTCGAAGTGGCGTCCGTCGGCAGCCCGACGGCGGCGGTCCTCGGCCTCGGCGGGGTCGTGGCGGGCCAGGGCCTCCTCGACCAGCCGGTCCAGCTGGGCCCAGGAGCAGGTCCCGGCCACCGGCGCGAGTGCCCGGTCGACCTCGGCCGCGGCGGCCGGGGGCAGGCAGCAGGTGTGCTCGGCGACCCGCAGCGCCCGCCACACCGGGAGCCGGCCGGCCACGGTGTGCGCCCAGAGCCGCGGCAGCCGGTAGCGCAGCTCGAGGGCGTTGCCGACGTAGGCCTTGCCCGCATCGGTGCTCATGGCGAGGGTGGCGGCATACTCCATGATCGCGAACTCCGAGACCAGCGGCGCGCCTTCTCCGGCGACCGGCAGGGCTCGGTCGCCGAAGACCCCGACCTGGTGGGCGGCCCAGTCGCCGTCGGCGGTCACGGTGTGCTCGGCGGCCCAGTCGATGGTGAGCTCGAGGCGTTCGACCTCGAGGTCGGTGGTGGCGTGACGGTTGGCGCGCAGCGCACCGAGGAGGATCTCGGCGGGGGTGGGGGCTGCTGCGGTCATGGGTCTATTGCAGCACCGGCCACCGACACTCCGGGCCCGATATCGGGGTTGTGCACAGGGGTTCAGGTCACGGGTTGGTCACGACTTTCGCGGTCAACGGTGGGGGTTTCGTGGCTCGGGCCTGGCGGCCCTCGCACCTCAACCACCGGAGGGTCACCGCGGGGTTTCGTGGCTCGCTTCGCTCGCACCTCAACCACCGGAGGGCCCACGGTGGTTGAGGTGCGACGAGCGCCAGCGAGGAGCCACGAAACCACCACGACCGCCCGCTCAGCCGCGCCAGACGTCGTCGGCCGGTCAGGTCGGCGTGCTCGCGGACCCAGGCGTGCATGGTGATCGCGGCCGCCGAGCGAGGCGTTGATCGAGCGGGTGGAGCCGAACTGGGCGATCGAGAAGGTCGCGTCGCAGGCCGTCGCGGGCGGCGTCGGAGAGGCCGGGGCCCTCCTGGCCGAAGAGGAAGCAGACCCGGCGCGGCACCGTCGATCGTCTCCAGGTGCAGCCGAGCCGGGCAGGTTGTCGATGCCGAGCAGGGCTACGCCGGCGAGGTGCTCGCGCAGGTCGGCGACCGTGCGGCGTGGTGGCGCACGTGCTGGTAGCGGTCGGTGACCATCGCACCGCGGCGGTTCCAGCGCCGGTTGCCGACGATGTGCACCTCGCGGGCCAGGAAGGCGTTGGCGGTGCGCACGATCGTGCCGATGTTGAAGTCGTGCTGCCAGTTCTCGATCGCCACGTGGAAGTCGTGGCGCCGGGTGTCGAGGTCGGCGACGATCGCCTCCAGGGTCCAGTAGCGGTAGCGGTCGACGACGTTGCGGCGGTCGCCCTCGGCGAGCAGCGCGGGCGTCGTACTGCTCGCCCTCGGGCCAGGGGCCCGTCCAGGGGCCGACACCGACCTCGGCCGGACCGTGCGGCATCGGGTCGTACGGCGCGCGTGGGTCCACGTCGGGGCACTCTAGGGGACAACCCGGAGGCGGGACCTTCGCGAGACCAGTACCGTAAGGGGCGTGAACACGCTGGTGGCCCCTCTGCTCCTCGGCATGAAGTGGATGGACCCCAACTGGCTCCTGGAGAACTTCGGCCAGGAGCTGTCTCTGGATCAGCCTGCTCATCATCTTCGTCGAGTGCGGCCTGTTCTTCCCGTTCCTCCCCGGTGACACCCTGCTCTTCGCGCTCGGTCTCTTCATCGCCGGCGGCAAGATCGCGCTCTTCCCCGGCGGGGCAGGCCGTCGAGCTGGTGATCGCCAGCGTCCTGCTCATCACCGCGGCGATCGCTCGGCAACGTCGCCGGCTACGAGATAGGCCGGGCCCTCGGGCCACCGCTCTACCAGCGCAACGGCCGGATCCTGAAGCGGAAGTACTTCGAGCAGACCGGCGCCTTCTTCGACAAGCACGGCAGCAAGGCCCTGGTCATCGGCCGCTTCGTGCCGTTCGTGCGCACCTACATCACCGTGGTCGCCGGGGTCACCCGGATGGACCGTCGCCGGTTCGCCTTCTGGAGCCTCGTGGGCGCGGTGCTCTGGGTGCTCACGATCCTGCTCGCGGGCTACTTCCTCGGCGCGGCGTTCCCGACCCTGGGCGAGAACATCGACAAGGCGATCATCGTGATCCTGGCCTTCTCGGTGATCCCGATCGCCTTCGAGTGGCTCAAGCACAAGCGCCAGGCCCGGCACTCCCGCCCCGAGGCCGCGGCGCCCGCCTCCGCGCCGGAGCCGGCCAGCAAGACCGAGGGCTAGCCGACCGCCGCGCGGGCGGCGTCGAGGTCGGCCTTGGTGAGCACCGCGCGCACCTCGAGGCCGACGTCGGCCAGCGGGTTCTCGCTCGGCCGGGCTGCGGTCGATGGCGCAGCACACGACCTCGACGATCGCGCCGGCGTCGCGCAGCGCCGTGGTGGCGTCGCGCACGGCGCCGCCCGGTGGTGATCACGTCCTCGACGAGCGTCACCCGCTCGCCCGGCGACGTCGGGCCCCTCGGCGAGCTTGCCGTGCCGTACTCCTTCGCCTGCTTGCGCACGAAGAGCGTCGGGCAGCCCGGTCAGGCTGCTGACCGAGGTCGCGATCGGGACCCCGCCGAGCTCGAGCCCGCCGAGCAGCTCGGTGTCGTCGGGCACGCAGCTCGACCATCTCGCGGGCCACCCGCGCCAGCAGCAGCGGATCGGCCTCGAAGAGGTACTTGTCGAAGTACTCCGTGGACACCTGGCCGGAGCGGAGGGTGAACTCCCCGGTGAGCCGGCAGCAGGCGTCGATGTCGGCGGCGAGCGTCTCGTCGGTCGTGGTCACGCAGGCAGGCTATCCGCCGCGCGGCTCGCCGGCCGCCGTACCCTCGCAGCATGCCCGCCCCACGACTGGCCCGACGGCTCCACGGCATCCCGCCGACGATCTTCTGCGAGATGTCGGCGCTCGCCGTCCGCACCGGCTCGGTCAACCTCGGCCAGGGCTTCCCGGACGTCGACGGCCCGCCGGAGGTGATCGCGGGGCGGTGCGCGCGCTCGAGAGCGGCGCCAACCAGTACGCCCCCGGCGTCGGCGTGCCCGCGCTGCGCCAGGCGATCGCCCGGCACCAGCAGCGCCACTACGGGATCGAGCTCGACCCCGACACCCAGGTCGTCGTCACCACCGGGCTGCACCGAGGGCATCGCCGCGGCGCTGCTCGGGCTGGTCGACCCCGGCGACGAGGTCGTCGTGCTCGAGCCCTACTACGACTCCTACATCGCGATGATCCAGATGGCCGGCGGCGTACGCCGCCCGGTCACCCTGCGCGGCCCCGACTTCCGCCTCGACGTCGACGAGCTGCGGGCGGCGGTCACGCCGCGGACCCGCTTCGTGCTGCTCAACTCGCCGCACAACCCGACCGGCACCGTGCTCACCCGCGCCGAGCTGCAGGCGGTCGCCGACCTGGCGATCGAGCACGACCTGGTCGTGATCACCGACGAGGTCTACGAGCACCTCACCTTCGACGGTCGCGAGCACGTGCCGATCGCGACCCTGCCCGGCATGTTCGAGCGCACGCTGACGCTGTCGAGCGCCGGGAAGTCCTACTCGTTCACCGGCTGGAAGGTCGGCTGGGCCACCGGACCGCGCCGAGCTCGTCGGCGCCGTGCTGGCCGCCAAGCAGTGGCTGACCTTCACCTCCGGGCTCGCCGCTGCAGCCGGCCGTCGCGCTGCGCGCTCGACGAGGAGCCCGACTTCCCCGCCCGCGCTGGCCGGCGACCTGCAGGAGCGGCGCGACCTGCTCGTGCGCCGGGCTGCGCCGAGGTCGGCCTCGCCGCCGTCGTCCCGCAGGGCACCTACTTCGCCAGCACGCGACGTCGCGCGACCTCGGCTGGGAGGACGGCCTGGCGTTCTGCCTGGCCCTGCCCGAGCGGGCCGGCGTGGTCGCGATCCCGACCCAGGGCTTCTACGACTCCGACCGCCGCCGAGCCGCCGGCGCCACCTGGTCCGGTGGGCGTTCTGCAAGCAGCCGCGACGTGATCGAGGACGGCCCGCGGCGGCTCGCCGAGGCCGATCTCCGGGCCTGATTCCGGGCCTGATTCCGGGCCTGATTCCGGGCCTAGCCCCAGGGCTGGGTCGTGCCCGTGGGCAGGGTCGCCGGGGACCCCTGGCGCTTGTACCAGTCGCCGGCACCGCCGGTGAAGTAGAGGATGATCGCGGCGACCGCGGCGATCAGGGTCAGCGCGCTGATGCCGGAGGTGATGCCGAGCAGGCTGATCACCGCGGCCACGGCCGCCGAGACCACGGTGACGATGCGGGCCCAGTTCTTGCCGCGCATGGCCAGCACCGCGGTCACGATCGCGATCAGGCACCACAGGGCGAAGACCGCGAACACGACGACCAGCAGGTTGGCGAGGTCGTTGGCGCTGAAGTCGTCGAACGCCGCCTGGCCCTCGAGCTGCTTCTCCATCTCGTCGATGATCTCGCCCCGCGCGACCGCCAGCACGATCGTGATCAGCCCGAAGAACACCAGCCCGAGCCCCGAGAAGATGATCGTGATCAGGCTGGCCGCGAGGACGGTGCCGGGGCGCTTGTCGGGGTCGGAGGCGCCGTAGCCCGGGGTGCCGTACGCCGGCTGACCGTACGCGGACTGGCCCGCCGGCTGGCCGTACGCCGGCGGCTGGCCGTACGCCGGTGGCTGGCCGTACGCCGGCTGCTCGGGCTGCTGGCCGTAGGGCTGCTCCGGGCTGGCTCCGAAGCCCGGCTGCTGCTGGGGCTGGCCGTAAGGGTTGTCGCCGGGGGGCGGGTTGGTGGGATCGCTCATGGCGACACTGAACCACGAGACTTCGGACGTCGGCGACACCAGGCGCGGGACTCGCTGCGCAGCAGCAGCCCCGTCGTGGTGGCGCTCGCCACCAGCGGCACGGCCAGCGCGAGGCTGCCGGCCATCAGCACCAGCGAGACGACCGCGCACAGCACGCCCGAGACCACGAGCCCGACCCACCCCCAGCGGCGGCCCCGGAAGACGCCGATCGCGACCACGACCGCGCTCGCGCACCAGGCGAGCGCCAGCGCGCACCCGACCAGCGTGAGCACGCGCAGCTGGCCCTCGTCGGCCCCGCTGCTGGCGAGCAGCTCCGGGTCCTGGCGCTGCAGCTCGTCGAAGACCGCACCCGGCATCGCCAGCAGCACCAGCGCGGTCAGGGCCAGCCCGAGCGCGATCAGGCCGGACGTGATCCAGGTGACCAGGCAGGCGGCGAAGACGGCCGAGGGCCGCGTCTCCTCCGAGGGCCGGGAGAGGCCGGTGGACGTCGCCGGCCAGGCGACCGTGGCCGACGCGGGGCCGGCAGGGCCGGCGGGCCCGGCATCGTCGGCGGGGTCCGTCGCCGCCGGTGGCCACGCCATCCCGGGCGGCTGCGCCTGGCCGGTCCCCGGCGCCGGACCGGCCACCGGCGCCGGCCACGACCCGGGGGTCTCGGCGTCCGGCCGGGGCTCGGCCCCGACCTCCGGCGCCGGGCCAGGCACCGACGTGGACGGGGAGCCGGAGCCGGCCCTCGGCGTCCGGGTGCGCGGCTCGGGCGGAGCGACCCCGGCGAACCAGCTCGTCGCGGGCTGCAGCCACAGCATCACCACGCCGGCGATCACCAGGGCGCTGACCAGCCCGCTGACCGCCAGCCCACCGACCAGCAGCGGCAGCGCCAGCACGCTCAGCCCCAGCCGCGCTCCCGACGACCGCATCAGCGCGTAACCGCCGAGGATCGCCGAGGCGACGCCGGCCGCGCCGGCGACCAGGGCCAGCACCCGCAGGGTCTCGCGGGCGGCGTCGAAGCTCAGCCCCAGGCCATCGCCCGGAGGCTCGGCCAGGAACTCGCGGATCGACTCCTGGGTCTCCAGGCTGGACAGCCCCGAGACCCGCTCGAACGCCGAGATGACGACCAGCACCGAGCCGATCACGATCACCCAGCCGGCGAAGGTCGCCTGGCGGGGCCGAGGGGGGCCGGCGGGGTTCGGGGGCATCCGCTCATTTCCAGCAGACCGGCCCCCGCGCCCCCACGGCGGCTCAGGCCCCCGGCACCGTCACCCGGCCGCGGTGGCGAGGCTCAGCCCGTCGGGCCCGACGTCGACGGAGACCAACCCGCCGTCGGTGACCTCGCCGGCGATGAGCAGCCGGGCGAGCGGGTCGCCGATGGAGGTCTGGATCAGCCGGCGCAGCGGCCGGGCGCCGTACGCCGGGTCGTAGCCGGTCTCGGCCAGCCAGGTCCGGGCCGCGTCGGTGACCTCGATCCGCACCCGGCGCACGGCCAGCCGCGTCTCGAGCAGCCCGAGCTGGAGGTCGACGATGTGGGTCAGGTCGGCCATGCTGAGCGCCTCGAACAGCACGATCTCGTCGAGCCGGTTGAGGAACTCCGGCTTGAAGCTCGACCGCACCAGCGCCAGCACCGAGTCGCGCTTCTTCTCGGGGTCCAGCGTCGGGTCGACGAGGTAGTGCGAGCCGAGGTTGCTGGTGAGGATCAGGATCGTGTTGCGGAAGTCGACGGTGCGGCCCTGGCCGTCGGTGAGCCGGCCGTCGTCGAGCACCTGCAGCAGGATGTCGAAGACCTCGGGGTGGGCCTTCTCGACCTCGTCGAGCAGCACGACCGAGTACGGCCGGCGGCGCACCGCCTCCGTGAGCTGGCCGCCCTCGTCGTAGCCGACGTAGCCGGGAGGCGCTCCGACCAGCCGCGAGACGGCGTGCTTCTCGGAGTACTCGCTCATGTCGATCCGGACGATCGCGCGCTCGTCGTCGAACAGGAAGTCGGCGAGCGACTTGGCCAGCTCGGTCTTGCCGGTGCCGGTCGGGCCGAGGAAGAGGAACGACCCCGTGGGCCGGTCGGGGTCGGCGATGCCGGCCCGCGAGCGGCGGACGGCGTCGCTCACCGCGCGGACGGCGTCGGGCTGCCCGACCAGCCGCTCGCCGATGACCTCCTCCATCCGCAGCAGCTTGGCGGTCTCGCCCTCGAGCATCCGGCCGGTGGGGATGCCGGTCCAGGCCTCGACGACCTCCGCGACCTGCTCGGCGCCGACCTCCTCGCCGACCAGCGGCACGTAGTCGGTCTTCTCCGCCTGCTCGACGCTCGCGATCCGCTTCTCGAGCTCGGGGATCGACTCGTACTGGATCTTGCTCGCGGCCTCGAGGTTGCCCTCGCGCAGGTGCTTGTCGGCCTCGGTGCGCAGGTGGTCGAGCGCGCGCCGCAGCTCGCCCTCGCCCTCCAGCGACGACTTCTCCTGCTCCCACCGCGCCTCGAGCCCGCGCAGCTCCTCCTCGCGGTCGGCGAGGTCGGCGCGCAGCGCGGTCAGCCGCTCCGCCGAGGCGTCGTCGCTCTCGCGCTCCAGCGCGAACTCCTCCATCCGCAGCCGGTCGACCGAGCGGCGGAGCTGGTCGATCTCCTCGGGCGACGACTCGATCTCCATCCGCAGCCGCGACGCGGCCTCGTCGACGAGGTCGATCGCCTTGTCGGGCAGCTGGCGGCCGGGGATGTAGCGGTCGGAGAGGGTGGCGGCCGCGACCAGCGCGGCGTCGGTGATCCGGACGCCGTGGTGGGCCTCGTACTTCTCCTGGATGCCGCGCAGGATCTGCACGGTGTCCTCGACGCTGGGCTCACCGACGAAGACCTGCTGGAAGCGGCGCTCCAGCGCGGGGTCCTTCTCGATCCGCTCGCGGTACTCGTCGAGCGTGGTGGCGCCGATCATGTGCAGCTCGCCGCGGGCCAGCATCGGCTTGAGCATGTTGCCGGCGTCCATCGCGGAGTCGCCGCCGGCGCCCGCGCCGACCACGGTGTGCAGCTCGTCGATGAACGTGATGATCTGCCCGCCGGCGTCCTTGATCTCCTCGAGGACGGCCTTGAGCCGCTCCTCGAACTCACCGCGGTACTTCGCCCCCGCCACCATCGCCGCCAGGTCGAGGCTGAGCACCCGGCGGCCCTTCAGCGAGTCGGGGACGTCGCCGGCGACCACGCGCTGGGCGAGGCCCTCGACGACGGCGGTCTTGCCGACGCCGGGCTCGCCGATCAGCACCGGGTTGTTCTTCGTGCGCCGGCTCAGCACCTGCACGACGCGCCGGATCTCGGCGTCGCGGCCGATGACCGGGTCGAGCCGGCCCTCGGAGGCCGACGCCGTGAGGTCGACGGAGTACTTCTCGAGCGCCTCGTACGTCGACTCGGCGTCCTGGCTGGTCACCCGGCGGTTGCCGCGGACGGCCGTCAGCCCCTCCCGCAGACCGGACTCGCTCAGCCCGGCGTCGGTGAGCAGCTTCTGCGCGCTGCTCTCGGTGCCGGCCAGGGCGATCAGCAGGTGCTCGGTGGCGACGTAGTCGTCCTTGAGCGAGGCGGCGAGGTCGAGCCCGCCGGCGAGCACCCGGGTCAGGGCCGCGGAGGCGGCGGGCTGCTGCACGGTGCTGCCGCTGGCCCGGGGCAGCGCGGCGAGCGCGGACCGTGCCTGCGCGGTGAGCGCGGCGGCGTCGACGCCGGCCTTGGTGACCATCGTCCGGGCCGTGCCCTCCTCCTGGTCCAGGAGGGCCACCAGCAGGTGCAGCGGCTCGGTGGCGCTGTGGCCGGCGGTCGTCGCGGAGAGCTGGGCGGCCTCGATCGCCTCCCGGCTGCGGGTCGTGAACTTGTCAGCACCGAACTGGCTCATGGTCTGCTCCTGGGATCTGCCTGGGACCGAACACGGTGGTCGAGCCTGCCGTGACCACTCACCAGGTGCAACGCGGCAGAAGTTGAGTCTGTTCCACTCAACTTCTGCCGCGTGACGTCAGCTCAGCAGCGGCCGATCTTGCCGATCGGGCGCTCGTCGCCGTTGCCGGCGTTGCCGTTGGTCACCGTCGAGAGCAGCGTCCACCCGGGCTTGCCGCGCGGGATCGTGAGGCCACCGACCCGCGAGGTGGTGTGCGGGCGCACGTCTCCGCTCTTCCACGTCCGCTGGGTGCGGTTGCCCTTGCGGTAGGCGGTCATCGTCGCCGACGCCACGGTGTCGCTCTGGTTGCGGACGCGGTCGCGGATGCGCCACGTGGTGCCACCGTCGGTCGGCACCTTGCACGCCAGGACCGCGATCCCGTCCATGCTGGTCACCGTGGTGACCCGGTCGGCGGCGTGCGCCGAGGTCGGGGCGAGCACGACGAGCCCGGTGAGGAGACCGGCGGTGACACGCGCTGCGGGTGTGCGGAGGGACATGTGGAGCCTCTCGAGAGGAGGAGCGCCACCCGGTGGTGGCTCCGTAGTATGCGCGTGCGGCCCGAGGAGGTGGGACCAAAGCCCTCAATAGGTCCCGATCCGTGCTGATCCCGCCGGATCCGCATCCTCCGCGGGGTTCGGCCCCTACGCTCGGGGCCAGGTGCGTCACCGGGGAGGGTGGCGCAGGGAAGGCAATCACGCAGACACCGTTGGCCGCCCTCGAGGCGAGCGCGCTGGCGCACACCGTCCACTACGGACTGGTAGTCGTCGGCCTGGTCGGCCTCGCCTCGTTGCTGCTGCCCCCGGCACTCGCCTCCGGCGCCGGTCGGCCGGTGCGCACCGAGCACGAGGGCCGGGTCGAGGCGCTGCGCCGTCGTGCGAACGCCGGCGACCTCGCCACGCTGGCGCCGGTCGCCAGCCGCGCGCCCGCGGCCACGGCGCTCGACCCGGTCCGCACCCTGTGGCTCCCGCTCGCCCTGGTCGGCAGCACCGCCGCCGCCGGGGTGCACGCGGCGATCGCGCCCGCCCACCTCGGCCCGCTGCCGGCGTTCGGGCTCTTCTTCCTGGCCTGCGCGACGGCCCAGCTGACCTGGAGCGCCTGGGTCCTGCTCGCCCCCTCGTCGCGGGTGCTGGTCGCCGGTGTCGTCGGCAACGGCGCCCTGCTGCTGCTCTGGGCCGCCAGCCGCACGGTCGGCCTCCCGGGCGTGCTGCCGCGCGCGGAGCCGGTGGGCGCCTGGGACCTGGTCTGCGCCGCCTGGGAGGTGCTGGCGGTGGTCGCGTGCCTCGTCGCGCTGCGGCGTGCGCCGTCGGTCGCGGTCGCGCCGCCGCTGCTCTGGCACCGCGCCGCCACCGCCACCGCGGCCGCCAGCGTCGTCGTCCTCGCCCTCGTGCCCCTGAGCGGAGCCGGCGCATGATCGAGGTCGAGGGCTACAGCTGGTACGTCGGCATGGTCTGCAACGCCGGGATCGGCATCGCCTACCTGTTCATCTCGCTGGCCATCGCCATCCCGCTGGCCCGCAGCAACCAGCTGCGCGCCAACCCGCTGGGCGCCGCGACCGCCGCGATCTTCCTCACCTGCGCGGTCCACCACGGCAGCCACGCGGTGCACATGCTGCTGCCGTCGCTCGGGATCGCGGACGAGCGCGGCCTCGCGATGCGGCAGGCCTGGGACTGGCCGCTGAGCCTCTGGGACGTCGTGGGCCTGCTGGTGGCCATCTACTACTGGACCCTGCGCCGCAACTACGGCTCGCTGATGCGCGGCGCCCAGCTCTTCGAGGACCTGCGCAAGCGCGAGCAGCAGGCGCTCGAGCTCAACGACAGCGTGCTGCAGGGGCTGGTGGTCGCCAAGCTGGCGCTCGACCTCAACGACGTGCCCCGCGCCCACGCGGCCCTGACGACGTCGATCGGCTCGGCCAGCCACATCATCACGGACCTCCTGGGGAGCGAGCACTTCTCCATCGAGCTCCTGCGCAGCGCCCCCGCCGTCGTCCACGAGGGCGAGCACGAGGCCGAGCACGAGCACGAGCAGCCGCACGACCGACCCGAAGGACCTCCCCCATGAGCACCCCGTCATGACCACCCAGCACCACGACGTGCGGCACCACCGCGTCGTCCTCGTCGACGACACCCGCGACCTGCGCGAGCTGATGCGGCTGGCGATGGTGCGTGGCGGCTTCGACGTGGTCGGCGAGGCCGCCGACGGGCGTGAGGGCATCGAGGTCTGCGCCAAGCAGCAGCCCGACGTCGTCCTGCTCGACCTGGCGATGCCCGTGATGGACGGCATCGAGGCCCTCCCCGGCATCCGGGAGCACTGCCCCACCGCCGTCATCGTCGTGCTGTCGGGCTTCGGTGCGCAGCAGATGGCCGCCCGCGCGGTGGCGGCCGGGGCCGACGGGTACGTCCAGAAGGGTGCGCCGCTGAAGAAGATCCTGGCCTACGTGCGCGACCTCACCGACGGTGAGACGCCACGACCCGCGCGCGCCCTGTCCCTGGTCCGGCAGGAGGACCGCACTCCCCCGTCCGCGCCGGCACCTCCCCAGCCCGGGCCGGGCTCGGTCGCCAGCCGGGTCCCGGCGTTCGCCGAGGTCGCCGCCTGGACGCACGCGTCGGTCACGATGGCGCCGTACGGCGTCGTCGCGGTCGCCGACGACGACGAGCAGCGGCTGCTGCACCTCAACCCCGTCGCCCGTCGGCACCTCGACCACCCCGCCGACGGCGCCGTCCTCGCCACGGTCTCGCCCGGGCTGGCCGCCCTGGTGGCCTTCCACCGCGCCAGCCCGCAGGCCACCTACGACGTCGACGGCCCTCTCGGGCGGCTGCGGGTCGACCAGCGGCGGGCCGGGCAGTCGATCATGCTGTTCCTCGATGCCGCGCCCGAGGAGGCGCTGCTGCTGCGGCGCGCCATCGCCACCGCCGCCCACGAGATCCGCGGACCCGTGACCGTGCTCTCCGGGGTCGCCGAGACCATCGTCGACATGGAGGACATGGCGGTCGAGGACCGCCTCCGGATGATGCGCTCGGTGGCCCGGCAGACCCGGCTCCTCGACGGGATCACCGCCGACCTGCTCACCGCGGCGCAGATCCAGCGGGGCACGCTGCGGTTCGACATCCAGGTGCTCGACCCCGCCGCCGTCGTGGCCGCGGTGGTCCGCGACGACTTCGACGCGACCGTGCGCGTGCTCGACGGCCGTTGGATCTCCGCCGACCCGCTGCGTCTGGAGCAGATGCTCACGAACCTGCTGCGCAACGCCGTCAAGTACGGCGAACCGCCGATCGAGGTGGTCCTGCGCCCGGCCGAGCGTGACGGGTGGCTCTGCATCGACGTGATCGACCACGGCACCGGGGTGCCTCCGGCGTTCCAGCAGCGGCTCTTCACGGAGTTCGCGCGCGCCGACGCCGCCGGCCGGGTCCACGGCACCGGGCTCGGGCTCTTCGTCGTCCGCACGCTGGCCGAGGGGCAGCACGGCTCGGTGGGCTACGCCCCCGGCGAGGGCGGGGGCGCGGTGTTCACGATCGCGCTGCCGGTCGCCACGCTCGCACCGACCGACAGCCCCGACACCTGAGGTCGCTCACGACCGCGAGGGGGGCTCCGCCGTGTCGGCCTCGGGCGGCAGCTGGTGCTCCGGGAACTCCGCGCCGGCCGCGACCTCCTCCTCGATCAGGCAGGAGCGGCAGAAGTCCTCACCGAACGGCGTGAGGTGGATGCTGCGGCGCACCACCTTCGCGAACTTCACCGAGTGCATCGCCTCGAGCACGTCGGGCTGGGCCTCGACCACCTGGTACTGCATCGGGTCCTTCAGCGCCTCGCGCGAGAACCACACCAGCCCGAGCCGGAACAGGTTGTTCAGGTACGCCGGCACGTGGTCGACGTAGCGGCAGCCGGCGCGGGCACCGATCATCGTCAGCCCCGGTGCGATCAGCTGGCTGTGCATCAGCCCGACCGGACCCCCGGTCCGGACGTCGACGCTGGGCTGCGGCCCGCTGCGCAGCAGCAGCAGCAGGACGCGCGCCTCGTCGGGCGCCAGCTCGTCGAGGATCCGGTCGAACGCCGGGTGCCCCTCCTCGGTGTTCCACACGTCGCGGGAGCGCTCCAGCAGGTCCTGACCGCGGTCGCGCAGCGACGCCCGCGGGGGTGGCGCCGTCGCGCTGACGACCACGCCGTTGACGACCTCGGGGATCTCGACGATCCCGCTCAGGGTCTCCCCGGCCGTCATCAGCGCCCGCGGCAGCGGTACGCCGGCCGACACCGAGCGCGCCAGCTCGCCGACGGCCGTGGCCGCCCGGGTGGCGTCGCGCGCGAGCGCCGCCGCCTCCTCGGGCTGCGCGACAGCGCGACCGACGCGCAACCAGGCCCGGGCCGAGGTCTTCACCCCCCAGCCGGTCGTGTGCCACGCCGCCGACGCCGCCACCCGGACCAGCCCCGGGATCGCCTCCAGCGCCGAGCCCGGCTCGTCCCCAGCCGGGCTCCGCTGCGGGTCCCGGTGCGGGTCGCGGTGCTGACCACTGGGGGTCACCGCACCCACGCCGTCCTCACCCACCCTGCACGCCGAAGATCGCGACGTGCAGGAAGCCGCCGGCGGCGCCCATGATCGCGCCGTGCGCGTAGAGCATCCACTCGTCCTCCTTGATGGCCGCACGCATCATCTCCACGAAGTCGCGCGGCGCCAGCTCCTTGGTCCTGGTGGCCACCAGTACCCGGATCTTCTCGGCCTGGCGGGCCGAGAAGGCCGGGTCCTTGAACGGCGTGATCGTGCGCCCCACGGCCTCCTGGGCCACCGACTCCCGGATCGTGTCGAAGCGGGCCGACCCCATCGCCACCCGCACCGCGCCCCGGGCCGGGCCGGCGGCCTTGTCGATCGCCGGGCGGAGGGCGGCGGCGAGCATCTGCCGGGTCCGGTCGCCGCGGGGGCCGTCGAGCAGGAAGTCACCGATCCGTTCGAGGGTGATCACGTCCTCGGCGATGATCCGGGCGTACACCTCGGCGGCCTCGTCCTGGCGGCGCAGGAACAGCCCGTGCACGGGGATCACGCCGAGCAGCTTCTTGGGCTCCGGCGGCTCGAAGATCAACCACATCCCCAGGGCGTTGGTGATCCAGCCGACGCCGACGCCCAGGATCGGCAGCAGCCACCACTGGTGGGCGATGCTGTCGACCACCGCCACCGGGATGCCGAGCAGGAAGCCGAAGACGAAGCCGAAGACGACCATCAGGTTGAGCTCGCGCTGCCCGAAGTCGCGGAAGATCCGCACCACGAGCGAGGGGTTCTTCTGGAAGTGGTCGATGACCATGATCTTGGGGTCGAGCAGCTGGTCGATGTGGATGCCGATCTCGTCGGTCACCCGGCCCACGACCGCGGGCAGCTGCGCCTGGACCCGCTCGAAGACCGCCTCCTTGACCGGCCGCGGGAGGTCGCGCCACAGCCGCGGG
Organism: uncultured Actinomycetota bacterium; assembly: GCA_963834285.1. Lineage (GTDB taxonomy): Bacteria > Actinomycetota > Actinomycetes > Propionibacteriales > Nocardioidaceae > Nocardioides. The sequence continues at coordinate 83,569 of CAWIAZ010000003.1, read as the reverse complement.
TGCTCGCGGTTCATCACGTCGTCGACCAGCTCGGGGATCTCCGGGCGGAAGACGGTCACGATGTGCTCGGCGATCTGGTCGGGCTCGAGCTGCTGGTAGAACTCCCCCGGCGTCCCGAGCTTGGAGATCGCCTTGTCGACGGCGATGGAGCCCATCTTGGCCGCGCGCGCCGGGATGATCCCCTGCCAGCCGATCCCGCCCTGGAGGACGCCGGGGACCTCCTGGAGCTTGCGCGGCAGCATCGTGGCCAGCTCGCGGAAGCCGGGCACGGTCACCCCGTGGAAGCGGACGGGGCTGAACAGCATCCACAGGCCCGACCAGTTGATCAGCCAGCCGATCACCCCGGTGAAGACGGGGATCGAGAGGAAGGCGATCCAGTCGACGTGGCTCAGCCAGTCGGTGAACCACTGCTGCACCGCGTCCACGTCTCGCTCCTCGCCGTGGCCCGTCGCCGGTCGACCCGGACCTGGGCCGAGGGTAGTGCCTGCAGGAACGGCAGTAACGGGAAACGGTGGATGGTGGCCGGGGTCACGGGACGCGGCGTCGTCGGCACCCCCGCCCTAGGGTGTGGACCATGACTGTCGACTGGGCCGACTACGGCGCCGTGCTCTTCGACCTCGACGGCGTGATCACGCCGACCGCCGAGGTGCACATGCGCGCGTGGGCGCGGATGTTCGGCGACGTGCTCGCCGAGCGCGGCATCGAGGAGCCCTACACCGACCAGGACTACTTCGACTACGTCGACGGCAAGCCCCGCTACGACGGGGTGCGCTCGTTCCTGGCCTCGCGCGGCATCACGCTGCCGGAGGGCAGTCCCGACGACCCGACCAGCGCCGAGACCGTGTCCGGCCTGGGCAACCGCAAGGACGAGGCGTTCGGGCTGGCGCTGCACCAGGACGGCGTGGTGGCCTACCCCGGGTCGGTGGCCCTGATCGAGCACCTGCGCGAGCGCGGGATGCCGATGGCGATCGTCTCCTCCTCCCGCAACGCCCCCGACGTGCTCGAGGTGGCGGGCCTGGGTGAGTTCTTCCCCGTCGTCGTGCACGGCGGGGTGGCCGCCGAGCGCGGTCTCGCCGGCAAGCCCGAGCCCGACACCTACTGGGAGGCCGCCGACGAGCTCGGCGTCCCGCGCGACGCGGCCGTGGTCGTCGAGGACGCCACCAGCGGCGTCGCCGCCGGTGCGGCCGGCGACTTCCCGCTGGTGATCGGCGTCGACCGCGGGGCCGGCGAGCAGGCCCTCCTCGACGCCGGCGCGCACCTCGTGGTGACCGACCTGGCCGAGCTGGTTTGAGACCCCCCTCCCGAGGGCAGGCTGAACTCGCACAGCACCTCGGCGCCCAGTGAAGGCAGCATCGTGAGCGAGATCGTCATCCGGTACCAGACCCTGGCCCTGAGCCAGCAGGTCCTCGAGCGGCAGCAGCGCCACGCGCAGGGCGTGGCCGACTACCTGGTCGGCAACGCCGACATCGGTGACTCCACCGGGGTGCTGCTGTCCGCGTTCGACCCGCTGTCGCAGGCCGCCATCGATCTCGGCCGCGAGGCCGCCCTGGTGCTGAGCGAGATCGACCGCTCCGCCGCCGGGTCCGTCGGCGACACGGCGGTCGACATCGCCGACAGCGACAGCCGGGTCGCTGACGCGTTCACCACGCTGGTCGGGCGTCTCGGCGCCCAGGGCCCGGCCAGCGGCTACCCCGATCTGGGGGGCCCGAGCCTGCCCGCCGCCGGAGGCGGCGCCCCCGACGGCTACGGCGGCGTCGAGTCGTACTTCTGGGAGAAGGCCCAGGCGACCGGCGACACCGTCACGGGGAGCATCGGCGACACCCGGGCCATGATCGACGCGGTGAGCCAGTGGGGCACCCCCGGCTCGGTCACCGAGGTCGAGGACGCCTCCTCCTACCTCGTGCCCGGCCAGGCCCCCGACAACCCCGTGCAGGACCTGCGCTGGAGCGCCGGCGCCCTGCTCGGCGGCATCGACTGGGTCGCGGAGAAGTTCATCGGCTTCTCGATCCTCGACCGCTGCGTCTACCACCCGCTGGCGGGCGACTGGCAGGGCATCTACCGCTGCGCCGAGGCCTGGGGCCACGCCGGCGACGCCCTGCTCGCCGTGGGTCGCAACCACGCCGGCCTGGTGGCGAGCACCGCCGACTCCTGGGAGGGCCTGTCCGGCAGCTCCTTCCGCGGGGCGATGACGACCGTGGCCGGCGGGAGCCTCGGCCTGAGCGTCGCGTTCGGCGAGGCCTCCGGGCTGGTCAAGACCCTCGCGACGGTCTGCAAGCTCTCCTGCACCGCCATCGGCGCGGCGCTGAAGTTCGTCGCCGACAAGCTGCTGAAGATGGCGGCCCAGGCCGCGACCCCGGTGGTCGGCTGGGCCGTGGGCGCCGTGACGGCGTACTCCGACATCCAGGGCGTGCTCAGCAAGGTGCGGCTGATCTACTCGATCTTCGAGACGATCATGTCCGCCATCCAGGACTTCGCCGGGGCGAAGGTCTCGATCATGGACAAGCTGGCCGTGCTCGAGGACATCCTCCAAGGCACCGCCGACAGCGCGTCGGTGCCCGGATGAGCGAGACCGGCGGGACCGGCGGTCCGGGGTCGATGAGCGGACGCCACGGCATGGGCATGGCTGACACGTACGTCGAGCGGCTCCGCTCGACGATCGAGGCGCTCGAGACGATGGCGCGCCAGTCCGAGCGCGAGCTGGCCGAGAGCCAGGACCAGCGCGCCGAGGCCGCCCGAGACGGTCGGCTCGGACACGACTGGCAGGACGTGCAGCGCCGCATCGACGACGGCCGCACCACGCTGGCCGACGTGTTCTCCGGCCGCGACGGGTCGCCGGCGGCCCGGCGGCTGCTCGAGACCTCGCAGCAGAACATCGCCCGGATGGCCGAGCAGATGGACGCCCCGGCCGAGGTCGAGGAGGAGCGGGCCGCCGCCGAGCAGCAGTGGGACCGGCTCCTGGGCCGGAGCGGCCGGTGAGCGCCGCGGCGGCGGGCGACGACGTCCCCGGCTGGAAGCGCACGAAGGGGTGGCACCCGCGGCTGACCCTCCAGGTCCAGGGGCCGCCCGACCAGGCGCTCGACGTGCTGGCCCGCTGCCTCGGCGAGTCGCGGTTCACGATCAAGGACCGGCAGCCCGGCGCCTTCCGCGCCCGCTACGTCGACTGGTTCGCCGTCGCGTCGGGGTCGCTGGAGTGGACGCGGCTGGCGGTGGGAGCCGCGGCCGCGGGCGGGTCGACCGCCGTGACCATCGAGGTCGAGAGCGGTCAGGAGCAGCGCGCGGGCCGGCGCAACGCCGTCGCGGGGCTGAACCGCGGCGTCGCCGAGCTGCGCCGCCAGGGGCTCCCGGTCACGACCGGCGCCTGGGCCTACCCGGAGGGCTGAGCGCCGTCGTACCGGCGTGCGGAGAGCCGGCCGGTCGGTGCGGGTTCAGCCGAGGATCTGACCAGCGGGGCCGTCGCCCCCTACTGTTTCGGGCATGAGCGAGCACCCGGACGAGCGCCCCCGAGGCGCGAGCCACGTTCCGCCGCCCGGTGACCCCCTCGACCGCACCCGCTTCCCCGTCGACGAGTGGCGGCTCGTGGAGTGCCGCCTCGACAGCAGCGACCTCGGGGTGACCGAGTCGCTGTTCAGCCTCGGCAACGGCTACCTCGGGCTGCGCGGCAACTACGAGGAGAGCCGCGACTTCCACAGCAACGGCACCTACGTCAACGGCTTCCACGAGACCTGGCCGATCCAGCACGCCGAGGAGGCGTTCGGGTTCGCCCGGATCGGCCAGACGATCGTCAACGCGCCCGACGCGAAGGTGATCCGGCTCTACGTCGACGACGAGCCGCTCCAGGTCTCGACCGCCGACCTCGAGGAGTACGAGCGCGCCCTCGACCTGCGCACCGGCGTCCTGACCCGCACCCTGCTGTGGCGCACGCCCAGCGGCAAGCGGGTGCGGGTGGTCACCCGGCGGATGGTCTCCTTCACCCAGCGCCACCTGGCCGTGATGACGATGGAGGTCACCCTGCTCGACGCCTCGGCGCCGGTGACGATCTCCTCCCAGCTGCTCAACCGTCAGGACGGCCCCAGCGAGACCAAGGTGCTCTCGGCGCTGGTCGACCAGGGCATGGACCCGCGCAAGGCGGCCCAGTTCAGCCACCGGGTGCTGGTGCCCGACGTCCACGAGTGCGACGAGGCGACCGGCCGGGTCGCGCTCGGCTTCCGGTGCGCCGACAGCGGGATGACGATCGGCGTGGCTGCCGACCACCAGGTCCGCACCGACGACGAGACCAAGACCTGGGTCGAGAGCAGCGACGACCTCGCGAAGGCGACGTTCCGGGTCCAGGCCGAGCCGGGCCACACGATCACGCTCACCAAGACCGTCAGCTACCACACCGCCAACGCCGTCCCGCCGCGCGAGCTGCTCGACCGCTGCGAGCGCACCCTCGAGCGGGTCGCCGACGAGGGGGTCGACCACCACTTCGCCGAGCAGGCGGCGTACCTCGCCGACTTCTGGACGCGGAGCGACGTCGAGGTCCCGGGCCAGCCGGAGGTGCAGCAGGCGGTGCGCTGGAACCTCTTCTCGGTGATGCAGGCCTCCGCGCGCGCCGACGGATCCGGCATCTCGGCCAAGGGCGTCACCGGGTCCGGCTACGGCGGCCACTACTTCTGGGACACCGAGATCTACGTGATGCCGTTCCTCACGTACACGACGCCGGGAGCGGCCCGCAACGCGCTGCGGTTCCGCTACTCGCTGCTGTCCGCGGCCCGAGCGCGGGCCCGCGAGCTGCACGCAGAAGGGCGCCCTGTTCCCGTGGCGCACGATCAACGGGGCGGAGGCGTCGGCGTACTACGCCGCGGGCACCGCGCAGTACCACATCGACGCCGACATCGCCTACGCCCTCAGCCAGTACGTCGGCGCCACCGGCGACACCGACTTCGTGCACCAGCAGGCCATCGACATCTTCGTCGAGACCGCCCGGCTCTGGGCCGACCTGGGGTTCTGGCGCGACGAGCACAACACCGGCGCGTTCCACATCCACGGCGTCACCGGCCCCGACGAGTACACGACCGTCGTCAACGACAACCTCTACACGAACGTGATGGCGCGCTTCAACCTCCGCCGGGCGGCGCAGGCGGTGCAGTCGCTGGCCGAGCAGGACCGTCCGGCGTACGACGCGATGGTCCGGCGCGTGGGCCTGATCGACGCCGAGGTGGAGGAGTGGGCACGCGCGGCGGACGCCATGACGATCCCCTTCGACGAGCACCTCGGCATCCACCCGCAGGACTCCCACTTCCTCGAGCGCGAGATGTGGGACCTGGACCGGACGCCCTCGGACAAGCGGCCGCTGCTGCTCAACTACCACCCGCTGGTCATCTACCGGTTCCAGGTGCTCAAGCAGGCCGACGTCGTGCTCGCGCTCTACCTCCAGGGCGAGGAGTTCACGACCGCGCAGAAGAAGGCCGACTTCGACTACTACGACCCGATCACCACGGGCGACTCCACGCTCTCCGCGGTCGTGCAGTCGATCGTCGCCGCCGACGTCGGCTACCACGACCTGGCCCTGCGCTACTTCCACGCCGCCCTCTACGTCGACCTCGCCGACCGCCACTCCAACACCGCCGACGGCGTGCACGTCGCGTCCACCGGCGGGGTGTGGAGCGCGCTGGTCTCGGGGTTCGGCGGGTTCCGCGACCTCGGCAACGGCGACTGGTGCCTCGACCCGCGGCTGCCCGACACCTGGGACTCGCTGTCCTACCGGATCACGCTGCTCGGCACCCGCGTCCGGGTCACGGTGACCTCCGACGAGCTGTGCCTGGAGGTCGAGGAGGGCGACGAGGCGCTGCGCTTCGTCGTGCGCGACGAGGAGGTCACGGTCGCCGCCGGAGAGCCGGCCGTCGTGCCGCTGAAGCACCAGGGTCCCCGGCTCGAGGGTGTCCCGGCCAACCCCGCCGGCACCCGCCGCGCCGACGGCACCCCGATCACCGCCACCGTCCCCTCCGGCTACTGACCCGGCTCTGCTGCACCTGAGAAAACGCCGACCCGCCCCGTGTGCACGCCCAGGATCGCTGACCCGCCCCGTCGTCACGTCAGAGCGCGTCGTCCCAGCGTGACGCCGGGACGGGTCGGCATGGCCCAGGTGTTCACACGAGCCGGGTCGACAGTTCTCAGCGTGCACTCGAGCCGGGTCAGCGGGTGCGGCGCCAGACGACGAGGGACTGGCCGGGGGCGGGCTGCCGGATCGCCGGGAGCTTGCTGGGGGGCCCGCCCGTGGCGCGGCGCACGGCCATCGCCTGCCGCAGCGCCTCGCGGGTGCCCTCGAGCTCCTGCTGGAGCTCGGCGTTGCGGGCGCTGAGGGCGGTGACCTGGTTCTCGAGGTCGAGGATCCGGCGTACCCCCTCGATGCCGATGCCGGACGCCGTGAGGCCGGCGATCTCGCGCAGCCGGTCGAGGTCGCGCGCGGAGTAGCGGCGGCCGCCGCCGCGGGTGCGGCCCGGCATGATCAGGCCCATCCGCTCGTAGGTGCGCAGCGTCTGCGGGTGCAGGCCGGTGAGCTCGGCCGCGACGCTGATCACGTAGACCGCCGCGTCGGGCGGCGGGAGACCGGGCATCGGCAGGCTCATCGCGGACGCCTCAGTCGAAGAGGTTGGCGCGCAGCGGCTTGGCGGCGCTCGCGGCGCGGTAGGCCTCGACGGCCTCGCGCGCGGCGGTGTCGAGGTGGGCGGGCACCTGGACCTCGACGGTGGCCAGCAGGTCACCGGTGGTGCCGTCGGCTCGTGGCGCGCCCTTGCCGCGCACCCGGAAGGTGCGACCGTTGGGGGTGCCGGGCGGCAGCTTGAGCGTCACCGGGGCGCCGCCCAGCGTCGGGATCTTGATCTCCGCGCCGAGGGCGGCCTCGTCGAAGCCGATCGGCACGGTGAGCGTGAGGTTGTCGCCCTTGCGGCCGAACAGCCGGTGCGGGGAGACCTTGACGGTGACGAACAGGTCGCCCGGAGGTCCGCCGCTGTCGCCGGCGCCGCCCTTGCCCCGCAGCCGGATCCGCTGGCCGTCCTTGACCCCGGCCGGGATCCGGGCCTGGATCGAGCGCGCGGACGTGCCGTGCCCGCTGCCGTGGCAGGTCGGGCAGGGGTCGTCGTAGACCAGCTGGCGGCCACCGCAGGCGGGGCAGGTCTCGTTCATCGAGAACGCGCCGCCGACCGAGGCGACCACGAAGCCCGCGCCCTCGCACTCGGGACAGATGTGCGGTCGGGTGCCGGGCTTCCCGCCGGTGCCCGAGCACGTCTGGCACGGGGCGTCGGAGGTGAGCCGCAGCGAGATCGTGACGCCCTCGAGGGCGTCGACGAAGCTGACGGTGGCCGTGGTCTCGGCGTCGGCGCCCTTGGTGGGGCGCGGCCGCGCCTGCTGACGGCCACGCCCGCCGAACAGGTCGCCGAACATGTCGCCGAAGCCGGCACCGCCGCCCCCGGCCCGGTCGCGCAGCAGGTCGTCGAGGTTGAAGCCCCCCGCGCCGCCCGGGGCGCCGCCGCCACCGCGACCGAACCCGCCGGAGCCGTAGAGGGAGCGCATCTCGTCGTACTTCTTGCGCTTCTCGGGGTCTCCGACGACGTCGTAGGCCTCGGCGACGGCCTTGAACTTGTCGTGCTTGGCCTTGCTGTCGGCTGAGTCGCCGGGGTTGGAGTCGGGGTGGTTGGCGCGCGCCAGCTTGCGGTAGGCCTTCTTGATCTCGTCGCTGCCGGCGTCCTTCTTGACGCCGAGGACGGCGTAGAAGTCCTTCTGGGCCCAGTCGGGCCGGAAACCCTCGTCAGCCATCGCGCACCTCCCTTCCCCTCACTCCGTCTCCGCTCAGTCCGTCACTCGGTAGGCCCGGTCGGTCCGGCCGCATCAACCGTCTCGGCCGGGTCGACGACCAGCACCTGCGCCGCGCGGACCACCCGGGTGCCGATCTTGTAGCCCGACTTGGCGATCACCTTGCAGGTGGTCACCGACACCTCAGCATCCTCCCCGATGTGGGAGAGCGCCTCGTGCACCGTCGGGTCGAAGGCGTCGCCCGGCGCGCCGAACTTCGTCAACCCCACCTGCGAGACCGTGCGCTCCAGCTGCTCGGCGACGGCCTTGAGGCCACCGTCGAGCGGGCCGTGCTCACGGGCGCGGTCGATGGTGTCGAGCACCTCGATGATCGGTGCCAGCGCGGCGTACGTCGCGTTCTCGCGCAGCAGGTCACGGTCACGCTCGACCCGCCGCTTGTAGTTGACGAACTCCGCCTGGAGCCGCTGCAGGTCCGCGGTCCGCTCGGCCAGCGCCATCTGCGCCAGCACCAGCTCGTCGGACTGCCCGGCCCCTGCTCCGGCCTCCGTCTCGCCGTCGGACGGTGCCGCGTCGACGACCTCGCCCTCGAGCGGTGCCTCGACCTCGGTCTCGGGAGCCATCTGCGCCGCCGCGTCGGGGAAGGAGCCCTCGGTGCCCTGCTCGGGCACCTCCGGCTCCTCCCCCTCGGGGACGACGTGCTCGTCGGTCACTTGCTCTCGTCGGCGTCGGTGCCCTCGGACCCGGCGTCGCCCTCGGGGGCGTCGTCGACGATCTCGGCGTCGACGACGTCGTCGTCGGCCTCGCCCGTCGCGCCGGTGGCCCCGCCGGCCGCAGCCGACTCGGCCTCGGCGGCGGCGTACATCGCCGCGCCCATCTTCTGGCTCGACTCGCCGAGCTTGGTGACCGCGGCGGTGATCGTCTCGGCGGACGCCTCGGCGTCCTCGAGCACGGTCTTCAGCGCCTCGAGGTCGCCCTTGACCTCGGTCTGCACGTCCTCGGGGATCTTCTCGGCGTTCTCCTCGAGGAACTTCTCGGTGGAGTAGACGAGCTGGTCGCCCTGGTTGCGGGCCTCGACGGCCTCGCGACGCTGGGCGTCCTCCTCGGCGTACTGCTCGGCCTCCTTGACCATCCGGTCGATCTCGTCCTTGCTCAGCGCGGAGCCGCCGGAGATCGTCATCGACTGCTCCTTGCCGGAGCCCTGGTCCTTCGCGGAGACGTGCACGATGCCGTTGGCGTCGATGTCGAAGGTGACCTCGATCTTCGGGATGCCGCGGGGAGCCGGGGGCAGGCCGGTGAGCTCGAAGTTGCCGAGCGGCTGGTTCTGGGCCCACATCTGGCGCTCGCCCTGGGCGACCTTGATCTCCACCGACGGCTGGTTGTCGTCGGCGGTGGTGAAGATCTCCGAGCGCTTGGTCGGGATCGTGGTGTTGCGCTCGATGAGGTTGGTCATCACGCCGCCCTTGGTCTCGATGCCGAGGGAGAGCGGGGTGACGTCGAGCAGCAGCACGTCCTTGACCTCGCCCTTGAGGACGCCGGCCTGGAGCGCGGCGCCGACGGCGACGACCTCGTCGGGGTTGACGCCCTTGTTGGGCTCCTTGCCGCCGAGCAGCTCCTTGACCACGTCGGTGACGGCGGGCATCCGGGTGGAGCCGCCGACGAGCACGACGTGGTCGATGTTGGCGATCGCGACGCCGCCGTCCTTGAGCACGCTCTTGAACGGCTCGCGGGTGCGCTCGAGCAGGTCGTTGGTCATCTTCTGGAACTCGCTGCGGGTCAGCTTCTCCTCGAAGTGGAGCGGACCCGACTCGCCCTGCGTGATGTAGGGCAGGTGGATCGTGGTCTCGCTGGAGGAGGACAGCTCGATCTTGGCCTTCTCCGCGGCCTCCTGGAGGCGCTGCTTGGCGATCTTGTCGGCCCCGAGGTCGACGCCGTAGTTGCCCTTGAACTTGGTGACCATCCACTCGACGACCTTGTTGTCCCAGTCGTCACCACCGAGGTGGTTGTCGCCGCTGGTGGCCTTGACCTCCACGACGCCCTCGCCGATCTCCAGCAGGGACACGTCGAACGTGCCGCCACCGAGGTCGAAGACGAGGATCGTCTGGTCGTCGCCCTTGTCGAGGCCGTAGGCCAGCGCGGCCGCGGTGGGCTCGTTGACGATGCGGCTGACGTTGAGGCCCGCGATCTCACCGGCCTCCTTGGTGGCCTGGCGCTGGGCGTCGGAGAAGTACGCCGGCACGGTGATCACCGCGTCGGTGACGGGCTCGCCGAGGTAGGCCTCGGCGTCGCGCTTGAGCTTCTGCAGCACGAACGCGCTGATCTGCTGGGGGGTGAAGTCCTTGTCGTCGACCTTCTGCTTCCAGTCGGTGCCCATGTGGCGCTTGACGGAGCGGATGGTGCGGTCGACGTTGGTGACCGCCTGACGCTTGGCGACCTCGCCGACGAGGACCTCGCCGGACTTCGCGAACGCCACGACCGACGGGGTGGTGCGAGCACCCTCGGCGTTGGCGATGACGGTGGGCTCGCCGCCCTCGAGGACGGCGACCACGCTGTTGGTGGTGCCGAGGTCGATACCGACTGCTCGTGCCATGTCTGTGAACCTTCCGTGTGACTGCGGGGTGCTGGGTTGCTGTGGGGTTGCTGTGGGGTGCTGTGGGAGCGGAGCACGGGGGTGGTGCGGGACTGCGACTGCCATCCTGCGTCACCGGGACGAGTCTGACAAATTACTTGAGTCCGATCAACTCAACTTTACTCATGGGGTGTAACGCAGTGCTTCGGGGTTCTGTTCCCGAGCTCAGGCGGTGCTCTCGTCACCCCGGTGCCGAAGCCGAGCGGAGGCGACGTCACGAACCATGCCGAGGCCCTCTCGCGAGAGCGCCTCCAGGAACACCGCCCGGTCGAGGGAGCGCAGCACGAGGTCGGAGGTGGCGGTGACGGTCGCGGTCCGGGGCACCTGCTCCAGCAGGGCGATCTCGCCGAAGTAGTCGCCGGGACCCTGCTCGCGCAGGAGTCGTCCCTCCTGGGTCACGACGACCGCTCCGACCTCGATGACGTAGAAGGCGTCGCCCTCCTCGCCCTCGGTGAGGACCTCGGCCCCGTCGGGCAGCTGCACCTTGCTCAGCCCCCGCGCCAGCGACTCGAGCGGTGAACGGCGTCAGCAGGGCGAACCAGGGGATGCCCCGCAGCAGGGAGAGGCCCGGCGGGGGGACCAGGCGCGCGTCGAGGCGCACCATCCGCCGCCGGCTGGCGAGCGCGATCGCCAGGGCCGGGAGCCCGACGGCGACCAACGTCCATCGCAGACCGACCAGGTGCAGCAGGAGCGGGGTCGCCAGGGCGCCGAGCGCCTTCGTCGCGATGTAGCAGGTGTCCAGCGCGGTGAAGGCTCGGGCCATGGTGTGGTCCGGCGTCATCCGCATGACGATGGTGTCGATGCTGACGTCGACGAGCGGGTTGGCGACGCCGAGCAGGACGAGTGCGAGCACCACGGTGGCCGGGTGGGGCCACAGCGCGACCAGGCCGAGCGGCGCCGACCAGAGCACGACACCGACGGTCAGGTCACGGCCGAGCCGATTGCGCTCGACGCGCGCGAGCGCGAGGACCCCGCCCGTGATCGCCCCGACACCGATGACCGCCTCCAGCAGGCCGACCCCCCGCGCTCCGGTGTCCATGATCTCGACCGCCACGACCACCAGGAACACCCGGGCGGCGCCGCCGACGAACGTCTGCGCCGCGACCTGGCCGGTGACGTTGCGCAGGTCGGCGTCGGCGCCGAGGAGGCGGAACCCCGCGACCAGCCGCACGGGGGACCGCTGGCTGCCCACGGCACCGTCGTCCGGGTGCGTGCGTGGTTGCCGCACCCAGAGCACGAGGACGCTCGACACCGCGAACGTGGCGACGTTGAACCAGAAGACCGTGCCGACGTCCGCCACGACGAGCAGGAGGCCGCCGAGCGCCGGGCCGACGAAGACCGACAGGCTCTCGAGGATGCTGCTCGCCGCGTTCGCGGCGGTGAGCTCCCCGGGCGTTCGGGCCAAGGACGGCATCCACGCCCGCTGGGCCGCGCGGAACGGCACGTTGAGGACCCCCGCCAGGACCGTCAGCACGTAGACGGCCATCGGGGCGGACGTCGTCAGGCAGACGGCGGCCGAGGTGACGAGGACGATCCGGGCGCCGTCGCAGGCCAGCATGGTGGCGCGGCGTGAGAAGCGGTCGGCGACCGCCCCACCGACGGGCGCCAGCACCGCGGACGCGGTCATGAAGGCTGCGGTGAACAGCCCGACGGCCTGCGCTCCACCCTGGCCGTAGGCCCAGACGGTGACGGCGATGAAGTACGCACCGTCGCCGACGAGCGAGGTCAGCAGCGCGAGCTGCACCAGGCGCAGGTTGCGGTTGCCCATGACCGCCCGCACCGCGCCGAGGGAGCGGCCGAGAGCTCCCGTCCCTGCACCCACGACGGCCGCAGGTCCTGCGCCCCTGGGCTCGGACGCAGCACGCCCGCGTCGACGACGAGCAGAGCCGCGCCCCCCAGCACCCATGCGGCGATTCCATCACGCGCCCACCGTCAGGTGAGGCACGCGCTCGTCGAGGCGGTGGGGAGGGTTGTGTGGCCCAGAACCAGCCAGAGGCCGGTGTGGGGCACACGACCCGGCCCCGACCCCGCCTCTCAGCGGTCCACGCGTCAGCGCAGCACGAAGCCGACCCAGGAGACCAGCACGAGCACCCCGGCGACCGCCTCGACGCCACGCGCCCAGCTGCGTGGGTAGAGGTGGCCCTCCAGGTAGTGCGGGATGAAGCCGCGCTCGTCGAGCGGGGGGCGTCCGGAGCGCTCCCGGCCCCAGTTCTCCACGGCGGTCAGCGGGCACGGCCGGCGCGTGCTCACGATCACCACCCCCCACAGCGCGGTCGCGACGTGCGCGACCAGCAGCCACGGCACCCACCAGGAGACGAACCCGCCCAGCACCAGGAACGCCAGGAAGGCCAGGTGGGCCGCCATCGCCGCGGCGGCGACGAGACGCGGCACCCCCCGATCCTAGGGGGGCCCGGCGGGCTCCGTGGCCGCATCCGGGCGCGTCGAGTTGCAGGGCTGGATCGAGTGACTTAATAATGTCTAGTAGTTCACTAGATTAGTGACACTAGATCGACAGGACCGGGGCGCAGCGGTGCCCCGGCCGGCCGAAAGGGCTCTTCCTCATGCGCAAGCTCCTCGTCCTCGGGTTCGTGGGCCTCCTCGCCCAGCTCATCGACGGCTCCCTCGGGATGGCGTACGGCGTCACCTCCTCCACGCTGCTCCTCGCGGCCGGGGTCGCCCCGGCCGCCGCGTCGGCCGCCGTCCACTTCTCCGAGATCGGCACCTCGCTGGTCTCCGGGTTCTCCCACCACAAGCTCGGCAACGTCGACTGGCGCACGGTCGGCATCCTGGCCGTGCCCGGGTTCGTCGGCGCGTTCGTCGGTGCGACCTTCCTGGTCAGCCTCGACGCCGCCACCGCCAAGCCGTGGGTCTCGGGCATCCTGCTCGGCCTCGGCGTCTACGTCGTCTACCGCTTCCTCGTGCTCGGCGGCCGCCGCCCCACGTTCAAGGCGCGGCCCCCGGTCGCGATGCTGGCCCCGATGGGCCTGGTCGGCGGCACCCTCGACGCCATCGGCGGCGGCGGCTGGGGCCCGGTCGGCACCACCACGCTGCTCTCCTCGGGGCGGCTCGAGCCGCGCAAGGTCGTCGGCTCGATCGACACCTCGGAGTTCGTCGTGGCGGTCGGCGGCTCGCTCGGCTTCATCCTCGCGCTCGGCTCGCAGGGCATCATGTGGTCCTACGCCGGCGCGCTCCTCGCCGGTGGCGTGGTCGCCGCTCCGATCGCCGCCTGGCTGGTCAAGAAGCTCGCCGCCCGGGTGCTGGGCGTCGCGGCCGGCGGGCTGATCATCCTCACCAACTCCAAGACGATCTCCGAGGCCCTCGGCGCCACCGGCGGCACCGTCGGCGCCATCGCGGCCACCGTCGCCGTGCTCTGGATCACCGGCATCGTGTGGGCGGTCAAGCAGGAGCGCCGCTCGGCCGAGATCGCGCAGCTCGAGGCGTCGTTCGCGGCCAGCACCGTCTGAGCCCGGCACGTCGTCCAGCGAGTCGTCCGGCCGGTCGCCGACGGGCAGTCAGCAGAAGATGACCAGCTCGCACCCACGGGGGGTGCCACCCTCGCCGCCGTCCCGGCCGTCGCCGCCGTCGCCGCCCCCAGGGGCAGGGGCGGCGGGGGCGACGTCCTTGACCGAGGGCCGGAAGAACGACGCCAGCCGCCGCGACATCGACGCGGTGAGGTGGGAGTTGTCGTAGTACGTGTCGACCCCGTCGATCCGGCCGCGGCACAGGTAGGGCGAGCACAGGTACTCGTTGAGGTCGAGGTAGCGGATGCCCTGCCGGGTCACCGGCGCGAAGACCTGGCCGAGCCAGGTGATCGTGGCGCGCTCGTCGAGGAAGGCGTTGCGGCGCAGGAACGCGCACCGGTAGGGGTCGGTGCCCTCCGCGCAGGGACCGGTACGCCGCGGGGGCCGGGCGACCTGCCCCACGATGTCGACGTCGATGCGCCACTCGGCGAGCTTGCGGGCCAGCTTGGGGCCGCCCTTGCGGAAGATCGTGGCCTGCGCGAAGGCGAAGCTGCCGTGCCCGCCCCGGGGGCCCTTGCCCTGGTCCATCAGCCCGATCGCCCGCTCGTACATCTCCCAGTTGCCGGCCAGGATCACCTTGAGGGGCTGCGAGCGTCGTCGCATCGTCCTCACGAATCGGTAGGCCAGGTCGGCGTTGAGGCCGCACCGGCCGTAGCGGTTGGGGTTGCTCCTGGTCAGCCCCGGGACCATCGCGGGGCAGCTGCCGAAGATCGAGGTGACGAGGTTGACGTCCTTGCCCTTGGCCGCGCGACGCAGCGCGGGGACCTGCATCCACGCGTGCGAGTCGCCCCACAGGAAGACCGTCGGCCGGTCGGACCGGAACGGCGTGAGGTAGCAGATCAGCGGCTGCTGCGGCACCTTCTCCTGCGGGGTCGCGCAGGAGCGCGGCAGGTGGGTGAAGTCGTTGCTGGGCTCGTTGCCGGGCTTCACCGCGCCCGCCACCGACACCGGTGCCGACAGCAATCCGACGGCCAGCATCCCGGCCACGGCCTCGATCAGGTAGCGGATGAGGGAGGAGCTGGTCAGACGCATGGTGGTCGTCATCGTGGCACGACCCCCGCACGGCGCGGGCTCGGTTCCGCGATTCAGCCGCGGGTGCGCTCGGCGTAGGCCGTCGCGGCGGCCCGCACGTCCGCGACGTACGCCGTCGACCGGTTGTAGGACAGCACGCCGCTCGACCAGCCGGCTCCCGTCGCCAGGTCGCGGCCGCCGGCGCACAGGTAGCGGGCGGCGGCGGCAGCGGCGTCGTCGAGGTCGGCCGGGTCGGCGGTGCCGTCGCCGTCGCCGTCGGCCGCCCAGGCGGCCCAGGTCTCCGGCAGGAACTGCATCGGCCCCACCGCGTGCTCCCAGACCCGGTCGCCGTGCAGCACGGTGCCCTCCGGGGTCGCCCGGATCGCCGCGAACCCGCCCGTCCCGTCGAGGGCCGGGCCCAGGATCGGGGTGGTCGAGCGGCCGTCGGCGCCCAGCCCCCGACCGCCCAGGGTGCCGTGCCGCGACTCCACCCAGCCGATGGCCGCCAGCGTCGTCCACCCGACCCGGCACTCACCGACCGGCGCCAGCGACGCCTGCGCGTAGGCACGAAGCGCGGTGGACGGCAGGCCGCCGCGGCGCGCGGTCCGCTCGACCCAGTCGGGGTCGACCCGCGGGCCGCCACCGATCACGCCGGTCTCCCGGGGCGGCGGCGCGGCCGGCGGCGGGGCCGCCGACGGGGTCAGGTCGAGCGCCGGGCGAGGCACCAGCGCGCGGTGCACCACGACGGCGACGCCGGCGAGGACCAGCAGGACCGACAGGGCGGCCAGGGCAGCGCGCATCAGGGGAGCATCCCGGGGGGTGGGGGAACGAACGGTGTGACTGGTGTGACTGGTGGGGCGGGGTGGCCCCGGGTGAAGGCTAGCCGGACAGGCCGGTCCGCGCAGCGCGACGGGCGGCCTTGCGGCTCGCCACCTCCTCGGCGTCCTCGACGACGTCGTCGACGCTCTCCTCGAAGTAGGAGCCGAGGGTCTTCGCGAAGCTGGCGCTGAGGTGGTTGTTGTCGAAGTAGGTGAGCACCCCGTCGACCTCGGCGCGGCAGAACTTGTCGTCGCAGAAGGACTCGTTGACGTCGATCAGCCGCGGCTCGCCGGCGAGCTTGTCCATCTGCTCCTCGAGCCACTCCCGGGCCACCAGGTCGGCGGCCATGGAGACCTCCTCGTCGATGTCGCAGTTGTAGAGGTGCAGCCGCGCCTCGCACAGAGGCGCGTTGCGCGGGACCTCCGCGACCGGGGCGATCACGTCGGTGGAGACGCCGAGCTCGCCCAGCCTGTCGAACAACGACGCCCCGCCGGCCTGGAACAGCGGCGTGATCGCGTCGACGTACCGCTCGTGGGCCGGGTTGCCGCCGCGGGCGATCATCAGGTTGATCCGCTTGCCCTGGAAGTAGATCTCCCAGCTGGCGCCCAGGATGACCTTGAGCGGACGGCCCTTCTCGGCCTGCTTCTCGATGAAGTCGAGGGCGAGCTGGTTGCCGCGCACGCAGCTGTTGATCGGCAGGTCGGTGGCGTCGAACGGCGGGCAGCTGCCCTGGTTGAAGGCGACCAGGTTGACGTCGGCGTCCGCGGCGGCCTTCTCGAGCGCCGGGATGTACATCCAGGCGTGGGAGTCGCCCCAGATGACGACGGTGCCGCGGCCGCCCTCCTGCTCGTTGAGCCGGCAGAGCATCGGGCCCGGCTGGATGATCGCCCCGGGAGGCACGCACTCCTCGGGCAGCTCGGGGTAGTCGGTGAGCTGCTCGCTGACCGACTCCCAGCGGGTGGTCTCCGCCTGGTCGTCGGCGACCAGCATCGTGGTCGCGGCGAGGGTGGCGACCACGGTCATCGACGCGACGCCGGTCATCACGACCCGCAGCGGGCCCCAGGAGCCGTTGTAGCCCTGCGGCCGGGCCCCCGAGCGGTGGTAGAAGATGCCCTCGATGTAGCGGTAGCTGAGGTAGGCGACGCCCAGCGCGACCATCACCAGCGTGACCCGCATCCAGACCGGCGGCGGCGCGAGGTTGACCGACTCGCCCATCACCAGCAGCGGCCAGTGCCAGAGGTACCAGCCGTAGGACAGCAGCCCCAGCCACACGAACAGCCGGAACGACAGGAAGCGGGTGACCAGGGTGGGGCTGCCACAGCCGGCCCAGGTCATCAGGAACGCGCCCATCGCGGGGACCAGCGCGTAGTAGCTCGGGTAGCCCTCGGTCGGCAGCGGCTCGACCAGGGCGTAGACCACCAGCGCGGCGCCCGCGAGCCCCATCACCTGTCGCAGCAGTGCCGGGACGTCGATCCGGGCCACCAGCAGCGACAGCGCGACCCCGAGCAGGAACTCGAAGGCGCGGGTGATCGGCAGGTAGTAGGCCGCCTGGGGGTGCGTGTCGGCCCACTGCATCGCCAGCCAGACGCTGCTCATGATCAGCAGCACCGAGACCACCAGCGCCACGCCGCGGACGTCGAGCTTGAGCACCTTGGCCAGCAGCCACGACACCGCGATCAGCAGCGGCATCGCGAGGTAGAACTGCTCCTCCACCGACAGCGACCAGGTGTGCAGGAGCACGCCGGTGCCGGGCTGGTGGCCGAAGTAGCTGACCGTGTCGCTCTGCCAGAAGAAGAAGTTGGAGACGAAGCCGGCCGCCGCCGCAGCCGAGCGGGCGGTCTCCTGCTGCGAGCCGGTGGGGGGCAGCACCAGGAAGCTGAGCACCAGGACGCCGAGCAGCATCGTCGCCTTGGCCGGGATCAGGCGCCGGGCGCGACGTGCGTAGAACGCCGCCCACTTGATGCCGCCGGAGCGGGAGAACTCGTTGAGCAGCAGGTTGGTGATCACGAAGCCGGAGACCACGAAGAACAGGTCCAGGCCGATGTAGGAGCCCTCGAAGCCGGGGACCTTGGCGTGGAAGCCCATCACCATGATCGCCGCGGTGCCGCGGATCCCGTCGATGTCGGGGCGGTAGTTCATCCGCGTCGGCCGGTTGACCGGCACCTCCGAGGGGCGGTCGGGCTCAGGGCGCGACATGGTGTCGGTGGACGGCCCTCCCACGCTCAACGCTCGTCTCCACATCGATCGGTCCCAGTCCTTGCCGCTCCGTCCCCGCAGACAGTATGCAGCGTGAGCAGCCCGCGCGTGGAAACACCGCTGGATCGCGGACGGTCGCCCGGGGGCCGGTCCGGGCGGTCGCTCAGGCCTGGTGCCGCTCGGCCTTGCGGCGCAACCTGTTCCAGGAGCCGGCCAGTCCCATCGCCTTGCGCACCTCGCGCAGGGTCAGCTCCGCCTCGTGCCGGGTGCGCTCGGTGCCCTCGACGATCAGCCGCTCGACGTACCCGGGGCGCGACTCGAACTCCGCCCGTCGCTCGCGGACGGGCGCCAGGAAGCGCTCGAGTGCCTCGAAGAGCGATTGCTTGACCTCCACGTCCCCCACGGTGCCCGCCTGGTAGCGCGCGGTGAGCTCGGCCACCTCGTCGGGCCGGTCGTTGAAGGTTCGGTGGTAGACGAAGACCGGATTGGTCTCGGTCTCGCCGGGGACGTCGGCGCGGACCCGGTTGGGGTCGGTGAACATGCCCCGCACCTTGCGGCGCACGGTCGCGGTGTCGTCGCTGAGGAGAATGGCGTTGCCGACGCTCTTGCTCATCTTCCCCTGGCCGTCGGTGCCGACCAGGGTGGGCACCTCGCCCACCAGCGCCTCGGGCACCGGCAGCGTCTCGCCGTACTCGTGGTTGAAGCGGCGGGCGATCTCACGGGTGATCTCGACGTGGGCCAGGTTGTCCTTGCCGACCGGCACGATCTGGGAGCGGACGCACAGGATGTCGGCGGCCTGGAGGATCGGGTAGCCGAGCAGGGCGAACGGCATCTCCTCCTTGCCCGAGCTGCGGACCATGTCCTTCAGGCTCGGCAGCCGCTGCAGGTGCGGCACGGTGATCAGGCTCTGGAAGAGCGTGTAGAGCTCGTGGATCGCGCCGCCGAGACCGGACTGGAGGTAGAACGTCGCCACCTCCGGGTCGATGCCGGCGCTGAGCATGTCGAGGACGGCGTCGCGGGCGTGGCCGCCGATCGCGTCGATCGCCTCGCGCGACGACTTCGTCGTGAGCATGTGGAGGTCGGCGATGATGAAGAAGCACTCGTAGTCGTGCTGGAGGCGCACCCTGTTCTCGATCGAGCCGACGTAGTGGCCGAGGTGCAGCTTGCCCGTGGGCCGGTCGCCGGTGAGCATCCGGCGGGCGGTCGTGGTCTCCATGGTGCGCGATCTTCTCATCCGCCCCGGAGGACCGCCTTGGGCGGATAGGATCGGCCCTCGTGCCTCCCCCCTCATCCCCCCGCTCCGCACGTGCGCTGAGCCGGCTCGTCATCGCCCTGCTGGCTGCCTCCCTGGGCGCCGGCCTGCTCGCCCCCGGACCCAGCACCGCGCAGAGCCCCGCCGGGTCCGACCCGTCGCCGTCCGCCCTGCCCACGCTGCCGCCGATCCCCGGCCTGCCGGGCGACGAGGAGGAGGACGAGGACGACCCGCGCGCCGAGGACTTCCCTCCGATGCCGAGGCGCTGCGCGACCCGGGAGGAACAGATCCCCCACACCCCCATGAAGTGCACCCTGATCAAGGCCGGTCGCAACCGGCCCACCCTGGTCCTGTGGGGTGACTCGCACCTCTGGATGATGCTGCCCGCGATCCGCAAGGCGCTGGCCGGCCGCAAGGTGAACCTGGTCGGCTTCCTCTTCGGCGGCTGCGTCCCGGCCCGCCCGGACATGGAGGTCTGGGCCGGTCAGCCGTGCGCCGAGACCGCCGACCTGGCCAACCGCTACCTGGCCAAGCAGGTCAAGCGCGGCGCCCGGATCCGCGTCATCCTCGGCTCCTACTGGGGCGCCCAGCTGCACCGCGTGTACTACTACCCGAGCCGCGAGCTCGAGGACGCCTCGCGGCGCCGGCGTGACTACGTGATGAGCTACACCCGGCCGTTGTTCCGGTGGCTGGGCCGCCAGGGCATCCCCACCGACGTCCTCTTCCAGGGTCCTGCCGCCGTCCCGCCGGACCCCGACTGCCAGCCCGGCCCGACGCCGTTCGAGTGCGACATCCCCCGCAGCCGCGCCTACTACAAGCAGGCCGAGCTGCGGGGCTTCCTCCAGCGCGGCATCAAGCGGCTGCCCCGCGGCGCGCGGCTGATCGACTACAGCAACGCGGTCTGCTCCCCCCGGACCTGCGCCGCCCGCCAGCCGGGCGGTGCCTACACCTGGTACGACCCCTACCACCTGAGCACCTCGACCACGACCCGGCTGGCGCGCTTCTTCGTCCCGTCCGTGAAACGTCTCCTGCGCCGTTAGGATCTTCTCCCATGCGTCACCCCACCCCCACACGTCCCCGCCGCACCGCGGCCGTCGTCACCGTCGCCCTCAGCGTCGGTCTCGGGCTGCTCGCCCTCGTGCCGACCGCCGGTGCCAGTCCGGCCGCCCCGGTGGCGACCGCGGTGTCCTCGGCGCCCATGACGACCACCGCGCCGGCGGCCCGCTCCACCCGCGGCGCCGAGGAGCCCGACTGGTTCTTCGAGCCCACCGCGCCGACGTCCTCACGTGGCCTGGGCGGGGCCCGCGAGGGGACCGATCCGCGCTCGCAGGACTGGCCCTCGATGCCCAAGCGCTGCGCGACCCGGGCCCAGCAGATCCCGAAGACCCCGATGAAGTGCACCCTGCGCAAGGCCGGGCCCAACCGCCCCACGCTGGTGCTGTGGGGCGACTCCCACATGTGGATGATGCTGCCCGCCGTCCGGGAGGCCATCAAGGGCCGCAACGTCAACCTGGTCGGCTTCCTCTTCGGTGGCTGCGTGCCGGCACGTCCCGACATGAGGGTCTGGGCCGGGCAGCCCTGCGCCGAGACCGCCGTGCTGGCCCAGCGCTACCTCGAGAAGCTCAAGAAGCGGGGCAAGAAGGTCCGGGTCATCCTCGGCTCGTTCTGGGGCGCCAACCTCGACCGCGTCTACTACTACCCCTCCCCGGAGATCGCCGAGAGCGCGAAGCGCCGGCGCAGCTACGTGATGAGCTACACCAAGCCGCTGTTCACCTGGCTCGCCAAGCGACGGATCGGTGCCGACGTCCTCTCCCAGGGCCCGATCGCCGTCCCGCCCGACCCCGACTGCCGCCCCGGCCCGACGCCGTTCGAGTGCGACATCCCGCGCTACCGCGCCTTCTACAAGGAGGCCCAGGTCCGGGGCTTCCTCAAGCGGCTGGTCAAGCGGCTGCCGCGCAACGCCCGGTTGATCGACTACTCCGACGCGGTCTGCAAGCCACGGATCTGCACCGCGCAGCAGCGGGGTGGCGTGACCACCTGGTACGACCCGTACCACCTGAGCACCCGCACCACGACCCGGCTGGCGCGCTTCATCAAGCCGAGCGTGAGGAAGCTGCTGCGCTGAGCGGTCGGGCGGCGGGCGCTGCGCCGGCTCCGGGCGGGCGCTGCGCGGGCGCTGGCCTGAGGGTCGCTCAGCGCCTGCTGGCCGCGACCAGCCGCTCGACGGTGGGGGCGAAGAACCTCCCCAGCCGGGCGGACAGCTCCGGGCTGATGTGGGTGTCGTCGTAGTAGGCGCTCTGACCACCACCGATCCGGCCGGGGCACGTCTTCCTGCTGCAGAACCCGCTCGCGGGGTCGATGTAGCGCGCCGGACCGGACAGCCGGGACCGCAGGCCCTGGACGTAGGCCCGGTTGGCCCGGGCGTCGTCGAGGGCCACGCCGCGGCGCAACGAGCAGGAGTAGGGCTTCTCACCGGCGCGGCAGCCCGGGGCGTTGGCGGGCACGGTGGGCATCTGGCCGACGACGTCGGTCGGGACGCCCTTCTTGCCCAGCACCCGGAACAGGCGCGGGGTCTTCTTGACCATGAGGGCGGCGGCACCCTGGATGCTCGGCGCGGTGTGCTGGCGCCAGCCCGGCTGGTCGGGGGGCAGCGGGTCGCTGGCGTAGCGGTAGAGCTCCCAGCCGCCGGCGAGGACGACCCGGACGTCGCGACCACGCTTGTGCTGGTTGGTCACGTAGCGCAGCGCCTTGTGGTTGCTCTTGAGGCAGTTGCCGGCGGCGCGGACCTCGGCCTGGGTGTCGAGCCCGGGGTGCAGCGGCGGGCAGCCGCCGTAGATGAAGCCGACCAGGTTGACCCGGCGCTTGCCGATCGCGGCCTTGACGGCGGGGATCAGCTGCCAGGCGTGGGAGTCGCCCCACAGCACCACCGTCGGGGCTCCGCGACGCTGGGGGCCGAGCTCGCAGCGCACGGCGCGGCCGATGCACTCGGCGGGCAGGCCGGGGATGCCCTCCCCGCCGCGGGCGGCCCGCGAGAACAGGTCCAGGCCGTCGTCGGCCTGCGCGGGGGCAGCCGACAGCGTGCTGGCCAGGGTGAGCGGCAGCAGCAGGGCCAGGAGGGTGGCGAACAGGGTCGGGGCGCGGCGTGAGGAGCCGAGAAGCGGGAGCATGGTGCCGGAATCTTCTCATCCCGGGCCGCGACGGCGGACCGATACCGGCATCCCCGCGACGTGACCCGCGACTTGACCGCCTCCGCGACCGCGGTGCAGGGTGACGGCCGTGACCCAGCCGCCTGCCGCCGACACCGCTTCGGCCGAGCCCAGCGGCCCGCCGCTGATCCCGCGCCACAAGGTCGTCGCCCGGCTGCTCAGCCGCTTCGACGACGCCCGCTACCTCGAGATCGGCGTCAACCGCGGCCAGACCTTCCACAAGGTCCGGGCCGCGAAGATGGTCGCCGTCGACCCCGACTTCCTCTTCGACCACGAGGCCGCGTCCGCCGAGCGCCCCCACGCGACGTACCACCCGGTCACCAGCGACGAGTACTTCGGCACGATCGTCGGCGACGACGAGCTGTTCGACGTGATCTTCGTCGACGGGCTGCACACCTTCGACCAGACCCTGCGCGACCTGCTCAACGCGCTCGAGCACCTCGCGCCGCGCGGGGTGATCGTGATCGACGACGTCCGGCCGCCGTTCTACGACGCCTCGCTGCGCGACCACGACACCGCCGTCCGGGTGCGTGACCTCACCGGGCAGACCCAGCCGGTGTGGATGGGCGACGTCTACCGGCTGATCTGGTTCATCGACTCGTTCCTCCAGCACCTGACCTACCGCACGATCAGCAACAACCACGGCCAGGCCGTCGTGTGGCGCCAGACCCGGGAGTCCGTGACCGACCGGCTCGTCTCCGACGTCGCCGAGCTGCCCTTCGAGGACCTGCTGCTCGGCGACGACGTGCTGCGGCTGCGCACCTTCTACCAGATCTTCACCGAGGTGAAGCCGCTGATCGGCCGCGGCCTGGTCGTCGGCGAGGCCGACGACGACGAGACTGGCGAGACCGAGGGCGACGGCGCCGTCTGAGCACTACCGTCGGGGCGTGCACCTGATCGAGTTCGAGGGCAAGCGCCCCGCCGTCCACCCCGACGCCTTCGTGGCTCCCACCGCCACCCTGATCGGCGACGTGACCGTCGAGAGCGGCGCCAGCGTCTGGTACGGCGCGGTGCTGCGGGCCGACATCTGCGCGATCGTGGTCCGCGAGGGTGCCAACGTGCAGGACAACTCCGTGCTGCACGCCGGGCCGGAGCAGTCCGTCGAGATCGGCCCCGGCGCCACCGTGGCGCACTGCTGCGTCGTGCACGGGGCGGTGCTCGAGCGGCACGCCCTGCTGGGCAACAGCAGCACGATGCTCGACGGGTCGCGGCTCGGAGAGGGCTCGATGGTGGCAGCCGGTTCACTGGTCGGCCCCGACACGCAGGTCCCGCCCGGGGTGCTCGCCGCCGGCACCCCCGCCGTGGTCAAGAAGGACCTCGCCGGCACGGGCGCCGAGCTCTGGGTGCAGGCCAACCCGTCGTACTACGCCGACCTGGCGCAGCGCCACCGAGCGGGCGCCCGCGTGGTCGAGGAGTGACCACCCGCCCCCGGCTCCGCGACGCCCGGCGGCGGCGCCGCGGACTGGCGCCGTTCGGGGCCAGGATCCTCGGCCCCACCGACCAGACGCCCCGGGCGCTACGGATCCGCGTGCAGCTGCTGCTCACCGCCCTGCTGGTCTCGACCAACCTGGTCGGCGCGGTGCTGGTCTTCGTGATCTCCTACTTCGTGGTGCCGGCCCCGGCGCCGACGGGCGCGACCGTGCTCTCGCTGGCGATCGCCGTGCCGACGTACGTCGCGGTGGCGGTGCTGCTGGGCGCGGCCGTCGGGACCAGGCTCAGCCTCCGGGCGCTGCGGTGGGCCACCAGCGGGAGGGAGCCGGACGACGAGGACCGTCGGATCGCGCTGCGGGTGCCGCTGCGGCTGACCCAGCTGCAGGGCGCTCTGTGGCTGGGCGCCACCGTGCTGTTCACCCTGCTGGCCATCGTGATCCAGCCCGAGCGGGCGGTCACCACGGGGCTCACCGTGGGCATCGCCGGCCTGGTCGGCAGCGGGATCGCGTTCCTGCTCACCGAGGTCGTGCTGCGTCCGATCTCGGCGCGGGCGCTCGCCGGCGCGCCGATCACCGAGCGACCGCGCGGTGCAGGGGTCGGCGACCGGATGGTCATCTTCTGGTGCCTCGGCACCGGCGCCCCCGTGGTCGGGCTGGTGGTCACCGCGGTCCTGGCGCTGACCGGCGACGAGACGACCCGCACCCGGCTCGCCGTGATCTGCCTGGTGATCAGCGGCGCGGTGCTGGTCTTCGGCCTGCTCACCACGGTGCTCAACGCGCGGGCGGTGGTCGCGCCGGTGCTGTCGGTGCACGACGCGCTGCTCGACGTCGAGCGCGGCCGGCTCGACGGGGAGGTGGTCGTCTACGACGGCACCGAGCTCGGCCTGCTCCAGTCGGGGTTCAACCAGATGGTGTCCGGCCTGCGGGAGCGCGAGCACCTGCGCGACCTGTTCGGACGGCACGTGGGCAAGGAGGTCGCCGAGGCGGCGTCCGTCGGAGACATCGAGCTCGGCGGCGAGGTCCGCGTGGTCTCGGTGCTCTTCGTCGACCTGGTCGGCTCCACGTCGTTCGCCACCGACCACACCCCGGCCGAGGTCGTGGCGATGCTCAACCGCTTCTTCGCCGTGGTCGTCGACGAGGTCGACCGGCGCCAGGGGCTGGTCAACAAGTTCGTCGGCGACGCGGTGCTCGCGATCTTCGGCGCTCCCGTCGACCTGCCCGGCCACGCCGCGGCCGCCCTGTCGGCGGCGCGCGCGATGGCGGCGCGGCTGGCCGAGGAGGTGCCGGAGATCGGCGCCGGGATCGGGGTGGCCACCGGGGAGGTCGTCGCCGGCAACGTCGGGCACCAGAGCCGCTTCGAGTACACCGTCGTCGGCGACGCCGTGAACTCCGCCGCCCGGCTCACCGACCTCTCCAAGGACGCCCCGGGCCGCGTGCTGGCGACCTGGGCGACGGTCGAGGCTGCGGGTGCTGGCGACGCGGGCGAGGCGGGCGAGGCGCGACACTGGCAGCGGCACGGCGAGGTCACGCTGCGCGGCCGCGACCAGGCCACCGCGACCGCGGTGCCGCACTCCGGCGTCCAGGTCTGAGCCGGGACGGTCCGCGGGTCGGCGGTGGCTCCGCCACCCTTTCCGGCGAGCCGCCGGTGGCACACCCACCGCCACCCCCACCCGCAACCTGTGCAGCGGTGGGCACGCCACCGAACACGACCGCCAGGAGGTGGCACACCCACCGCCACGCGCCGCCCGGCCCGATGCGGGGCGTCCTGGCAGGGTGGGCGGCGTGGACGACATGGACGACGTGGTGGTGGTGGGGGCGGGCATCGCCGGCGTGGCCTGTGCGCAGGTGCTGGCCGAGGCGGGCGTGCCGGTGCGGCTCGTCGACCGCGGACGGCGGGTGGGTGGCCGGCTCGGCGGACGTCGGCTCGGTGACCCGGCGCGCCCGACCGACCTGGGGGCGTCGTACCTGACCGCCTCGGACGACGCCTTCGCGGCGCTCGTCGACGACTGGCGGGGCCGGGGCCTGGCGCGGCCCTGGACCGACACCTTCACCGTGCTCGAGCCCGACGCCGCCCCGAGCGCCAAGGCGGGACCGATGCGGTGGGGCGCTGCAGGCGGGCTGCGCAGCCTGGTCGAGGACCTGGCCGACGGGGTCGGCCGGGCCGGCGGCCGGGTCGAGGAGGCGATCGTGACCGCCGTCGACCACACCGAAGGACGACTCACCGTCGACGGGACGCCGGCTGCGGCCGTCGTCCTGGCGATGCCCGACGCGCAGGCGCTGCGCCTGCTCGGGCCGGGGCTGCGCGAGGAGGCCCGCGCGCTCGACCGGACCTCCGAGCCGGTGATCGCGCTGGCCGCCTGGTGGCCGGCCCGCACCTGGGACGACGTCTCCCCCGACGGCACCTTCCACGGCGCGTTCGTCAACGGCGACCCCGATCTCGGCTGGATCGCCGACGACGGACGCCGACGCGGTGACGACGCCCCCGTGCTGGTCGCCCACTCCACGCCGGCCCGCGCCTCCGCGCACCTGCTCGAGCCGGCCGAGGCCGAACGGCCGCTGCTCGCCGCCCTGCGTCGGCTGCTCGACCTGCCCGCGCCGACCGGCACCCACGTGCACCGCTGGTCGCTGGCCCGGCCCACCGGCGAGCGGGTCGCGACCCACCTGCTCAGCGACCGGCTGCTGGGGGTGTGCGGCGACGGCTGGGGCGACCCGCCGCGGGTCGAGACCGCCTGGCTGTCGGGACGCGCGCTGGGTCGTGACCTCGCGGCGCGGCTCGGGCGCCGACCGGCGTGAGATCGTGGGCGGCATGAGCGACCCGGCCGAGGCGGCACCCCCGGCCCGGCGGGGCCGTCCCGGCTACGACCAGGAGACCGTGCTGCGGCGCGCGATCGACGTCTTCAACCGCCAGGGCTACGACGCCACCAGCATGGGCGACCTGGCCCGCGAGCTCGGCGTCGGCAAGTCGGCGATCTACCACCACGTGGCCGGCAAGGAGCAGCTGTTGGCGCAGGCGCTCGAGGAGGCGCTCGGCGAGCTGGTCGCGGTGGTGCGGGCGGCCACCGACGGCGACGGTCCGGCGTACGACCGGCTGCGCGCGGTGGTGCAGCGCAGCGTCGAGGTGCTGATCGCCCACCAGCCCGCGGTCACCCTGCTGCTGCGCGTGCGCGGCAACAGCGAGGTCGAGCTCGCCGCGCTGTCGCAGCGTCGCTGGATCGACGCCCGGCTCGCAGAGCTGGTGCAGGCCGCCGTCGACGAGGGGGCGCTCCGGGCCGACGTCTCACCCGACCTGGTCAGCCGGTTGCTCTTCGGCATGGTCAACTCGCTGGTCGAGTGGTACCGCGCCGACGGCCCCGTCGACGTCGCCACGGTCTCCGCCGCGGTCACGACGATCGCCTTCGACGGCCTCCACCGCTGACCCGGCCCGCCGGAACGCTCAGGACCGCCGACCCGCCCCGCCGTCACGCCTGTGGGCGCCGACCCGCCCGGCCGTCACCGTGCGGCGTGGTCCGACGAGCCGGGTCGACGCCCTGACGCGTCCCCACCAGCCGGGTCGACGCTCTCGCGCGTTCACACGAGCCGGGTCAGCGCAGGGCGCTCGTCGAGGATCCGGCGCATCTTGCCCACCGAGCGCTCGATGCCGCCCGGGGGCACCACCTCGACCTCGATCGTCACGCCGATGCCGTTCTTGACCAGGTGCTCCAGACGGCGACCGGCGTCGGCCCCCGCGGCCAGCGGGACGCCGTCCGCGTGCTCGACGCGCACGACCATCTCGTCGAGGGTGCCCGGGCGGCGCAGCACGCACTGGAAGTGCGGCGAGAGCTCGGGCAGCGGCAGCAGGAGCTCCTCGATCTGGGTCGGGAAGAGGTTGACCCCGCGCAGGATGATCATGTCGTCGGTGCGGCCGGTGACCTTCTCCATCCGCCGCATCGGTCGCGCGGTGCCGGGGAGCAGCCGGGTGAGGTCGCGGGTGCGGTAGCGCAGCACCGGCGTCGCCTGCTTGGTGAGCGAGGTGAAGACCAGCTCACCCCGCTCGCCGTCGGGCAGCACCTCGCCGGTCACGGGGTCGATGATCTCGGGGTAGAAGTGGTCCTCCCAGACGTGCAGGCCGTCCTTGGTGTCGACGCACTCCTGCGCCACCCCGGGGCCCATCACCTCCGACAGCCCGTAGATGTCCACGGCGTCGATGCCGCAGACCTCCTCCATCTCGGCGCGCATCTGGTTGGTCCAGGGCTCGGCCCCGAAGATCCCGATCTCCAGCGAGCTCGCCCGGGGGTCGAGGCCCTGGCGGCGCATCTCGTCGACGATCGCGAGCATGTACGACGGCGTCACCATGATCACCCGCGGCCCGAAGTCGTGGATCAGCCGCACCTGCCGCTCCGTCATCCCCCCGGAGATCGGGACCACGGTGCAGCCGAGCTTCTCCGCGCCGGCGTGCGCACCGAGCCCGCCGGTGAACAGCCCGTAGCCGTAGGCGTTGTGCAGCAGGTCGCCCGGCCGGCCCCCCGCCGCCCGGATGCTGCGCGCCATCACCGTCGCCCAGACCTCGAGGTCGTCGGCGGTGTAGCCGACCACGGTGGGCTGTCCCGTCGTGCCGCTGGACGCGTGGATGCGCGCCACCTGCTCGCGGGGCACCGCGAACATCCCGAAGGGGTACGACGCCCGCAGGTCGGCCTTGGTCGTGAACGGCAGCCGCGCGAGGTCGGCGAGCTCGCGCACGTCGTCGGGGTGCACGCCGACGGCGTCGAGGGCCGAGCGGTAGTGGGGCACGTGCTCGTAGGCGTGCCGCACGCTCCAGCGCAGCCGCTCGGTCTGCACGGCCCGCAGCTCGTCGACCGTCACGGTCTCGATCGGCTCGAGCTCACCCGGATCCCTCGTCGCCTCCCTCGTCATGCCGGCCAGTCCACCAGACCGGGGGCGGCTCCACCAGCCGTGCAGCGTGGTGGCGCGCACTGAGAGGATCGGCACATGCCGCACCCCACCTACGACCAGCTCTCCGCACTGCCCGGCTTCTGCCACCAGGTCGTGCCCGCCCCGTTCGAGGACCTCAACGGCCACCTCAACATCCGCCACTACCTCGGCATCGCCAGCGAGGGCCTCGACGAGTCGCTGGTCGACGTCGGCATCCTGCCGAGCTGGCCGCGCACGCACCGTCAGGCCGTCTTCTCCGCCGAGCACCACCTCACCTACCTGCACGAGCTGCACACCGGCGACCGGCTCTCGGTCCGGGTGGTCCTGCTCGGACGCGCCGCGCGAGCGGTGCACGCGGTCGTCTACCTGCTCGACGAGACCCACCAGCGGCTCAGCTACGTCATGGAGGAGATCTTCCTGCACGTCGACATGGACGAGCGGCGTACGTCGCCGTGGCCAGACGACGTCGCCGAGGCGCTCGACGCGCGGATCGCCGAGCACCGCGCGCTGGGCTGGGAGCCGCACCTGTCCGGCTCGATGGCCCTCCGTTGAGCACCACCGTCCCGCTGCGCTGACGCCCGTGCCCTGCCGCACCGGCGACGTCGCCGACCTCGCCGGACAGCTGCCGGGGGTCACCCGCCACGACCTCGACCGGTACGCCCGGTTCCAGGTGGGCGGGCACACGTTCGGCTACCTGTGGGAGCCCACGCAGACGGTCGGCCTGAAGCAGACGCTGGCCGAGCAGCTCGCGCTGGTCGCCGAGCGGCCCGAGGTGTTCGAGGTGCAGTTCACCGCGGGTGCCTTCGGCTGGGTGGTGGTCCACCTCGAGGGGGTCGAGCGCGACGAGCTCGCCGAGCTCACCTTCGAGGCCTGGCGGCTGACCGCGCCCGCTCCCCTCGTGGAGGAGCGGGCCGACCGGTTGCCCTGCTGAGGATCAGCGCCCGAAGACCCGGGAGAACCAGCCCCCGGACGACGGCTCGGGCTCGTGGCCCGGGCACCACTGACCGGCGGGGACGCCGGCCTTCACCTGGGCGACGTGCTGGCCGCACCCGGCCCACGTGGTCTTGCCGCAGGTACGGCACTTCACTGCTCGGCACATGGAAGGACTCCTTCGATCGAATCGGGGCTGGTCAGCCGTGGGAGAACGTGATGTTGGGCAGCACCCGGCGCAACCACGACGGGCTCCACCACGCGGCGTTGCCGGTCAGCCGCAGGATCACCGGCAGCAGCACGAGCCGCACCAGGAACGCGTCGAGGAGCACGGCCACACCCAGGATGATGCCCATCTCCTTGGGCGGCAACGGGCCGGAGAGCGCGAAGGTGAAGAAGACCGCCACCATCACGGCACCCGCGGCGAAGATGACCCGGCCGGAGTGGGCCAGCGAGCCGACCATCGCCTCGCGCGGGTCACCGCTGTGCTCGTAGTGCTCCTTGGCCGAGGCCAGCAGGAAGACCGTGTAGTCCATCGCGATCGCGAAGATCATCGCGAAGAAGAACACCGGCGCCCAGGCGTCGAGGAAGCCCTGGGACTCGAAGCCGAAGAACCCGGCTCCCATGCCCTCCTGGAAGATCAGCCGCGCGACACCGAACGCCGCTGCGGTGGAGAGCAGGCTCGCGAGGGTGCCGAGCAGCGAGATGAGCGGCGCCTGCAGGGCGACCAGCAGCAGCAGGAAGCCCAGGGCGAGGATCACGCCGATCACCAGCGGTGTCGACTCGTCGAGCTGCGACTTCAGGTCGATGTTCTCGACCGCCGCACCACCGACGAGCGCCGAGTCGGGCAGGTCGCCGCGCAGCCGGTCGACGGTGTCGGACAGCTCCGGGTCGGAGGCGTCGACGGTGGGCATGGCCTGGACCAGCACCGTGTCGCTGCCGTCGTCGGCGGGCTGGGGCGACATCGTCGCGATGATGCCGGGGTCCATGCCGAGGGTCCGGATGGTGCTGGTGGCGTCCTCGGTGTCGACGACGACCTGGAGCGTGCCGGGCGCGCCCTCGCCGAAGGACTCCTTGACCTGGTCGTAGCCGACCCGGGCGCTGGCGTCGTCGGGCAGCACGGCGATCGAGGGCATCGCGGTCTGCAGACCGAACACCGGGACCGCCAGCGCGATGAGCACGACGACCGCGCCGAGACCGAAGGCCAGCGGGCGACGCCACAGCAGCTCACCCCACGCAGCGAACTTGGCGAGAGCGGTGCTCACCGGACTTCACCCAGGGCAGGGCGAGCCTGTTGATCTTGTGGTCGAGCTTGAAGAGCACCAACGGCAGCAGCGTGAGGGTGGCGCCCAGCACGAAGACCACCGCGAGCATGATCCCGCCGGCCATCGAGCGGAACGACGGCGAGGGCACCAGCATCACGGCCGAGAGCGAGATCAGCACCGTGAGACCCGAGAGCAGCACCGCCTTGCCGGCGGTGTCCATCATCTCCGCGACGGCGTGGGTGCGTGAGTTGCCGCTGCCCATCCGGGAGGCGCGGTAGCGCACGACGAGGAAGAGCGCGTAGTCGATCCCGAGCGCCAGCGCGAACATCATCGCGAAGTTCATCGCCCAGATGGAGACCGGGACGAGCTGGTTGATGAGCACCAGGGAGCCCGCCGAGGCGACCAGCCCCGACAGCGTCAGCAGCAGCGGGAGCCCGGCCGCGACCAGGGCACCGAACGCCAGGACCAGGATCGCCAGCGTCACCGGCCACGAGAACATCTCGGACTTGAGCATCGCGTCGAGGTTGGCCTCGTTGAAGTCGGACCACAGCAGGGAGGAACCGGTGGGGTTGACCTCGATCCCGCCGGTCGAGAGGTCCTCCAGCGGCGCCTTCAGGTCGTCGGCGACCCGCACCATCTCGTTGGTGTCGGCGCCGGCGCCGGCCAGCAGCACCGCGGTGCTGCCGTCGGCGCTGATGGAGGCACCGGGCTGCGGCGGGAACACCTGGGCGACCCGCGGGTCGGCGTCCAGGATCCGGGCGGCCTCGGCCAGCACCTTGGCACCCTCGCCCTTGGTCACCGGGCCGTCGTCGCTGTGGACGACGACCTGGATCGCGGACGACGCGTTGCCGCCGAACTTCTCGATCCCGGCCTCACGGACCGCGACGGACTCCGAGCCGTCGGCCTGCCAGCCGGCGCCGGAGAGCTCCGCCTCGACGCGGGGCGCGAAGATGCCCAGACCGACCACCAGCAGCATCCACACGACTCCGGTGAGCTTGCGGTGCTCGGTCACCCAGACGCCGAGGCGCCCGAGCGGACCGGGGCGGTAGCCCTCGAGCCCCGTGTCGGAGCCGCTGTCAGAGCGGCGGTCGGTGCGGGTGGCGGGCGGACTGTCCGGGTGGTCGTCGGGCCGGTCACCCGGCAACGTGGCGGTGTCGTTCGTGGTGGTCATCGGCTCGCTTCGCATGATCGGGGAAGCCCTCTGGGGGCGGGCAGCGGCCCACGCTAGCGCAACCCCCCGGGGGGATCCAAAAGACGACGTCCAGGATGGGGTCCCGACGTCCGAGCACTGCACCGGTGCCCTCCCGGCAGAGAGCTCACACCCGATGGTCGAGACTGTGACGATGCTCGTCCGCGCCGTCGCCCGCTGGCTGCTGGCGCTCTTCCTGCTCCTCGCCGGCACCGCCCACCTGACCTTCGCGCGTGCGGACTTCCTCGCGCAGGTGCCCTCGTGGCTGCCTCTGGACGCCGACCTGGTGGTGGTGGCGTCGGGCGTGGTCGAGCTCGGCCTCGGGCTGGCCCTGCTGGTCCTCCGGTCCCACCGCGCCCTGGTCGGCGCCGCGGTGGCGGTGTTCCTCGTGGCGGTCTTCCCGGGCAACGTCTCGCAGTGGCTCACCGGCACCGACGCGTTCGGTCTCGACACCGACCGTGCCCGCCTGGTCCGGCTCTTCTTCCAGCCGCTCCTGATCGCGTGGGCGCTGTGGTCCACCGGTGCCTGGTCGGCGTACCGGCAGTGGCGCGGGTCCCGCGCGGGCCGGGAGGACGGGCTCAGCCCAGGCGCAGCACCGTGATCAGCCGCCGTGCGACCTCGCCGCCCTCGTCACAGGCCCGCTCGAGCGCGGCCGGGACGTCGAGGTCCTGGCGCAGGGGCGCGAGCGCGAGGTCACGGTCGACGCCCTTGGCCGAGGGACGGCCGGCGGCGGCGTAGAGCCGCTCGAGCTGGTCCTGGGCGGTGTCGACCAGCGCGGGGTCGTAGCTCCAGGCCTCGGCGTAGCGCCGGTTGAGCAGCAGCATCCGCAGCGCGGCCGGGGCCGCGTGGGTCAGCACGTCCTCCACCAGCACGAGGTTGCCGGTCGACTTGGCCATCTTCGCGCCGTCGATGCCGACCTCACCGACGTGCAACGTCGCCCGGGCGAACGTCGGCAGGCCGGACACGGCGGCCACCATCGCCGTCTGGTAGGCGTGGTGGGGGTAGACGAGGTCCTCCCCGCCGAGCAGCACGTCGACGGTCGTGCCGTGCACAGCCATCGCCATCGCCGCGCACTCGGCGTGCCAGCCGGGCCGGCCCCAGCCCCACGGGCTCGCCCAGGCCGGGTCGTCGGGGGCGGACTCCCGCCACACCGGGACGTCGAAGGGGTCGTCCTTGGCGGCGTCGTCGGGCTGGTCGCCGTAGTCGGCGGAGAGGGCGAGCGCCTGCTCGCGGGTGAGACCCGTCGTCGGCCACACGTCGCCGCCGCGGAACCAGACCGTGCCGTCGCGCTCGTAGGCCGCGCCGCCGTCGAGCAGCGCCTGCGCCAGCTGCTGGACCGCCGCCACGTGGTGCCTGGCCCGCGGCTCGTCGTGAGGAGTCGCGACCCGCAGGGCGGTCATGCTCTGCTCGAACAACGCCTCCTGGCGCAGCGCGAGCTCGTCGAAGTAGTTCCCCCGGGCCTTCGCCGCGCTGGTGAGCACGTCGTCGACGTCGGTGATGTTGCGGCAGGTCCGGGCCACCACCCCGGTGGCCTCCAGCACCGCGGCCAGCGCGTCGGCCCACACGAACGTCGAGGCGTGCCCGAGGTGGGTCACGTCGTAGGGGGTGATCCCGCAGACGTAGAGGCGTGCCGAGCCGACCAGCGGCAGTGCCTGGTCACCCAGCGTGACCACGTCAGGACGGGGCGGCAACGCGCCCACCCGCTGACGGGCATCGACGACTCCGGGACTCATCGGACGAACGGCCATGACTCATCCTCGCACCCGCCGGGGCGCCGCCGGGCCGGCCCCACGACCCCCGCCCTGCCCGGTGCTCCGCTGCTAGCCTCGGTGGTCCCCGACGCCGCCCACCCCCAGGAGACGCCCGTGCCGCCAACCCTGCGTGGCGCGATGCGCTGGGGCCTCGGTCACGCGCTCCCCCGGACGGCGGTGCGCGTCGCAGCCCGGCGCGGCGACCTGGAGAGCCTGGTCATCGAGGCCGCGGGCTCCGAGGCCGGGGTGCCCCCCGAGCTGGCCGACCGGATCCGGGCCGACGGTCCGCTGCACCGCTCCCGCTTCAGCTACCTCACCGCCTCGCTGCCGACGGTCCGCGAGGTCCTGACCAGCAACGACGTGCGCACCGGGGTCGAGCTCGGTCCGGCCGGCCTGCTGATGCGGCTGCACACGTGGGCGATGAGCTCCGCGCCGCTCGGGCCGCTCACGCCGCCGTCGCTGCTGGTCACCGAGCCACCCGACCACACCCGCTACCGCAAGCTGGTCACGCGGGTGTTCAGCGTCCGCGCCGTCGAGCGGCTGCGCGAGCGCACCCAGGAGATCGCGGACGAGCTGCTGGCCGGTCTCGACCGGACCGGTGGGCCGACGAGCACCGTCGACCTGGTCGAGGCCTACTGCAGCCTGCTGCCGGTCACCGTCATCGCCGAGATCCTCGGGGTCCCGCACGAGGAGCGCACCCGCGTGCTCCGGTTCGGCACCGCAGCGGCACCGAGCCTCGACCTGGGGCTGGGCTGGCGGGGGTTCCACGCCATGGAGGCGGCGCTGGCGGAGTTCGAGGCCTGGCTCACCGAGCACATCGACGCCGTCCGCCGCGACCCCGGCGACGACCTGCTCAGCCAGCTGGTCGCCGCCCGCGACGACGACGGCGGGCTCACCGACGCCGAGCTCAAGGCCACCGTCGGGCTGGTGCTCGCCGCCGGCTTCGAGACCACCGTCAACCTGCTCGGCAACGGCATCGCCCTGCTCCACGAGCACCCCGACCAGCTCACCCTGCTGCGCGAGCAGCCCGAGCTGTGGCCCAACGCCGTCGACGAGGTGCTGCGCCACGACCCGCCGGTGCTGCTCACCGGACGGGTCGTGACCCGCGACACCGAGATCGCCGGCACCCCGGTCGCCCGGGGCATGCTGGTCACCACCCTGCTCGCCGGGGCCAACCGCGACCCCGAGGTCTTCGCCGACCCCCACCGGTTCGACGTCGCGCGCGCCAACGCCGGCGACCACGTGTCGTTCTCCTCCGGGCGGCACTACTGCCTCGGCGCGGCCCTGGCCCGGATGGAGGGCGAGGTGGGGCTGCGCTCGCTGTTCGAGCGCTACCCCGACCTGCGCCTCGAGCCCGGCGCGCGCCGCCGTCCGACCCGGATCCTGCGCGGCTACGCCACCCTCCCGGCGACCCTCGAGCCCTGACCTGCCGCCGGCGGCGCTGCGCTGGAGCCGTCGCGGGTCAGCCGTCGCAGCAGTGAGCCGTCGCTGCAGAGTCGTGTGCCTCACGACCAGCCCCAGACCGGCCGCGGCACACGACCCCGCCCCGCGCGGCCCAGCGCGGCCACCGAGGGGCCACCGCGCCGCAGTCAGCCGTCGCAGCCGGGTCGTGTGCCCCACAACCAGCCCCAGACCGGCCACAGGCACACGACCCACCACCGCGCAGCCCCCCGCGCGGCCACGGCGCCGCGATCCGCCGTCGCAGCAGAGTCGTGTGCCCCACGCCCACCCCCAGACCGGCCACAGGCACACGACCCCGCAGCAGCGGAACCCAGCCCAGGCCACCGCGCCGGCGCGCAGCCCAGCCCGGGCCACCGCGCCGCGCCCAAGCCGTCACAGCAGGGTCGTGTGCCCCACCACCACGCCCAGACCGTGCTCAGGCACACGACCCCACCACCGCCCGCGCGCAAGCCGCGCAGCGGCGGTCCCCACCGGGCGGCCCCGGCGCGCGACGCCCCGGGCGCCTAGGACGCGTCGAGGTCCGCCAGCTCGTCGGACGTCAGCTCGAGGTCGGCCGCGGCGGCGGAGTCGCGCACGGACTGCGGTCGCTTGGCGCCCGGGATCGGGATCACGCACGGCGACTGGGCGAGCTCCCACGCCAGCGCCACCTGCTGCGGGCTGACCCCGCGCGCCTCGGCGACCCGGGCGAAGGCCGGGTGCTTCTCGGCCAGCTCCTTGGCGCTGCCGAGACCGCCCAACGGGCTCCACGGCAGGAACGCCAGCCCCAGCTCCTCGCACACCTCGATCTCCGGCGCGCTGCTGCGGAAGGCCGGGGAGAACTGGTTCTGCACGCTCACGAGGGCGTCGCCGAGCACGCGGTGAGCCAGCCGGATCTGGTCGGGGTCGGCGTTGGAGAGCCCGACCCGGGCGACCTTGCCCGAGTCGTGGATCTCCTTCAGGGTGCCGACGACGTCCTCGTAGGGCACGTCGGGGTCGGGCCGGTGGTGCTGCCACAGCGCGATCTGCTCGACGCCGAGCCGGTCCAGGCTCGCGTCGACGGCCGAGCGCAGGTGGTCGGCGGAGCTGTCGACGTCCCAGCCGCCGTCGTCGGTGCGCACGTGGCCGGCCTTGGTGGCGAGCAGCACCTGGTCGCGCACGCCGAGCTCGTCGAGGAGACCGGCGACCAGTCGCTCGTTCGCGCCCTGGGCGCCGGCCCCGTTCTCGTCGCCGTGCCCGTAGGCGTCGGCGGTGTCGAAGAGCGTGACCCCCGCGTCGAGCGCCGCGCGCACGGTGTCGGCGAGCTGCTCGCGCGGCTGGGTGCCGGACTGGTCGAAGGTCATCAGGCCCAGGCCGATCGCGCCCACCTGCACGCGTCCGACGGTGTCGTTGCCGATCTCTCGTGTCCTCATGGTCGACCGTTACCCATTGCCGTCACCGGTCAGGCCCTGCTCGACTGGTGCCATGGACGCCGTATGGACGCCGTGATGAGCGCGCCGAGCCCGCCGGGAGTCCGGTGACCACGACCGACCGGACCCCGGCCGGCGGCGCCGGCCCGACCGCCCTGGCCTTCGACTCCGCGCCCGGTCGCTGGCTGATGCTGGCCAGCATCCTCGGCTCCGCACTGGCCGGCATCGACGCCACCGTCGTCAACGTCGCGCTCCCCGACATCGGGGCCTCGCTCGACGCCGACTTCACGATCCTCCAGTGGACGATCTCCGCCTACGCGCTGACGCTGGCGGCGTTCATCCTGGTCGGCGGGGTGCTGGGCGACCGGTTCGGCCGGCGGCGGGTGTTCGTGGTCGGGGTGGTGTGGTTCGCCGCGGCCTCGCTCGCCTGCGGGCTCGCGCCCAACGCCGAGGTCCTGGTCGCCTCGCGCGCGCTGCAGGGCGTGGGGGGTGCGCTGCTGACCCCGGGCAGCCTGGCGATGATCCAGGCGTCGTTCGTCTCCACCGACCGGGCCCGGGCGATCGGGGCCTGGTCGGGGCTGGGCGGGGTGGCCACCGCCGCGGGCCCCTTCCTCGGTGGCTGGCTGGTCGAGGTCGGCTCCTGGCGATGGGTCTTCCTGATCAACGTCCCCCTGGCGGCGTACGTCGTGTGGGTCGCGCTGCGCCACGTGCCGGAGTCGCGCGACCCGCACGCCACCGGTCGCGTCGACGCCCTCGGCGCGGTGCTGGGCGCGCTCGCGCTCGGCGGCCTCACCTACGCCCTGATCGCCGTCGGTGACGGCGGGCTCTCCTCCGGTGTCCTGGTCGCGGCGGGCACCGGGGTCGTGGCGGCCGCGGCCTTCGTGGTGGTCGAGCTGCGGGTCCCCGAGCCGATGCTGCCCTTCGACGCGTTCCGCTCGGCCCAGTTCAGCGCCGCCAACCTCGTCACGTTCGTCGTCTACGGCGGCTTCGGGGCGATCTTCTTCCTGCTGGTGATCCAGCTGCAGGTCGTCTCGGGCTTCAGCCCGATCGCGGCCGGCACGGCCACGCTGCCCGTGACGGTGGTGATGCTGCTGCTCTCGTCCCGTTCCGGCGCGCTCGCCGCCCGGATCGGACCCCGGCTCCAGATGGCGACCGGGCCGCTCGTGGTCGCGCTGTCGCTGCTGCTGCTCCTGCGGGTCGGCCCCGGCGCCTCGTACGCCGCGGACGTGCTGCCGGCGGTGCTGGTGCTGGGTCTCGGGCTGGCGATCATGGTCTCGCCGCTCACCGCCACCGCGCTGGCGGCGGCCCCCGACGACCGGGCCGGCCTGGCCTCCGGCGTCAACAACGCCGTGGCCCGCACCGCCGGGCTGATCGCCATCGCCGCCGTACCGGCGCTCTCGGGCCTCACCGGCCGCGTCTACGACGACCCGGTCGCGTTCGACGCCGGCTTCGCGACGTCGCTGTGGATCTCGGCCGGCGTGCTCGTCGTCGGGGGGGCGCTGGCCGCGCTGCTGGTGCGCAACGACGTGCTCGACGAGGGGGTCCCGGCCGGCTCGACCGGGGACGACGAGACGGCGTCGGCCATGCACTTCCTGCACTTCTGCGGCGGCGTCACCGGACCGCCCCAGGTCACCCGGGTCGGCGACGACGGGCACGCCGACTGCGACCCGGTGGCGCTGCACAGCGTCACCGTCGCCGGCACCCGGTACGACGGCGGCGACGCTGCCGACGTCGCCTGCGCCCACCTCGGCGACCTCCTGGACCAGGACGGCCTCCGGTTGCCGGAGCCGGCCTCCGAGGGGTGCGTCGAGTGCCTGGCGATCGGCGCGCACTGGGTCAACCTGCGGGTCTGCCAGGGCTGCGGCACGGTCGGCTGCTGCGACTCCTCACCGCACCGCCACGCCACCGCGCACGCCCGGCACAGCGGCCACCCGCT
The DNA here is from genome assembly GCA_963834285.1 of uncultured Actinomycetota bacterium. Lineage (GTDB taxonomy): Bacteria > Actinomycetota > Actinomycetes > Propionibacteriales > Nocardioidaceae > Nocardioides. The sequence continues at coordinate 44,892 of CAWIAZ010000003.1, read as the reverse complement.
GGTCCGCTCCTTCGAGCCCGGCGAGGACTGGTTCTACTGCTACGCCGACCACGTGGCGCTCGACGTCCCCGACGCCCCGCCCGCGCCCAGCCACCCCTGACCGGTGCCGCTACCGCCCCTGCCAGCGCGGCTCGCGCTTGGTGAGGAAGGCATCGATGCCCTCCTGGGCGTCGCAGGCCACGGCGTTGGTCGCCATCGTCTCGGACATGAGGCGGTAGGCCTGCTCCTGGGGGACGTCGATCTGGTCGTAGAACGCCTGCTTGCCGATCCCCATCGTCAGGGGGCTCGACGCCGCGAGCTTCTCGACGAGCGTCCACACCTCGGCCTCGAGCTGGTCGGCCGGGACCGCTCGGTTGATCAACCCCCACTCGGCGGCGGTGGCGGCATCGATCGGGTCGCCGGTGAGCAGCATCTCCAGGGCCCGCTTGCGACCGACGTTGCGGCTCAGCGCCACCATCGGGGTGGAGCAGAACAGTCCGATGCGGACGCCTGGGGTGAGGAAGAGCGTGGAGTCCGCCGCCACCGCCAGGTCGCAGGTCGCGACCAGCTGGCACCCGGCCGCCGCCGCGACGCCGTGGACCTGCGCGATCACGGGCTGGGGGATCTGCTGGACGGTCTGCATCATCTCGGTGCAGACGTCGAAGATCTCGCGCTGCTCCTCGAGGGCGCGGTCGGTCATCTCGCGCAGGTTGTGGCCGGAGGAGAAGATCTTGCCGGCGCCCCGGATCACGACGACCCGGACCTCCTGGTCCTTCGCGAGGACCTTGAGCTCCTCGCTCAGCGCCCGCATCAGGGCGACGGACAACGGGTTGCGCTGGTCGGGCAGGTTGAGGGTGACGATCGCCGCCGGAAGCCGGCGTTCCACGGTGACCTGCTCCTGCGCCTCGGCTGTCGCGTCGACCATGTCCTGGCTCCTCTCCCCCGCCCGGTGCCGCGCACCCGGCTGCGTCCCGTCTGTGTAGCAACCGGTCGAGCGCGGGGTCAAGCAGCGCTCAGCGCGAGGCCGGCCGCACCGTGGGGAACAGGCGGCCGACGTCCTCCCCGACCTCGTGCACGCGCGACGCCGGCCCGACGAGGAGCGGGTCCGGCTCGCCGACGACGGCGTGGTCCTTGGAGGGGTAGTCGAACTGGCTGAGCAGCACCCGCATCGCCTCGAGCCGGGCCCGCTTCTTGTCGTTGGACTTCACCACGGTCCACGGCGCGTCACCGGTGTCGGTGTAGAAGAACATCGCCTCCTTGGCCTCGGTGTAGTCGTCCCACTTGTCGCGGCTGGCGAGGTCGGTGGGCGAGAGCTTCCACTGCTTGACCGGGTCGAGCGAGCGGGCCGCGAACCGCGCCGCCTGCTCGGCGTGGGAGACGGAGAACCACAGCTTGACCAGGCGGGTGCCGGCGTGGACCAGCATCCGCTCGAACTCCGGGGCCTCGCGCATGAAGTTGAGGTAGTCCTCGGGGGTGCAGTAGTCCATCACCCGCTCGACCCCGGCGCGGTTGTACCAGGAGCGGTCGAAGAAGACGATCTCCCCGCCGCTGGGCAGGTGCGGCACGTAGCGCTGGAAGTACCACTGGCTCTTCTCGCGGTCGGTGGGCACGCCCAACGCCACCACCCGGGCGCCGCGGGGGTTGAGGTGCTCCATGAAGCGCTTGATCGATCCGCCCTTGCCGGCGGCGTCGCGGCCCTCGAAGAGGATGGCGACCTTCTGGTCGGTGTCCTTCACGTGGGCCTGCAGCTTGAGCATCTCGATCTGGAGCAGCCGCTTGGTGCGCTCGTACCTGCGGCGCGACAGCTTCGCGTCGTAGGGGTAGCCCTCCCGCCACGGCGGCACCCCGTCGGCGCCGGGCTGGTCGTCGGACTCCGTGCCCTCGGGCCGCAGGGCGTCGTCGAGGTCCGCGATCGCATCGATCTCCTCGGCGCGGCCGGTGGTGGTCGTGGGCATGGGGCCTCCCCAGGGGTCGGTCGGTCACCGCCACGCTAGGACGCCGGTACGCCGCCCCCGCAGGGTCGAAGGGCTCCCGGTCCACTGCCGGGAGTCCCGCCCCCTGACACCCCCGACCATCCGGTCAGTCGTCGGCGACGTCCTCGAGCGCCTGGGCGACCCTGCGGTGGGCCTCCCAGATCTCCTCGGGCAGCCCGTCGAACTGCCGCAGGTGCTCCTCGCGGAAGCCCATCTCCTGGCGCCAGCGGGCCACGTCGATGTCGAGGATCCGGGCGAGGTCCGCGGCGGGGACGTCGAGACCGGTGAGGTCGAGCTCGTCCTCGGTGGGCAGGATCCCGACCGGCGTCTGCCGTCCGGTGACCTCGCCCGCCTTGAGCTGCATCAGCCACAGCAGCGGACGCAGGTTCTCGCGGTAGCCGGGCCACAGGAAGTGGCCGTCCTCGGCGTCGCGCTGGAACCAGTTGACGTGCGCGAAGACCGGCACCTCGGACGCCGAGCCGATGACGTCGAGCCAGTGCCGGGCGTAGTCGGCCTCGGCGTACGCCATGAACGGCCGCATCGACATCGGGTCGTAGCGCAGCTGACCGTCGAGACCGTCGGCGGCGAAGGTGGCCTCGGCGCCCAGCGTCAGCCCGTCGTAGACGCCCTCGGCGAGGTCGGTGATCGCACGGATCAGCGGCTCCCGGTCGCGGGTGCGGCCGCCGAAGATGATCGCGTCGATGGGCACGCCCATGGGGTTCTCGAAGTCGTCCGCGACGTTGGGCACGTTGGCCAGGGTGGTGGTGAAGCGGCTGTTGGGGTGGGCCCACGCGGAGGTGTCGCCGGCGGGCCGGTCGGCGATCACCTCGCCCTTCCAGTCCTCCCAGCCGGCGAGGTCGGCGGGCGGCTCCGGCGTCTTGCCCTCCCACCAGACCTCCTGGGTCTTGGGGTTGTAGGCGACGTTGGTGAAGATCGCGCCGGTGCCGGGCTCGATCGAGCGCAGCGCGGTGGGGTTGGTCCTCTCGTTGGTGTCCTTGGCGACGCCGAACACCCCGAACTCCGGGTTGATCGCCCGGATCCGGCCGTCGTCGGCCACCCACAGCCACGCGATGTCGTCGCCGTAGAACTCGACGTGGTAGCGCTCGCCCATCGCGTCGGGGGCCAGCGTCATCGCGAGGTTGGTCTTCCCGGAGGCGCTCGGGAAGCCGCCGCAGACGTGGTACTTCGCGCCGGTCTGCTTGTCGACGATGCCCAGCAGCATGAACTGCTCGGCGAGGAAGACGCCCGAGGCGCGGCCGTCGTAGCAGGCCTGCCGGAGCCCGTGGGCGATCTTGCCGAGCAGCGCGTTGCCGCCGTACGACGACCCGAAGTGCAGGATCGTGCGCTGGTCGGCCACGGTCACGAAGTAGCGCTGGTCGTCGGGGGTGCCCTGGCCGAGGTTGGGCAGGTCGCCGGTCACGTGGACGGCGCGGACGAACTTCTCCGGCGTCTCCAGGTTGTCGAGGTGGGTCACGCCGACCCGGGCCATCCGGATCATGTGCAGCACGACCGGGCGGTTGTCGGTGAGCTCGACCCCGGCGGCGTACGGCTCGAGCGGCGACCCGGGAGGCGCCATCAGGTAGGGGACGACGTACATCGTCTTGCCCCGCGAGGCGCCGCGCATCCGCTCCAGCTGCCCCGCCGTCATCTCCTCGGCGTCGCGCCAGTTGTTGTAGACGCCCTTGTCCTCGGGCTTGCTGGTGGCGACGATCGTGCGCTCCTCCGAGCGCGCGGTGTCCTTGGACGTAGCTGCGCGCGTAGTAGACGCCCTCGCCGGCCGGACGCAGCTCGCCGGCGTCCAGCGACTCCTGCACCAGGCGGGCGTCGTCGGAGGTGTTGACCACCTCGACCCGGTCCGGCTCGGTGATGCCGGCCCAGTAGGCGACGTACTCGCGCACGTGCGGGTTGGCCACGCCTGCCTCGTCGAGGGCTTTCTCCACATCGACCATGTCTCGCCTTTCCGGGGGACGGCTCACGCTACCGAGAAGCCTGGGGATGGATGACCGTCATACCACCCGCGCCCGCTCCGGTCCGACCGAGGTCGGCGAGCCGCGGGCCCGCCTCGCTCATCGGGATCCGCTCGCGGACCAGCAGCCGGGGCGAGAGCGTCCCGGCCGTGACCATCGCCAGCAGCGCCGGATAGCTGCGCGCCGACAGGCCGTGGCAGCCCAGCACCTGGAGCTCCTGCGCGACGACGCGCCCGAGGTCGACCCGTGGCTCGGCGTCGTCACCACCGAGCAGCCCGACCTGCACGTGGCGGCCGCGCGGACGCAGGCAGGCCAGCGACGCCGCGAGCGTCTGCCGGCTGCCGAAGGCATCGATCGAGACGTCGGCACCACCCCCGGTGAGGTCCGGCAGCGCGGCCACCTCGTCGGCCGGCACCGGGACGGCCCCGAGCTCGGCGGCGAGGGCGAGGGACGCCGGCGCGACGTCGACGGCGTGCACCCGCGCGCCGAGCGCGACCGCGATCATCACCGCCGAGAGCCCCACCCCGCCGCAGCCGTGGACGACGACCTGCTCGTCGGGCCGCACCCGGGCCACCTCCGCCACCGCCCGGTAGGCGGTCGCGACCCGGCAGCCCAGCACGGCCGCGACGTCGTAGTCGACGGTCGAGGGCAGCCGCACGAGATTGACGTCGGCGCGCGGCAGCGCGACCAGCTCGGCGTAGGAGCCCCACTGGGTGAACCCGGGCTGCAGCTGCCGCTCGCACACCTGCTGGTCACCGCGGTGGCACGCCGCGCAGTCGCCGCAGGCCAGCACGAACGGCATCGTGACCCGCTTGCCCACGGTGTGCCCCCGCACCTGCGGACCGACCGCGACCACGACTCCGGCGAGCTCGTGCCCCGGCACGTGCGGCAGCGCGATGCCGCGGTCGTGGCCCTGCCACCCGTGCCAGTCGCTGCGGCACAGCCCCGTCGAGGCGACCGCGACGACGACCCCGTCCGGGGGGCACGCGGGATCGGGCACGTCGACCAGCTCGAGAGGGCCGGCGTACTCGCGGAACACCCAGGCGCGCATGCTCCAGCACACCACAATCCGGCCGGATCGGGGTCTGCCCCGAGGCGTCGTTCACTACCCTGGCGCCATGCCCCCTCCGCGTCCACGGCACCCCGGCGGGGCGCCCCTGCGTCGCTCGGTCCTCCTGGTGCTCCTGCCCCTCCTCGTCGCGGTGGTCGCCGCCTGCGGCTCCGGCGACGCGGGTCTCCCCAGCAGCGACCGCAGCGGCCCCGACAACGGCGTCGGCGCGAGCCCGTCCCCCACCAGCCCCGAGCTCGATGCCCTGGGCGTCTCGGTGGTGGCGGTGGGCGACGTCGTCTGCGACCCCGACTACGTGCCCGCCGACCCCGCGGTCGAGTGCCAGGACGCCGCCACGGCCGACCTCACCTCGCGGCTCGAGCCCGAGGTGGTGATCGGGCTCGGCGACCTGCAGTACGAGAGCGGCGAGCTCGACGACTTCGAGTCCACCTGGGCCAAGGGCTGGGGCCGCTTCGACGACCTCCTGCTCCCCGTGCCCGGCAACCACGAGTACAAGACCTCCGGCGCCGAGGGCTACCGCGAGTTCTTCGGCACCGGCTCCTACTACGTGCGCGAGGTCGGCGCCTGGCGCGTCTACCTGCTCGACGCCAACTGCGAGGAGGTCGACTGCGAGGAGGAGGCCGCCTGGCTCACCGACGAGCTGGCGGCCCACCCCACCGCCTGCACCGCGATCGCCACCCACCAGCCGCGCTGGTCCTCCGGCGACCACGGCTCGCAGCCCGTGACCGCCCCGCTGTGGGACGCCGCGGTCGCCGGCGGCGTCGACCTGGCGCTGGCCGGGCACGACCACAGCTACGAGCGGTTCGCCCGCCTCGACGAGTCCGGCGCCCCGACCGACGACGGCACCGGCACCCGGCAGTTCGTGGTCGGCACCGGCGGGCGCTCGCTCTACCAGCTCAAGGACCCGATCGCCGGGTCGGAGGCCGGCGAGGACGACTCGTACGGCGTCCTCGACCTGACCCTGTCGCCGACCGGCTACGACTGGAAATTCGTGGACGTCGACGACGAGGTGCTCGACTCCGGCTCGGATACCTGCAGCGGGGCCTGACCTGCGACCAGCGTGGTGGTTTCGTGGCTCGTCGCCGGCGCTCCTCGCACCTCAACCACCGGGGGGACGGGCTCCCCGGCACCTGGGCGAACAGCTCCACCGGCTCGCTCTTGCCCTTGAGCGGCAGCTCGCCGCGGGAGACCAGCCGCTGCGGCCGCACCAGCATCGCCCGGGTGTCCCGGGTCAGCAGCACGTCGTCGCCCGTGGCGCGGGTGGCGGCCTCGACGCGGGCGGCGACGTTGACGGCGTCGCCGATCACGCTGAAGTTGAGCCGCCCGGCCCCGCCGAGCGGTCCGGCGACCACCCGGCCGGAGTTGACCCCGGCGGAGACCCGGAGCCCGCTGGCGCCCATCGTCACCGTGTCGACGATCATCCGCGCGGCGTCGACCGCACGGTCGGCGTGGTCGGGCTGCACCTCGGGGGCTCCGAAGACCGCCAGCAGGCCGTCGCCGAGGAACTTGTCGACGTGCCCGCCGTAGGCCTCGACCACGGGCACGATCTCGGCGAAGAGCGCGTTGAGGGTGGCGATCACCTCGGTCGCCGTCGGCGTGCTCGGCGTACGCCGTGAAGTCGCGGACGTCGCAGAAGAGCATCGAGACGTCGACCTCGACGCCCTCCTGAGGAAACTGGCCGGAGAGGATCAGCGCCATCACCTCCTTGTCGACGTAGGTGCCGAAGGCGTCGCGGAGCTCCTCGCGCTCGGTGAGGCCGCGCGCCATCCGGTTGAAGTCGTGCGCCAGGCCCCCGAGCTCGTCGCTGCTCAGCACCGGCGGCCCGCGCGTCGTAGTCGCCGTCGCGGACGCGCGCCAGCTGCGGCGGTCACGTCGGAGATCGGGCGGGTGATGCTGGCGGACAGGATCGCCGTCAGCTCGTGGGAGAGCGTCAGCCCGACCGCGGCGGCGACCACGACCGCGAGCAGCAGCCGGGCGACCCGCCGTCACCGTCGACCACCGCGGCGACCGCGAGGCCGGTGACCGTGGTGGTGGCCGGGACGGCGATCCGCAGCCGCTTGGCCAGCGGCAGTCCTCGCGCCACCAGCTCGAAGTCGTCGGGCAGCTGCGCGGCGAGGTCCTCGATCAACGGTCGGGCCAGGATCTCGCCGACCGAGTAGCTCAGCACGGTGGCGTACGCCGCCGGGATCACGCAGGCCACCACCATCGTCGCGAAGCCGCCCACCCCGATCTCCCACAGCCACGCGGCCACCGCGCAGGTCGGCAGCGACCGTGAGCAGGTTCACCAGCGCCGAGCTCGCGCTGGTACTGCCGCAGCGTGAAGGTGGTCGCCACCTCCCACGCGGCGACGGTCTCGCGGGGGGTGGGCAGCGGGGTCGTCCGCCAGCGCTCGACCGTCGCCACCGCCGCCGTCGCCCGGGTCGCGGCGTGGCCCACCGACAGCAGCGTGAGCGTGCCGGCGAGGGCGAGCACGAGCGCGACGTCGCGCGCCCCCACGTCGTAGTAGGTCGCGATCAGCACCACCGTGGCCACGGCGATCGCCACCGACGCCCCGGCCTCCCCCGCCAGCAGCACGAACCGGTAGCGGGAGCCCAGGGCGTCGTACCAGCGTCGTACGAGGCGCTCGACCACGTCACGGAGTGTGACGGGCGCCGGTCGCTCCGTCCAGCACGGCTGGACCGGTGCGGAGCCGATCGGGGCCTGTTGCGCGCCGTCCGCCGGGCACGTGCTGGTCAGTGGGAGGTGCGCTGGACGAGGATGGACCGAGCCGGCCGCACCCCACCCGAGGAGCACCCATGTTCGACCTGGTCGACGGCCTCCCGCTGCACCCCTTGGTGGTCCACGGCGTGGTCGTGCTGCTGCCGCTCGCCTCGCTCGGGACCCTCGCGATCGCGCTGCGGCCGCGGTGGCGCACCCGCTACGGACCGCTGGTGGTGGCCGTCGCGGTCGTCGCCACGGCGCTGTGCCCGGTCGCGACCTCGAGCGGCGAGGAGCTGCAGAAGCGGGTGGGCAACCCCGGCGAGCACGCCGACCTCGGCGGGGCGCTGGTCTGGTTCGCGATCCCGCTCGTGGTGCTGTCGGCCGCGCTGGTCTGGCTGCACCACCGGCACGAGGAGGGCGACGAGCAGGCCGCAACCGGCGCCCTGGGCTCGTCGCGGCTGCTGACGGTCGTCGCCGCCCTGGCCGTGGTGGCCGCCCTGGCCGCGACGGTGCAGGTCTACCGGGTCGGCGACTCCGGGGCCCGGGTGGTCTGGGGCAACGTGCCGGCTCCCGCCACCGGCGGCTGAGCACGGGGCCGGTCGCTACTCGGGCTGGTTGTCGCGCTCGGTGCCGACCCGGAACGACGAGGTGACGCCGGCGTACATCAGGTGCGAGACCAGGCCCTCGGTCGCGTGCGGGAGGTTGTGGCAGTGGTCCATCCAGAGGCCGGGGTTGTCGGCGAGGAACGCGATCTCGTAGGTCTCCCCGACGCCGACCTCCAGGGAGTCGACCCACCACGGGCTGCCGGTCGCTGCCTGGCCGTCGCGCGAGAGCACGACCGCGTGGTGGCCGTGCAGGTGCATCGGGTGGGTGTCGCCGGAGCTGTTGGCGATCTCGAAGACCACGACGTCGCCCTCCTCGACCATGTACATCGGCACGTCCGGGAAGATGCCGCCGTTGATCGTCCACCAGAGCCCGGGGCGGCCGTCGAGGAAGCCCGGCCGCCGGTCGATCACGTAGTCGAAGCGCCGGGCCGCCGCGTCGGGGTCGAACGGCAGCGGTGCCGGCGTGCCGTAGTCGAGCAGGTCGAGCACCTCCGTGGGCGCCGTGCCGGAGTCGCCGCCGGCCGGGTCGGCGTGCAGGACCAGGGCGGTGGTGCCCGCGAAGTCGACCCGGACGCCGGTCGCCGGCACCGTGATCCCGAGGTCGACCCGTCCCCCGGCCGGGACCTCCACGGCCTTGCCCTCGACCGGCTCCGGCTCGTGCAGGTCGACGCCGTCGACGGCCAGCACCTCGTACGCCGCACCGCGGACCCACGCGGTGCTCAGGCCGTTGTCGGTGTTGACGACCCGGATCCTGGCCCGGTCGCCGGGCTCGGCCGCCACCGTGGCGGTGCCCTCCTCCCCGTTGAGGGTCGAGCGCGCGCCGTACTGGTGCAGCACCACCGTCTCGTCGAGGTCGGGAGCAGTGGGATCGGGGGGCGGCGGGTCGATCACAAGGGCACCGAGCAGCCCGCCGAGCACCTGCTCGTGGGAGACCTGGTGCGAGTGGTACCAGTAGGTGCCGACCTGGTCGGCGAGGAAGCGGTAGGTGAACCGCTCGCCGGGCAGCACCGCGTCCTGGGTGACCCCGGCGACGCCGTCCGCGGCGTTGGGCACGTCGAGACCGTGCCAGTGCAGGGTGGCGCCGTCGGCGACGTCCTCGTTGACCAGGGTGACCTCGACCAGGTCGCCCTGCGTCACCCGGAGCAGCGGCCCCGGGGTCGACCCGTTGACCGTGAACCGGCCGCCGTCCTCACGCACGGTGAGGGTCTCGACCACGTCCGGCACCCGGCCGGCCGTGCCGGCGAGGCGGTCGGAGTCGAGCTCGGCGACCGGCGTCCCCTGGTGTGCGGCGTGGGCGTGGGCTGCCGGACCGCCACCCCAGTCGTGGTAGCCCATCGCCGCCATGTCGTAGGTGTCGGGGAGCAGGCTGCCGCGCCACAGCCAGGCCAGCGGCAGCACGACGACGGCGGTGGCTCCGAGCGCCAGCCACCGCCGTCGTACGCGGATCACCGCTCAGGCACTGGCCGAGTGGTGGGCTCGGCTCGGGACGGCGGCGTCCCCCACGAGCGTGACCCGCCGGCCGGCCTCGATCGCCGCTCCGAGCAGCAGCAGCGCGTTGATGCCGTGGAGCGCACCGATCGAGGGGTCGATCTCGCGCGCCAGCATCGGCAGCACGATGACCTGGAGCACGACGAGACCGAGGATCACCGCGGCCCGGGCCACCCCTCCCGGCACGCGGGCGAAGAACGAGACCACCAGCAGCGCCAACGAGAGCAGCGGGATCAGCAGCAGCCCGACGAGGAACATGTGGATCATGAACGCGATCTCGGCCGTGAACAGGCTCTCGCAGCCCGACGTGCACTCGAGGACCTGCTTGTTGAGGACACCGTTGTCGTTGGTGACCCAGTCGGTGAGGCCGAAGAACCCCCAGGCGATGGCTCCGGCCTGGACGACGACCGCGACCGCGATCGCATAGGAGAGGAAACGATAGGTCTTCTTCATGAGCTCCTCCGTAGAGACGGTGGGTGCTCACCCCACGCCCCTGCGTCAAAGGGTCCCCAGACAGCACCCGATCACGATCGTCCGCTCGCGGGCCGCGGCAGCACAATGACCCGTTCGGGCCAGCCCGAACGGGCTATCCGCCGCTCGGCCCCCGCACTGTGCGGGGGCCGGGCGGCGGTGTGCTGGAAGCGGCGCTCAGCCCTTGTACGACGGCTGGGACTGGGGGTTGAAGGTGTCGAACTTCTTTGCGCCCTTGACCCGCTTGTCCTTCAGCTCGAAGACCTCCAGGCCACGCTGGATGTCGTTGCTGTAGATGTGGCCGTTGTACCAGTACGCCGACCACGAGCCGCCGAGCACCAGCCGCTCGTCGGAGATCGCGCCGCGGTCGAACCAGGCGAACTCCTCCGGGTTGGCGGAGTCGGTGAAGTCGATGACCGAGACGCCGCCCTGGTACCAGGCCTGGACCATCAGGTCCTTGCCCTTGACCGGGATCAGCGAGCCGTTGTGGGCCACGCAGTTCTCGGTGTTGGCCTGGGTGCGCGGCATCTTGTAGTAGCTCGCGAACTCCAGCTCACCGCCGGTCAGGTCGTAGATCGCGTCGGCGCCCTTGTGGGGCCCGACCGTCGGGTTGCAGGTGGGGCCACCGCCGCCGCCGAGCTCGTCGGTGAAGACGACCTTGGAGCCGGCGTTGTTGAAGGTGGCGGAGTGCCAGAAGGCGAAGTTCTCCGTGTCGCGCACCGTCTCGGTCACGACGGGGTGCTCGCGGTCGGAGATGTCCATGACGACGCCGTCACCCATGCAGGCCCCGGCGGCGATGTCCTTCGCGGGGTACGCCGTGATGTCGTGGCAGCCGCTGGTCGTCGACGACCCGTTGTTGCCGGGGTTGCCGCCCTCGGGGAAGAGCACCGGGGTGCCTGCGAGGAACGCCGTCTCGGGCTTCTTCGCGGGCACCTTCACCACGCTGATCCGGTCGTGCGGGGGCTGGCAGTCGGGGAACGCCGCGTTGGGCCCGTAGGAGGAGACGTAGACGAACAGGTCCTTGCCGTTCTTCGACGGGGCCAGCGTGTGGGTGTGCGACCCGCACGGCGTCTCCACCGCGGCGACGTAGCGCGGGGTCGCGGGCTTGCTGATGTCGAAGACCCGCACCCCCTCCCACGACGACTCCTGGGACGCCGACTGGCTCGTGCTGGCGCAGGAGTCGTCGTTGCGGCTGGAGTCGACGCTGAGGATCAGCAGGTCCTTCCAGACCGAGACGTCGTTCTGGGCTCCGGGGCACACCACCTGCGTCACCGCCTTCGGCCGCTTCGCCTTCTTGATGTCGTAGACGGTGAAGCCGTTGTAGTTGCCGGCGTACGCGTAGTTGCCCTGGAACGCCAGGTCGCTGCTGTAGGAGGTCTCCGGCTCGAACGCGCCGTACTTGGGGATGTTGGCGATCAGCCGCATGTTGGGGCTGCTCGCCGTCTCACCGGGAGCGAGGACGGTGTCGCTGTCGTCGAGGGCGGCGAGGTCACCACCGGCGATCGAGCAGCCGGCACCGAACCGGTCCTGGGCGCGGTCGAGCTTGCGCTGGACGCCGGGCGGGCAGAGCTGCTCCGGGGCCTCCGACCGGGTCTCCTGCGCACCCGCCTCGGACCCCTCGTGGGATCCGTCGTGGGCGGTGGCGGCGGGGACGGCGGTGGCCGCCAGCCCCAGGGTGGCGATCGCTGCGACGACGATGCGGCGACGGCGATGCCGTGACAGGTGGCGTGACAGGTGAGTACGACTCAAGGCGCTTGTCCTTCCGAGAACGAGCCAGGGGGTGCACGAACGTGCACGTATGTCGTACCGTGCCGGGGCGATGGAAGTAAAGACTCGGGCACTGACATTTTTCGCGGCGCTGCTCCTGACCGCCGGACTCCTCGGCGCGTGCAGCGCCTCCACCGACGACTCCGGTCCGCCGGGTGCCGACGCCTCGCCGGAGGCCGCTGCCGACCCGGCCGAGACCGACCAGACCCCGGAGGACCCCGAGGTCAACGTCCTGCGCCCCGGCTCGCCTGGCGAGGACGCCGAGACCGGCGCGCCTGCCGAGCCGCTCGAGCCGGCGCCTTGGAACCACTCCGACATCGCGTTCGTGCAGATGATGGTGCCCCACCACGCCCAGGCCCTGCAGATGTCGCGGCTGGCGCGCAGCCGCGCCGCGAGCCCCGTCGTACGCCGCCTGGCGCAGCGGATCAACGCCTCCCAGGGCCCGGAGATCCTGCTGATGGCGTCGTGGCTCGAGGAGCAGGGGGTCGACGTACCGGCCGCCGCCGAGGACCCCATGTCCTACGACCACAGCGAGCACGGCCACGACGCGATGGAGGGCATGCTGACGCCGGCCCAGATGAAGCAGCTCGGGGCCGCGCAGGGCCCCCGGTTCGACCGGCTGTTCCTGCACGGCATGATCCGGCACCACGCCGGTGCGGTCGCGATGGCCGACACCGTCGGCGCCGCAGGCTCGGCGGTGCAGGTGGCCGAGCTGGCGGCCGACGTCAGCTCCAGCCAGTCCGCCGAGATCGCCCGGATGCGGCAGCTGCTCGCGTCCTGACCCGAGCGTCGGTCGCTCGCGATCGCCGCTCAGCGCCGGTCGAGCAGGCCGTCGCGTAGCGCCGCCGCGAGCGTGGGGGCCAGCGGCAGGCGGGGGATCAGGGTCGCCTGGACGGCGTGGTAGACGTCCGGCTTGCCTGCCCAGGTGCCCGCGCTGGGACGGTTGGCGGGGTCGAGCTCGTGGTGCCACGAGCCGCGTTCGTGGTCGAGGAAGACCTCGGCCACGTGGTCCCACCACGTGGCGTACCAGGTGGCGTACGTCGGGTCGCCGGTCGCCGCGTGCAGTGCGGCCGCGGTGGCGGTGGCCTCGGCGGCGACCCAGTGCATCCGCTCCCGGACGACCGGGGTGCCGTCCCAGTCGACGGTGTAGACGAACCCGTCGGGACCCTCCGGCCCGTCGACGGCCCAGCCGTCGCGGACCGCGGCGTCGAAGAGCAGCACCGCGTCGTCGAGCAGCCAGCCAGGGGCCTCGTCGCCCAGGGCCGCGCGCAGGTGCAGCGCGAGCCGGGCCCACTCCAGGCCGTGGCCGATCGTGGCGCCGTAGGGGCGGAACGGGTGCGCCGGCTCGTCCCGGTTGAAGTCGGGCAGCGGCGTCCACTGCTCGTCGAAGTGCTCGGGCAGCCGCCCGTCGCCGGCGCGGCCGAGGTCGTGCACCACGCGGGTGACGATCCGAAGCACGGGGTCGAGCAGGGTGCGGTCACCGGTCGCGTCGGCAGCCGCCAGCAGCGCCTCGACCGTGTGCATGTTGGCGTTGACGCCGCGGTAGGGATCGAGCGTGGACCAGCCCTCGTCCCACTCCTCGACGACCATGCCGTGCTCGTCGTCCCAGAAACGGGTGAGCAGGACGTCGACCGCCTCGGCCAGCAGGTCGGCCGCACCCGGTCGGCCCGCGCAGGTCGCGCTCGCGGCCGCCAGCACGACGAAGGCGTGGGGGTAGGCGGTCTTGCCCTGCCCCGAGGGGCCGGCCGGTCCGTCGGGTCCGACTGCGGCGTACCAGCCCCCGTGCGCCGCGTCGCGGAAGATCCCCTCGAGCGCACGCAGCCCGTGGTCGGCCAGCGGGCCGCAACCAGGCCGACCGAGCAGGTGACCCAGTGCGTAGACGTGCGTCATCCGGCAGCTGATCCACAGCTCCACGGGGCGGTCGAGCTCCGGCCGGCCGGCGTCGTCGAGCCACGCGAACCCACCGCCGGGGTGGCGGGAGGCGCGGCCGAAGTCCAGCAACCGGTCGGCCTCGGCCTCGAGCCACCGGGCGTGCGCCGGTGACCCGAGCCAGGGTCCGGGGCCGGCCGGAGCGCGGGTCACGCGCCGAGCGACGAGTAGCGCTCCCCGACCTCGTACGTCGCCACCCCGAGCGTCGAGTCGCTCTGCCCGTAGTAGGCGAACCAGGTGTCGTTGAAGTGCACCAGCCCCTCGACGAACGTGACGTTGGAGACCAGCCCGTGGGTGTCCTCGTACGTCGACGGCTCCAGCCACGGCCGGTTCATCTGCGCCAGGATCGTGGTCGGGTCGGCCGGGTCGAAGAGCAGCTGGCCGCAGGAGTAGCGCACCGAGCCGTCGGGGTTCTTCACCGCGGCGTTGTGCAGCAGCAGGATCAGCCCGTTGTCGGTGATGATCGGCTGCGGCCCGACCTCGACCAGGAACTCGCCGAACGTGCCCGGCCCGGTCGGCACCATCAGCGGCTCGTCGTTGGAGCAGGGCGTCCAGTGGATCAGGTCGTCGGACCAGGCGTGGTAGATCGAGCCCTCGCCGAAGTACATGAGGTAGCGGCCGTCGATCGGCACCGGCAGGATCGCGCCGGCCTTGCTCCACGGGGCGTCCTGGCCGTTGCCCTGCGGCAGGAACGTGTTGAAGTCCGGGAACAGCGGGCCGTGCTTGGTCCAGGTGTAGAGGTCGGTCGACGTGGCCAGGCACAGCTGCGCCGAGATGCGGTCCCAGCCGGTGTAGGTCAGGTAGTAGGTGCCGTCGACCTCGGTGACCCGAGGGTCCTCGGCGCCGTACTTCTCGTAGGGCTCGGTCGGCGACAGCACCGGGTCGGGGTGCCGCTCGAAGTGGATGCCGTCGTCGCTCGTGGCCAGCCCGACGTGCGACACGATGTCGTCGGCGTGCGCGCGGTAGAGCAGGACGACCTTGCCGTCCTTGACCACCGCGGCGGGGTTGTAGACGTTGCCCGACTCCCAGCCGTCGCCCTGCGGCGACAGGATCGGGTTCTGCTCGTAGGGACGGAACGGTCCGAGCGGGAACTCGGCGTGAGGGTTCGTCATGGTGGGGCATTCTCCTTGGCTTGCTGGGTGGGTCGTGGTCGGTCGGGTCGGTCGGTCGGTCGGTCGGTCGGTGGTCACGGAGGCCACCGGTCAGCGGGTCACGAGGGCGAAGCCCCCGGCCGGGACGACGACGTGCACGGTGCGCGCCTTGGTCGTGCTGGTGCGGACGAGCCGGCCGCGTGCGTCGTACGCCGACGCGGTGGCCCGGCCGGAGCCGGCCACCCGGACGACGGTGCGCTCGGCGCGGTCGAGGCGCTGCGGAGCAGCGCGGTGCCGTGTCCGTCGCCGCCGAGCACGAGCCGCGAGACGGCCGGCTCGAGGAGCACGGCGTCGAGGCGCGCCGGCTCGCCGTCGGTGGTCGTCGTGGCGGTGATCCGGGTGGTGCCGGCCTCGGCCATCCGGGCCAGCGTCACCGGCAGCAGCGCCCCCGGCGCGGGCGAGTCGCCCTGGGCGCCGATGGCGCCGGAGGCGACCCGGCCCAGCACCCGTCGGCCGGCGCGGAAGGTCGTGACCGCGTCGCTGCCGGGCTCGAGGTCGACGACCGGGAGCACCAGGGGCCGCTGCCCACCCGGGACGGGCAGGGTGACGGTGCCCCCGGCGCCGAGCGCGGCGTACCCGGTGCCGCTGAACAGCGACTCCCCGGTCCACAGCGACTCGGGCTGCTCCGTGGTGGCGCCGCCGCGCCAGCGTGCCGGCCTCGGCCTCGAGGGTGAGGGTGCCCTCGCGCTGGGTGATCGTCGGCGATCCGGGCCGCGTCGGCCACGTCGGGGTGCTCGTCGAGCGCGAGCATCGACAGCAGGCCGTGGATCGTCGACTCGGCGCCGGAGTTGTGGTTGACCTCGCCGGTCGGCGGAGATGCCGTCGAAGGTGCGGCCGGTGGCGGGGTCGTACATCGGCTCGCCGGCGGGGTTGGCGCCGAAGTACCAGGCGCCGACGATCCCTGCGAGGTCGCGCAGCACGCGGCCGGTCGAGCACCTCGTCGGTGGCGAGCAGCGACTGCAGCCGCGAGTCGGCGCCGTACGCGATCTGCGAGGCGTCGCCGCGCGTCGGCAGCCGGCCGTTGTCGGCGCCGCCGGAGGTGAGCAGCCACGGGTCGAAGGTGAAGGCGTCGCTGGTCGCGCCGCGCAGCAGCGCCGGGTCGCCGAGCGTGTCGGACGGCCTCGGCGAGGGCGGCCGGCATCTGCGAGCCCCAGCCGTGCCAGATCGAGCGCGACAGCGCCCACGGCCGGACGGCGCCGAACGGCCAGGTCTGCGCGTCGCCGCCGGTGAGCATCGCGACGCCCTCGGCGAGCCGGTCGAGGGCCTGCCGGGCGCCCGAGTCACCACCAGCGCCGCCCGCGTCGACGTACGCCGAGAGGCCGAGCACGGCCTCCGCGGTGGCGTCGGCGCCGTCGGCGATCAGCCAGGCCGGCGTGCGCTCGCCGTCGATGTCGAGGTACTGCCCGTAGGCGTCGAGCACCTGCCGGTCGACGGCGTCGACCGAGAGCTCCAGCCGGTCGCGGAGGAACGCCGCGAACGCCGGGTCCTGCGTCGGCGAACGCCGCGTAGCCCTCGCCGAGCGCCCAGATCGTGCGGGCCAGCCAGTACGACGCGTCGCTGTCGGACGGGTCGGGCAGCTCGACGGGCTCGGCGCTGGGGTTGAGGGTGCCGTCGGGCTGCATCCAGAGCACGACGTTGCCGGCGTCCGTCGCCGGTCGTGGTCTGCAGGTAGGTCAGCCCGCGGAGCAGGTCGTAGGCCTGGTCGCGGCTGTCGCTGTCGCCGGTCTGCTGCCAGTGCCGCAGGTAGACCACCGCGGCCCGGGAGATGTCGTCGGCGTTGAACGCGCCCTGGCTCCAGGTGTCGGTCGCCGGGTCGTAGGAGCCGCCGCCGACGTGGCGGAAGCTCGCCGTCGTCGTTGGGCTCGGCGTAGGTCCACGGCACCGCGACGTCGGGCTCCTCCTCGAGCCGGTACGTCGTGTGGCCGGCCTGGGCGGGCGGGGTGACCCGCACCGTCGAGCCAGTCGAGGTGGTCGAGGTTGGTCAGCGCGCTCCCGTCGGCGGGCGAGGGAGCAAGGGCCGCGCCGCGGGCGCGACGGCGGTCGGGGACGGTGCGGCGGCGCCGGCCACCGCGCTGCCGGGCAGCACGAGCGCGGCCAGGGTGACCGCGGCGAGCACGACGGGGCGGCCCGCACGGGGCCTGGGGGTGGGGTTCATCGGGTGGTCCTCATTTCCGAGAGTCGAGGCTGGACGTGCGTAGGTAGGTCGGGTCGGGTCATCCCTTGACCCCGGAGCCGAGGTCGGAGGCGGTGAAGTGCCGCTGGAAGGCCACGAACAGCGCCACCGCCGGGGCGGCGAGCACCACGGCGCCGGCGAGGATCGCGCCGAACGGGTTGGCGGCGCGGCCCGCGACGTTGCTGATGTAGTTGGCCAGCGACACCGCGAGCGGCTGCAGGTCGGCGTCCTTGGTGACCAGGAACGGCCACAGGAACTCGTTCCACGGTCCGATGAAGGTCAGCAGGATCGCGGTCAGCAGCGCCGGGCGGACCAGCGGCAGCGCCACCGACCAGCAGGATCCGCAGCTCGCCGGCGCCGTCGAGCCGGGCGGCGGCGAACAGCTCCTCGGGCAGCTGCAGGAAGAACTGCCGGAAGATGAAGACCGCGGTCGAGTTGATCGCGAACGGCAGGATCATGCCGAGGTAGGAGTCGGCGAGCCCGTAGGTGCGCACGATCATCACGTAGATCGGGATGATCAGCAGCTGGAACGGGATGATCTGCACCAGCAGCATCGCCGCGAACAGCGTGCCGCTGCCCGCGGAACTGCAGCCGGGCCAGGGCGTAGCCGGCCAGCACCCCGAACACGACCGTGCCGAGCAGCACGCCGCCGGTGAAGATGCCGGAGTTGAGCAGCGAGCCGACCAGGTCGACCCGCGCGTTGATCTCGGTGTAGTTGTCGAGGGTGAGCCCGCCGGTCGGGAACGCCCCGGCCAGCGAGGTGTCCGGCTTCACCTGCAGCGAGCCGACGATCATGTAGTAGAAGGGGAAGAGGAAGACCAGCGCGCCGAGCGTAGAGCAGCGAGGTGCCGCAGCACGTGCGGGTCCGCGCGCCTGGCGTCGGCTCGTCGTGCTCACGTGCTCGTCGTGTCCGCTCGGTCGATGTCAGTCCCTCTCCAGCACGCGCGGTGATCAGCGATGCAGCACCAGGATCACGAGCACCACGCCGATCGCGGCGGCGATGTCGGGGTTGCCCTGCTCGATGCCGCGCTGGTACATCAGCAGCACCGGGGACGTCGAGGCGCCGTTCGGGCCCGCCGCCGTTGGTGAGCAGGTAGGGCTCGGTGAACAGGTTGGCGCCGGTGATGATGGCCAGGATGACCACCAGCACGGTCGCCGGCGCGGACGCCCGGCACCGTCACGTGCCGGAACGACTTGCACCCGTCGGGCGCCGTCGATCGCCGCCGACTCGTAGAGCTCCTTCGGCACGTTCTGCAGCGCCGCGAGGTAGAGCAGGATGAAGAAGCCGAGCTGCTTCCAGGTCACGAACATCGCGATCACCGGCATCGCCAGGCCGCTGTTGACCAGCCACGACGGGTCGGGTGCCAGCGGGCCGAGCAGCTTGTTGACCAGCCCGCCGGAGCTGAACAGGAACAGCCACACCGCCGACCAGGCGACGCTGGCCGTCACGTAGGGGACGTAGAACGAGACCCGCAGGAACGTGCGACCGCGGATCGCGCCGGTTGAGCGCGGCCGCCAGCACCAGCGAGAGCCCCACGGTGAGCGGCACGTTGATCACCAGGAAGACGACGACGTTGCCGAACGACTCGCCGCACGTCCGGGTCGGTCAGCACCGCGCGGTAGTTGTCGAGCCCGACGAACGGCCGGTCGACGCTGCGCGCCCGGCGCGGCGAAGAAGTAGTCGTGGAAGCTGATCCACACCGCGAGCCCGAGCGGGTAGGCGAAGACCAGCGGCCAGGAAGACCGCGTACGGCGCCGCCAGCACGATCCCCACCGGGTGGCGGCCGAGCAGGGCCGCCACCCGTGAGCGCCGCCGCCGGGCCGCGCTCGGTCGCGGTGCGTCATGCTCAGCCACTGGTCGGCGAGCTCGGTCGACCTCGCCGGCGGCGTCGCCGAGGGCGTCGTCGGGCGCCTGTCTTGCCGAAGATCACCGACGGCGCTGTACGCGTCGCGGAACGCCTGCCAGATCTCGACCGAGTTCGGCACGTTGGGCACCTCGACGGTGCGCGCGGCCTGGTCGGCGAACGCCTCGTAGTCCGGGTTCTCCGCGAAGTACTCCGGGTAGGTGCTCGGTCAGGTCCTGCGCGCAGCGGCATCTGGCCGGTCATCTCCAGCAGCTTGCCGTCCTGCTCCTCGCTGGTCGCGAACTTCAGCACGTCCCACGCGGTGGCCCTGGTTCTCGCAGGCGCGAGTACAGGCCGATGTTCTTGGCGTCGCAGAACGTGTAGGTCTCCTCCGGCGCCGTGCCCGTGCGAGGTCGGGACCGGGACGCGCGCCCCAGTCGACCTTGTCGCCGTAGACCGCGATCGCCCACGGGCCGACGATCGCCATCGCGGCCTTGCCGTCGGCGAACGAGTCGCCGTTGTAGGCCTCCTTGCGGGCCAGGCCCTCGTCGTACAGCGTGCGCCCAGAACTCGGCGACGCTGCGGCCCGTCCTCGGAGTCGAACGGCGGCCTTGCCGTCCTCGACGAGCTGCTTGCCGCCGGTCTCGGCCGCGAACAGCGGGTAGAAGTCGAACCAGGACTGGAAGAACTCGCTGGTCGGCGCCGGCCAGATCGCGGCCTGGGCGGCGCCGCTGTCGACGATCTTCTTGCTGGTGGCGAGGAACTCGTCGTACGTGGCCAGCGGCGGGTTCTCCGGGTCGAGCCGGCCTTCTTCGAACAGGTCCTTGTTGTAGAAGATCATCACCGGGTTGGACTTCCACGGCATCTGGTAGTACTTGCCGTCCGGCGACTGGTACTGCTCGGCCGACGTCGCCGGTGCGCTCCTCGACGTAGCTCGGCGCCGCCGTCGAAGTCGTCGAGCGGCGACCAGGCCGCCCTGCTTCTGGAACTGCGGCACCGCCGCGGGCGAGGTGTTGAAGATCAGGCACGGCGCGTTGCCGGCGGTGATCGCCGCGCCGATGACCTCCTCGGAGCGTCTGCCCGGCCGGGATCTCCTGCGCGGTGATCTGCTCGTCGGGGTGCTCGGCGTTCCAGGCCTCGACCATGCCCTTGCCCCAGGCGATCTCCTCGGGGTTGTTCGACAGCCAGACCTTGATCGGCGCCGCGCTCGTCGGAGCCGCCGGCGGACCCGCCGTCACCGCCGCCACAGGCCGCGGTGAGCCCGAGCGTCAGTGCGCCGATGGTCGCAGTGATGGTCCTGGTCCTCATGGTGACTCCGATCTGTTCCGCATGGGCGTGCGGCACGGTTGGGGGTGGGGCGGGGTGATGGGGATGGGTCGATCGGGGTGGGTCGGCAGTGGGGCTGGGTCAGGGGCAGCGGCGGGCGCGGGCCGGTGGAGCCGCGGACGACGAGACGGGGCGGCGGCGAGGTCGACGTCGGTCGGGGTCGCCTGGTCGACGAGCTCGAGCAGCCGGGTGGCGGCGGCGCGGCCCCAGCCGGTGACGTCGGTGGCGACGGTGGTGAGCGCGGGACGCACGTGGGCGGCGAGCTCGGTGTCGTCGAAGCCGGTGACCGACAGCTGCCCCGGTACGTCGACGCCGCGGCCGGCGGCGACCGAGAGCCCGGCCATCGCCATCAGGTCGTTGGCGTAGACGATCGCGGTGGGCGGCTCGCGCGAGGTCGAGCAGGCGGTGGGTGGCGTCGGCGCCGGCCTCGGCGGAGAAGTCGGCCTCCACGAACGGGCCGGGCTCGAGCCCGGCGTGCCGCGAGGGCCGCGGCCCAGGCCTCGCGCCGCGACCGGCCGTGCACCATCACCTCGGGACCGCCCGACGTGGGCGATGCGGCGTGTGGCCGAGCGCGACGAGGTGCTCGACGGCGGCGACGATGCCCGGGCCGGTCGTCGACGCCGACCGCCGGCCACAGCGCGCTGTCGACCGCGGGACCCGACGATCACCGCGGGCAGCCCGAGCTCGGCCAGCAGCGCCGGCCGCGGGTCGTCGACGAGCAGGTCGGTGAGGAAGACGCCGTCGACCCGGCCCTGGTCGGCGAGCCGTCGGTAGCCCGCGCTGCCCTCGTCGTCCTCCGGCACGACCTGCAGGAGCAGCGCGTAGCCGTCGGCGGACAGCACGCCCTCGACGCCGGCGATGAAGGAGGGGAAGAACGGGTCGGCCCGCAGGGTCTCCGGCTGCCGGGCCATCACCAGGCCGACGGCGAGCGCCCGCGACACCGACAGCGCTCGCGCCCGGTGGCTCGGCGTCCAGCCCAGCTCGCGCGCCGCGGCCAGGATCCGCTTGCGCGTCTCGTCGGCCACCCCGGGCCGGTCGTTCAGCGCGAACGACACCGCCCCCTTCGACACACCCGCGTGACGCGCGACGTCGTTGATGGTGGGCCGGGGCATGCGAGCCATCTAAACCGGTTTAGTGATCGCCGTCAACCCCTGGCAGCGCAGGCTCCCGCCTTGTCCCGCAACCACCTGCGTGCTTGTCTCGGGAGTGCGTCTGTGACGTGCGGCACACCGACGCCTGCTCCGCACTTGTCGCCGCAGATATCCGCGCTCCTCTCTCGGGAGCAGGCAGGAGGAACCGATGTCCGGCAACAAGATCGTCGTCTACAAGGGCCCCGGCGAGGTCGCCGTCGAGTCGATCGACTACCCCAAGCTCGAGATCCCCGGCGAGGTCGCCAGCGGGATGGGGATCAAGCAGCAGGCGCCGCACGCGGTGATCCTCAAGCTGGTCACGACCAACATCTGCGGCAGCGACCAGCACATGGTGCGCGGCCGGACCACCGCGCCGGTCGGCCAGACCCTCGGCCACGAGATCACCGGCGAGGTGGTCGAGGTGGGCGACGACGTCCTCTTCGTCAAGGAGGGCGACATCTGCTCGGTGCCGTTCAACATCGCCTGCGGTCGCTGCCGGATGTGCAACGAGGGCAAGACCGGCATCTGCCTCAACGTCAACCCGGCCCGCGCCGGCGCGGCGTACGGCTACGTCGACATGGGCGGCTGGCACGGCGGCCAGGCCGAGTACGTGATGATGCCCTTCGCCGACTTCAACCTGCTGAAGTTCCCCGACCGCGACCAGGCGCTGGAGAAGATCCTCGACCTGACGATGCTCTCCGACATCTTCCCCACCGGCTACCACGGCGCCTTCACCGCCGGCGTCACCACCGGCTCCACCGTGTACGTCGCCGGGGCCGGCCCGGTCGGACTGGCCGCCGCCTACTCCGCGCAGCTGCTCGGCGCCTCGGTCGTCATCGTCGGCGACATGGTCGCCGACCGGCTGGAGCAGGCGCGCAGCTTCGGCTGCGAGACCGTCGACCTCAGCAGCGGCGACGACCTCGCCGACGATGGTCGAGCAGATCGTGGGCGAGCCCGAGGTCGACGCCGCGGTCGACGCGGTCGGCTTCGAGGCCCGCGGCCACGGCGCGGACGCCGACGAGGCCCCCGCCACCGTGCTCAACGACGATCATGACGATCTCGCGGGCCGGCGCCTCGCTCGGCATCCCGGGCCTCTACGTCACCGGTGACCCCGGCGCCGTCGACGACAACGCCAAGCAGGGCCAGATCGGCGTACGCCTCGGCCTCGGGTGGGCCAAGTCGCACGCCTTCGTGACCGGCCAGTGCCCGGTGAAGCGGTACAACCGGCAGCTGATGAACATGATCCTCGCACGACAAGGCGCAGATCGCGAAGGCCGTCAACGCGACGACCATCGGCGCTCGACGAGGCGCCCCGCGGCTACCAGGAGTTCGACGCGGGCGCCGCCAAGAAGTACGTCATCGACCCGCACGGGATGGTCGCCTGAGGAGGGCGCCCACCTGGCATGTTCTGACCCCTCGCGCGTCTGCGAGGGTGTCGGCATGGGCAGCGGCGCGCGGATCGAGGAGCTCGACTGGTGCGAGACGTCGATCGGGGTGATCAGCCTGCGGCGACGGCACGACCCGGTGGTCGGCCGGGACGTGTACGAGGTGAAGATCGACGACGAGTTCCTGATGTCGAGCCTGTTCACGGCTGTCGAGGAGGAGCTGGCGCACCTGGGCCTGGCGCGCGCCCCCGGTGACCACCTGCGGGTGCTGGTGGGCGGGCTGGGTCTCGGCTACACCGCCCGCGCCGCGCTCGAGGACCCGCGCGTCACCGCCCTGACGGTGGTCGAGCTCGTGGGCCCGGTGATCGACTGGCACCGCCGCGACCTGCTGCCCGACACGGTCGGGCTCGCGGCCGACCCCCGGGTCGACCTGGTGCAGGCCGACTTCTTCGCCACCGTCGCCGACCCGCACCACGACCCGCTCCCCGCCGGCACGACGTACGACGCCGTGCTGCTCGACATCGACCACTCCCCGCAGAACCTCCTGCACGAGCGCACGCCGCGTTCTACAGCCCGCCCGGCCTCGAGAGACTGGCCGCGATGATCACCCCCGGCGGCGTGTTCGGGCTGTGGTCCGACGACCCGCCGGACGCGGAGTTCGAGGCCGCGCTGGCGCAGGTCTTCGAGGCGCCGACGTCCCACGTGGTGACCTTCCCCAACCCGCTCACCGGCGGCGAGTCGGCGAGCACCGTGTACGTCGCGACGCGGGCGGGTCACCCGGCATAGTGCGGCCTGACAGCGACGTCCGCCACCGGGAGCCCCGATGCAGATCGACGACTTCACCCTCGACCTCTTCTCGCTGAGCGGGTCGCGGGCCCTGGTCACGGGCGGCAACACCGGTCTCGGGCGCGCGTTCAGCGTGGCGCTGGCCCGGGCCGGCGCCGACGTCCTGGTCGCGGGCCTCGACGACGACGGCGGCGAGACCCGCGCCCTGGTGGAGGCGACCGGCCGACGCTACGTCGAGGTCGCAGCCGACCTGACCGCGCCCGGCGTGCCGGCGTCCGTCGTCGCGCTGTGCGTCGCCGAGCTCGGCGGGCTCGACGTGCTGGTCAACTCCGCGGGCATCTGCGTGCTGTCCGACGTCACCGAGTTCGACCGCACGCAGTGGGACCCGATGGTCGCGGTCAACATGACCGCGGCCTTCGAGACCGCCCACCACGCCGGGCTGCAGATGGCCGCGCAGGGCCGCGGCAAGATCGTCAACATCGCCTCCCTGTTCTCGTTCCTGGGCGGCCGGCGCTCCCCGGCGTACGCCGCCAGCAAGGCCGGTCTGGTGGGGTTCACCAAGGCCTACTGCGACGAGCTCGCCGGACGCGGCGTGCAGGTCAACGCGCTCGCGCCGGGCTACATCGCCACCGCGATCACCGCCGCCACCCGGGCCGACCCGGAGTCGGACCGGCGCGTCGTCGAGCACATCCCCGCCGGCCGCTGGGGCGACCCGGCCGACCTGATGGGCGCCCTGGTCTTCCTCGCCTCGCCCGCGTCCGACTACGTCAACGGCCACGTGCTAGTGGTCGACGGCGGCTACCTCGTCCGCTGACCGCACCCCGACACCCCGAGCACCCCGAGCACCCCGACCCCGGAAGGCCCGCCATGACCTCCTCCCGCTCGACCCTCACCCGCGACCAGGTGGTCGCCGCGGTCACCGACCTCCTCGGCCCCGACCAGGTCGACACCGACCCGGCGCGGCTGCAGGCCGCCAGCGTCGACCGCTTCCGCAAGTACACCGCGGTGCACGGGATCTTCGACGGCCCGCAGCCGGCCGCGATCGCCTACCCCACCAGCACCGCCCAGGTCTCCGCCCTGCTCGACCTGGCCCGGCGCGAGCGGATCGCCGTCGTCCCGCGCACCGGCGGCACCAGCACCGAGGGCGGCCTGGAGACGACGGTCGCCGACGCGCTGGTGGTCGACGGGTCGCGGATGGACCGGATCATCGAGGTCGACGAGGCCGACATGATGGCGACGGTGCAGTGCGGCGTACCGCTGCAGACCCTCGAGGACACCCTGCGCGCGCAGGGCCTCACCACCGGCCACTCGCCGCAGTCGAGGCCGATCGCGCAGTACGGCGGCCTGGTCTCGACGCGGTCGATCGGCCAGCTCTCCACCCTGTACGGCGGCATCGAGGACATGGTGGTGGGGCTCGAGGCCGTGCTGGCCGGGGGCGAGACGGTGCGCGTGAAGAACGTGCCCCGGCGCGCGGCGGGGCCCGACGTGCGCCACGTCCTGATCGGCAACGAGGGCGCGCTGGCCTTCGTCACCGAGGTGACGGTCAAGGTCTTCCGGCACCACCCCGACCACGCCCGCTACTTCGGCTTCCGGGTCGCCGACTTCGGGGCGGCGATCGGGCTGCTGCGGGAGGTGGTGGTCGACGGCTACCGGCCGGCGGTCGCGCGGGTCTACTCCCCCGCCGACGCGCGCCAGCACTTCCCCGACCACCCCGACGACCGCAACCTCGTGATCCTCACCGCCGAGGGCCCGGCGCCCCTCGTCGCGGCCACCGCGCAGGCGATCCAGGACGCCGCCGCCGCAGTGCCGCACGAGCCGGTGCCGGAGAAGACGATCCGCGACTGGTTCGCCGACCTCAACTGGGGCCAGGACAAGATCGACGCCGAGAAGCGGTCGATGCTCGAGACGGCGCACCTCGGCTACACCACGGAGGTCTCGGTCGACTGGTCGCGCACCGCCGAGCTCTACGACGCCGTGATCACCCGGATCCAGGCGGAGTTCGACCGCGCCGGCGACCTCACGCTCCTGGGCGCGCACTCCTCGCACTCCTACCAGACCGGCACCAACCTCTACTTCGTCTACGACTACGACATCCGCTGCGAGCCACGCGAGGAGATCGACCTCTACCACCGGCCGCTCAACGCGATCATCGTCGAGGAGGCGCTGCGGGTCGGCGGCTCGATGGTGCACCACCACGGCGTCGGCAAGCACCGCACGCCGTGGATCCGCGAGGAGCACGGCAGCGCGTGGCGGCTCCTGCGCGGCCTCAAGGAGGCCTTCGACCCCGACAACGTCATGAATCCCGGCACCCTCTACCCCCTTGACGAGCACGGCGAGCTGCTGCCATGACCTACGTGCTCGCCGTCGACGGCGGGTCGCAGAGCACCAAGGTCTCCGTGATCGACGAGACCGGCCGGGTGCACGCCACCGGCCGGGTCGCGCTCCGCCCCTACGACCTGGGCCCCGACGGCCGCGCCGTCCACCCCGACGACGACCTCTGGGACTCCCTGGTGAGCGCGTGCCGCCAGGCACTCGCGGCGTTCCCCCGCGCTCCCGAGGAGATCGCGGCGATCGGCCTGTGCGGCATCCGCTCCTGCCGCGCGCTGCTGGCCGCCGACGGCCACCTCGTCGAACCGGTGCTGAGCTGGATGGACCCGCGGGTCGACCGGCCCCTCCCGCCGGTCGGCCCCGAGGTCGCCACCGTGACCAGCGCCGGCGGCTACCTCGCGGTCCGGCTGACCGGACGGCGGCGCGACAGCGCGGCGTCGTACGCCGGGATGTGGCCGCGCGACCCCGTCACCGGCTGCTGGTCGACCGACCCCGCCGAGGCCGAGCGCACCGGGATGCCGCCGCGGCTGCTGCCCGAGCTGGTCGACCCAGGCGAGGTGCTGGGCGGGCTGACGCGCGAGGCGCCGCGACGCTCGGGCTGGCGCCCGGCTGCCCGGTGGTGGCGACGGCGAACGACAAGGCGGTCGAGGCGCTGGGGTGCGGGCTCACCGAGCCGGGCACGGTGCTGCTGTCGCTAGGCACGTACATCGCCGCGATGACCGTGGCCGAGGAGGTCCCGGCGGACGACGCCCGGGTGTGGCGCAACGCCGCCGCGGTGCCGGGCCGGCACCTGGCCGAGACCCAGGGCGTCCGGCGGGGGATGTGGATCGTCTCGTGGCTGCGCGACCTGGTCGGGGCCGACCCCGACCCGGGCGACCTGGACGCGCTCGAGGCCGGCGCCCGCGAGGTGCCGCCCGGCTGCGGGGGGCTGGTGACCGTTCCCGACTGGCTGGCACCGGGCCACGCGCCCCACCGCCGCGGCGCGATCCTCGGACTCGACGCCTCGATGGGCCGCGCTCACCTCTACCGCTCGCTGCTCGAGGGCATCGCGATCACGATGCGTCTCCACGTGGAGGAGATGGAGGCGGCGCTCGGTGCCCGGTCGCCGCTGCTGGTCCTCTCCGGCGGCGGCTCCCGGTCGGGCCTGGTGCGCCGGATCGTCGCCGACGTCTTCGACCGTCCGGTGCAGCGGGCCGGCTTCCCGGACGCCGCGGGGCTGGGCGCCGCGATCTGCGCCGCGGTCGGCGCCGGCGTCCACCCCGGCTTCGGCGCCGCGGTCGCCGCCATGGTGAGCCCCGGCGAGGTGACCGAGCCGCAGCCCGACGCCGCGCGTCGCTACGACGACGGTGGTGGCGGCGTACGCCTCCCTCGGTGACCTCGTCGACCAGGTTTTACGCGGACTTCCGACCGCGGACGTGTACGGTCGTGAGTAGGTACTGACGCCGCTCGTCCGAGGGGCGAGCCCGTCGCCCGACACCTCCGCCCGGCCCCCGCGGATCGCTCTCGTAGGGGACCCCGGTGAACACTAGGAACGACCTGTCAGTCGTGCTCAGCGAGTTCGCACGCGCGCTGGTCACCGACTTCTCCATCGGGGGCATCCTCGACGAGCTGGTCCGGCGGATCGTCGACATCCTCCCGGTCGACGGCGCCGGCGTCTCGTTGATCTCCGCCGAGAACCAGCCGTTGGTGATCGCCGGGTCGGACGACTCCGCGATCCGCTACGAGCAGCTCCAGGCCGCCGTCGGGGAGGGGCCGTGCCTCGCCACCTACAAGACCGCCGAGACCATCGCCATCCCCGACCTGAGCCTCGACCACCGGTTCCCGCGCTTCGCCGAGCGCGCGCTCGCCGAGGGCCTGCTCGCGGTCTTCACGTTCCCGCTGCGCAACGGGCACCGCCGCCTGGGCGCGCTCGACCTCTACCGCACCTCGGCCGGTGTCCTCGACGAGGAGGAGATGTACTCCGCGCAGACGCTTGGCGGACGTCGCCACGGCGTACCTGCTCAGCTCCGAGGCGCGGACGGCCCAGACGGAGTTCGTGGCCACGGTGAGCCACGAGCTGCGCACCCCGATGACCAACATCGCCGGCTTCGTCGAGATGCTCGGCGACGACTCAGCGGGATCGCTGACCCCTCGCCAGCGGGGATTCGTCGAGGCCATCGGTCGCAACAGCGACCGGCTGACCGCCCTCGCCGAGAACCTCCTGACGGTCTCGGGCCTCGAGTCGCGGGTCCGCACCCGCGCACGCGCGGACGTGGACCTCGGCGAGGTGGTCGCCGCGGTCAGGTCGTCCCTGGCGACGGTCATCGCCGACCGGCACCTGATGGTCACCTTCGAGATCCCCGACCAGCCGGTGGTCGTGCACGGTGACGCCCCGGACCTCGAGGCCGTGGTGTCCAACCTGGTGTCGAACGCACTGAAGTTCACCGAGGACGGCGGCTGGGTCCGGTGCGTCCTCGACCTCGAGTCGGAGACCGCCCGGATCGAGGTGAGCGACAACGGGATCGGGATCCCGTCGGCCGAGCAGGCGAGCCTCTTCGAACGGTTCTTCAGGTCCTCCAGCGCGCAGCAGCAGCGCATCCAGGGCTCCGGGCTCGGCCTCGCGATCGTCCGCGGGATCGTCGAGAGCCACGGCGGGGACGTGGCCGTCGTCTCCGAGCACCGCCACGGGTCGAGCTTCACGGTCAACCTGCCGCTGCTCGACGGCCACGAAGTGGCTGCGCCGCTACCGACGGGCGCATAAACTCTGGTCGTGACAGAGGTTTCCGTCATCGCGTACTTCGCCGATGACCCGACGCGGGCCTACCAGCTCGTCCCGTGGCTGCCCGTGCTCGAGGTGCTCCACCGGCGGCACCCGACCGCCGTCGTCGTGCGCGACCCGGCGTCGGCGGTCGTCCTCGCCGCCCGCACGAGCCTGCCGGTCCTCACCGCGCCGTCGTTGACCGAGCTCACCGAGCTCTACCGTCAGCTCGACGCGAAGGTCGCGCTGTACTGCAACAACTCGGTCCTCAACTTCCAGTCGCTGATCGACGGCCGGCTGCTCCACGCCCACGTCAACCACGGCGAGAGCGACAAGCAGAGCATGGCGAGCAACAACGCCAAGGCCTACGACCGGGTGTTCGTCGCCGGCGAGGCCGCGGTGCAGCGGCACCAGTTCGGGCTGCTGGAGTTCGACACCACCCGACTGGTGCGCGTCGGGCGGCCCCAGCTCGACCTGCGTCCGGCGCCGCTGCTCGCGCCGACCAGCCGTCGTACCGTCCTCTACGCGCCGACCTGGGAGGGCGACGCGGAGTACAACTGCTACACCTCGGTCGACACCGCCGGGGTCCGGATCGCGCGTGCCGTGCTCGCCGTGCCCGACGTCCGTCTCGTCTACAAGCCGCACCCCCAGGTCGCCACCAGCCGGACGCCGGCGGTGCTGGCCGCGCACCACGAGGTCCTCGCGCTCGTCGCCGACGCCGCCGACCGCGAGCCCGACGCCGGGCACGCCTCGGTCACCACCGGCGACATCCTCGCGGTGCTGCCCGACTGCGACGCGATGATCACCGACGTCTCGTCGGTCGGCCTCGACTGGCTCTACCTGCGCACCGAGAAGCCGATCTTCCTCACCGACCGGCACCGCGACGCCGAGCGGCTGCGCCAGGACGTGCCGGTCAGCCGCTGCGCCGACGTGCGTCGACGAGGGCAACCTCGACGACCTCACCGCCCTGCTCGCCTCGCGGCTCGAGCACGACGAGCACCAGCTGGCCCGGGTGGCGATGCGCCACCACTACTTCGACGACCTCCAGGTGGGTGACAGCACCGTGCGTTTCCTCGACGCCGTCTCCGACCTCGTGCACCGGCGCGACCGGCTGCTCGGCGTCGCCCCGGCGCCGGGCACCGCGGGCGCAGCCACGACCGCCTGACGGCGGGACCGGTCAGCCGGCGTCGGCGGCAGCAGCCGCGTCGGCGTGGCTGCCGGGCTCCGGGCCGCAGCCCTCGCCCTTGACCGTGCGCGTCACCGAGCCGGCGTCTGCCGCGTCCGAGGTCGCCCAGGCGGCGGCGTACGCCTCGTCGCCCGACACCGACCGCATCTCGACGCAGACCACGAACTCCCGGCCCGCAGCGGTCTCGGCGAGCACGGTCCAGGCAGGCACGACGTCGCCCTTGTAGTAGCGCTCCCGGACGGCGGGCGCCGGGACCGCCTCGGCAAAGACCTCCCCCAGCCGCGCCTGCACCCCGGGGCCCGCCTCGGCGATCCCGGCGGCGTACGCCGCGGCACTCTTCTCGACCAGACCGCGCGCGCGGACGTCACGCACCTCCTGCAGGACCTGGGCGAGCACGACCAGGAAGAGGACGAACGCGGCGAGGACCAGCACGAGGCCGAGGACGCCGCGACCGCGCCGGGTGGCCCGGGTCCGGGTGGTCAGGGGAGCAGGGCGGCGTACCAGGTCGGCGCCGTGCCCGCGGCCCGCGCGTGGCGGCGTCTGCGGCAGGTCGCCGGGCGGCGCGGGCACCTCGCCGAGCACCTGCTCGACGAGGCCAGCGGCGGGCTCGGGGTCGGGGTCCTGGGCGCGCAGGCTGCGCAGCCGCAGGGCGCGGGCGAGCCACTGGTCGTTGAGCTCGCGCAGGTCGGGGTGGAGCGTCACCCGGCCGTCGTCGGAGACCGGCCAGAAGAGCTCGTCGGTGCCCTGCCCGAGGTCGCGCAGCTCGGGCAGGCGCAGCCGCACGAGCCGGTGCCTCTCGTCGGTCTCGGGCGGCACCCCCTGCGCGGTCAGCGACCGCACCAGCTCGCCGGCCTCCCCGCGCAACGCGTCGGACGGCGCCTCGTCGTCCCGCCGTCGTCCGCCCCACACCACCCGTGAAGTCTACGAACGCTGCGCCACCCCGCTGGAGGTCAGGGCAGCCGGTAGTCCGCGTCGGGCACGTCGGTGACGAACATGTGGCCAGGTGCATGGGTGATCGCGAACGGCGGGCGGGAGGCGGCGAGCGCGGCCTGAGGGGTGACGCCGCACGCCCAGAAGACCGGGACGTCGTCGGGCTCGAGCTCCACGGGGTCGCCGTAGTCGGGGCGGGCGAGGTCGGCGATGCCGAGCGCGGCCGGCGATCCGACGTGCACCGGTGCGCCGTGCACCTGCGGCATCCGCGCGGTCAGCTGCACCGCGGCGGCGACCTGCGCGCCGGGGATCGGGCGCATCGACACGACCAGCGGACCGGAGAGCCGGCCGGCGCTGCGGCACTCGACGTTCGTGCGGTACATCGAGACGTTGCGGCCCTGGTCGATGTTGCGCACCGGGATGCCGGCGTCGCTCAGCGCGGTGTCGAAGCTGAAGCTGCAGCCGATCAGGAACGCGACCAGGTCGGGTCCCCACAGGTCGGTGACCTCGGTGCGCTCCTCGACGAGCTCGCCGTCGCGCCACACCCGGTACGCCGGCAGGTCGGTGCGCAGGTCGGCCCCGGGAGCGAGGACCGTGCGGGGGTCACCCGCGTCGGTCACGTCCAGCAGCGGCACGGGGCCGGGGTTGCGCTGCGCGAAGAGCAGCATGTCGTAGGCCCACTCCCGCGGCAGCACCACGAGGTTGGCCTGGGTGTAGCCCGCCGCCTCGCCCGAGGTGGGGGTCACGAGCCCCTCGCGGTAGCGGCGGCGTGCTTCCTCCGCCGACGACGGTCGCGTGGTCATCGCGGTCCTGTCGTGGGTGCGGTGCGGGCCCGGGTCCGGTAGGCGGCGAGGAGCTGCTCCTCGGAGTCACGCAGGTAGCTCTCGAGGTGGTCGGCCGCGTCGGCGTACGCGCCGGTCTCGAGCAGCTCGAGCAGCTGACGGTTGCGGACGACGTAGGGCTCGTAGAGCCGCTGCGGGTCCGCGACGACGTGGAAGACCAGGCGCAGCTCGGCGAGCAGCTGGGCGGACACGCGGTCGATCCGGGGGCTGCCGGCCAGACCGACGAGGACCTCGTGGAAGCGCATGTTGGCGGTGCCGACCGCGCCCCAGTCGCCCCGGGCCGCCGCCTCCTCGGCCGCCGCGACCTCGGCGCGCAGCCGGTCGCGCTCGGTGTGGTCGAGCCAGGACAGCGAGCGCACCACCCCGCACTCCAGCAGCCGCCGGAGCCGGTAGAGGTCCCACAGCTCCTCGGCGTCGAGCTCGGAGACGAACACCCCGCGGTGCAGCCGGTGCACGAGCAGGCCGTCGTGGGTGAGCAGCCGGAACGCCTCGCGCAGCGTGTTGCGCGAGACGCCCAGCGGCCGGGCGAGCTCGTCCTCGCTGAGCCGGGAGCCCGGTCGCAGCTCGCCCTCGGTGATCCGGCGCCGCAGGATGTCGGCCACCCGCTCGGCCGTGGTCTGGGCGACCGCCTCCGTGTCACTCAACGACTGCTCCCCCTCTGCGCTCGGCCCTCACGTCCCGCGCACCACCAGTGTCCCACTCGGTCGCCAGATTGTTCAACAATCCTTGCCAGATCGTTCAACGGATTGTTAGCCTCGTCACGCTCCACCACCGCCCACCACGCCTCGGGAGAGATCGAGGACCCGTCCGATCGAGAGGAACGTCGGCATGCCCGACCGGCCCGCGCAGGATCCTGACTCCCATCCCACCGGCGACTCGACCCGCCCGACTGACACCGCGGGGACCGCACCGGCGCCGGCCGGTGCGATGAGCACCAGCGCCCGCTCCACCCTGCTGGGCGCCATCTTCCTGATGGCCACCTCGGCCATCGGGCCGGGATTCATCACCCAGACCACGTCGTTCACGGTCGAGCTGGGGGCGGCGTTCGCCTTCGCGATCGTGATCTCGATCGTGCTCGACATCGCCCTGCAGCTCAACGTGTGGCGCGTGATCGGCGTCTCCGGCCACCGCGCCCAGGAGCTCGGCAACCTCGTGCTGCCCGGGCTCGGCTACGCGATGGCGGCGCTGCTCGTGCTCGGCGGGCTGGTCTTCAACGTCGGCAACATCAGCGGCGCGGGCCTCGGCACCGACGCCATGCTCGGGCTGGACCCGCGGCTCGGGGGCGCCCTGTCCGCACTGCTCGCGATCGCGATCTTCATGTCCCGGCGCGCCGGGCTGGCGATCGACCGGATCGTGGTCTTCCTCGGCGGCCTGATGATCGCGCTCACCCTCTACGTCGCGATCACGTCCTCCCCTCCGGTGGGCGAGGCGATGCGCAACGTCGTCCTGCCCGAGGACATCAGCTTCCTGGCGATCACCACCCTGATCGGCGGCACCATCGGCGGCTACATCGTCTACGCCGGCGCGCACCGGCTGCTCGACTCGGACGTGTCCGGACCGGACCGCGTCCGCGAGATCACCCGCTCCTCGGTCACGGGCATCGTCATCACCGGCGTGATGCGGGTGCTGCTCTTCCTCGCGATCCTCGGCGTGGTCGCGGGCGGCGCTTCCCTGGACCCCGCCAACCAGGCGGCCGCGGCGTTCGAGACCGCCGCCGGCGAGGTCGGGATGCGGGTCTTCGGGATCGTGCTGTGGGCCGCTGCCATCACCAGCATCATCGGCGCCTCCTACACCTCGGTCAGCTTCGTCACCTCGCGCACCCGCACCAGCGAGCGCGTGCGCACCATGCTCGTGGTCGGCTTCATCGTCATCACCGGAGGCGCCTTCGTCTCCGTCGGCACGCCGCCGACGACGCTGCTCGTCTTCGCCGGCGCGTTCAACGGGATCCTGCTGCCGATCGGCATCGGGGTGCTGCTCTGGGTGGCCTGGGCGCGCACCGACCTGCTGCGCGGCTACACCTACCCGCGCTGGCTGCTCGTGGTCGGCAGCGCCGCCTGGCTGGTCACGGTCTACCTGGCGGTGAAGTCCGTCGGGCCCGTGATCGACCTCGTCCAGTGACACCCCGATCTGCACCGCGGAGGATGGCCCCATGACCACGATCGACCTCAACTCCGACCTCGGCGAGGGCTTCGGCCACTGGACGCCTCGGCGACGACGACGCGCTGCTCGACGTGGTCACCAGCGCCAACGTCGCGTGCGGCTACCACGCCAGCGACGCCTCGATCATGCGCCGGGTCTGCGAGCGCGCGGTCGCCTCGGACGTCGCGATCGGCGCCCAGGTCGGCTACCGCGACCTGCCCGGCTTCGGCCGGCGGTTCATCGACGTCGAGCCCGCGGCGCTGGCGGCCGACGTGCATCTACCAGATCGGCGCGCTCGACGCCTTCGCCGCGCATCGCCGGCTCCCGGGTCCGCTACGTCAAGCCGCACGGCGCGCTCTACAACGCGATCGTCCACCACGAGGAGCAGGCGACGGCGGTCGCCGAGGCCGTCGTCGCCTACGACCCCGACCTGCCCGTGCTCGGCCTGCCCGGCTCGGTGTTCGCTGCGCGTCGCCGCCGAGGCCGGGCTGCGCGGTCGTGGCCGAGGCGTTCGCCGACCGCGCGCTACACCCCCGACGGGACGCTGGTCTCCCGCCGCCTGCCCGGCGCGGTCCTCCACGACGTCGAGGACGTCGCCCGGCGCTGTCTCGCGATGGCCAACGACGAGCCGGTCACCGACATCGACGGCGGCGAGCTGACGGTGGTGGCGGAGTCGATCTGCGTGCACGGCGACAGCCCGGGTGCGGTCGAGATGGCGCGCGCCGTGCGCGACACCCTGACCGACGCCGGGGTCGACCTCGTCCCGTTCGCGACCTGACCGTGCGGATCCTGCCGAGCGGCACCACGGCGCTCCTGGTCGAGGCTCGACGACCTCGAGGAGGTGCTGGCGCTCTACGCCGCGCTCTTCGACCGCCGACCCGACGGCGTGGTCGACCTGGTCCCGGCCGGCAGCACCATCCTGGTCGTCATCGACCCCGCCGCCACG
Organism: uncultured Actinomycetota bacterium; assembly: GCA_963834285.1. GTDB lineage: Bacteria > Actinomycetota > Actinomycetes > Propionibacteriales > Nocardioidaceae > Nocardioides. Next base: position 10,041 of record CAWIAZ010000003.1, on the reverse strand, counting down.
ACGCTCGCGCAGACCCGCGACGCCGTCCTCGCGACCGAGCCGCGGCCCGACCTGGCGCACCGCACGGGCGACCCCGTGGAGATCCGGGTCCACTACGACGGGGAGGACCTCCCGAGCTCGCCGCGACGCTCGGCTGCGAGCCCGCCGAGCTGGTCGAGCGCCACACCAGCGAGGAGTGGACGGTCGCGTTCTGCGGCTTCGTCCCGGGCTTCGGCTACCTCGTCGGCTCCGCACCGCACCTGGGACGTGCCCCGCCGGTCGAGCCCCCGCACCCAGGTCCCCGCCGGCTCGGTCGCCCTGGCCGGCGAGTACGCCGGCGTCTACCCCCGCTCCTCGCCGGGCGGCTGGCAGCTGATCGGTCGCACCGACGACGGCCGTCTTCGACCTCGACCGCGATCCGCCGGCGCTGCTGCAGCCGGGCACGTCGGTGCGGTTCGTCGACGCCGGGGGCGGGCGATGAGCAAGCGCAGCGACCGCCCGGCCCACGCGCTTGCCGAGGCGCTCGAGGTCGTCGAGACCGGCCCGCTGGCCACCGTGCAGGACGCCGGCCGCCTCGGCCTGGGGGCGCTCGGCATCGGCCGGTCCGGGCGAGCGACCGGGCGTCGTACGCCCTCGCGAACCGGCTGCTCGGCAACCACCCGGACGCCGCCGCGCTCGAGGTGACCCTCGGCGGGCTCGTGCTGCGCGCCCGCACGCTCGTCACCGTCGTGACCACCGGAGCCCGGTGCCCCGGCGCGTCCCACTGCGCGCCCTTCCACCTGACCGCCGGCCAGGAGCTGCGCCTGGGGCCCCCGGTCTCGGGGCTGCGCACCTACGTCGCCGTCCGCGGCGGCATCGACCTCGCGCCGGTGCTCGGCTCGCGCTCCACCGACCAGCTGTCCGGGCTCGGGCCCGCACCGCTCGCGGCCGGCGACCGGCTCCCGGTCGGCCGCCCGGCGTACCCGATGCCGGGCGTGGACGTCGCCGCGACGGCCGGGCCGGGCAGCGGCGAGGTCACCGTCGGGGTGCAGCCCGGCCCGCGCCGCGACTGGTTCACCGACGCGGCGTGGGAGACCCTGCTCTCCGAGCCGTACGCCGTCGGCAGCAGGAGCAACCGGATCGGGATCCGGCTCGAGGGACCGCCGCTCGAGCGCCGCCGCACCGGCGAGCTGGCCAGCGAGGGCATGGTGCGTGGCGCCATCCAGGTGCCACCCGAGGAGGGTCTCGTCCTGTTCCTCGGTGACCACCCCGTCACCGGCGGCTACCCCGTCATCGGCTACGTCGACGACGCCGACGTGGATCGGTGCGCGCAGGTGCAGCCCACCCAGACGCTGCGGTTCGCGGCCTCGCGACGAACGGGCTAGGCCCTACCGGAATCGGACCCCGAGGCTTACTCTCCTCCCAACTCGCGTCTGCTCGGATCAGACGCGTTCTCGGGGAGGAAGCACTCATGTCACCACGTCTCGTCATCTCGTCCGCTGTCCTGGTGCTCACCGCACCACTCGCGACTCTGGCCCTCCCGGCCCAGGCCGACCCGCCGCGGCAGCCGGCGGGCTGCGGCCCCGACAAGGGCGTCCTGAGCGAGCAGCGGCTCCAGGAGGGCTCCGACGTCGTCCGCTGCGGCGCGGTCGGGAGGCTCTTCGCGCACGGCCGGCTCTCCGGCCAGATCCCGGCCGCCGGCGAGCGGCTCACCATGTCGGCGCTGTACCCCGACGGCGCCGAGTCCTACGAGATCACGGTGACCCCGGAAGGCAGGATCCGCTACCGCGACCCCGACGCCGCGCTCTCGGGCGCTGCCAGCGCCAGCAGCTCGCCCTCGGCGTGCAGCGACGACGCCTACACCGACAAGGACGAGGAGCAGGCTGGGACCTACAAGTGGCACCTGGGGGACGGCACCCGGCCCGCGGGTCTGAGCACGACCGAGACCGCGGACGCCTTGAAGCAGGCCGTGGGTTGGATCGAGACGTCCTACAACGACTGCGGCTACAGCGACCAGGTCAGCGCGGACGCCTCGTACCAGGGGATCTCGACCAAGGAGAGCGACATGACGACGTCAGGGGGCGAGACGACCTGCGGCGACGGATCGACGGACGGCCGAGACGGCGACAGCGTGGTCGACTTCGGGAACATCGACGACCACGGGAGCCCGCCGCTGGCCATGGAGTGCACGTGGTCGGTGCCGGCACCCTTCGCCGACAACAACATCATCGAGTCCGACATCCGCTTCGACACCACCGACCACGTCTTCTTCTACACGAAGCCGTCGGGCTGCTCGGGCAAGTACGACCTCCGCGGCGTCGCCGTGCACGAGTTCGGCCACTCCTTCGGCATGGGGCACGTCTCGGAGTCCAGCCACGGCAACCTCACGATGAGCACCCAGCTGGGCTCCTGCGACACCTCGCAGCGCACCTTGGGCAAGGGAGACGTACTCAGCCTGCGCAACACCTACTGAGGTCGGCCCCTGCCGGCAGCCCGCCCCGCCCGCGATGCCTGCGTCGCGGGCGGGGCGGTGCCGGTCGGCATACTGAGGCGATCCGGGTGCAACAGTTCGCGCCCCGAGCGCGTGGGTAGGGGTGTGAGTCCGATCAGCACGCAGAGCCCGCTCGGGCAGGCCCGCATCGACGCGTTCGCACGAGAGCACGGCCAGCGGCTGCTGCGCTTCGCGTACCTGATCACCGGGGGTGACGGCCCCACCGCCGAGGACCTCGTGCAGACCGTGCTCCTGCGGCTGACCTCGCGCGGCATCGACGACCTCGACGACCCGGTGAGCTATGCCCGGCGGGCCGTCGTCAACGAGCACATCAGCGGCGGCCGCCGGGCGTCCGCGCTGCGCCGCGGGCTCACCCGCATCGGCCCCACCGCGGAGGCCGTGTCGGAGTCGCCGGAGGACCGGATGGCGATCCTCTCGTCCCTCGACGTCCTGACGCCGCGCGAGCGGGCGGCGATCGTGCTGCGGTACTACGAGGACCTCGCCGACCCCGACATCGCCGCGGCCCTCGACTGCTCGCGCGTCACGGTGCGGTCGCTGGTGCACCGCGCCACCAAGAAGCTGCGCCGAGAGCTCGCGCCCAGCTATGAGCGCATCACCGAACCCGACCCCACGACCGAAGGTGGCGACGATGACTGACTTCGAGACCCGGCTGCGTCACGACCTCGACCGGGCAGCCGACCTCGCCCCGACCTTCCGAGGGGTCGCGGCCGACCGTGCCGCAGGCACCGCCGCCCGCCCGCACCGCTCGCGCACCCCGGGCTGGCGCGGCCTCGCCCTCGCCGCCGCCGCGGTCGCGGCCGTCGCAGCCACGACTCCGCTGTGGTGGCCGGGCGCTGACTCCCCATCCGAGGAGGCCTCGTGCGCGGCCGTCATGGAGGTGGGCACCGTTCGCTACGTCGCGCACGGCGAGCTGCTGCGGGTCCCTCGGCCCGGTCGTGACCTGGGTGCCGCCACCGTCCTTGGCTGCTCCGACGTCGCGGACCGCGCCGTTCGAGCGGCGGCGCTGCCGGGCGTCGACGTGACCGAGGCCGTCCTGGCCGACGGATCCGTGTGGGTGGTCGACGGTGGTCGCGTGCCCGAGGAGGTGCAGATCCTGTCCCGACCGGTCCGGTGCAGCGCTGCCGGCACGCAGACCGTCGGCGGTGACTGGGTCGCTGTGCGCGGAGCCCAGCCGGAGCAGGACGGGGCCCTCCAGGCGCCGTACGTCGCCCTCATCCAGGCCGACACCGGCGACTCGCTACCGCTCGAGACCTGGTCCAGCGTGCGGGTGGAGGTCGAGGTCACCCCTCGGACCGCGGGTGGCGCCGACCCCGGCCTGGTGGCCCGGGCGCTCCAGGGCGGCGCACCGGTGCAGGCGGAGGTCACCTGTGCCGGTCGTCGGTTCGTCGCGAGCAGCCTCGAGTGACCCCGCGACGAACGCCTGCTGAGATAGAGGCCAGAGCGACCACCCCACCCCAGGAGACCTGATGCGGCACGGACGGATCCCGTGGCTGACGCCCGCCGAGCTCGACGAGGAGCAGCGGGCGGTGCACCACGCGATCACCGCCGGGCCGCGCGTCTCGAGCGCCCCGGCCTTCAGCCTCACCGATGACGAGGGACGGCTGCACGGCCCGTTCAACGCGATGCTGCTCGCGCCCCGGGTCGGTCTGGCCCTCCAAGAGCTCGGCGGCGCGCTGCGCTACCGCACGTCCCTCACCGACCGCGAGCGCGAGATCGCCATCCTGCAGGTCGCCGTGGCGCGACGCTGCGAGTTCGAGTGGTACGCCCACGAGCGGGTCGGCGCCCGCGCCGGCCTCACCGGTGGCGAGCTGGACAGCCTGTCGCGCGGCGAGGTCCCGGAGACGCTCGCTCCGGACGAGGCGCTCGTGCACCGGAGCGTCCGGGCCCTGCTCGACCGCCGCGACCTCGACGACGACGAGTACGCCGCCGCCGAGACCCTCGGCACCGACAGGCTGGCCGAGCTCGTGATGCTCGTCGGCTACTACGACAGCCTGTCGCTCCTGCTCGGCGTCTTCCGGACGCCGCTGCCTCCGGACGGCGAGCCCCGGTTCGACGAGGACGGGACGGCTCCGGGCTGAAGGCGGGGCGCCGTCCCGCGCACGCCTTGGTCAGGAAGCCCGGAACCGGATCCGGGGGGTGTTGTCGGCCAGCCTGCGCTCCAGGTCGACGTCCTTGACCTTCGCGCTGGACAGCACGCGCACCTCGAGCGGGAGGCTCGGGTCGACCCGGACACAGCCGCTGCGCTTGACCGAGATCCGCACGGTGTCGCGCTTGGCGTCCCACCGCACCGACGTGCGGCACTGGCGCTCCTGGGAGTAGCGGTAGTCGCCGGGGCCCGCGACGCCGGCGAAGTCGAAGCTGCCGAACCTGCTCTTCGCCTTGCCCGTCTTGTTCTTCCAGGCCGTGAGGTGGCTGACGTAGGTGTCGTAGTCCTCGCTGGACTGATAGATGCTGAGCGCGAAGGCCGCCTTCTTCTTGAGGTTGCGCACGTTGATCTTCACGTACAGCCGCTGGCCGTCCAGGCGCACCTTGGCCCCCGTGATGTCCAACCTCTTCGGCGCATCGCCCTTGCGGTCCGGGATGGAGGTCGAGCCCGCGGCACTGGCGGGACCGGCGCTCGAGAGCATCACCATGCCGAGAGCCAGCGCGAGAGCCACCAGGAGCCGTGAGGTTCGATTCATGGCGGGAACCTATCCCAGGGAATCCGACCGGCCCCCGCAACGACCTCCCGTGGACGCGGGGTCAGCTCTGGGAAGCGCCGACGGTTCGGGCCACGTCCGCGTAGGTGTCGCGTGTGATGGGCGACCCGACTCCATTGGTGAGGAGTGGGTGCAGGCCGACGTCGAGGTGGTAGTCCCACGCGCGGGAGCAGCCGTCGTGGCACTCGAGCTCGGGCGAGAGGCCCTGGTGGGTGAACTGGACGCGGGTGCCGTCGCCCTCGCCCTCCCCCTCGGGCTCGAGGTCGATCACGATCCGGGTGCCGATCCAGTCGGCGATCTCGTGCTCGTGCCCTGACTCGAGCACCTGCCAGGCGACGCGCTTCCCGGGCACCGACTCGACGACCTCGAGCGCACAGTGGTGCAGCCCCGGGACGTCGAAGGCACTGATGTCGCCCACCTCCTGGGTCGGCCCCTCGATCATGTCGTTCCACCACGCGCCGAGCCGACTCGCGCGTTCGTGGGCCTCGGCCGGAGTCAGCGGAACGGTGAAGCCTCGGCGGTAGCTGGCGTCGTTCATGTCCATGCTCTCCTCTCAGGTGACTTGCGTGATGCAAGTGACCCTAGACACCTTCACTAGCATCATGCAAGCGCCCGGGTAGGCTCGGTCCCATGCTGGGACGGATGTACGAGCGGGAGAACTGCTCCGCGGCGCGCGCGCTGGAGCTGGTGGGCGAGCGGTGGAGCCTGTTGATCATCCGCAACGCCGCTTTCGCCGGCATGACGCGCTTCTCCGAGTTCGAGCGCCGTCTCGGCGTGGCACCCAACGTCCTGGCCAAGCGGCTCACCGACTTCGTGGCCGCGGGACTCATGGAGGTCGACGACCCCGACGCCGGATCGCGCGGGCGCAGCTACCGACTCACCCCCAAGGGTCGCGAGCTGGGCGAGGTGGTCATGGCTCTCACCGCGTGGGGAGACCAGTGGGCGGCACCCGACGGCGCTCCGGTCCTGTACGAGCACGACGGATGCGGCGGCACGGTGACGACGACCACCGTGTGTACGGCCTGCGACCAGCACCCCGATGTGGCCGAGGTCGCCGCGTGCCCCGGGCCGGGCGCGACCGCCGCGCAACGCGACGCGATGCTGGCGCGCCGATCGTCCTAGGAACGACGTCCGGCGGGCTCTCGTCGGCGGGTCAGCCGAGAGGACGGCGGCCGCTGCCGGAAAACCAGGCAGCGACGCGACCTGCGGCTTCGAAGTCTGGCGCGCCTGTAGGGATTCGAACCCCAAACCTTCTGATCCGTAGTCAGTGAGACCCGGTTCAGGCAGGTCCGCCCAGGTGCGCCGACAGCGCGCTGACCTGCACAAACTCGAGATCACGGTGCGTGGCGGTTCGTCGGAGTTCGTAGGGGTCGGGAGCCTTGTGTTAGCAAGCCGTTAGCAGCGCCCACTCGTGCCACGATCGGCGCTGGTCGATCGCACGGGCCTTCGCTACGCCAGGTCAACGTTCGCCTCGATGGTCTTCAATAGCCGCGTGAAGTCGCGCGGGATCTGGTCCATCAACGCCGCGGCGCGTCGGACCTTCTCATCGGTCACGTGCACCTTCCGGCTCGGCCACCACTTCTTGAAGTTCATCAGCTTCGTCGACCCGGTTGCCTTCTCGCTCTCGAAGGCGGATCGCAACTCCTCCCAGGTGACCTCACCAGCGCCGAACGGGCCGACGGGCAGATACTCGATGACATCACCCTTGGTCAGGCCGAAGGGTGTCACTCGATTCCAGTTCTCATGATCGAGGCTGGCGCTCAGGAACTCACTGAGCGCCTTGATCTCGATCGCCCCTACCAAACACTGCAGTCGAGAAGGTGCTCGCCAGGACTTCTCGAGCCGCATCCAAGCCCTCCTCGTCGGCCGCCTGCTTGACCTGCTCCCACCCGTCGTGCTGACCTGGTCGTTGTCGAGGTTGTCCAGCATCACGAACACGTGGGCTCGGCTGAACCTGAAGAGGAACCGGCTCTTGGGGGCCGACAGCTCAGTGGCTCCTCTCAGCGCCAGGACCTCGACCCTGAGACGACGCAGCTCATCGCCCAGCAGGATCTCCAGGACATCCATGTCGTGCTGCCCCTCCACCAGGAGGAACCCGCGCTGCTGGCGAAGGAGGTCACTAGGCGTCAAGCCCAGCTCCGCCATCGTCTCGAAGTCGACCCCGGCAAGCGGAGCGAGATGGAACTGACCCTCGCGGCGCCGCACCTCGACCACATCGGCTCTGGACGCGTCCAGCAGCTCCGGCGAATGGGTCGCGATCAAGAACCTGCGCATCCGATCTGCCGAGGAGGTGATGAACTTCCCCATCTGCGCCTCCGCCGATCGGTGCAGAGCAGCCTCGGGTCGTCGATGATGGTGAGGAGGGCCGTCTGGTCTCCGGCCACGAGATCTCCCATAGCGCGCGAGATGCTCCAGTCAGCCCACCGCTTCTGGGCACGGCTCAACCCGGACAGTTCCCGGGCGCCGGCGCTATGGCGAGGGTCCGAGTCGGATCTCGACTGCCCAGGTCACACCGGCATCGAGTCCAACGACCGACACTTCCAGCTGTAGGCGAGGGGCGTCCTGGAGAATCCCACTGAAGATCTCAGTTCGCCCGCTGCACCAGCGACGTCCTGTGTCCTCTGCAGGCGCGGAGAGGTGCTGACAGCGCCCGTCGCGAACCTCGACCTGATCACCCCGCACCGACTCCATGAGGAACCGCCGCGTCGCCTCGTCCACGTCGATTTCGTCTTCGGCATCCACCTCGACGCCGAAGTCCAGGAGCTTCCGCGTGGTGAGTCGCGACGCAGCCAGGGCGCGTCATCCGTCCACATGAAGCCCCGCGGTGTGGCACTCATGATCGTTTCGCCGCTGGGCAACCTGCCGACGGGCAGGGCCGTGACCACATGCCAGGCGTCGAAGAGTTCGTCTGCCGTTTCACGCACCGCGAAGTCGCATTCCACGTTCCACTGCGGGGTGCTCTCGCCCGTCACCAGAGCCGGCCACGACAGACCATCGGGCGCGCCCGCGCGGCCGGACGCAGTCACCAGGACAAGGCGCTGCGTGCCCCACTCCTCGAATCAACCGTTCTGCGCGGCCGGGGTCCACCGATGCGGCCATGGCATCTTCGTCCGGATCAAAGTCGATGTGGTGAGAGACCCAAGCCGTCAGAGCATCCTCGACGTCATCAGCGAACCAATCCTCGGGGGGTGTCCGTCCGGCTCCGCCGGGCCCAGTCCCCTGCCCACGACACGTGTTCCTCACATCCGACAGGTCCCAACTGGACGAGAGCGAACGACCCTCGCGTGGCTTCGCCCTCGAAGAAGCGCGCGGATCGCTGCGAGTGCGCGGGTCTTCCCGGCGCCATTGAGTCCGTACAGGACCGTCAAACGGTCCACCGGAACAAGGGTGCAGTCGTTGCCTTCGAGGTGCCTGTGGTCTGGCAAAGGAGACCCATAAGCCTCGGGCGGGGGGAGGGACTTGTCAGATCCATCCATACAATCTAGGAGCAGTTGCAGGCCGCGACTCGCGAGTCACGGAATTGGCGCCGGTGCTCAGTGCCTGGTGTTCTGCCTTCGCGACCCGTTAGCGACAGTCATCCCGCGGAGCGACTGGCGCCGTGGGATTCAGCAGCCACTCGTGGTGGCGGCGTCCCACGCCAAGCCCCGACCGCGGTGCTGCCCAGCGCTGCGGCGATGTCGAGCGTACGGACTGGGGTCGTGGCCACGCAAGACGGCCTAGGCGATGGCCGCGCTCGGTGAGCGCTGCTCCGCCGCCACGCGTTGCAGCAGGACCGTCTTTACGCATCCTGTCGTCGTTCTCACGCGGCACCTGGGAGGCGGCGCGAGCAGACGACGGTAGCCCCACCGAGGCGTGAAGGTTCGGCAGGTAGTAGTGGTGCTGTCCCGCTACAGCTAGCCGTCACGCCTGGCAGCCAACCAGGCTTCGATGCGGCCGTTCCTGGCGGACACGAACGCGGCGACGTTGTCCAGGTAGCGGCGGTACGCCGAGGGCGACTGCGGAAGTGGCGGCTGTCCAAAGTCCCACTCGCTGCCGTCGAACTCGTCCCACCACCTGATGGAGTCGCCGTCGACGAGATCCTGGAGGTGGAAGAAGTCGACGTAGGCACGGAACCCGCTCGGCCCTTCGCCGAAGAGCCGAAAGAAGTCGGCGTCGAACTCGAGCCCTGCTGAAAGCGGGTTCCCTTGCTGGCCGAGGTAGTGCTGTCGGATGCACTCGAGAGTGAGGTCGAAACGATCGGCGACCCTCGAGTCCTGACCGCGTAGCTGATTGAGCGAAGCATTGTGAACGGGGAAGATGATGAAGCCGCCGATCGTGTAGAACGCACGCTCGTAGCGATCCTGCTCCGCCGGGCTCAGATCCGACACGGATTGCTGAACGGCCGGGTACCTCGAATGCGTCGTCGCGATCGTGTCGCTGGAAACGCGCACGGGGCCGTGAGGCCCCTCACAGGTCAGGTACTCCCCGGGCTCCGCCATCCAGCGCAGCCTGTCGCCGGTCGGTAGTTCCTTGCTCCACAACTGCCGATGCCAGTCCCTCAAGATGTCGCTGTCGCGGTCCGCATCCGTCACGTACTTGGCGTCGATAGAAGCAGAATTCACCATTGATCTTGGTCACGATCGACACCGTAGCCGCACGGTCCGACAGACGTTGGGGTATCTGGATTGGCCCCGCACAACTCGCTATTTCAACTCGCAGGGGCTGCGGGGAACCCATCGTGGCGAAGTCAAGCAATGGTCCCATGCCGCCAGGTGTGCCCGGAGTGTGCCCGCTGGTCCAGCACACCCGTTCGACCAATCGACCCAGCGCGTAGTCGGATGGCGGCGAAATGCACGAAGCCGCAGGTCAGCGGCGTGACCTGCGGCTTCGAAG
>CAWIAZ010000002.1:0-296758 GCA_963834285.1 uncultured Actinomycetota bacterium | reverse complement strand
ACCAAGGCGTGGGAGCTGTTCGCCGAGGACACCGAGGTGATCGCGGCGAAGGTGAACGGCGAGCTGCGCGACCTGTCTTATAAGCTCGCCGACGGCGACGAGGTCGAGAGCGTGGCGATCGACAGTGCCGACGGCCACGACATCCTGCGGCACTCCACCGCCCACGTGATGGCGCAGGCGGTGCAGGAGAGACTCCCAAACGCCAAGCTGGGGATCGGGCCGCCGATCGAGAACGGCTTCCACTACGACTTCGACGTCGAGACCCCGTTCAACCCCGGGACCTCGAGAAGATCGAACCCCGGATGCGCAAGATCGTCAAGGAGGGGCAGCGGTTCTCGCGCCGGGTCACCAGCGACGCCGACGCGATCAACGAGCTGCAGGACGAGCCCTACAAGATCGAGCTGATCGGGCTGAAGGGGGTCTCGGCAAGCTCGACCACCGGGGCGGCTCGCTCGCGGAGACCGCCGAGGGGGCGAGCGTCGAGGTCGGCGAGGGCGAGCTGACCATCTACGACAACCTCCGTCGCAACGGCGAGGTCGCCTGGAGCGACCTGTGCCGCGGCCCGCACCTGCCCACCACCAAGCGGATCCCGGCGTTCAGGCTGATGCGGTCCGCGGCGGCGTACTGGCGCGGGGACGAGAAGAACAAGCAGCTCCAACGCATCTACGGCACCGCCTGGGAGTCCAAGGAGGCGCTCGACGCGCACCTGCACCGGATCGAGGAGGCCGAGCGACGCGACCACCGCAAGCTCGGCCGCGACCTCGACCTGTTCAGCTTCCCCGACGAGATCGGCTCCGGCCTGCCCGTCTTCCACCCGCGCGGCGGCGTGATCAAGCGCGAGATGGAGGACTACGTCCGCCGCCGGCACATCGAGGAGGGCTTCGAGTACGTCGGCACCCCCCACATCGCCAAGGAGGGGCTCTTCCACACCAGCGGCCACCTGCCGTACTACGGCGAGGGGATGTTTCCCGCTCTGGACGTCGACGGCATGGACTACCGCCTCAAGGCGATGAACTGCCCGATGCACAACCTCATCTACCGCTCCCGGCAGCGCTCCTACCGCGAGCTGCCGCTGCGGCTCTTCGAGTTCGGCAGCGTCTACCGCCACGAGAAGTCCGGCGTCGTGCACGGCCTGACCCGGGTCCGCGGCTTCGCCCAGGACGACTCGCACTCCTACGTCACCCCCGAGCAGGCGCCCGACGAGATCCGTCACCTGCTGGGCTTCGTGCTGAGCCTGCTGCGCGACTTCGGGCTCGACGACTTCTACCTCGAGCTCTCGACCCGTGACGCGTCCAAGGACAAGTTCATCGGCTCCGACGAGGACTGGGCGGTGGCCACCAAGGTCCTCGAGGACGTCTGCGTCGAGACCGGCCTCGAGCTCGTCCCCGACCCGGGTGGCGCGGCGTACTACGGCCCCAAGGTCTCGGTCCAGGCGCGAGACGCGATCGGCCGCTCGTGGCAGATGTCGACCATCCAGTACGACTTCAACCAGCCCTCCGCCGAGCGGTTCGCCCTCGAGTACGTCGCCGCCGACGGCAGCCGGCAGCAGCCGGTGATGATCCACTCGGCCAAGTTCGGGTCGATCGAGCGGTTCATGGGGGTGCTCGTCGAGCACTACGCCGGCGCGTTCCCCCCGTGGCTCGCGCCGGTCCAGGTGCAGGGCATCCCGATCGCCGAGCGTCACAACGACTACCTGTACGACGTCGCGCAGCAGATGAAGGCGGCCGGCGTCCGCGTCGACGTCGACGTCTCCGACGAGCGGATGCAGAAGAAGATCCGCAACGCCCAGCTGCAGAAGGTGCCGTTCATGGTCATCGCCGGCGACCAGGACATCGAGGCCGGTGCGGTCTCGTTCCGCTACCGCGACGGGCGCCAGGACAACGGCGTCCCGATCGCCGAGGCGGTCGCACGGGTCGTGGCGGCCGTGGAGGCGCGCGAGCAGGTCTGAGCGGCGGGTGGTTTCGAGGCTCGTCGCTGGCGCTCCTCGCACCTCAACCAACGGCTCGCGGTGGGTGGTTTCGTGGCTCGTCGCTGGCCGTCGCTGGCGCTCTCGCGCCTCAACCAGCGGTTTGCGGTGGGTGGTTTCGTGGCTCGTCGCTGGGGCTCTTCGCGCCTCAACCAGCGGTTTGCGGTGGGTGGTTTCGTGGCTCGTCGCTGGGGCTCCTCGCGCCTCAACCAGCGGGGCATGCGGTGGTTGAGGTGCGAGCGCAGCGAGCCACGAAACCACCACCGTGACCACCGGCATGCTGGAGTGAGGGTATGGCCAAGACGATCGCGACCACGACCACCGTCGAGCGGGACGAGCTGCTCGACTTCGTCCGCCCCCGTCACCGCCTGGTGCTGATCACCCAGCGCCAGGACGGCAGCCCGCAGGTGTCGCCGGTGACCGGGGGAGTCGACCAGGAGGGGCGGATCGTCATCTCGACCTACCCCGAGCGCGCGAAGACCGTCAACGCCCGCCGTCACCCCGAGGTCAGCGTCCTGGTGCTGTCCGACGACTTCGGCGACGCCTGGGTGCAGGTCGACGGCACGTGCGAGGTGATCGACCCGCCCGACTCCGTCGAGCCGTTGGTCGACTACTTCCGGTGCATCTCTGGGGAGCACCCCGACTGGGACGAGTACCGCCAGGCCATGCGCGACCAGGGCAAGTCCCTGCTGCGGATCACCCCCACCCGCTGGGGCCCGATCGCCACCGGAGGCTTCCCTCCCCGTGCGGCGTAATCGGTGCTGGGCGGCCCCACCGGCGATGTCGACGACCACGTCGTGCTCGCCACCGGCGCCGGCGGCCAGCAGAGCCTGATCAGCGTGCCCGGTGAGGCCGCTTCGTGACGCCGGGAGCGGCCTGACCGCGCCGGCTACTCGACGGCGTGGCCGTCGAAGTACGCCGCGACCTGCTCGGCGTCCGACTCGACGACCGAGGCGTCCACCAGGTCGGTGGCCTGGTCGGTCAGCACGGCGGTCCAGGAGTCGAGCACGTCCTGGGCGGTGCCGTCGTCGAAGAGCTCGTCCTGCAACCGCTCCACCGCCGCGTCGTACAGCTCGACGAACTCGGCCGTGGCGAGGAACCGCTCGGACAGCACGTTCGAGCCACCGCGGCCACCGGCCGCGTCTCCCTCGGGGCGAGCACCGGGTGCCTCGCCGTCGGGAAGCTCGCCGGCCTCCGGAGGCTCGACGCCCTCGGGCCGCTCGGCACCGTCCGGCGGCGCCATGCCGCCGCCCGGGCCCCCGCCGCCGTCCGCCCCGCCGCCCCGCCCGCCGCCGTCCGCCCCGCCGCCGTTGACGACGCCGAAGGCGAGGTTGTGGTCCCAGGCCACGACGGTCATCTGCTGGCTGTCCTCGTCCCAGCGGAGGAACGAGTTGTTGCCGGGGCCGTCGATGTCGTCGAAGTTGTCGACGAGGTCCTCGAAGGCGAGGTAGGTGGCGAAGGCGTCGACGTCCAGCCGGTCGGACAGCCCGTCGGCGAACTCCTCGTCGGAGGACTCGTCCAGCCACTGCAGGAAGTCGGTGAGCGGCTCGAAGTCGTCGGTGCCGGCCTCGATGTCGAAGACGTCCTCGTAGGCGTCCGCGTCGTCCCCGCGGTAGGACCAGTCCCCGGTCGACTCCGACTTGTACAGCGTGCCGTCGGTGCCGAAGGTCGCCTCGTCCCAGTCGTTGTCGAGGTCCTGGATCATCAGTCGCAGGGTCGCGTCGCTGCCGTTGGCCGTGAAGCTGATCGCCACCGCCTCCTCGCTGGCCAGCCCGGCCTCCTGGAGGAGCTCGAGCGCGACCGCCTCGTTGAGAGCGGTCTCGGTGTTGTTGGAGCGGATCACGAAGCTCTCCCACCCGTCGAGGCTCTGCCCGTCGACGAACTGGTCGAGGTCGATGAGCCACGGGAGCTCGGCGGGGTCGGCGTCCGCGGAGACGCCGCGCAGCGAGCTGTTGCCCTTGAGCCTGATCCCGGCGTCGCTGATGGTCTGGCCGTCGATGGTGACGTCGGCGACGAGCCACTCCTTCTCGCCCGTCTCCTGGTAGGTCGCGAGCATCGCCGCGAACTCGTCGGGGTCGACGTCCAGCGAGACCTCGTGCACGGACTCGGCGTCCCAGACCGTGCCCACGACACTGGACGTCGTGCTCGAGGACGAGGTGGTGGTCGCGGCCAGCGAGTCCAGGCTGCAGCCGCTGAGGAGGCCGGCGGTCAGCGCGAGCGCGGTCAGGGTGGTCGCGGCGCGGCGCCGGACGCGGGTGAAGGGGGACACGGACGAGGTCATGCGGACTCCTGGGTCTGGTGGTGGACGAGGTGCTGCTGGAGGTGGCGGGTGTTGACGCGGTGCCACCGGTGGGCGGGGAGGTCGGGCAGCATCAGCGCCAGCCCGGTGGCGTACTTCGAGATCCGGACCGGGCGGTGGCCACGTGACCACAGCGCCCGGTCGACCCCGGTGCCGGCGCCGGCCGTCTTGGTCTCGACCACGGCCAGGCCGGGTACGCCGGCGACGGTCCCGTCCCACGGCAGGGACCACGAGAGGTCCACGTCGAGGGTGACCCGGGCGCCGCTCGCGGGCAGCCACACGGTGCTGCGCAGGTAGGAGGTGCTCACGGTGGGCACGAGGCCGCCGACGTCGACGTGCGCGAGCCCGGCGCGGGCCAGCTCGGTGCCCACGAAGGCGTCGTCCGCCTCCGTCAGCCGGCTCGTGGCCGCACTGCCCGGTCGGCCGTCGCGGGGGATGCGGGACTTGACGGTGGAGCCACGCGGACCGCGGGTCTTCACCTCGGTGAACGCCAGGCCGGTGTCGACGTAGTGCCGGGTGCGCACCTTGAACCGGTGGCGGCGCTGGCGGGCGGCCCGCCAGTACGCCTCCAGCTCCGGGGTGTCGAGGTACGTCGAGTCGTAGCGGTGTCGCCGCCGGCCGTCGATCTCGAGCACCTTCGTGCCCGGGTCGAGCGCCTGCAGCGCGGTGACGAGCGTCGGCAGGGCGGCGACGGGGACGACGTACTTGCGGTCCGTGCGCGTCATCAGCGCCGCGCTCTCGGTGAGCGCCGCGAGCGACGTCGACGGGAGCCGGTCGAGCGGATCGACGGCCACGACCCGCCGGTCGGCTGTCGTGGTCATGCGTTCGCCGGGACGCCGGCCGTCGCGGACGGGCTGGAGATCTCCTGCGCGAGGGGAACGCCGGCGCGGCTGCTCCAGCGGACGTCGACCAGGGTGGTGTCGTTGACGAGGTCGACCTTCTGGACCAGCGCCTTGTTCACCCGGCCCCCGACCACGGACTCCAGGACGGCGACCAGCGTGGGCTGGTGCGTGTAGGCGCCGTCGAGGAGCAACAGCTGCTGGTGGTCCTTGTCGAAGAGGCGAGGGCTGTCGGCGACGGCGAGCACGAGCACGAGCACGGCCATCAGGAGCGTGGTGAGCGGCAGGTTGAGCGAGCCCAGCCCGCCGAGCAGGCCCAGGGCCAGGGCGGTGAAGTAGTAGGCCACCTCGTGCTGTCCCAGCTCGAAGGAGCGGAGCCGGATGATCGACAGCACGCCGAACAGGCCCAGGCCGAGCCCCAGGGTGGCGTCGCTGGAGACCAGGGCGGTGGTCACGGCCAGCACGCCGACGTTCACACCGAGGAAGGCGACGAGCAGCTCCCGTCGGCGGTGTCGGGGGTAGTAGACGGCGAAGCAGAGCACGCTGATCGCGAGGAGATCGGCGAGGGCGACGTAGAGGGAGGTCACGAGCAGTCCTTGGGGAGTGAAGGGGTTCGGATGACCAGGACGATGTCGTCCGCTCCCATGCAACGGCTGCCAGGAGTCTGTGCGCCGGCTGTGACTCCTCGCACCGGCAGGTGAGCCCCACCACACGCCGGATCCGCGGGGGCGGACCGGCTCCGCCCAGCAGCTGCGGCTGGGGTCGGTTCGCTCAGTCGCGGCCGAGGCCGGCGTCGCGGGCCTTGATGATGGCGTCGGCGCGGTCGGCCGCGTGCAGCTTGGTGTAGATCGAGGAGACGACGTTGCGCACGGTCTTGTCCGAGACGTAGAGGCTGCGGGCGATCTCGTGGTTGGGACGTCCGGCTGCGAGCAGGTCGAGGACCTCGCGCTCGCGCTCGCTCAGCTCGGGGAAGGGCGTCGCGTCGGTGACGGGTCGCGGCGCCGAGAAGAACGTGGCGACCCGCGCGGCGAGGGACGCGCCGAACACCATGCCACCGGACGCCGCGGCCTGGATCGCGCGGGACACCTCGGTGGCGCCGGCGCCCTTCAGGAGGTAGCCGCAGGCCCCCGCCCGGATCGCGCTCATGATCGTCTCGTCGTCGTCGTTCATGGTGAGCATGACGACCCGGACGTCGGGGTGCGAAGCGGCGATGCGACGGGTGGCCTCGACGCCGTCGAGGTGGGGCATCTGGATGTCCATCACCACGACGTCGGGGCCCGTGTCGGCCACGACGTCCAGTGCCTCCTGCCCGTCGGCAGCGGAACCCGCGACCTCCAGACCGGGGAGCGCGTCGAGCAGCGCGACCAGCCCCTCCCGCACGATCCGGTGGTCGTCGACCACCACCACGCGCACCGGCGCGGTCACGAGGCGCTCCGCAGCGGCAGCCAGGCGCGGACCACGGTGCCGCCGTCGGGAGGGCAGACGATCTCGCTGCGTCCTCCGAGCTCGGCCGCGCGCTCGCGCAGCGACAGCAGCCCGACCCCCACCTCGGCCTCGACGGGGATGCCCACCCCGTCGTCGCTGACCTCCACCTCGAGGTGGTCGTCGACGACGCGGAGGCGGACGTCGGACCGGGCCGCCCGCGCGTGCCGGACGGTGTTCGCGAGGGCCTCGCCCACGATGCGGAAGGCGGCCACCTCCACCGCCGCCGGCAGCGCCTCGACGCCGTCGGCGTCGAGCGTCACGTCGAGGCCGGACTCGCGCAGGCCCTCCGCCTGCTGCACCAGCGCACCTCGCAGGCCCCGGTCGTCGAGCGCCGGCGGCCGCAGGTCGTGCACGAGGCGGCGTACGTCGGCGATCACGTCCTGGACGTGGTCGCGGGTCACGGCGAGGTGCGACTGCGCGGCTGCGGGGTCGGTCTCCACCAGCATCCGGGCCGACTCGAGCCGGAACACGACCCCGCCGAGCGCCGGGCCCAGACCGTCGTGCAGGTCCCGGCGGATGCGTCGTCGCTCCTCCTCGCGTGCGACGACCAGCCGCTCGCGGCTGTCCTGCAGGTCGTCAGCGAGGCGGGTGGCCCGAGCCGCCGCGGCCGCCTGCCGGACGAGGTCGCCCAGCAGGCGCTCGTCGCGAGCCGACAACCGGGCCCGGGCCCCGTGGGCCGGCAGGACGAGCCGCCCCACCTCGGCGTCGCGGTACGTGATCGGCAGCGTGCGCGTCTCGGCCGGTCGCTCCCCGTGGGTGGCCACCAGCTTCTCGCCGCGACTCCGGTCGACCTCGACGCTGACGTAGGCGACGCCGAACGCCGAGGCCACCGCGGAGGCGATGGTGGCCAGCTGGCCCGATCCCTCGTCGGCCGTCTCCAGGCTGGAGGCGAGCCCGGCCATCACGCCGTAGGGGTTGTCGCGCTGGCCGAGCATCGCCCTGCGGACCCCGCGGCGCAGCCGGTCGCGCAGCGGGCCGTAGACCAGGGCCGAGAGCAGCAGGACGACGAGCACGACCTGACCGCGCTCGAGCGATTCGTCCAGCACGCCGGTGAGGGCCCACAGGGCGACGAGGTCGACGACGACGATGCCGGCGGACAGCAGGCCGTAGACGAGCGTCGAGGTCAGCAGCTCGTCGATGGAGACGATGTCCGGGTGCACGATGGCGACCGTCATCGCGGCCGCGGGCAGGACGACCAGCAGGAAGAGGGAGACGGTCGTGAGCCCAGCGGAGCCGAGGACGGCGCTGGCGCCCAGCGCCAGCGCGACCACCACGACGCTCCAGAGCAGCCAGCGCATCCGGTCCCGCTCGAGGCCGGTGGATCTCCGGTAGCGCACGACCACCAGGCCCATCGCGACGAAGAACGCAACGATGCCGGCGACGAAGAGCCCGTCGAGCAGCGGGATCCACGACTCCGGGACGGGCAGCGTCGTCAGGTCCGGGTCGACGTCTGCCGGCAGCCCGCGGACGTCCTCCGGCGCGCTCGGCGCGACGATCACCCAGAGCACGGCGGCGACCATGACGCCCACGGACGCCCGACCGACCTGTCCGGCCCAGCCCGCCAGCAACCGCCCCGTCGGGAAGAGGAGGAGCAGCAGTCCCGTGGCCACCGGCAGGAAGCCGGTGAACCGGAAGAGGAACCAGACGACGAGCGTCATGCCCGGCCACGCCGCGCCGTCGGTGATGCCGACCCGGACGTACGACTGCGCGACGCCGTCCAGCGTCCAGAACAGGCCGAGCAGGGCCAGTGCCCACCCGAAGCGCTGGGCCGGCTCGCGCAGCAGGATGAGCGCGGCGAGACAGGCGAGCACGACCCCGGTCAGTGCCAGCGACCAGCCGGGCTCCGGCGCCAGCTCGACGCCGACGGTGCGGTCGGGGGTGCGCACGTCGAGCGCCACGCACAGCACGAAGCCGGCGACACTGGCCAGCGGCAGCGCGAGCAGCGCGAACCGCGACCGCGGGCCCGTGCCGACGTACATGCGCACATTGTGGTGCCGGCCCGGCCCCTGTGGGGCCGAACCGGCACGACGGCCGTGCGGCTGCGTCATCGACGCGCGAGGCCGATCGCCGTGGCGAGCAACCAGACGGATCCGGTCAGGCCGGCCATGTACTGCAGCGGCGCGACGGACACGAGCAGCGACAGGCTGCCGAGGACCAGGCCGGTGACGCCCATCCACCGGGCCACGACACCCTGCCGCGACAGGACGAACATCGCCAGACCGCTCAGACCGGTGAGGGTCCACACGGCCGGGACGGTGCCGATCCAGTGGTTGTAGAGCGCCCCGTTGGCCGGGTTGATCATCTCGGGCTCGGCGAAGGCGAAGATGAACTCGGTGTTGAGCGCCCCGCCGAGCACGACGACGACGGACGTGGCGAGCACACCGAACGCGGCGATGGCGGGAGCCACGCTGTCCGGCGCAGCTGCCCGGAGGTGGCGGTGGAGCCCGACGCCGAAGACGACGAGCAGCAGGGCGCTCACGGTGCTGAGCACGTGGAAGCCGAGCATCATCGGGACGCGGTCGGCGAGGCGCTCGACGATCGCCTGCTCGTCGCCGAACAGGCTCGGGTCGTAGATCGCGTCGACGAACGCGGCGCAGACGCCGGCGCCGATCGAGCAGACGGCCGCGGCGATGCCCGCGGCGGCCCAGCGGCGTGAGTCGGTGCCCAGGTGCGCGGTCTCGGTGCTGGTGACGTCGGTGCGCACGGGGTTGTGCGTGGTGACGGTGGTCTTCATGGAGCTTCCTCTCGGTGTGCGTGGTGCGCACACCCTGCGAGGCGCGGTGTCCCGGCGTACAGGGACATCGCGGCATCATCGGTCCCGCGCCCCCGTCCGTGATCACGGCGGCGGAGCCGGAAGGTCGCCTCGGCGATCAGCCGCCGGGGCGCACCAGTCCCAGCTCGTACGCCGCGACCACCGCCTGGGTGCGGTCGCGGACCTCGAGCTTGCGCAGGATCGCTGCGACGTGGGTCTTCACGGTGCCCTCGCTGACGTGCAGCCGGGTGCCGATCTCGGCGTTGGACAGCCCGCTGGCGACTTCGCGGAGCACGGTCGTCTCCCGCTCGGTGAGCCGGTCCAGGACGGGGGAGCGCGGCGGCCGGCTGTCGGCGTACTCGCGCAGCAGTCGCTCCACCAGGTGCGGCGCCAGGGCCGTCTCACCGCGGGCGGCGGCACGCACCGCTGAGCGGATGTCGTCGGGCGGCATGCTCTTGAGCAGATAGCCGCAGGCACCTGCGCGCACCGCGCCCACGAGCAGGGCGTCGTCCGCGAACGTGGTGAGCACGATCGCCCGGGTCTCGGCGAGGGCGGGATCGGTGGTCAACCTCCGGGTGGCCTCGATGCCGTCGAGCCGTGGCATCCGGATGTCGACCAGCAGCAGGTCGGGACGGTGGACGCGCACCTGCGTGAGCGCCTCGACGCCGTCGGTGGCCTCGGCGACCACCTCGAGCTCGGGGTCGAGCTCGAGGACCATCCGCAGCCCGTGCCGGACCAGTGGTTCGTCGTCGGCGATGACCAGACGTGTGGTCACCGTCCGCCGCCGATCGGGATGCGAGCCTCCACCGACCACCCGGTGCCGGTGCCCCCGGTCTCCAGCGTTCCGTCGAAGAGGGCAAGCCGCTCGCGCAGCCCGGCGAGCCCGCGACGACTCCCGGTCACCGTGCCCTCCCGTGCGGAGCCGTTGTCGACGACCCGCGCGACGACGGCCTGCTGCTGGGCGCACACCTCCACCCGCACCTGCTCTGCGTCACTGTGCCGGACCACGTTGGTGAGACCTTCCTGCACGACCCGGTAGACGGTCGTGGCGACGCTGGGCGGAAGGTCTGCGTCCACCTGCACCTCGAGGTCGACCTCCAGCCCGCCGCGTCGCACGCGGTCGACGAGTTCGGGCAGGTGGGCCAGGCCGGGCGCCTCCTCGTCGTTCGGGCCGAGGAGGTCGAGGAACCGGTGCATGTCGGCCAGCGCCTCCCGGCCGGTGTGCTCGATCGCGCCGAGGGTCTCCTGGGTGAGCGGCTCCTCGGCACGCTCCCGGGCGCCGCCGGCCTGCAGGGTGATCAGCGTCAGGGCGTGCGCCATCGAGTCGTGCAGGTCGCGGGCGATGCGCTCCCGCTCGGTCGTCACCGCATCGCGAGCGGCACGGTCGGCCTCGAGCTCGACGCGGACCCGGCGCTCGGTCGCGCGCCGCATCAGGTGGACCCCCACCCAGACCATCGCGATGATCACCGCGTTGACGACCAGGTCCGCCCAGCGCACGCGGCTGGTCGTGGCGTCGTACACGAGTCCCGCGGCCAGGGTCACCGCCACGCCAGCGGCGCCCACGCGCGTCGATGCGTACCAACCGAGGGAGCCCAGCAGGAAGAGCAGCGCGAGGTACGGCGTGGCCACCGGCGCGGAGCCCGCCAGCGGCTGGACGGCCAGCCCCAGGGCCGCCACCAGGATCGAGGCCAGGGGAGAGAGACGCCGGATCGCGAGGGCAGGAAGTATCAGCAGGTTGACGACGTGGTGGCCGAGGAGGGGTCCCTCGATCTCGGCGGGGTTGAGGACGAGCAGCTCGACCTCGGCGACGGCGGTCACCACGACGCCGGTCAGGACGTCGCGGACCACCACCGAGCGCGGGAGTCGAGGCACCAGGCGATCGTAGGGTCCTCGCGGGTGTCGCGTCCTCTGCCTTGCGGCAGAGGAGGTCTGGCCGCTGGGACGCCGGTCGCCCCTGACGGTCCTACGTTCTCGATCAATCGACGCACCAGGCGTCGTTCGACGAACGGAGCAGGTCATGTCACTCGACACCACGTCGTCGGTCGCCAGCCCGACCGGCACCGAGACGCCCGCCCGCGTGGCGTGCGCAAGTGCTGCCGTCCTGGCGCTGGTGCCCTTCGCGCTGTGCAGCTTCTCCGGGGAGACGGGCGAGCAGATCACCGCATCCCTGCTCGACCACGCCGTCGCGCTGCAGCTCGGCGCGGGCGTTGCCGCGGTCGCGGGGGCGCTGCTCGTCGTGGCCGCGGCGCGGTTGGGCGGGCACGTGTTCGGGACGGCCGGCCGGGTGATGGGCATGGCCGGGGCCGGCGTCGCGATCCTCTTCGTCGCCTACTACGCGTCGTACGGCGCCGGCGCGGTCGTCGCGGACACCATGCTGACCGAGCCCGGTCCGGGTGTCGGCGAGGGAACCGCGCTGCTGGTCAACATGACGGAGCTGGCCCGCTACGCACCTGGGCTCGCGCTGACCGGGGCCGCGGTGGCCGCGCGGCGTCAGCTGCCGGTGGGCGTCTGGGGTAGCGGCGCGGCGCTGGCCGTGCTCACCCTGGTGCCGCTCACCAGCTGGGCGGCCGCGCTGGCGATCCCGCTGTGGCTCGGGATCTCGGCCGCGGCGCTGCGGCCCCACGTGCAGGTAGGACGCCAGGTGCCCTAGGCGGCGGAGGGCTCGAGAAGATCGCGGTCGAGCTGAGGGTGCTGCCGCGACCAGACGGCCGTGGGTCCAGAGCCGATGGATGACGAGGCCGGCGACGAGGCGCCCGAGGGTGCCGAGCGTCAGGTCGCCGAGGGTGTCCTCGTAGGCGTTGCGACGCTCGGGGGAGAACTTGATGAAGGCGAAGTACTCCCCGAGCTCCCAGAGCAGGGCGCCGGTGGCGCCGAAGGCCAGTGCGCGCTCGAGCACCGCCCGGAGCGCCGGTGGTGCGGTGCATGGTCAGCAGGATGACGGCCGCGGCGAGCAGGCCGGTGTTCATGAAGTGCATCCAGTCGTCGAACCACACGATCGAGTCGTAGAGGTCCATCCGGTTGCCGAGGATGTCGGTGAAGCAGGTGATCGTCACCAGGAGGTCGGCCAGCCAGGGGAAGGACGCGCGTTCGCGCCACAACAGGAACCACAGGAACGGGACGGTGAAGGCCAGCAGCGGGTAGAGGACCGCGCGCAGCCCGGCCGCCTTGTCGCGCAGGTTGGCGGCATCGGGGAACATCAGGGCGAAGACCAGCAGGACGACGAGCCCGGCCTTGGTGCTCACGTTCGCCCCGCGCACCACGAGGGAGTCGGGTAGCGAGTAGGCTGCGAGGTCGCTGCTCACAGGAGGACTCTAGTGAACGGGTACCCGGGACTCGCTGCACCTGGTCGGCGAGCCGACGCGCCCGACGGTCGGTCGCCGCACGGCGCAGCTGTGTCCACGCGAACGCCGCCAGGCGACCATCACCGGCCAGAGAGCGAGGCGTTCGAGGGCCCCGGCGACGGGGCTGTCGCCCAGGAGCACGAACCCCACGGCCGCGGCAGCGGTGACGCCGCTCGTCGTCAGCAGTGCCCCGGCCAGCCGCGGCCGGTGTGCCCGCAGCCGGATGCCGAGCACGATCAGCGCGATCGGCTGGGCGACGAACAACGGCGTGGCGGCGATCGCGTGCAGGGTGGTGTCCTGGTCGAGCGGCGCGAGGCCGGTGGCGACCGAGCTGAGGCCGGAGACCACCAGCAGCCCGGTGACCCACGGCCCCAGCGGCCGCAGGAGCAGCACGGCGCCACCCGGCCAGCAACAGCCCCGAAGACCACGAACGAGCCGTTCATCAGCTCGTGCCGCGGTGAGCACCGGGCTCGCCGTGCACCCGAGCTCACCGAGCCGGCTGACCGAGTCGGCCACGAGGCTGTAGCCGTCGGTCGTCGCTGCCGCGACGACGAGCTCGGTGGCGATGTAGAGCGGTCGCACCAGCAACGCGAGTGCACCCCAGCGGGCGGCTCTGGACGGCGAGCCGCCGGACGTCGGCCCGCGATCGTCTCAGGATGGTCCACCGCTGCTCCGGCGCATCACGACGATCATCGCGATCATCCCGACGACGGACCCGATCGCTGCGCCGAGCTTCAGCGTGCTCGTGATCTCATCGCGCAGGACGCCGACGGCGAGACCGATCAGCAGCCCGACGGCGGTGCCGATCATCACCAGCAGTGGTGCACGCTCAGCCACGACGACTCCCTTCGACTGTGGACGGCGGAGAGTCCTCCGGCCAACCGCTCCGGAGGACTCTAGCCAGGCTCGCCACACCGTCAGCCGCGCTCGACCCACTCGGTGAAGTAGAACGGCTTGCGGAGCCAGTCGACCACCTGGGTGCCGTCGGTGCGCTGCCCGCCGACCTTCACCGCGACCCGGACCTTGCCGGGGTTGCCGAGCGCCTTGCGGCCGATCCGGATCCGGGTCTGGTCCGCGGCGTAGTCGAGCTTCATCTCGTAGGAGCCCTCGATCGGCGCGCCCCACTTCTTGACGCCGAAGCCGTCGGTGCTGAGCAGCTGGTAGTCGGTGCCCTCGAAGAACCCGCCGACGAGGACGGCCTCGGGCCCCTTGTCCTTCGCGTCGGTGTCGAGGTAGACGACCCCGCTCGAGCCGGTGCTCGGGT
Organism: uncultured Actinomycetota bacterium; assembly: GCA_963834285.1. Classification (GTDB taxonomy): domain Bacteria; phylum Actinomycetota; class Actinomycetes; order Propionibacteriales; family Nocardioidaceae; genus Nocardioides. Next base: position 282,812 of record CAWIAZ010000002.1, on the reverse strand, counting down.
CGGGCCGCAGGTTGGTGTGGGTCAGCGTGACCCACACGTTGCGGGGGGCGTGGTCGACCTCGACCACCCTCAGGTCGACGCCGTGGTGGACGTCGGCCCGGTCCCGGACCCCGATGCTGTCGGCCTGGGCCGGGGCCGCGAGGCCGCTGGTGAGCGCCGCGGCAGCGGCGGCGGCAGCGATGAAGGAGGTGGTGCGCATGGCTTTCTCGTCTCTGTGATGGTGCCCTTCCGGGCCTCGCCCCTGGTGGGCGTACCGACAAGACGCGACGAGCTCGCGCGAGGTTGCAGCGGTGGCGGCCAGGCCGGCGTGGTCTGCGTCACCCCGCAGTCCCAGAGCGCGGGGAGGGTCCTCGCCGCGCCCGCAGCTGTCACGCGGAGTTATCCCCCTCTGCCGCGGGTCTGCAGGGGCGCGGAAGCGTGGTCGAACCCGCGGAAGTGCCCGGCGGCGCGTGGCTACGGGTAGATCGTGCCGGCGTCCCGGTGCCTCAGCGACCGCGGATGGTGTCGCGCAGGTCCTTCTCGGCGAGCCGGTCGAGCTTGTGGGTGAGCAGCGCCTCGAGCTTGTCCGTGGCCCCGGCCAGCGCGTCGACCACGGTCGCCGCGTGGTGGGTGACGGTGACGGGGTCCTGGCGTGCCGGGCCGTGCCTCGAGCAGGCAGCGGATGTCGTCGACGGTGCTCCTGCCCGCGCTCTCGTCGCTGAGGTGCACCTCGACGCGGGTGACGTCGTGGGCGAACCGCTCGAGCGCGCTCGCGAGCTCCGCCTCGATCCGGCCCTCGATGCCCTCGTCGATGTGGATGTTGCGGTCGGTGTGCACGAGTACCTTCATGTGCTCCAGCCTCGCGCTGCCTGCCGCGGCGTCCCAGGGCCGAAGGTCGGCGCCTCGTGGGCCCCGTGACCGCGACCCCGGTCGGCGCGTCAGCCGTGCGCGGCCCTGGCCAGTCCGTCGAGCAGCAGGTCGAGCGTGAACTCGAACTCGCGCTGGCTGTCGCACCAGCCGAGCGGGTCCTCGTCGTGGTCGTGGAGCTCGGAGGCGACCATGGCGCTCAGGTGGGGGAGCGCGGCGGCCATCGCGGCGAGCTCGGCCTCGGCGGCCTCCTCGTCGAGGGTGCCGCCCTCCGACTCGGGGGTGAACAGCTCCTGGGTGAAGCCGAGCACCATGGTGCCGAGGGCGTGGACGCGCCCGGTGGGCGAGGTGATAGCTCAGGCCGCCACCGATCATCGTCGCGAGGATCTCCTCGTAGTAGGGGTAGAGGCCCGGCGGGATGCTCGAGCGCGAGCCGAGCAGCCCCGGCGCCCAGCGGTGCCGCACCATCACCTCGCGGGCGGCGAGGCAGCGGTGGCGCAGCGCCGCCTGCCAGTCGTCGTCGGGCGAGACCCGGGCCGCGACCGCGGCGTTGATCTCGACCAGCACGGCCTCGGCGAGCCCGTCGAGCAGGCCCTCCTTGCCGGGCACGTGGTGGTAGAGCGACATCGCCTCGACGCCGACGTCGGCGGCCAGCCGGCGCATGGTCACCGCCGACAGTCCCTCGCGGTCGGCCAGAGCCGTCGCAGCCGCGAGCACGCGCTCGCGGCTCAGCGGCTTCGCGCACCGCACGTGTCGCCACGGCCACTCCTGTCCCGATCGTCGGTGCTCGTTCACCTCTTGCGCCGACCTTACACTGTATGGGAGTCTTACGGCGTAAGGCACCTAGAGGGGGACCCATGACCATCACCGCCAGCACCACCACCAGCACCAGCGCGACACCGCCGAGGCGATCACGCCCGCGCTGGTCCGCACCGCCCGCACCACCGGCCTGCTCTACCTCGGGCTGGCGCTCACCGGGCTGCGTCGGCTTCCTGCTGATCCGCAGCCAGCTCTACGTCGCCGACGACGCCGAGGCGACCCTGTCCAACCTGACCGATCACGCGGCGCTCGCGCGGCTGGGCATCGTGATGGAGCTCGGCGTCGTGATCACCCAGGCGCTCGTCGCGCTGTGGTTCTACCGTCTCTTCCGCAGCGTCAACACGCTGGCCGCCGGCGCGATCGCGGCGTTCGGCATGGTCAACGCCGTGGCGATCCTCACCAGCGCGGCCCTGCTCGCCACCGCGCTCGACGTCAGCCAGGACGCCTCGCTGACCGTGACCGGCGGGGCGGCCGCCACCGTGCAGCTGCTGTACGTCGTCAGCGGCCACCTGTGGCTGGTCGGCGGCATCTTCTTCGGGCTCTGGCTGATCCCGATGGGCTGGCTCGCCCGGCGCTCCGGGCTGGATGCCCGGTGTCCTGGGCTGGATCCTGATGGTCGGCGGCGTCGGGTACGTCGTGAGCGCGCTGCTCAGCTACGTGCTCCCCGACGCGGGCGCTCGCGGTCGACCTGCTCGTCGTGCCCGCCACCGTCGGTGAGCTGTGGATGGTGGGCTACCTCTGCCTGGTGGGGGTCCGCCGGCCGTGACGCGCGCGGCACGGTCGGTCTCGTCCGGTCAGGGAGCAGCGGTCACCCGGCTGCCGACCTCGCGCAGCACCCCCTCCACCCCCAGCGTCTCGACGTCGCCGACGCGGATGCCGTCGACGAGCAGCGAGCCGGCGGTCGTCGACCGGGTCGCCTCGCGGAGGGCGCCGAGCACGCCCCGCGAGCGTCGTACCGCCCGGAAGGTGCTGGGCAGCAGGTAGGCGGTGTTGCTCGAGCCGACGACCTGCACGTCGACGTCGGGGTGCTCGCGGCGCAGCCGCCGGTAGACCTCGCCCACCAGGGCGGCTCCCTCGACGGCTCGACGGGCCCGCCTCGCCGTGGCCGTGCCGTCGGGCCCGTGGCGGTCGACCGGCACCGGCGCGTCCACCGCCGGCTTCCGGGGCGACGCCGTAGCGGGGGTCGCCGCTGCAGCAGCCGCCCCCGGCGTGGGCGTCGGTCCACGGACGGACCAGGACGACCCGCACGGTCAGCCCCGCGACGTCGGGGTGCCGGCGTCCTCGCCGACGGGGTCGGTGCCGCTGCCGGTGCCACCGGGGCCGTCCGTCCGTCGTCCGGTCGAGCCGCGCAGCGCGAGCACCGCCTCGACGACCAGCCACATCGCGAGCACGAAGATCGATGGCGTCGAGCGGGGCGAGCACCCAGTCGTCGGCCTCGACGAAGTTCTTCAGGTTCACGATCAGCGCCCACGAGGTCATGGCCAGCAGGAACACCAGCGGGATGACGATGGCGGTCGCGTTGCGGCCGCTCTTGGTCACCCACACCGCGATCACCGCGAGCGCGAGCCCGGCGGTGAGCTGGTTGGTCGTGCCGAACAGCTGCCACAGGACGCCGAACGTGTAGCCGGCCTCGCCGCCGCCGGGCAGCAGCGCCATCGCCAGCGGGACGGCGACCGCGATGATGCCGGCGAGCGTGAGGTTGCGGGCCAGCTTGTGCCACCCGGCGAGCTCGGCGATCTCCTGGACGACGTAGCGCTGCAGGCGCACGCCGGTGTCCATGGTGGTCGCGGCGAAGGAGATCACCACGACCGCGGCGAAGATGACGGCGAGGTCGAGCGGGACGCCGAGGTTGTTGGCGAACACGCCGACCCCGTTGACGAAGTTGCCGACCGCGCCGCCGGACGCCGTGGCGAAGTCGGGGTAGAGCGCCTCCCAGTCGGCGCGGGTGGCGGCGACGCCCGCGGTCACCGCGAGCACCGCGCCGGTGGCCAGGCTGCCCTCGCCGACGGCGCCCATGTAGCCGATGTAGCGCGAGTCGGTGTCCTTGTCGACCTGCTTGGCGGTGGTGCCCGACGCGACCAGGGAGTGGAAGCCCGAGATCGCTCCGCACGCGATCGTGATGAACAGGAACGGGAACACGGACGGCGACCCGTCGGGCACGTCGTTGACCACCGGGGCGGCGATCGTGTTCATGCCGACGAGCATGCCGAGGCCGATGACGCCGAGGGCGATGAACAGCTGGTGGGAGTTGATGTAGTCGCGCGGCTGCAGCAGCATCCACACCGGGATCCGCGAGGCGATGAAGGTGTAGGCGAAGAGGATGACCACCCAGAGGTTGCGGGTGTTGTCGAAGCCGAGGGCCTCGGCGAGCGGTGCGATGTCGACCGGGACCTGCTGGCCCACCCAGATCAGCAGGTAGAGGCCGATCACGCCCGACGATCGACGGCACCAGCGCCGCGGAGCGGGTCTTGTAGATGTACTGGCCGATGACCATCGCCAGCGGGATCTCGACGAAGATCGGGATCACCGCGCCCGGGTTGGCCACGAACAGGTTGCCGATCACCACGGCGAACACGGCGTTCACCAGGGTGAGCAGGAAGAAGATGATCAGCAGGAACAGCGTGCGCGCCCGGGCGCTGATCACGTCCTGCGCGATGGTCCCGATGTTCTTGGCCTTGTGCCGCAGCGAGACGACCAGCGAGCCGAAGTCGTGCACCCCGGCGGCGAAGATGGTGCCGAGCACGATCCACGCCAGCGCCGGCCCCCAGCCCCAGAACACCGCGATCGCCGGGCCGACGATCGGTGCGGCGCCGGCGACCGAGGTGAAGTGGTGGCCGAAGACGACGTGCTTGTTGGTCGGCACGAAGTCGACGCCGTCGGCGAAGGTGTGCGCGGGCGTCGTCAGCGCCGGGTCCAGGGCGTAGACGTGCGTGCCGAGGTAGGTCGAGTAGTAGCGGTAGCCGAGGAAGAACAGCACGCCCACGACGGCGGCGACGAGGATGGCGGGCACGATGGCGCTCCTTCCGAGGCGGACGCTCGGCACCGCTGGTGCAGTACCCCCGTGAAACGACCTGCCTCGGCCTGCATTGTGGACCAGGCGTGGTCGGCGTCACAAGCGGCACGACCTACGGTGGTGCCCGTGAGGGTGCTCGATGGTGGTCGCGTGACGTGAGGGCTGGCGTCGTCGGTCGCGGCTGCGTCGCTCGCCGAGCTGCTGTGGACCGGGCCCGACGGGCCCGCGGCCCACGGCGTCGTACCGCTGGTGCGCGACGGGGTGCCCGCGGTGGCCTTCACCTACGCCGACGAGCGGCTGGCCCGTGAGGTCGCGGCGTCCGCGACCGTCGCGCTGGCGCTGTCCGAGCCGCGGTCGACGGGGCGGGCGTTCCGGCCGCTGCTCGTGCTCGGTCGGCCACGCCTGGTCGAGGACGCCGCGGGCGAGGTCTTCGTGGCAGGACCTGCTCGAGCAGGAGCTGCGCAGGTTCCCGCCGTCCCGGGTGCTGGCCGACTCGCCGCTGCTGCGCCGCGAGCACTGGTGGTACCTGCCGCGGCTGGTCGTCGAGATCCACGCCGACGCCGTCCAGCCGCTCGGCGAGCGCGCGGGTGTCCGCGACCTCCTGCTGGTGAGCCGGGCCGAGCGCCTCGACGCGCAGCCCGCGGGCGTCGTCCGCACGACCTGCGACCGTCTCGAGCTGGACGTCGAGCGCGCCGCCGCCGGACGGTGCGCCGTGCCTGCTGTTCGGCCAGGACGCGTCGTTCCCCGACCTCGAGCGCTGGAACCAGTGGAGCCACCGGGGCACGTGGCGGGACGGCGGGCTCGCCGTCGTCCAGACCTCGGGCACCCCGGGGCTCGGGCCCGCGCCCGGGTTGCTGCAGCGCTGGCGCGACCAGCGGGCCCTCGCCCGGGCGTGCCGCCAGGCCCTGGCCGGGGCCTGAGCCGGGCTCAGTCGCCCGGTCAGTCGTTCTCGGCCACCGCGGAGCTGGGGTGCTCGCGCTCCTCCTCCACCCGACGCGGCACCCGCAGCAGCCGGAGCGCGGTGACCAGGCCGATGCCGCCGACCATGTTGCCGAGCAGCGACCAGCCGAGTGCGCCGAGCATCGCGCCGACGCCGAAGTCGGCGCCGGCGAACAGCGCGCCGAACATGAACAACGAGTCGAGCACGCAGTGGAACAGCTCGCCGCCCGGCGAGCAGCGCACCGAAGAGGATCGCCGGGACGAGCTGCACGCCGAGGCTCTCGGTGGCGTGCTGCATGCGCGTCATCAGCGTGATCACCGCGCCGGCCAGCACCGCGAGCGCGAAGCTCTCGGCCGTGGCCCCCAGCTCGGCGTAGTGGGTGCCGGTCTCGATCGCCGTCGTCTCGCAGGTCGGGCCGGGCCGTGATCAGGATCCACATGATCAGCGCGCCGCCCACCAGGTTGGTGGCCAGCGTGACTGCCCCAGAGCCGGGCGAGAGCGGCGATCGTCCCGCTGCGGGCGACGACGGCGATGACCGGCACCAGGAAGTTCTCGGTGAACAGCTCGCTGCGCGCCAGCAGCAGCGCCACGAAGCCGACCGAGAAGGCCAGTCCCGCGAGCAGGGTGTCGCCGGTGTGCTCCTTGACGACGAGGAAGGCCAGCACGCCGAAGCCGACGTCGATGCCGCCGAGAAGGCCCGGTCGAGACGAGCGCCAGCAACGGCCGCTCCAGCCGCTCCTCGCCCTCGTCGACCAGCCGGTCGAAGGCCTCCTCGACCTCGGGCTCGGGACGTTCGGGTTCGGTCTCCACGATCGGACAGTAGTCCGGTCAGCCAAGCCCCCGCGCACGCGGACGGCGTTCAGTCGCGGTCGACGCGAGCGACCAGCTGTAGGGACCTTGCCCATCCAGTCGACGACCTGGGTGCCGTCGCGGACGATCGGCCGGCCGACCTTGACGCCGACGCGGACCCGGTCGGGGCGGCCGAGGGTGGCCCGCGAGATCCGGATCCGGGTCTGCTCCTTGGCGTAGTCGAGCCGCATCTCGTACGAGGCCTGGACCGGCTCGCCCCACGTCTTCGGCGCGAAGCCCTCGGTGTCCAGCAGGATGTAGTCGGTGCCCTCGAAGAAGCCGCCGACGAAGCACCAGCTCGGGACCCCTGTCGTCCGGGTCGGTGTCGATGTAGACGGCGCCGCTCGGCGCCGGTGCGGTGGTCGCGACGGAGGTTGTTGTGCGGAGGCGTGACCCGCACGTTGTACGGGCCGTGGTTGATGTGCACGGCCCGCAGGTCGACGCCGTGGTGGACGTCGGCGGGGTCGTCGACCCTGGCGCTCTCCGGCGGAGGCGGGGCCGGCGAGGCCGACGGTGAGCACCGTGGTCGTGGCGGCGGCGACCGCGGCGGCGGCGAAGGCAGTGGTGCGCATGGTGTTCTCGCTCTCTGGTCAGGTGCTCTCCGGTCAGGTGCCCTGCGGGATCGCGTCGGGTGGGCGTACTACCAAGACGCCTGGCGGGCGAGAAGGGTTGCGTCGGCGATCTGGTCGGTCTTTGTGCAACTAGTTGCATAGCACCTACGCTGGGCCCATGGGTGCTGAGTTCGACGAGCAGATCGCGGTCACCTCCGCGGGCGACGGCCGCTACGACGCCGACCTCTCGGCCGGGTGGCTGGTCGGCGGCGGCGTCAACGGCGGCTACCTGCTGTCGGTGATCGGCAACGCGATCCGCAGCGAGCTGCCGGCCAAGCCGGACCCGCTCGCCCTCAGCGCCTACTTCCTCTCGCCGGGCACGCCCGGTGCCGCGACGGTCGCGCGTCGACGTACGCCGCGAGGGCGGCACCGTCGCCACCGTCGCCGCCGAGCTGCGGCAGGGCGAGCGACACCCGGATCACCGCGCTCGCGACGTACGGCGACCTCGACCGCCGTGCGGGCGACGTCCGCACCACGGCGCCGGAGATCGACCTCCCGCCGCGCGAGCAGTGCGTCTCCAACCGGCACGCGCCCGAGGAGATCAGGAAGTTCGCGGCGCTGATGGAGCGCTTCGAGATGCTCTTCCACCCCGACCAGATCGGCTGGGCGGTGGGGGAGCCGAGCGGGCGCGGCGAGCTGAGCGCGTGGTTCCGGATGGTCGACGGCCGCGAGCCCGACCCGCTCCAGCTGCTGATGGTCGTCGACGCGCTGCCCCCGGTCACCTTCGACCTCGGCCAGATGGGCTGGGCCCCGACCCTCGAGCTGTCGGTGCACGTGCGCGCGAAGCCGGCCCCGGGCTGGCTCAAGGTCCGCCACGTCACCCGCAACGTCGCCGGCGGGATGTTCGAGGAGGACTGCGAGGTCTGGGACTCCGCCGGGCGGCTCGTGGCGCAGTCGCGCCAGCTCGCGCTGCTGCCGCGCTGAGCCCTCGGTCGAGGCTCAGTCGGGCTCAGTCGGGCTCAGTCGGGCTCTCAGTCGAACCGGGAGCGCCGCATCGAGAAGATCCAGCGCCGCCGCGGGTGCTCGCTGACCGACCACAGCTCGTCGGTGGAGGGCCAGTAGGTGATGTCCTCCGGCCCCATCGGGGTCGCCCAGCGGTGCCGGCGCAGCGCGCCGGGCTGCCCGGAGTAGACCGAGCCGAAGGCCCACGGGCCGTGGGAGGCGGTGACGTACCACCGCTCGCGGGCGACGACCGCGCCCTGCATGTGGCCGACGCCCTCGTCGAGCGCGACGGGGCGGGCGAGGTCGTCGTCGCCGGACTCGAGCAGCAGCGTCTCGGGGTCGAGCGGGAAGCGTGCCAGCCGGCGGGAGCGGTCGCCGCGGGCGTACTCGCCGGCGACGATCATCGGCGGGCTGCTCGCCCGGTCGAGGGAGAGGAACGAGTAGCGCAGCCGCTCGTGCCCGTCGTCGGTCGAGGCGCGGTAGGCGAAGCGCACCGGCAGCACGTAGTCGTAGCCGAACGACGAGACCCGGTCGGTGCTCGACGCCCAGCAGGTGGTCGGGGCCGCGGCGCTCGCGCGGCACTGCGAGCAGGTCGTCGATCCGGCAGGTGTAGAAGCCCTTCGCGGTCGCCGCGACGTGCAGGTAGGGCCCGCACCAGACGATGCCTCCGGCGTGCACGCGCAGCGGCTCGAGCTGGGCGACGCCGTCGCGCAGCACGGGCACGACCAGCAGCACGTGCCGGTAGCGGCGGGTGTCGAGGTCGAGGACGGTGATCCGCGACCCCTGGTTGCCGCCGACGTCGCCCGGCAGCTCCTTGGCGTACCAGGCGACCAGCACGAGCCGCCGTCCCTCGACCCGCTCCTCGGCCGAGGCGTCGGCCGAGGTCGTGATGCCCTGGGGCCACCAGCGCGGGTCGCGGCGGTCGGCGGCGTCGAAGGTCCAGGCGCGGCGCACCGCGCGGGCCGGGACCCAGCCGCGGCGCCCCCGGCGGTCGAGGTCGGCGAGCAGGTCGCCGCAGCGGCACCCGACCGCCGAGCGCGCCGGCCAGCGCCTCGATCTCGTCGGCGTTCTCGTCGGTGCGGGTCAGGTGGACCCCCTCGGCGTACGTCACGCGCGCCAACCTAACCGCCGACGGCGCCGCTACGGTCGTCGGGTGAGGCTGGTGGTGGGTGCCGCGATCGTGCGCGGACGACGGGTGCTGGCCGCGCGCCGTACCGCGCCTCCCGCGACCGCCGGCCGCTGGGAGCTGCCCGGCGGCAAGGTCGAGCCGGGCGAGACGCCCGAGGCCGCCGTCGTCCGCGAGGTCCGCGAGGAGCTGGGCCTGTCGGTCTCCGTGTCGGGCTGGCTGAGCGGCAGTGCGGCGATCGGGGAGACCCACGTGCTGCGGGCCGCGCTGGCGCGCGCGGTGTCGGGCGCTGAGGAGCCGCGGCCGACCGAGCACGACCAGGTGCGGTGGCTCTGCGCCGACGAGCTCGACGACGTCGACTGGCTGGAGCCCGACCGACCCTTCCTGGCCGAGCTCGCCGGGGTGCTGGGGATACTCGAGGGCGTGAGAGGCATCTTCTTCGACGAGGACGACGCGCGGGCCGTGGCCCGACGGCTCGCCGCCGAGGGCTACGACGCCGCGGTCGTCCGCGAGCGGCTGGCCGGCGAGGACGACGACGAGGACCACCCGTGGGCGGTGCTCACCGACGCTCCCGAGATGGTGCTCGACCTGCTCGTCGACGAGTACGACGGCTGGCTCGACCCCGACGACGGCGCGGGGGCGGGGTCGGGCGCCGGAGCCCGGCGCTCCGCCGCCGCTCGACCTGCCCAGGCGGCGCCTCGGCGTACGCGCTAGTCCGGCTCGGCGCCGCCGGGGTGCGGGTCGCCGTGCGGGTGCGGGGTGCCGTTCCGTTCAATTGTCTCGGAATGGCCCCGGTCCGGGCCGTTCGAGGGGCCATTCGGCAACAATTGAACGGCCACGGCCCCCCGCACCCCGGCCCGCACGCCCGGACGAACGGACGCGGACGGATGAGAACCCGGCGACGCAGCGCGTCACTAGGCTGCAGAGCATGAGCAACCCCCCTGACCACCGCCTGCTGCTGGTGCACGCCCACCCCGACGACGAGACGATCGGGCAGGGCGCGACGATGGCGAAGTACGTCGCCGAGGGCCGTGGCGTCACGCTGGTCACCTGCACGGCCGGCGAGATGGGCGAGATCCTGGTGCCCGAGCTCGAGCACCTCGCCGCCGACCACGACGACGACCTCGGGGTGCACCGTCGCGAGGAGCTGGCCGCCGCGATGAAGGCGCTGGGCGTCACCGACCACCGCTGCCTGGGCGGCTTCGGCACCTACCGCGACTCCGGCATGAAGTGGCACGACGACGGCCACGCCGTCGCCGCCGACGAGGTCCACGACAACGCCTTCTGGCACGCCGACCTCACCGAGGCGGCCGACCACCTGGTCGCGGTGCTGCGCGAGGTGCGCCCGCAGGTGCTGGTGACCTACGACGAGTTCGGCGGCTACGGGCACCCCGACCACATCCAGGCGCACCGGGTGGCGACGTACGCCGTCGCGCTGGCCGCGGTGCCGTCCTACCGGCGCGACCTCGGCGAGCCCTGGGACGTCGCCAAGGTCTACTGGGGCGCGATGTCGGAGAGCCGGATGCGCGCCGGGCTGCGGGCGCTGCGCGACTCGGGCGACACCACGACGTTCGAGGGGATGGACCCCGACGGTCCGCTGCCGCCGTTCATCACCCCCGACGAGAACCTCAGCGCCGCCGTCGACGCCACCGACCACGTCGACCAGAAGATGGCCGCCCTGGCCGCCCACGCCACCCAGATCACCACCGACGGCCCGTTCTTCGCGCTGTCCAACAACGTCGGCAGCCAGGCGTGGGGCGTGGAGTTCTACCGGATCGCCAAGGGTGAGCGCGGCGAGCTCGACGCCGACGGGTTCGAGACCGATCTCTTCGCCGGCCTCTGACCCGACCCCGACCCGCGCCGCGAGCAGCCGCCCGCCGACCCGTGCGGGCACGCCTGCGCGCCGCCCTGGTCGCGCTCGTCCTGCTCGGGGCGGGCGTGGTGGTGTGCGTCGCGTCGGTGCTGGTGCACCACGCGTGGTGGGGCCTGCCGCTGCTGGTCGGCGCGACCGCGGTCACGGCGTACGCGCTGCCGGCGGGGTGGGGCACCCGGCTCCCGTTCGTGGTCGGGTGGGCGCTGGCCCTGTCGCGCGGCTGATGTCGCCGCGCGCCGAGGGCGACTACCTCGTGGGTGCCGACGTCCCGGGCTACCTGCTGCTGGGTTGGGGACTGGCGCTCGTCGTGGCAGGGTTCGCGACGTTGCCCGCGCCGACCGTCGCTGCGCCGAACCACACCGCGCCGAACCGCGCCAGCCGCGGCTCCGGCTCCCCCACCTGACCACCCCTCTTCCTAGGATGATGTCGTGAACCTCTTCGACACCAGCGAGCAGTCGCCGGTGACCACCCCGGCCCCCGAGCGCGAGCGCCCGGGCGGTCGCACCGTCGTCCTGGTGGTGCTCGGTCTCGGACTGCTGCTGGGCGGGGGGTGGACGGCGGCCTACCTCGCTGCGAGTGACAAGGTGCCGCGCGGCACGACCGTGGCCGGGGTCGCGGTCGGCGGGCAGGAGCCCGCGGCGGCGGCGGCGACCCTCGAGCAGGGACTGGCGGACCAGGTCGCGGCGCCGATCAGCGTCCGCGTCGGCGACCAGACCCGTGCAGGTCACCCCGGCCGAGGCCGGACTCAGCGTCGACTACGCGGCCTCGGTGGCCGCCGCCGGTGGCCGGACCAGCTGGAGCCCGGCCCGGCTGTGGACCTACTTCACCGGCGGCGACGACCTCGACGCCGGTGGTCTCCGTCGACGACGACGCCATGGCTGCCACGCTCGCCGCGATCGAGGAGGACGCCGGCCGGCCGGCCGAGGACGGCGCTGTCGTCTTCCGCGGCGGCAAGGTCCGCATCACCGACCCCGTGGTCGGTCGCGGCCTCGACCCCACGGCCGGCTCGCCAGGCGCTGGAGGACGCGTTCCTCACCGACGACGAGGTCGACCTCTCCCTGGTCGACGTCCAGCCCGAGATCGACGCCGACGACGTCGCGGCGGTGCGCGCCGACTTCGTCAACCCCGCGATGTCCGGCCCTGTCACGTTGCTCTTCGGCAAGTCCGAGGTCCGGTTGCGGCCCCAGCAGTACGCCGCCGCGCTGACCGTCGAGGCCGACGACGGCGTGCTGGTGCCCGGCCTCGACCCCGACGCGCTCGACGCCCTGGTGCAGGACCGCACCAGCGAGCGGGGCAAGCCCGTCGACGCGACGGTCGCCCTGGTGGGCGGCAAGCCCCAGGTCGATCCCGTCGAAGCCGGGGGTGACCTACGACCCGGCCGACGTCGAGGCAGCTCTTCCTCGACCTCGTCACCGCGCCCGGAGGGCGAGCGCAGCGCGCGAGGTGAAGGGCACCGTCGACCCGGCGGAGTTCACGCACCAAGGACGCCCGCAAGCTGAAGGTGCGCGAGAAGGTCTCGGAGTTCGAGACCTACTACCCCTACGCCGAGTACCGCAACACCAACATCGGTCGCGCCGCCGAGATCGTCGACGGCACCCTGCTCAAGCCCGGCGACGATCTTCTCGCTCAACGACATCGTGGGGGAGCGGACCGCCGCGAACGGCTTCGTCCCCGGCTTCATCATCAGCAACGGCATCTTCAAGGAGGACTACGGCGGCGGTGTCTCGCAGATGGCGACGACCACCTTCAACGCCATGTTCTTCGCGGGCCTCAAGGACATCGAGCACAAGCCGCACTCGTTCTACATCAGCCGCTACCCGGTCGGCCGCGAGGCCACCGTGGCCTGGGGCGCGGTCGACCTGCGCTTCGAGAACGACACCGACCACGGCGTCCTCATCGAGTCGAAGGTGACCCCCGCGACCCCGTCGTCGCAGGGCGTCGTGCGGGTCGCGATGTACAGCACGAAGATCTGGGACATCACCACCGACGCCTCCGAGCGCTACGCCTACGTCGCCTGCCGAGACCCGCACGCTGAGCACCCCCGACTGCTACCCCAACACCGGCTACGCCGGCTTCCAGATCGACGTCTTCCGCTACTTCAAGAAGCCGGGCGCCTCCGAGGTCGAGCGCACCGAGAAGTTCCACACCAACTACACGGCGTCCGACACCGTGGTCTGCAAGCCGCCGAAGGAGTCCTGAGCCCGGCTGGCACCTCGGTGCGGAGCCGGGCGCGCTGACCTGGGGCGCACCCGGCTTCGTTGGACGCCCATGCGTACCAAGCTCGGCGCCCTGTGTGCTCTCCTCCTGGCCGTCACCCTGCTTGAGCGGGGTCGGCTCGCTGAGCGGTGCGCAGGCCGAGGGCGGACTCACCTACCCCACGGCCCCCGAGGGTGACGTCGCCGGCGTCAACGACTGGCAGTGCACGCCGAGCGGACGTCGTACGACGCCGGTGATCCTGGTGCACGGCACGTTCGGCGACCGGCGGCACCTGCTCGAGCCGCTGGCCAAGGCCCTGCTGCGCCGCGACTTCTGCGTCTTCTCCCTCGACTACGGCAACCGCGCCACCGGCGAGATCTCGGCGTCGGCGCGCCAGCTCAAGCGGTTCACGCAGCGGGTGCTGCGCGCCACGGGCGCGCGCAAGGTCTCGATGGTGGGTCACTCCCAGGGCGGGATGATGCCGCGCTACTACATCAAGTTCCTCGGCGGCCGGAAGGTCGTGCGCGACCTCGTCGGCATCGCGCCCTCCAACCACGGCACCTCCCACACCGGCGGCGCGAACCCGCTGACCGCGCTGCTCGGTCTCGGCCTGCCGCGCGTGCGTCCAGCAGGGTGCCGGCTCGCCGTTCCTGCGCCGGCTCAACCGCGGCGACGAGACCCCCGGCACGGTCGCCTACACCCAGATCACCACCCGCCACGACGAGGTCGTGGTGCCGCACACCTCCGGCTACCTGCGGCCCGGGCCGCGCACGACCAACGTCACCATCCAGGACCTCTGCCCCCGCGACTGGGCCGAGCACCTGTTCATCCCCACCAGTCGGACCACGATCGCGGTCACCCTCGACGCGCTGACCCATCGCGGTCCCGGCCCGCGCCTCCTACGACCCCTGCCCCTGACGGTCCGCCCGGGCTCGCGATCACGCGGTCGCCCGCGCATCGTACGCCGCGAGGTAGCGGTAGCGGTGGTGCTCGCGGAAGCCCAGCGAGGCGTAGAGGGCGAGCGCCGGCGCGTTGTCGCCCAGCACCTGCAGGTACGCCGTCGTGGCGCCCTGCTCGGCCCCCCACTCCAGCAGCGCGGCCATCACCGCCCGGCCGAGGCCCTGCCGGCGTCGCGCCCGGGTCGACCTCGATGCTGCGGAAGCCGACCCAGTCGTCGCCGTACGCCGCGACGCCGGAGGCCGTCTCGCCGATCCGGGCGACGGCCAGACCGTTCGCGACCTCGACCTCCACCTCGACGTCCACGCCCGGTGACCGGACGCCGGCCGAAGCGCCGGCCCGCGCCGCCCGCCGGACCTGGGCCACGCCGCCGAGCATGAAGACGGTGTCGGCGTCGCCGCTCTCGGGCTGCCAGCCGTGCGAGCGGAACAGCAGTGTCCTCGGGCGAGCCGGCGAGCACCGCCGCGATCGGCCGGTCGTAGAAGTCGACGACGGCGGCCACGTCGTCGTCGACGCCCGAGGGCCCGAAGGCCAGCACGGAGTTGGCGCGCCGGGCGCGGTGGCCGGGGGAGTGCCGCAGCACCCAGTCGCCGAGCGGCGCCGTCTCGAGGTCGTCGAACAGCGCGAACGCGCGCTGCTGCGCCTCGTGCGGCGGGACCCGGTGCCGCACCGACGGCCGGGGCGGGACGGGCTTGCCCGAGACGATGTCGGACAGCGCGATCGTCACCGGCGACCCGGACTCGGGCTGCACCACGCAGACGCCGTCGCCCCAGGCCGTGCACACCCCCAGCAGGTCGGTCATCGCCGGTCCGCCGCTGGGCCCCGTCTCGCCCGGACAGCACCCGGCGGACGACGACGCGGAGGCCCACCACGTGGGGGCCGAGGCCGTGGCCGGACACACCGGTGTCTGCCCCGGTGTCTGCCCCGGTGTCTGCCCCGGTGTCTGCATGGTGGGGTTCCTGCATGGCGGCCACGTCGGGATACTAGGCTGACGCCGCTCTCTAACTCAGTCCGAGGAGGATCTGGTGACCTACGTCATCGCCCAGCCGTGCGTCGACCTCAAGGACCGCGCGTGTGTCGACGAGTGTCCGGTCGACTGCATCTACGAGGGCAAGCGGATGCTCTACATCCACCCCGACGAGTGCGTCGACTGCGGTGCCTGCGAGCCGGTCTGCCCGGTCGAGGCGATCTTCTACGAGGACGACACCCCGGAGGAGTGGAAGGACTACTACGACGCCAACGTGGACTTCTTCGACGACCTCGGCTCGCCCGGCGGCGCCGCCAAGATGGGCGAGATCGACAAGGACCACCCGCTGGTCGCCGCGCTGCCCCCGCAGGAGCACGACGAGTGAGCCGCGGCCGGGTCTCCGCCCGGCTCCCGGACTTCCCCTGGGACCAGCTGACGGCGTACGCCGCCACGCGCGCGTGCCCACCCCGACGGGATCGTCGACCTCTCGGTCGGCACCCCCGTCGACCCCACGCCCGCCGTCGTCCAGGCTGCGCTGCGTGATGCCGCCGACTCCCCGGGCTACCCGCTGACGATCGGTCGCCCCGAGACCCGTCAGGCGTGCCTCGACTGGCTCGAGCGTCGCCTCGGCGTGACCGGGCTCGGGCTCGACCAGGTGCTGCCGGTGATCGGCTCCAAGGAGCTGATCGCGCTCGTTGCCGCTGCACCTCGGTATCGGCGCCGGCGACCTGGTCGTCTACCCCGAGCTCGCCTACCCGACCTACGAGGTCGGCGCCGCGCTCGTCGGTGCCCGCGCCGTGGCCACCGACGGGTTGCTCTCCCTCGGCCCCGAGGTGCCGGCGCTGGTGTGGCTCAACTCGCCGTCCAACCCCACCGGCCGCGTGCTGCCCGTCGAGCACCTGCGCAAGGTCGTCGACTGGTGCCGGCAGCGCGGCACCCTGCTGGTCTCCGACGAGTGCTACGTCGAGTGCGCCTGGGACGCCGAGCCGGTCTCGGTGCTCCACCCCGACGTCTGCGGCGGCTCCACCGAGGGCCTGCTGGCCGTGCACTCGCTGTCCAAGCGCTCCAACCTGGCCGGCTACCGGTGCGCCGTTCGTCGCCGGCGACTCCGCCGTGGTCGCCGAGCTGCTCGCGGTCCGCAAGAACCTCGGTCTGCAGATGCCCGGCCCCCAGCAGCGGGCGATGGTCGCCGCCCTCGACGACGACGAGCACGTGGCCGAGCAGCACGAGCGGTACGCCGCCCGCCGGGCCGTGCTGCGGCGCGCGCTCGAGGCTGCCGGCTTCGAGATCACCCACTCCGAGGCGTCGCTCTACCTCTGGGCCACGCGCGGCGAGGACTGCTGGGACACCGTCGCCTGGCTCGCCGAGCGCGGCATCCTCGTCGCGCCCGGCGCGTTCTACGGCACCGCCGGACGGGCAGCACGTGCGGGTGGCGTTCACCGCCACGGACGAGCGGGTCGAGGCGGCGCTGCACCGGTTGTCGGCCTACGCGCCACCGCGACCCGCCGAGGTCAGAGGCCCATGCCCGCCTTCAGGTGGTCGATCACCGGGCCGTGCGCGTCCTGCGGGCTGAACAGGATCACGTTCGCGTCCTTCTCCACGCGGACGCTGTGGCCGGCCGGCCAGTGGAAGACGTCGCCGCCGGAGCAGCGGTCGTCGGAGCCGTCGGTGTAGGTGACGACCAGGTCGCCGTCGATGACGTAGCCCCAGTGCGGCGACTGGCACGCGTCGTCCTCGAGCCCCACGAGCAGCGGCGCGATGTCCGTGCCCGCCGCGAGGGAGAAGAACTCCACGCCCAGCGTGCCCGCGGGGGTGCCGAAGTCCGGCAGCATCCGGGCGGTGGCCCCCGGGGCGTCGATGCGGACGGGGATGTCGTGCTTGGGAAGTCGCATGATCGGTTCCTTTCGTGGTGTGCGGTCACCCCACGGGCGTGACAACCGGTGTCACACTGCGACAGTGGCGAGTCTGGAGCAGGTGCAGGCCGCCGTCGACGAGGGTGCGTGGCAGCACGCGCTCGCCCTGCTCGACGAGGTGGCCGCCGTCCCTGGCGACCCCGTGCGGGCCGACGCGCTCGAGCTGCGGGCCCTGGCGGCGTACGGCGCCGGCGACCTCGAGGGTGCGCTGACCGCCTGGGAGGACCTCCACGCCCACCACCTCGCCCGCGGCGACCGCCCCGGGGCCGCGCGGGCCGCGTGCATGGTGGCGCTCTACCTGCTCATCGACACGGCCCTGATGGCGACCGTGCGCGGGTGGCTGCGCCGGGCCGAGCGCCTGGTCGCCGACGAGCCCGAGCCGGGGACGGTCCACGCGGTGGTCGCGATGGTGCGCACCTACGAGCGGTTCCTGTCCGGCGACCCCGAGACCGCGGCTGCGCAGTCGGCGCTCGCGATCGAGCTCGGCGAGCGGCTGCACGTGCTGCCCGCGGTCGTGATCGGGCGGACGGCGGCCGGCCGGCTGCGGATCCTCGCCGGCGACGTCGAGGAGGGCATGGGGCTGCTGGACGAGGTCGCCGCCCACCTGATGAGCGGGGAGGTCGACTCCTTGACGACGGGGATGATGTTCTGCGAGATCATCTGCGCCGCCCAGGGGCTCGGGCTGCACGACCGCGCCCGCGAGTGGACCGACGTGATGGACCGCTGGCGGCACGGAGCGGCCGTCGGCGGCATCCACGGGCGGTGCCGGGTGCACCGGGCGGAGCTGCTGCGGCTCAGCGGCCCGGGCGACCTGGCCGAGCAGGAGGCGCTCCGGGCGTGCGCCGAGCTGCGGCCGTACATGCGGCGGGAGTTCGGCTGGCCGCTGGCCGAGCTGGGCACCATCCGCCTGCACCGCGGCGACCTCGCGGGGGCGGAGGAGGCCTTCCTCGCCGCCCACGAGCAGGTCTGGTCGCCGGAGCCGGGGCTGGCGCTGCTCCGGCTGGCCCAGGGGCACGTGACGGTGGCGCTGGGGCTGATCGGTGACGCCGTGGCGCACCCGGCGTCGACGCCGTCGAAGGAGCGGCCGCCCTTCGGCGACCTGCGGCTGGCCCCGCTGCTCGCCGCCCAGGTCGAGATCGCCGTGGAGGCGGGCGAGGTGGAGGTCGCCGCCGCCGCGGCCGCCCGGCTCGACGAGGTGGCCCGCGCCCACGCGGGCACCGCGGCGCTGTCCGCGTCCGCCGCCCTGGCCGTCGGCCGGGTCGCGCTGCTCCGCGGCGAGACGGACGACGCGATCGCCGCCTGCACGGCGGCCGTCACGGCCTGGGCCGAGCTGGGGGCGCCGTACGAGACCGCGTGCGTGCGCCTGGTCCTCGGGGAGGCCCACCGTCGCGCCGGCAGCGAGGAACGGGCGCGGCTGGAGTGGGAGGCGGCCAGGTCCGGTTTCGGTGCGTTCGGGGCGCGGACCGCGGCTGCAGCAGGTCGAGCGGCTGCTCGCCGACCAGCCGGCGACGACCGACGACAGCGTCGCCGGTCACGGCGACGTTCGCGCTCGTGGGTGGCTGCCGCCGGATCCGGTTCCGTGGCGTCGAGGCCCTGGTGCCCGACCTCAAGGGCTTCCGCTACCTGCACGTGCTGCTCGCGGCGCCGGGTCGCGAGCTGCACGCCCTCGACCTGGTGGGCCGTGAGGCTCGAGGCCGGAGCCGACCCCGCGACTGCGGGGGATGGCTCCCGGTTCGACGAGCCCGGCCTGCCGCTGATCGACGACCAGGCGCGGGCGGCGTACCGGCGCCGGCTCGTCGAGGTCGAGGAGGACATCGAGGACGCCCGGCTGATGGACGACCTCGGACGCCTCGAGCTCGCCGAGCGCGACCGCGACTACCTGCTGGCCGAGCTGGGGTCGGCGCTGGGCCTCGGGGGCCGGCTGCGCACGAGCGGCAGCAGCGCCGAGCGGGCACGCACCAGCGTCACCCGCTCGCTGCGCTACGCCCTGGCCCGCCTCGCCGAGCACCACGACGAGCTGGCCGCCCACCTGGCCCGGACGGTGCGGACGGGCGCCTACTGCAGCTACCAGCCCGACCCGGTCGCGCCGATCGTCTGGGACCTCACGGACGGGTGAGGGTCGGGCCGGCCGGTCGTGCCACCATCGAGGGGTGACGGTGCCCGAGCAGAGCGCGTACGAGCGGGCCCTGACCCGGGTGCGCGGACGCTCGATCTGGTGGTTCGTCGCGCTCGCGGTGCTGGTGGCGTTCATCCCGGTCTCGACGCCGGTGACGATCGGCATCTACGCCCTGCTGGCCGTCGCCTTCTGGATCCCCCTGCTGCGTCGCAGCGGCCAGGAGTTCCGGCGCGGGCTCGCCGGGCGCGACCGGCGCTGACCCGCGCCCTCCGTCGGTGGCCCTCAGCCGGGGAACGGCGGATCGAGACGGATCTGCTCGTGCAGCCAGTGGGCGAAGGCCGACGCCTCCGCGCTCAGCTGGGAGGCGTCGCGGCGGCGCAGCAGGTAGTGCGACTGCCGCGTCGGCACGACGGTGTCGAGCGCCACGGACACCCGGCCGTCGCGCACCGCCGGGCGGGCGAAGCGCTCGGGCACGATCGCCCACCACGGGCTCGCCGCCACGATCTCGATGGCGGCGATCGAGGTGTCGACGACCATCGCCTGCTGGAGTGTGTGCCGGGGCTCGGGGGCGGGGTCGGCCGGGAAGAACCGGTGCACGAGGTCGTCGAAGCCGAGCACCTGCACCCGGGGGTGTGCGCTGAGGTCGTCGAAGCTGGTGACCGGGCCGTGGCGGCGCAGGTACTCCGGGCCGCAGATCGCGATGGCGCCGTCGTCGTGGAGCTTGGTGGCCAGGAACCCCGGCCAGCTGCCGGTCCCCTGGCGGATCTCGAGGTCCACCTCGTCGGGAGGGAGCGTGTCGGTCCAGATCGTGCTGAGCACCCGCAGGTCCACGTGCGGGACCGTCTCGTGGAAGGCGCTCGAGCCGGGGCACCAGCCACGTGGTCGCGTAGGAGATCTGGACGCGGATCGTCAGCTGTCGGCGGTCCGAGGCGCCGAACAGCCCGACCGTCGCGGCGGCCAGGTCGTCGAAGACGTCGCGCACCGTCGGCAGGTAGGCCCGGCCCATCTCGGTCAGTCGCAGGCTGCGGGGGAGCCGCTCGAACAGCGCGAACCCGAGGTGGGCCTCGAGCGTGCGCACCCGCTGGCTGACCGCCGAGGGGGTCAGGTGCAGCTCGGCGGCCGCCCCGACGAAGCTGCCGTGCCGCGCGGTGGCCTCGAAGGCGTGCAGTCCCGAGCAGCGGCGGGACCGGTGACGTCATGCCCCGATCGTCGCGCACCGAGCCACACAATTTCGACCCCTCAAGGGCGGAAACAATCGTTTGACCGCAGTCTCCTCGCCGACTCAGACTGCGGAGTACGCACCTCGACGCGGACGGTGCCCCGCACGCCGTCCGACGCCCCGCCGCCACTCTCGAGGCAAGGAGCGGCGATGACCGCGCTGACCCCCTGACCGCGCTGACTCCACTCCCACCCCGGCAGACCTCGGCGGACCCGGCGGAGCTCGCGCTGCACGAGCGCTACCTCTCGCTCACGGTGGGTCACCGGGCGATGTACTTCCACTACGTCTGGCTGCGGGACAACTGCTGGTGCGACGGGTGCCGGGTGCAGCAGTCCGCCGAGCGCCGGCTGTACACGGCGTACATCCCCGACGACATCGCGCCGGCCGAGGCGGTCTGGACGGCGGACGAGGCGTTGCACGTCACCTGGAGCGACGGGCACGCCTCGGTGTACTCGGCGCCGTGGCTGCGCCGCCACGACTACTCCGACGACGCGCGGGCCGCTCGGCAGCACGCGCCGACGCTGTGGCACGCGAGCGTCGAGGCGCTGCCGACGTTCGACCACGCGGACGTCGTCGGGACGACCGACGGCCAGGTCGCCTACCTCGAAGCCGTCCGCGACTACGGGGTCGCGGTCGTCCGGGGCACGCCCAGCGTCCCGGGCGAGGTCGAGCGCTTCGCCGAGTCGATCGGGCACGTGCGCGAGACCGCGTTCGAGCGGATCCACAACGTGCGGCACGACCCGGTCGGCTACAACGTGGCCCACACGCCGCTGGAGCTCAAGCCGCACACGGACCTGCCGAGCTACCAGTGGCCCCCGAGCATCCAGCTGCTGCACTTCCTGGTCAACGAGGCCAGCGGCGGCGAGAGCACGCTGACCGACGGGTGGGCCGTGCTGGCCGACCTGCGGCAGCACGACCCCGAGGCCTTCGACGTCCTCACGCGGGTCCCGGTCGGCTACCAGCTGTTCAGCGACTCCGAGGACACCTACGCCCAGGCGCCGATGGTGCGCCTCGACCCGGCGGGGCGGGTCGAGGTGTTCCGCTACTCCAACCAGCTCGCCGTGCCGCTGGACGTGTCGTTCGCCGACGTGGAGCTGTTCTACGCGGCGTACCGCAAGCTCGGCGCCATGGTCGACAGCGACACCTACAAGCACGCGTTCAAGGCGCGCAGCGGCGACCTCCTCACCGTGCACGGCCACCGGGTGCTGCACGGCCGGCTGGCGTTCGACCCCACCAGCGGGGCCCGCCACCTGCAGGACGTCTACATGGAGTACGACGACCTGATGAGCCGTCGCCGGGTGCTGCTGGGCACCCACCGACCGCTGCCGGCGACCGGGACCGCGTGATGAGCGACGTCGTCGGCTTCACCGCCATGGCCGACGGGACCGCGGAGGACTACGCGCTGCTCGGACGCCTGGAGGCCGAGGCCCTGCAGGAGTTCCCCGACCGGGTGCTGGGGTGGCTGGGCACGATGGACGACTCGGCCGGCTACCGGATCACGCGGCTGGAGCACTGCCTGCAGGCCGCCACCCGCGCCCACCGGGCCGGCGAGGACGAGGAGACGACCGTGTGCGTGCTGCTGCACGACATCGGCGACCACCTCGCGCCGGCCAACCACTCCGAGGTCGCGGCCGCGATGCTCCGGCCCTACGTGAGCGAGAAGAACTACTGGATCGTCAAGCACCACGGGGTCTTCCAGGGCAAGTACTACTTCCACCACCTCGGTGCCGATCCCGACGCTCGCGACCAGTGGCGCGACCACCCGTACTACCAGGCCACCGTGGACTTCTGCGCCCGCTACGACCAGGTCTCCTTCGACCCGGACTACGACTGGGAGCCGCTGGAGTTCTTCACGCCGATGGTGCGGCGCGTGCTCGCTCCGCCCCCGGCCGACGACCCGACCGGCACGACCCACCCCTGACCCGACCGTGACGGGGTCGGGCCCGGAGCGTGTCACGAGGAGCCCTCATGGAGCCCAGTCCCGCCGCTGCCACCGCCGTCGGCTTCGTCGGCGTCGGCAACCTCGGCCGTCTGCTCGCCGGGAGCCTGCTGCGTGCCGGCTACCCCGTCACGGTCTTCGACCGCGACCCCGGCAGCGCCCGGGACCTCGTCGACGCGGGCGCCACGTGGGCCGCGTCGCCCCGGGCCGCCGCGGAGCGCAGCGACTGCGTGATCACGTGCCTGCCGACGCCGGCGGCGGTCGGGGCGTGCCTGACCGACGAGGACGGCGTCCTGGCCGGACTGCGCCCGGGCGGCACCTGGATCGACATGAGCACCAACGACGTCGACGAGATCCACCGGATCGCCGGGCTCGCGGCCGAGCTCGGCATCCGCACCCTGGAGTGCCCGGTGACCGGGGGAGTGCACACCGCGGAGGTCGGCCGGATCACGGCGCTGGTGGGCGGCGACGCCGCGTGCTTCGAGGAGCACCGGTCGCTGCTGGAGGCGATGACCGACCCGGTCATCCATGTCGGTGAGCTCGGGCAGGCGACGGTGCTGAAGGTGGTCACCAACATGCTGGCCTTCGTGAACCAGTGGGTGGCGGGCGAGGCGCTGATGCTCGCGCGCGCGGCCGGCATCGATCTCGGCCGTGCGTACGAGGGCATCCGCCACAGCTCCGGCAACAGCTGGTCGCTCGAGATCGAGACCCAGCTCGTGCTCAGCGGCAGCTACGACTTCCAGTTCAGCCTCGACCTCGCGTGCAAGGACTTCGGCCTGGCGCACCAGCTGGGGCACTCCCTGGGCGTGCCGCTGGAGGTCGCCGGGCACGTGGAGCAGATCTTCCGCAGGGCCCACGCGCAGTACGGTGGCGCCGCGCCGTCGACCCGGGTCGTGCGGCTGCTGGAGGAGACCATGGGCCTGGACCTGCGCGCCGACGGCTTCCCGTCGACCCTCTTCGGGAGCGCGGTCAGTCCTGCAGCGGGATCCGCAGCCTCCACCCGACCTGGATCAGGTCGGGATCAGTGATCCGAGGGTTGGCCGCGACGATCTTCGCGACCGTGGTGCGCCCGAAGTCACGGGTCTTCCGCACGATGCCGGTCAGGGTGTCACCGCGCTCGACCCGGTAGAGCAGGAAGCCGCGCAGCCGCGGGAAGTAGATGAGCCCCACCTCACGCAGGTCGAAGCCGGGGTCGGGTCCCTCGCCGGGCAGCCCCGGGTTGTCGCCGAAGACCTGCAGCGTGACCGGGCTCCCGGCCTTCGGTGCCCGGTCGACCCGCAGCGTGGTCGAGAACTCACCGATCCCGATGCCGCCGGCGGCCGACTGGGCGGTCCCGGTGCCGAGCACGGCACCGCGCCGGCCGAGCAGCCGCAGCCCGATGGTCCCCTCGAACCCCGCGCCGATCCCCGACACGGTGAACCGGTCGCCGACCAGGTCCTTGTCGGCCGGCTGGCGCACTCGGATCTGCGTGACCAGTGGCATGGCTCCCCCTCGCTCGTGGTCGGCCCGCCCGGACAGGGGCCGGTGCCAGCAGAATCGCACGGCTGTGTCGCGAGGGCGAGGGGGCGCGAGGGGCCGGCTGGCACACCGGCGCGCTGCTCAGGCGGCGACGTCGACGTGCACGTGGTCGCGGTGCTCGAGGATCGCCTGGTCCCCGGAGCGCGACGGGGCGTCGTAGTCGCGCCAGCCCTGGTCGGAGCGGCGGGCGGTCCAGATCCGGTCGTCGAAGATCACGGTGCGGACCCCGAGCCGGTCGGCCTGGGCGACGAAGTACTGCGCGATCGCCCAGCCGCGCTGCTTGTTGCGAGCGTTGACCGGGCGGACGAACAGGTCGACGGCCCGGCCGTCGTAGTGGGCGGAGCCGGCGATGTGACCGTCGCGGACGCCGCCGGGAGCGAAGCCGCCGAGGGGCAGGTCGCCGAAGACCCCGAGCGCCTCCTCCCGTACGGCGTCGGCCCGCGCCGTCAGCCCGCTGCGGGTCAGCTCGGGGTCGGACGCCTCGGCGTCGTCGTCGATCGTGCAGGTGAACGCCTCGGGGCTGTTGCCGGTGAGCGCGGAGGCGATCGTCCGGGCGTCCTGCTCGTGGTCGGCATAGGCCCGCGGGAAGCCGGAGCGCTGCACCTCCTGCGCGGCGACCGTGATCTCGAGCGACTCGTAGCCCTGCACCGTGACCAGCTCGTCGTAGAAGGCGTTGGTGGCGTAGACGGGGTCGAGGATGTCCTCGACCGTGCCCCACCCCTGCGAGGGCCGCTGCTGGAACAGGCCGACGGAGTCGCGGTCGCCGTAGTCGATGTTGTAGAGGTCCGACTCCTGGTAGGCCGTCGCCAGGGCGATCGACGCGGCCCGCGCCGGCAGCCCGCGACGGACGCCCAGCGCCGTGATCAGCGCGGCGTTCTCGGCCTGCTCGAGCGTGAGGTCGACGGTGTGCCCGCCGACGTCGGCGACGCAGCCCTCGCGAGGGCCGAGCAGCCCACCACCGTCGCGCAGCACGCCGACCGCGACCACGGCCACCACGACGACCGCCGCCAGCCCCAGCCACGCCGTGCCCTGCTCCCCTCCTCATGCCCACCAGTCTGCGGGAGCGGCCAAGCGTGGTGGTTTCGTGGCTCGCTCCGCTCGCACCTCAACCACCGTGCCTGGCCCGCCGTCCGGCGGTTGAGGTGCGAGGAGCGCCAGCCTCCTGCGGTGGTTGAGGTGCGAGGAGCGCAAGCGTCCTGCGGTGGTTGAGGTGCGAGGAGCGCAGCGACGAGCCACGAAACCCCCTCGGGGGAGGGTGTGCGCTGCGGTCGCCGGGTCTCGACGCGCTCGTCGCGACCTCGCAGGCTCGGTCGCGGAGCTTGCTCGACCTTCGCTCGCCCACGCAGCGCGCTCGTGCCTCGCGCGCTGCTGCTCGCTCCGGTGGTTGAGGTGCGAGGAGCGCAAGCGACGAGCCACGAAACCCCCTCGGGGGAGGGTGTGCGCTGCGGTCGCCGGGTCTCGACGCGCTCGTCGCGACCTCGCAGGCTCGGTCGCGGGGCTTGCTCGACCTTCGCTCGCCCACGCAGCGCGCTCGTGCCTCGCGCGCTGCTGCTCGCTCGCCGGGTCAGTTGCTGTGGAGGGCCTCGTTGAGAGCGATGCCGTGGCCCTCGCGGGGCAGCGCCTCGACCGCGCCGGAGACCGAGTTGCGGCGGAAGAGCACGTTGCTGGCGCCGGAGAGCTCGCTCGCCTTCACCAGCCGCGGCTCGGCGCCGGGCTCGAGCAGGGTGACCTTGGTGCCGGCGGTCACGTAGCAGCCGGCCTCGACGACGCAGTCGTCGCCGAGCGAGATGCCGATGCCGGCGTTGGCGCCGAGCAGGCAGCGCTCGCCGACGGAGATCACCGTGGTGCCGCCGCCCGAGAGCGTGCCCATGATCGAGGCGCCGCCGCCGACGTCGGAGCCGTCGCCGACCACGACCCCCGCCGAGATCCGGCCCTCGACCATCGACGAGCCGAGCGTGCCGGCGTTGAAGTTGACGAAGCCCTCGTGCATCACGGTGGTGCCGGACGCGAGGTGGGCGCCGAGGCGCACCCGGTCGGCGTCGGCGATCCGGACGCCGCTGGGCACGACGTAGTCGACCATCCGCGGGAACTTGTCGACCCCGAGGACCGTGACGTGCTGGCCCGTGGCGCGCAGCCGCGCGCGCGTCAGCTCGAAGCCGTCGACCGCGCAGGGCCCGGCGGAGGTCCACACCACGTTGGTGAGCAGCCCGAAGACGCCCTCCATCGAGATCGAGTGCGGGGTGACCAGGCGCGAGGAGAGCAGGTGCAGCCGCAGCCACACCTCGTCGGTGGACGGCGGGCGCGGCGGCCGAGGTCGGCGATCTCGACCAGCCGCACCTCACGGCGTACGCCGCGGGCGGCGTCGTCGCCCTCCAGCGCGGTGAGCTCGGCGGGCGCCGAGGCCCCGTCGGCGGACCCGAGCGCGGGGGAGGGGAACCAGACGTCGAGGACGGTGCCGCTGGCATCGAGCGAGACGAGGCCGAAGCCCCAGGCGGAGGAAGTCATGGCCGTGAAGTCTACGGAGGGTGGATCCGGCCTACTGACCGGTCCGGCCGTCGATGCCCTCGCGCGGCAGGTCCACGTGCCCAGGTGTCGGGGCGTACTCCTCGAGCAGATGGTCATCGTGGCACCGCGCAAATGATCCGTCCGGGCCAGTGTCTGACCGCCGCCCCGGACCTACGCTGCCCACAGCTCGGGCGGTCGTCCGGTGCCTGCATCGGTGGGAGAAGACATGGGGTCCGTCCGACTGCTGTGTGGCGCGTGTGGTGGGCGCCGTCGTCACCAGCGCCCTGCTGCTCGTCCCGACCTGCCCGCAGCCACAGCGTCCACCACGATCTCGGCCCGGCTGCTGGGTCCCCTTGCCACGGTGCTGCCGAGCGACGATCCCGCCGGCTCCGGCTCCCTGACCCTGCGTGCGCAGCCCGGGCGAGATCGAGTCGTTCCAGGTCGAGGTCAGGCCGACCGCCGGCTCCCTGACCGGGGCAGCGGTGGCGGTGGCCGACCTCTCCGGTCCGGGAGGCGCCACGATCGGTGGCAACGACGTCACGGTCTTCCGGGAGGCCTACACCCGGATCTGGACCCCCAGCGACCAGGAGGGGTGGTGCCCGTACTTCACCGACCCGGCCGACGGCGGCACCGGCCCGGTCTTCACCTGCGGGATCCCGGCGACCGAGACGCCCGACGGGAGCTGGGAGAACTCGGTCTGGAAGTGCGGAGGGGCGGTGCGTCCGGTGGTCACCGCCGACCGCTGCCTGTTCCCCGACGCGCTGGTGCCGGAGCGGGACAGCTTCTACGGCGAGGACCGCAACGCCTTCCCGATGGCCGTGCCGGCCGGGGAGAACCGGATGGCGTGGGTCGACGTCAACGTGCCGGCCTCGGCCGTGCCGGGCACCTACAGCACCCAGGTGACGGTGACGGCGTCCGGCCAGGACGCGGTCGCGCTCCCGGTGTCGCTGGTGGTCTCCGGCCCCGCGCTCCCGGCTGCCGGGCACGGACCCCGCCCTCGCGCTGGACGGCGGCGTCAACGTCAATCCCGAGCTCTGCAACGCCCATGCCTGCGGCAGCAACGCCGAGACGTTCCGGCTGATGCACCTCTACACCCGGGCGTCGCTGGAGAACCGGATGCCGATCCTCAACCCGGCGCTGGTCTCCTCGCCGTACGCCGGGGTGGCCGGGCTGTTCGACACCTGGGTGCGGCCGCTGGTCACCGGGGCCGCGGGACCGTCGGTCGACGGGCTGCGCCCGGCCCGGCAGCCGGGTGCCCGGGTGCCGCTCGTGGTCCTCAACCAGCACTACGACGCCGCCGACTGGCGGGTGTGGCAGACCTACGCGACCCCCACGGCTTCGCCGACCGGATGCGCTTCTACTGCGACGAGCTGTACACCAAGCCCGTGTTCGAGGCCCACTGCGCCGACCCCTACGCGCGGGCGGTGGGCGCCGGCGGGTGGCGGCTCGGCGAGGGCGACCTCCCGAGCGTCCTGATCGGCGGGCAGGCCCAGGAGGACATCGCGCACGAGTGGGGCGACTACTCGGTGCTGGACCACGAGAAGACCCGGATCCCGATCATCAACCACCTGCACCCGAAGGGGGAGGGCAGCACTCGGGGCGTCTACGACGCACCCGGCGGCTTCCTCGACGGGCGCCCGGACCGGACCCTGTGGACCTACAACTCCAACGGCAGCCTGGGCGCGGGCCTGGCCTGGACGCCGCACCAGTTCTGGAACGGCTGGCCGGTGCTCGGGGGCGTCGACCAGCCGGCGGTCTCCGAGCTCGCGAGCGCGATCACCGCCTGGATGTACCGAACGTCGGGGCACTACTACTACGACGGCTTCAACCGGCTCGCGCAGGCGTGGAACGACTGCTCGACAGGCGCAGCCTGCCTCTACACGAGCTTCGGCGGGCACGGCGACGGGACGCTGTACTACCCCGGCACGGTCGCGCGGATCGGCGGCACGCACGCCATCCCCGTCGAGTCGATGCGGCTCAAGCGCTACCGCGACGGTGCCGAGACCTACTCGCTGCTGCGCCAGCTCGAGACCGGCTGCGAAGGTGACTGCCCCGGCATCACCCGAGCGCAGCTCGGCGCGATCATCGGCGAACCCGGACACCGGGGGCGGGCTCTTCGCCCGGGCCTCGTCGACCGACGTGCCGCCGGCGGCGTACGACGCAGCCCGGGGGCAGCTGCTGGACCTGCTCCCCGACGCGCCGCCCCCACCCCCGCCGGTCACTGCCCGAGGTGTCGATCGGCGACGCCAGCGTGGTGGAGGGCAACGGTCCGGGTCAGGCGCTGCTCGTCTTCCCGGTGACCCGGACCGGCGACCTGAGCGGCGCCAGCTCGGCCCGCTTCACGATGACCTACGACACCGCGACGTACGACGTGGACGTGGGCTACCCGTTCTCCCCGACCGAGGACACGCCGGACCACGTGCACCTCGCGCCCGGGGTCGCCACCGCCCAGGTACGCGCCGTCGTCCGTCCGGACACCGAGGTGGAGCCGGACGAGACCGTGACGCTCACGCTCAGCGAGCCGGTCAACGCCGCGCTGGTCGACGCGGTCGCCACCGGGACGGTGCTCGACGACGATCAGGCGCGTGCCGCCGCCGGTGCGTCGTGGGGTCGACCTCGCCCTGCGCAGCGGCGCGGGCCCGTGGCGCGGTGCCGGGATCGTCAACGGCACCGCGAGCCGGCCAGACCCTGGCGAAGCGGACGCCGCGGGGGAGGGCGGCGCGGTTCTCGGTGCGGCTGAAGAACACCGGGAGCGGCATCGACGGGGTCGCGCTCGCCACGGCCCTCAGCGGCACGCCGTACCGGGTGCGCTACCTCGTGGGCTCACGCGACGTCACGGCCCAGGTGCGGTCGGGCTCGTGGACCACCGGCCCGCCTCGCTGCCGGTGCTGCCCGGGTGATCACCGTCGTCGTCAAGGTCCCCCGACGAGCGCGGATCGGCGCTGCTCGCCGGGTCGTGCTGAAGGGCACCAGCCAGCAGGGCGGGCAGGGTCGCCGCGACGTCGTCGCGCTCGTCGTGAGGGCGCGACGGTAGCCGCAGCGCTCGGTACGTTGCGGGCGTGCCGGAGCTCCCGCCCGTCCATGGCCTGCGCCAACGCTGCCGCGTTGCTCTGCCACCACTCCAGCTCCGTCTGTCCCGAGCGTCGTTCGGCTGCGACGACAGCGTGGCGGGCGCAGGTGGTCCACATGCACCTTCCTCACCTGTCACCGGAGGAACCGATCGATGACCATCATCGCGCAGCTGCAACGCCTCCTCGACCTCGGCCTCGACGACCTCGCCGGCATCGCCACCGACGATCTGCACGCCTTCGCGAGCAGGCTTCCCGAGCAGCCGGGCGCCGTCCTCGTCGTCCACCCCGAGCTCGTGCCCGCGAGCCGTCTCGCGACGCTGCTCACCCTGCACGACAAGCCAGGCTTCGTCGTGGCCGACCTGACCGACCTCGACGAGTTCACTCCCATCGATGCAGTCACGATCCCGGACGCCCCCCTGTACCTCCTCCACGACCTCGACCACCGGCCACGACGGCAAGGCCAACAAGCGTGCACCCAAGGTCGGCTGGTGCTGGGCCGGCAACCGGCACACCTGGCTCGGTTTCGCTTCCACCAGCCGACGCAGCTCGCCTTCACGAGCGGGAGCTGTCGCAGGTGACAGCACCGCGTCGCGCCCGTCCGGCGGGGCCACGTCGTCGGGCGGTAGCGGGGCGGACTGTGGCCAACTGTCCCGGCAGCTGCCCGATCCGCGGCACACTGGTCCCTGACCGCTAGGGGCGGGGGTGCCTGATGGATGTCGAGGACGCGCTTGCGCCGTCCCCGGAAGGCGCACGCACCAGCAGCTGGGGCGGTCCGGAGGTGTGGGCCGAGCTGCGCCGGGTCGCTGAGGATGCCCGGGTCCGGACCGGGTTCGCGGTGAGTGCGATCGAGGTGCTGCGGGCAGATGGCCTGCTCGAGGAGGTCGTCTTCACCGGCAACCCGGACTTCGAGGCAGGCCGGGGCCAGGCGTACCCGCTGAGTCATGTGCATCGAGTCATGGAGAACGGCGCCCGCTACGGCAAGTTCGTCTTCCTCGCCGAGGAGGACATGGACCCGGCGCTCCAGGAGGCCCTCCGCGGGTACGGCTACGTGCCCACCCTGCCGGTCTCCAGCGATCCCCGGCGATGGCGGGCTCTGGACATGCTGGTGGCACACCTTGCCGACGACTCCGGCCGCACTCGTGTCCTGTTCCACCTCGACGAGCCCATCGACGGACTCCGTCCCCGACCGCACGAGCTGCAGACGATCGCCGACAGCCTGGAGCTCGCGCTGCAGGCGACCTTGGCCATCGTCGATCGCGAGGAGCTGACTCGCACGGCCCGCCTCGATGAGACCGCCCGGGCCGTGGTGCGGGCGGCATCCCAGCACGTGACTGCTGAGGAGCTGCTCGCCGGGGTCTACCCCGCACTGGTGGCCGGGTTCCGCGCACGCTCGCTCGCAGTGTGGCTCCACGACGAGGTCGGTGAGCTGACCGGCGAGCCCGCGCTGGGATCCGCGCTGCTGGGCATGCGCCCGGCGATCGAGGCAGCGACGCGGCGAGCCTGGGACGAGCGCACGGTGATCATCGCCGACGCCGACCGGGTGTGGGGCGACGACGAGCTGGACCGCGACCACCGACACGACCTGACCGATCACCTGCTCAGGCACGGGGTGGGGGAGGTGTTGTTGGTGCCAGTGGGCGCGGGGCACGAGCCGATCGGGGTGTTGATCGTCGTCCGCGAGGGCGAGGGCGTGCGCTGGACCGGCAGTGAGAGTGCGGCCGCCCTCGGCGTGGGCCACGACCTGGGCCGAGCGCTGCTCAGCACCCGCGCCCACGAGCGCGAACGACGGCTCATCGAGGAGCTGCAGCGGCTCGACGAGTACCGGCGCCAGCTCATCGCCACGGTCTCCCACGAGCTGCGCAACCCGCTGGGTGTGATCGCCGGCCACGTCGAGATGCTCGAGTCGGTGCCGGGCCTGCCGGCGGCGGCCGAGACCTCCCTGCGCGCGCTGGGCCGGGGCTCGGCCAGGCTGACCGCGGTCGTCGACGACCTGTTGCTGCTGAGCCAGACGAGCAGTCCGGCGCACTCGATGGTGAGAGTTCCGGTCGCCCTCGACGGCGTGCTCGCCGAGGTCATCGAGGACGAGGCGATCCGTGCCGACCAGCTCGGCGTCGAGCTGCGGACCCTCCCCGCGGTCGGCCGACCGGTGGTCCCCGGCGTGCGCGAGGAGCTGCGAGGTCTGCTGGTCAACCTGGTGAGCAACGCGGTCAAGTACTCCCGCGCCGGTGGCATCGTGGAGCTGTCCTTGGAGGCGAACGCCGGCGACGTCGTGTTCACCTGTGTCGACACCGGGATCGGCATCTCAGCCGAGGACCGTCGGCACCTGTTCACCGAGTTCTTCCGCTCGACCAATCCCGAGGCACTGCAACGCCCCGGCACCGGACTCGGCCTGGCGATCGCGGCGCAGATCGTGACCCGGCACGGCGGTCGGATCGACGTCGACAGCGAGCTCGGCACCGGCACCACATTCCGGGTCACCCTGCCCCTCGGCTGACCCAGGCTCGAGGACGCTCGACGCGTCCGGGCCAACGTGACCGACGCAGCGCTCGTGGACGAGGCACGAGCCGCTCGGATCCCGCAATTGTGCGCTGGACACGGTATTCGAACAGGTGTACGATGAGGTCAGGTTCCAGACAATAACCGTCGATGCTCATGGTCTGGTCCCCGGCCGCACCCCAGGGTGTGGTCGCCGACTCACCGGCGCGCTGCATCGACACCGTGAGGACCCATCTGGTTCTGCTGTGTCGAGGAGGTGCGTCGAGTGGATCGTCATCCGGTGCTGAGGGCCACCGATGCGCTCGGTCACGTCCTCAAGGACGTCGCCGGCGTGCCCGTGGAGCTGATGGAGACCTCCGACAAGCGCGAGGCACTGCTGGCGGTGGCCGCGGCGCAGGCTCAGGTCGAGAGCCTGCGGCTGCGGCTGGTCGCCTGCGCGGGTGACGTGGCCGACGACGACGCCTGCCGTGACGTCGCAGCCTGGCTGGGGAGCCGGATGCGGGTCGACCGCCCTGCCAGCAGACGCACCCAGCGCCTGGCCGAGGCCCTCACCAGTCGCTACCTCCACCTGTCGCGCGCCCTCGCCGAGGGTGCGGTCAACGTCGACCAGGTCGAGGTGATCGCCCGGGCGCTCGACGGGCTCCCTGACGACGTGCCGGTCACCACCCGCGAGCTGGCCGAGGTGCACCTGGTCGAGCAGGCGGCTCAGTTCGGCCCTCGCGAGCTGCGGGTGCTGGGGCGTCGGATCCTCGACGTCGTGGCGCCCGAGCTCGGTGAGGACCACGAGCGCCGCGCGCTCGAGGCGGAGGAGCGTCGGGCGCGTTGCACCACCAGCCTGGTCAGCCACCGGCGTGGCGACGGCACCACGCTCGTACGGATGACGCTGCCCGACGCGTCCGCCGAGCGGCTGCTCACCTACCTCCACGCGTTCACCTCGCCGCGCCGCGACGGTCGCGACGCGGGCAGCGACGACGGCGACGGCGGCGACGAGCGCATCCCGCACGACGTGAAGCTGGGCCAGGCCTTCTGCTCCCTCCTCGAGGCGATCGACCCGAAGCGGCTGCCGATCCACGGTGGGGATGCCACGACCGTGGTCGTCACCATCGACCTCGCCACCTTGACCGATGGGCTCGGGGTCGCGGCGATCGGCTCCGAGGGTCAGATCACTGCCGGCGAGGCGCGCCGGCTGGCCTGCACCGCGAAGATCCTTCCGATGGTGCTGGGTGGTCGGTCCGAGGTCCTCGACCTCGGTCGCTCCGCCCGCCTCTTCAGCCGCGCCCAGAACCGGGCGATGGCCGTGCGCGACCGCCGGTGCCGGGCGCAGGGGTGTGACATCCCGGCCGCCTGGTGCGAGGCCCACCACGGTCGAGATCCGTGGTCCCAGGGCGGCCACACCGATCTCGCCGACGGCATGCTGCTGTGCTCGTGGCACCACCATCGCGCCCACGACGACCGCTACCTCCACGTCCTGCTGCCCAACGGCGACGTCCGGTTCCACCGACGACGGTAGGCCGCGCCCTGACGGCACCGTGACCGGCGCCTCATCCACCCAGTGCCTTCGCGAGCACCTCACGGCGGCTCGACGTCGAGGTCTTGCTGAAGACCGCCTTCAGGTGGTCCTGGACGGTGTGCGCGCTGATCGACATCAGGCCCGCCACCGCCCGGGTGTCGACCCCCTCGGCGAGATGCCGCAGCAGCTCGTCCTCGCGCGTCGTCAGGCCGTGCGCACGCGAGAAGACGTCGCGGCGTTCCGCCGGCGAGCTGGCCTCCATGGTCACGACGATGTCCCGCTCCGGCGTCGGCGCCTCACCGGCGAGCCGGTCGGCCCGCAGGGTCAGCCAGGTGCCGGGCAGCAGCTGGACGCGCACCTGTGCCGGGTGGCCGTCGACGTCTGCTTCCTCGGCCAGCAGCTGCGCAGCCACGTTGAGGGCGCTGGCCGGCACCGGCGAGGCCCCGGAGTCGGGTGGGAGGAGCGCGGCCAACCAGGCCTGGGTCTGGGGCGTCTGGGCACGGACCCGCAGCGTGGGGGAGAGCACCAGGGCACCCGGGCCTCGCGCGCCGAGGACGACCGGGTGGGCGGGGGTGGCCGGGGCGCTCGGAGCGGCCGAGAACCCGGCCGCCTGCACCGCCCGCAGTCGAGCCGTGATCGCGGACCGGGCGCCGGCCACGGCCGCCACGTCGGCAGCGGCGAACTCGGCGTCGCGGCGCCACAGGTCGAGGAAGCCCCAGGTGCCGAAGCGGTCGGTGAAGACGGCCGAGAGCACGTCCACGACGCCGCACCCGGCAAGGTACTCACGCCACACCAGGCTCTGGCCCAACCGCCCGTCGGTGGCCTGCTGCAGCGTGGCGCAGCCGCTCGGGGGCAGGCCGGTCCACCTGTTCACCGGTGTCAGGTACTTCAGCCGGACCAGGTCCGGGAGGGTGCTGAGATCAGGGATCTCGGCGAGAGGAGAGCTGCCGACGGTCGTGACGGGGTCGGTGAGCACGAAGGCGTAGTCGTCGAAGGGCACGAACCGCCGGAGGGTCTGCAGCAGCTGCGCGCGCAGGGCCCGGTCGTCGGGCGCCGTCCGCTGCGCTGCGCTCGACGGCCGCGGCGAGGCCCTCTGGCCGGACGCGCCCTGTCACGCGGTGAGCGTACGCCCGTCGGGCATCCCAGATCGTTGGGATGGTGGCCGATCCTGGTTCCGCCTAGCGTCGGGAGCTCGAGCCCAGTCCTGCAGGAGAGACCATGCCCACGCTTCTCATCGAGCACTCGATCACCGACTTCGACACCTGGTACGCCGCCTTCGTGCGCTTCGCCGGACACCGCGAGCAGGCCGGGGTGCTGCGCGAGCGGATCATGCAACCGGTCGACGACCCGCGCTACGTGCTCGTCGATCTCGATTTCGCCACGGTGGAGGCGGCCCGCGCGTTCCAGGAGTTCCTCGAGACGACCGTGTGGTCGACGCCCGCCAACTCACCCGCCCTCGTCGGCAGTCCGCGAGCACGCGTCGCGGAGGTGGCGCGCCTTCCCGTGACCTGAGCTCCCGAGAGGGTCAGGTGGCCTCAGGGACGTCGTACGGCACCCGGCGACCACGCGCGCGGGTGGCCACGGCGACGCCGACGACGGTGATGACCAGGCCGAGCAGCCCGAGCGGTCGGAGCGTCTCGCCGAGGATCAGCCAGGCGAGCACCGCCGTCACCGGCGGCATCAGGAAGAAGACGCTCGACGACGCCCCGGCGCCGCCGCGCCGCACGAGCGCGCCGAGCAGCAGCAGGCCGATGATCGAGTTGACGATCGCCAGGTAGAGCAGCGTCACGGCGGCCTGGGCGGGGTCGCGCACCGGCGAGGTGCCCTCGAGCAGCAGGCCCAGCAGCCACCAGCGGCGGGATGACCGACCGTGAACTGCACCGACGCCGACCACCACGGGTCGACCGTCGCGCGGGATCCAGCGCTGCCCCATGGTGCCCAGGCTCAGCGCCAGCATGCTGAGGATCCCGAGCGTCACGCCCGAGCGCGCCGCCGGCGCCCTCGACGTCGGGCCCGAGCACCACCAGCACCCCGACGACGCCCACGGCCAGGCCCACCACCTGCACCCGCCGGACCCGCTCGCCGAGCAGCGACGCCGGCCAGCACGACCGTGAGCACCGGCGACAGCGAGTGCAGCAGCGCGCCCAGGGTGGCGCCGAGACCTGCGGCGAAGGCGAGGTACATGAAGGCGAACTGGATCCCGTTCATGGCCAGTCCGACCAGGCAGACCCGCAGCAACGTGGTCCGGTCCATCCGCAGCGGTCCGCGGCGCCAGCGCACGAGCGGGACCAGCACGGCGGCCGCCACGACGAAGCGGATCGCCAGCAGGCTGAACGGCTCGACCGCCTCGACGGCGGCCGGTCCGGCGATGTAGCCGGAGGACCAGACGAGGACGAAGCCACCGCCGACGAGCCACGGGAAGTGCGCGGGCTGCTCGCTGCGCCGCTGCGCGTCGCTCCCGCCCGAGGCCTCCACCACCGCAGGGTCGCACGGGTGGGTTGGCCGCCGGTCGGGCAGCCGGTCGGGGCAGCCTACGGCAACTGGATTGGCTCGCGGTCGCGGCGGCGCCGTACGCTGTGACCACAGGCGTTCGAGCCGTCATCAGCGGCGAGCCTCCGGAAGAACGGTCCGTCAGCGGTCAGGACAGGCTCAGTAGAACCGGACGGGTGGCCCGTCACAGCCGTGAAGAGTGGTCCGTCCCGCAGCCGCGGGCCGGGCAAGCGAGGTGGTACCGCGGCCCCGTCGACCAGGGGAGTCGTCCTCGTGCGACGACGAACCGCAGGAGCGAACCACCCATGACCTATCCGAAGGTCTCGCACACCGACGCCGCCCCCGACAGCGGCGTGCCCTCCGCGCCGCGCTTCCCCGCGATCGAGGACGCCGTGCTGGCGTACTGGAAGGCCGACGGCACCTTCGAGGCCAGCGTCGAGCAGCGCGACGCCGGGTGCCGACGGGGCCAACGAGTTCGTCTTCTACGACGGCCCGCCGTTCGCCAACGGCCTGCCGCACTACGGCCACCTGCTCACCGGCTACGTCAAGGACCTGATCCCGCGCTACCAGACGATGCGCGGCAAGCGGGTCGAGCGCCGGTTCGGGTGGGACACCCACGGGCTGCCTGCCGAGCTCGAGGCGATGCGCCAGCTCGGCATCAAGACCACCGACGAGATCGTCGACATGGGCATCGAGAAGTTCAACGAGGCCTGCCGCGAGTCGGTGATGAAGTACACCGGCGAGTGGCGCGAGTACGTCACCCGCCAGGCGCGGTGGGTCGACTTCGACCACGACTACCGCACGATGAACCCCGACTACATGGAGTCGGTGATCTGGGCCTTCTCCCAGCTGCACGAGAAGGGCCTGGTCTACGAGGGCTTCCGGGTGCTGCCCTACTGCTGGAACGACGAGACCCCGCTGTCCAACCACGAGCTGCGGATGGACGACGAGGTCTACCAGAACCGGCAGGACCCCGCCGTCACCGTCGGCTACCGGCTCGACGACACCGGCACCGACCCGGTGCTCGACGGCGCGCTGGCCCTGGTCTGGACGACGACCCCCTGGACGCTGACCTCCAACCTCGCCGTGATGGTCGGCACCGAGATCGAGTACGTCGTCGTCGAGGCGCCGGTGCCCGGCACCGGTGCGACCGCGCGCTACCTGCTCGCCGAGGCCCGGCTGCCGTCGTACGCCCGGGAGCTCGGGCGACGAGCCGGAGGTCGTGGGTCGCTACCGCGGTGCCGACCTGCTGGGCCGTACCTACACGCCGCCGTTCTCCTACTACCTCGGCCACGAGCGGGCCTTCCGCGTCGTCGCGGCCGACGACGCCGTGACGACCACCGACGGCACCGGGCTCGTGCACACCGCGGGCGCCTTCGGTGAGGTCGACAAGGAGGTCACCGACCGCGAGGGCATCGAGGCGGTGATGCCGGTCGGCAAGGACGGGAAGTTCACCGCGCCCGTCACCGACTACGCCGGCCTGCAGGTCTTCGACGCCAACCTGCAGATCATCGACGACCTCAAGGCCGTCACCCGCGGCGAGGCGGCGGGGTCCGTGACACCGGGCACCGTGCTGCTGCGCCGGGAGACCTACGACCACTCCTACCCGCACTGCTGGCGCTGCCGCGAGCCCCTGATCTACAAGGGTGTCTCGTCGTGGTTCGTCGAGGTGACCGCCATCAAGCAGCGGATGCTCGAGCTCAACCAGGACATCCGCTGGGTGCCCGACCACATCCAGGACGGCCAGTTCGGCCGCTGGCTGGAGAACGCCCGCGACTGGTCGATCACCCGCAACCGGTTCTGGGGCTCCCCGGTGCCGGTGTGGAAGAGCGACGACCCCGCCTACCCGCGCGTCGACGTCTACGGCAGCTTCGCCGAGATCGAGCGCGACTTCGGTCGGCTCCCGCGCAACGCCGACGGCGAGCCCGACCTGCACCGGCCGTTCGTCGACGACCTGGTGCGGCCCAACCCCGACGACCCGACCGGCCGCTCGACGATGCGCCGCGTGTCCGACGTCCTCGACGTGTGGTTCGACTCGGGCTCGATGAGCTTCGCCCAGGTGCACTACCCGTTCGAGAACGCCGAGTGGTTCGACGGCACCGACACGATGAAGGGCCACTTCCCGGGCGACTTCATCGTCGAGTACATCGGGCAGACCCGCGGCTGGTTCTACACGCTGCACATCCTGGCCACCGCGATCTTCGACCGGCCGGCGTTCAGCTCGTGCATCAGCCACGGCATCGTGCTCGG
The DNA here is from genome assembly GCA_963834285.1 of uncultured Actinomycetota bacterium. Lineage (GTDB taxonomy): Bacteria > Actinomycetota > Actinomycetes > Propionibacteriales > Nocardioidaceae > Nocardioides. Next base: position 244,646 of record CAWIAZ010000002.1, on the reverse strand, counting down.
CTCCGACGGCAACAAGATGTCGAAGTCGCTGCGCAACTACCCCGACGTGCGCGAGGTCTTCGACCGCGACGGCGCCGACGCGATGCGCTGGTTCCTGATGTCGTCACCGATCCTGCGCGGCGGCAACCTGGTCGTCACCGAGCAGGGCATCCGCGACTCCGTGCGGCACGTGATGATCCCGCTCTGGAACACCTGGTACTTCTTCACGCTCTACGCCAACGCCGCCGGCCACGACGCGCAGCCGTCGACCGCCTCCACCGACCCGCTCGACCGCTACCTGCTGGCCAAGTGCCGCCAGTACGTCGACGAGATGACGGTGGCCCTGGACGGCTACCACGTGGCCGAGGCCTGCGACGCCACGCGGGGCTTCCTCGACGTGCTCACCAACTGGTACGTCCGTCGCTCGCGGGAGCGGTTCTGGGACGGCCGCGCGGAGGCCTTCGACACGCTCTCCACCGTGCTCGAGGTCGTCTGCCGGGTCACCGCGCCGCTGCTGCCGCTGACCACCGAGGAGATCTGGCGCGGGCTCACCGGCGGTCGCTCGGTGCACCTGGCCGACTGGCCCACGACCGACGAGCTGCCCGGCCGACGACGCGCTGGTCGCGGCGATGGACGTCGTGCGCGAGGTCTGCTCGGCCACCTCGGCGCTGCGCAAGGCCGCTCAGCTGCGCAACCGGCTGCCGCTGTCGACGCTCACGGTCGTCGTCGAGGACCCCGCCGCGCTGTCCGGCTTCGAGGCGATCGTCGCCGACGAGGTCAACGTCAAGACCGTGCGACTGCTGAGCGCCGATGCGCCGGAGGCTGCGGCGTACGGGGTCTCGCAGCGGCTCACCGTCAACGCCCGGGCCGCGGGCCCGCGCCTGGGCAAGGACGTGCAGACCGCGATCAAGGGGTCGAAGTCGGGCGACTGGTCGGTGGCGGACGACGGCACGGTCACCGCGGGCGGCCTGGCGCTGGTCGAGGGCGAGTTCACGCTCGAGACCGTCGCCGGCGCCGCCGGTGACGACACCGTGCTGGGCCTGCTGCCGGGCTCGGGCTTCGTGGTGCTCGACACCGCGGTCACGCCCGAGCTGGCCGCCGAGGGCCTGGCCCGCGACCTGGTCCGCGCCGTCCAGCAGGCGCGCCGCGACGCCGGCCTCGACGTCTCCGACCGGATCGCGCTGACGATCGGCGGCTCCGACGCCGTGCAGGCCGCGGCGCGCACGCACGAGGAGCTGATCACCGGCGAGACCCTCGCGACGTCGTACGTCGTGGGGGAGGCGGCCGAGGGCACCGAGGTGCTCGTCGGCGACGGCGAGAAGGCGACCGTGGCGGTCACCCGCGCGTAGCCCCGGTAGCGGGTGGTTTCGTGGCTCGTCGCTGGCGCTCCTCGCACCTCAACCACCGCGACCTGCGGTGGTTGAGGTGCGAGCGCAGCGAGCCCTCTGCGGTGGTTGAGGTGCGAGCGCAGCGAGCCACGAAACCTAGGACGTGACGCTGAGCCCGAGCCGGCCCGCCATCCGGTCGAGCGAGGCCCGCACCTCGTCGGGTGACTTGTCGGGCACGCCCCAGATCAGCTCGCTGACCCCGGCCTCGGCCCACTCCGCGAAGTCCTCGGGGGTGGGCTTGGCCGCGATCAGCACGCGGATGTCGGGCTGCCCGTCGCGGCCGGCGTCGGCCCAGGCCTGCGTCGAGCGCGGCGGCCTTCTCGCCGATGCCGGTCTCGCGGGGGGTGGTCATCCAGCCGTCGGCGGTGCGCGCGATCCACGCGAACGTCTTCGGGCCGCCGCCGGCGCCGATGATCAGCGGCACGTGGGCCTGCGACCGGCTTCGGGAACGCCCACGACGGCCCGAACGAGACGAACTCGCCGTCGTACGACGCCACCTCCTGCGTCCACAGCGCGCGCATCGCCTCGACGTACTCACGCAGCACCGTGCGGCGCTTGGCGGCTGGGACGTGGTGGTCGGCCAGCTCGTCGGTGTTCCAGCCGAAGCCGGCCCCGATCGTGACGCGGCCGCCCGAGAGGTGGTCGAGCGTGGCGATCGTCTTGGCCAGCGTGATCGGGTCGGACTCGACCGGCAGCGCGACCGCGGTGGCGAGCCGGATGCGCGTGGTGAGCGCGGCGGCGGTGGCCAGCGAGACCCACGGGTCGAGCGTGCGCAGGTAGCGGTCGTCGGGGAGCGTCTCGTCGCCGGTGCCGGGGTGGGCGGCGTCGCGGCGTACCGGGATGTGGGTGTGCTCGGGCACGTAGAGCGTGTCGAACCCCCGCTCCTCGGCGGCCACGGCCAGCTCGGCGGGGGTGATCCCGCGGTCGGAGGAGAAGAGGACGACACCGTTGCGCATGTCCGAAGAGTAGAACGCGTTCTAGTTTCCTGGGAAGGGTGGGTTTCGTGGCTCGTCGCTGGCGCTCCTCGCACCTCAACCACCGCGGGGCTGTCGCTGCGCTCCTCGCACCTGAGCGCCGCGACGTGCTCGTCGCTGGCGCTCCTCGCACCTCAACCGCGGGGGACCCCCGGTGGTTGAGGTGCGAGCGGAGCGAGCCACGAAACCCCTCGGCGGGTGACGGCTGGTTGACTAGCGGCCATGACCGCGCCCCCTGTCGCCGAGCACGCCCTCGACCTCTCCGCCGACGTGCTGTCGCTGACCCGCCAGCTGGTGGACCTCGAGTCGGTCAGCCACCACGAGCAGGCGATCGCGGACGCCGTCGAGGCGGCGCTGCGGACGCTCGGGCACCTGAGCGTCAGCCGGCACGGCAACACCGTGGTGGCCCGCACCGAGCTGGGCCGCGCCGAGCGGGTGGTGATCGCCGGCCACCTCGACACCGTGCCGGTCAACGACAACCTGCCCTCGCGGCTCGACGACGACGGGATCCTGCACGGCCTGGGCACCTGCGACATGAAGGGCGGCGACGCGGTGATCCTGCGGCTGGCCGCCACCGTGCCCGAGCCGGTCCGCGACCTCACCTTCGTGCTCTACGACTGCGAGGAGATCGAGGCCCACCACAACGGGCTGTTCAAGCTCAGCCAGAGCGACCCCGCGCTGCTCGCGGCCGACTTCGCGATCCTGATGGAGCCGTCGAACGCCGTCGTCGAGGCCGGCTGCCAGGGCTCGCTGCACGTCGACGTCCGGCTCACGGGGGAGCGGTCGCACTCCGCGCGGGCCTGGCGCGGCGTCAACGCCATCCACCTCGCGGCGCCGGTCCTGCAGCGGCTGGCCGACTACGAGGCGCGCCGCCCGGTGATCGACGGGCTGGAGTACCACGAGGGCCTCAACGCGACCGCCATCCGCGGGGGCGTGGCCACCAACGTGCTCCCCGACGAGTGCGTGGTCGAGGTCAACTTCCGCTTCGCGCCCGACCGCAGCGAGGCCGAGGCCGAGGCGTTCGTGCGTGAGTACTTCGACGGGTTCGAGGTCACGCTCACCGACACCTCGCCCGGTGCGCTGCCCGGCCTCGACCGGCCCGCGGCGCGCGACTTCGTGGCGGCGGTGGGCGGTGAGGTCAACCCCAAGTTCGGCTGGACCGACGTCGCCCGGTTCACCCTCCTCGGCGTCCCGGCCGTCAACTACGGGCCCGGCGACCCGATGTTCGCGCACAAGCAGGACGAGCACGTCCCGGTCGAGCACCTGCACCGCTGCGAGGCCACGCTGCGCGCCTGGCTGGGGGCGCCGGCGTGAAGGGCAAGTACAAGGGCCCGGTGCTGCAGCGCCGCGACCAGATCGACGGCACCACCACCGACCAGCGGCTGCTCGACTCCCGCGGTGCCAGCGACTGGGTGCACACCGACCCCTGGCGGGTGCTGCGCATCCAGGCGGAGTTCGTGGAGGGCTTCGGCGCCCTGGCCGAGCTCGGCCCGGCGGTCTCGGTGTTCGGGTCCGCGCGGACCTCGCCCGACCACCCGACGTACGCCCAGGGCGAGCAGGTCGGGCGGACCCTCGTGGAGGCCGGGTTCGCGGTGATCACCGGCGGCGGGCCGGGCGCGATGGAGGCCGCCAACAAGGGGGCCTGCGAGGCCGGCGGGGTGAGCGTCGGCCTCGGCATCGAGCTGCCCTTCGAGGTCGGCCTCAACGAGTGGGTCGACGTCGGCATCAACTTCCGCTACTTCTTCGCCCGCAAGACGATGTTCGTGAAGTACTCCCAGGGCTTCATCGTGCTGCCCGGCGGCCTGGGCACCCTCGACGAGACCTTCGAGGCGCTCACGCTGGCGCAGACCCAGAAGATCACCGCCTTCCCGGTCGTCCTGATCGGCACCGCCTACTGGTCCGGGCTGATCGACTGGCTGCGCGACACCGTCCTCGCCGACGGCAAGATCAACGAGGCGGACCTCGACCGGCTGATCGTCACCGACGACGTCCACGAGGCCGTCGCCACGATGGTGGAGGCGCAGGAGTCGCAGGAGGCGCAGGGGCCGCGATGATGTGGTTGTTCGCGATCCTGATCGTGCTCGCGATGGGCGGCGTGGCCGCGGTGGCCGCCGGCCGCGGCACGCCGATGTCGGTCGTGTACGACGACCGGCCCGACGCCGCCGTCCCCGCCGCAGGGCCGCTGGGTGCCGACGACCTGCGACGGGTGCGGTTCTCCCTCGCGTTCCGCGGCTACCGGATGAGCGAGGTCGACGCCCTGCTCGACCGGTTGGCCCGCGAGCAGGAGGCCGCCGCCGCGCGCTCGGACGTGCCCCTGGAGGACCCGTCGGAGGACCGCCCGGACGACCGGCCGGACCAACCAGGCCCGGCCGGGCCCTCGATCTGACAGGATCGCCCCCGTGCCGACCTCGGTGATCGTCTTCGTCCTGACCGCGCTCGCGGCGGTCGTGGTCGTGCTCACGCGGCTGCGCCTGTCCGGCAAGGCCGGTGCCGGGCGGGTCCCGGTGGGTCCGGTGCTGCTGGGCGTGCACACCGTCTGTGGCGTCCTGGCGATCGTGAGCTGGCTGCTCTACCTGCTGGGCGCCGGTGCCCTCGGCGAGGGCCCGGCCGGGATCGTCGGGATCGTGTCGCTCGGCTTCTGGTGGGTCGTCGCGGGCGCCGGGCTGCTGATCCTGGTGCGCTGGCTGCCCAGCCGCGGCCGGCACTCCGCCCCGTCCCGGGCCGACTCCTGGTCCGAGGGCCCCGGGCTCTCGATCCTCGCTCACGTCGGGATGCTGGTCGGGGTCGTGGTCTTCACCTGGGCCTACCTGGTCGCGGCGGTGTGATGAGAACCCGCCCTGCCCGAGGCTTCTCCTGGCCTGCCTGGTCGCCACCGGCCTGGCCGTGCCCGTGGCCGGCATCCCGGCCTCCACTGCCTCCACCAGCGCTGCCGCAGCCGACGACCTCGGCCGCTGCGGCCGCCTCCGACACCGTGCTGGAGCGTCGGCTGCTCGGACGCTCGGCCCGCGGCCGCCCGATCAGCGCCTGGCACCTCGGGGAGCGCGACGCCGGGCCGACCGTGGTGCTCATCTCGACCATGCACGGCAACGAGCCGGCGACACGCCGCATCCTGACGTCGTTGCGCGACGGACCGCCGATCCGGGGCGTCGACCTGTGGGTGGTGCCGACCTACAACCCCGACGGGCTCGCCCGGCGCACCCGCAAGAACGCTCGCGGCGTCGACCTCAACCGCAACTACCCCTACCGCTGGGCCGATCTCGACGGCAACTACGAGTCCGGGCCGCGACCCCGGTCCGAGCCCGAGACCCGGGCGATGATGCGCTTCCTGCGCGACGTCCGGCCCGACTACGTGCTGAGCTTCCACCAGCCGCTCAACGGCGTCGACACCGACACCAAGTCGCCGCGGCTTCGCCCGCCGGGTCGCCGCCAAGCTCCGGCTGCGCGAGCTCACGCTCGACTGCGGCGGCGTCTGCCACGGCACCATGACCGGGTGGTTCAACCACTCCTTCCCGGGCGTGGCGCTCACCGTCGAGTACGGCGCCCGGCCCGGACGTCGTCGGATGGCGAGGGTGGCCCCGGGCCAGGTGCTCTCGATCTTCCGGGCGCGCTACGGCGTGCTGACCGGCGAGCCGTTCTGACCCGGTCCTGACGGCTCCGACCCGGGCCGGAGAGGTCAGGCCAGGTCCAGGTCAGCGACCCTCGAAGACCGGCTTCTCCTTGGCCACGAACGCCGCGACGGCGGCCCGGTGGTCCTCGGTCGCCCCGGTGCGCTGCATCATCGAGCCCTCGACCTCCAGCGCCTCCTCGAACGTGTGGCCCGCGGCGTACGCGACCGAGCGCCGCATCGCGCCGAACGCGACCGTGGGGCCGTCGGCCAGGCGCCGGGCGAGCGTCGCCGACCTCGTCGGCGAGGGCGTCGGCGGCCACGACCGTGGTCGCCAGGCCGAGCTCGAGCGCCTCGTCGGCCTTGATCGTGCGCGGGAAGTAGAGCAGCTCCAGCGCCTTGGCCCGGCCGACCAGGAGCGGCAGGTGATAGCTGGCGCCGGTGTCGCACGACAGCGCGACGTTGGCGAAGGCCAGGTTGAAGCCCGCGGTGTCGGCCACGACCCGCAGGTCGCAGGCGAAGGCCAGGCTGGCGCCCGGCACCGGCCGCGACGCCGTTGACCGCGGCCACGACCGGCTTCTCCATGGCGACGAGGGCGGTGACGATCGGGTTGTAGTGGTCCTCGACGGTGGTGAACAGCTGGTCGCTGCCGCCGTTGTGGAGCAGCTCGATGTGCTCCTTGAGGTCCTGGCCGGTGCAGAACGCGCGACCGGTGCCGGTGAGCACGACGCAGCGCACCTCCGGGTCGGCGGCCACGGCCCGGACGGTCTCGAGCAGCAGCTCCTTGGTGGCCACGTCGAGGCTGTTCATCGCCTCGGGCCGGTTGAGGGTGATCGTCGCGATGCCGTCGGCTGACGTCGAGCAGGACGGGGGCGGTCGAGGCGTCGTTCATGGGGGTGAGTGTGTCAGGCCGGGCCGTCGAGCTGGTCCAGACGTGGGGCCCGTGGTGCGGATCACCCCGACGATGGGGGATAATGGTCGAGCAGGTGCGAGCGGCAGGCAATGCAGGATGTCCTGCCCGCTCTCGGTCGTGAGTCATATGGGAATGAGGTGCCGCATGGCGGCGATGAAGCCGCGGACCGGCGACGGTCCGCTCGAGGTCACCAAGGAAGGGCGGGGCATCGTCATGCGAGTCCCGCTCGAGGGTGGTGGCCGGCTCGTCGTCGAGCTCAACGCCGAGGAGGCCGGAGCGCTCGGTGACGCCCTCAAGAACGTCGTAGGGTGATCCGCTCCCACCCTTCCCAGCCAGGTCTCGCCCCCCAGTTCGCGCTGAGCCCCCTGCGTCCCCACGCCCTTCTCGGGGTCGAGGTGGTCGCCGTGCCCGTCCACCCGGACGACGACGGCGACGCGGTGCTGCTCGGGCCCGGCGCGGCCGAGCTGAGCGACGTGATGGGGGTCGACCTCCTCGGCGTGCTCGAGGCACAGCGAGGCCACGGGCGCGACCGGCGAGGTGGTCGCCGTCCCCGTGCCCCTCGGGCTGGCCGACAACGCCGACCTGCGGTTGGTGCTGCTCGTCGGGGTCGGGGCCGCCGCGCCCGTCGACCTGCGACGTGCCGGGGCCGCGCTGGCCCGCCAGGTGCGGTCCCGCGAGTCGCCTCGCGACCACGCTGGGCGCGCTCGAGGGTGCGCTCGAGCCGTTCGTGGTCGGCCTGGTGCTGGGCTCGTTCGTCTTCCACTGGCGCTCCGGCCCGCCGGAGCACCCGCCCGTACGACGCGTGGTCCTCGCGGCGCTCGACAGCACCGACCAGCGCGACGCGCTCGACCGTGCCGTCGCCGTCGGCCGGCGCCGGGTGGCGCTCGCGGATGCTCGCCACCGTGCCGTCCAACGTGAAGAACCCGCCCTGGCTGGCCGAGCAGGCCGAGCAGATCGCCGCCGAGGCCGGGCTCGACGTCCGGGTCTGGGACGAGGAGCAGCTCGCCGCGGAGGGCTTCGGCGGCATCCTCGGCGTCGGCCAGGCCTCGGCCACCCCGCCGCGGCTGATCCGCCTCGACTACACCCCGGCCAGGGCCGGCCGGTCCACGCCGACCGTCGTCCTGGTCGGCAAGGGCATCACCTTCGACTCCGGCGGGCTCTCGATCAAGCCGCGCGGAGTCGATGGCGTCGATGAAGCGCGACATGACCGGCGGCGGCGTCGTCCTGTCGACGATGGCCGCGCTCGCCGCCGTCGGCTGCCCGGTCCGCGTCGTCGGCCTCGTGCCGGCCGCCGAGAACGCCGTGTCCGGCTCCGCGCTGCGCCCCGGCGACGTCGTGCGCCACTACGGCGGACGCACCACCGAGGTCACCAACACCGACGCCGAGGGCCGGCTCGTGCTCGCCGACGCGCTCGCCTACGCCGTCGCCGAGCTCGCGCCCGCCGTGCTCGTCGACGTCGCCACCCTCACCGGTGGCATCAAGGTCGCGCTCGGCCAGACCGTCGGCGGCCTGTTCGCCACCGACGACGCGCTGGCCGCGCATGCTCCTCGACGCCGGCGCGAGCGCGGGGGAGCCGCTGTGGCGGATGCCGCTCCACGACGCGTACGCCGACAAGCTGGCCTCGAAGGTCGGCGACGCCGACAACGGCGGCGAAGGGGCCGGCCGCGATCATGGCCGCGCTGTTCCTGCGCCACTTCGTGGGCGACGTCCCGTGGGCGCACCTCGACGTCGCCTCGGTCGGCGACGTCCCGACCGACCGGCACGAGTGGACCGAGGGCCCGTCCGGCTTCGGCGCCCGGGTGCTGCTCGACTGGCTCGGCTGCGCCGGACCCGCTCGCCGGGGTGGGGCGTGAGCACGCCCGATGCGGGCCCTCACCGTGCGCTGGTCGCTCGCCGACGCCCCCGACGGCGTCGCGGACGAGCTCGCCGCCTACGTCGAGGACACGTCGCACGCCCGGTTCACCGGCATGGCCGGGCTCCGCTTCAAGACCTGGCGGATGCGCCGGGGCGAGTGGTTCGAGGGCTGCTACGTCTTCGCCTCCGACGACGACCGCGCCGCGTTCCAGGAGACCTTCACCGCCGGCGCGGCCGACGGCTCCGGGGTCCGAGATCATCGGTGGCGCGCCGGTCCTGATCGAGGCCTGCTGAGGTCGTGGCCGTCGCCGAGGGATGGGACGGGTTCGCGGCTTCTGCTCGGGCTGACGGCCGGCTCGACGCCTCGCTCGGCTTCGCCTCGCCTCGAGGGCTGTCGCGCTTCGCTCGCCGCGAGGCGCGCCCTCGGCGCTTCCGCTGGCGTTCGACACGCATCCGCGGTTCGCGTCACTCGCGGCCGCTGCTCGACGCCTCGAGGACGTTCGCTTCCTCAGCCGCGAGCTGCGCGCCCCTCGGCTGCTTCTCGGCTCACGGCGTCTCGACACGCGATCCGCGAGTTCGCAGGCTCACTCGCGGCCTGCTGCTCGACGACCATCGAGGACGTCTTCGCAGGCTCGACGTCCTCAGCCCTCCGGGACCCAGACCTTCTTGGCCAGCAGCAGGCCGTCGCCGACGGGGAGCAGGACCGGGACCAGGCCCTCGTCCTCGCCGACGGCGCGGCCGAGGTCGCGGACCGCGATGGTCTCCTCGTCGCGCTGGGCGGGGTCGGCCACCCGGTCGTGCCACAGGGCGTTGTCGAAGACCACCACGCCGCCGGGGCGCAGCAGCCGCAGCGCCTCGGTGAGGTAGGCGGCGTACTCGGTCTTGTCGCCGTCGCAGAAGACGATGTCGTAGTGGCCGTCGGTGAGGCGGGGGAGCACGTCGAGCGCGGCGCCGGCGATCGTGCGGACCCGCTGGGAGGCGAAGCCGGCCTCGGAGAAGGTCTCGCGGGCCAGCCGCTGGTGCTCGGCCTCGACGTCGACGGTGGTGAGCACGCCGTCGGCGCGCATGCCGCGCAGCAGCCACAGGCCGGAGACGCCGGTGCCGGTGCCGATCTCGACGACGGCGCGGGCCTCGAGCACCGAGGCCACGAAGCGCAGCGCGGCGCCGCCGCCGGAGCCGATGGCCACGACGCCGACCTCGTCGGCGCGGGCGCGGGCGGCGGCGAGGACGGCGTCCTCCGCGACGAACGGCTCGGCGTAGGTCCAGCTGGCCGCGGCCAGTGGTGGGGTCGGGGTGCGATGGCGAGCCTCCTGGGCGACGAGCTGACCCTCCGGACCCTAGCGTCTCGTGCGAGCCGGTGGTCGCATCCCGACGGCGTGGCCGACCGCCGACCGGTCCCGGGAACACGGGTCCGCGGCCGGTTCGTTGTCGCACAGCAGGACCTGGCTCACAGGTCCTCTCAGATCGAGTGCCTAGCGTGCGAGGAGACCAGTCACCGCATGCGTGTCAGAGGGGCCCCCATGGAGCCAGCCGCCCGCGACCCGGAGCGCCTCCGGGCAGGCGCCGAGCAGGACGCCGTCCCCACCTGGGACGAGATCGTCGAGCAGCACTCCGCCCGCGTCTACCGGCTGGCCTACCGGCTCACCGGCAACCGCCACGACGCCGAGGACCTCACGCAGGAGGTCTTCGTGCGGGTCTTCCGCTCGCTCGACACCTACACGCCCGGCACCTTCGGGGGCTGGCTGCACCGGATCACCACCAACCTCTTCCTCGACCAGGCGCGGCGCAAGCAGCGGATCCGCTTCGACGCCCTGTCCGAGGAGCGCGCCGACAAGCTCGACCAGCCCCGGCCCCACCCCCGACACCGCCTACGCCGACCGGACCTTCGACGACGACGTCGAGCAGGCGCTGGCCACGCTGCCACCCGACTTCCGGGCCGCCGTGGTGCTCTGCGACGTCGAGGGGCTCACCTACGACGAGATCGCCGAGATCCTCGGCGCCAAGCTCGGCACCGTCCGCTCCCGCATCCACCGCGGCCGCGCCATGCTGCGCGCCGCCCTGGCCCACCGCGCCCCCGCGCTCGGGCCGCACCCGGTACGCCGGCCCGCTGGCGCCTCCCGGACCGCCCGTCCACGCGCACGAGGCCGGCTGATGGTGCCGATCGCCCACCTCGGCACCCGCGTCAGCGCGCTGCTCGACGGCCAGCTCTCCGCGGCCGAGTCGGAGCGCGCCTGGGCGCACGTGCACGCGTGCCACCTGTGCCGCGACCTCGTCGAGCGCGAGGGCTGGATCAAGACCCGCCTGGCCGGCCTCCCGGCGCCACCAGGCGGGTTCGAGCCGCCGGCGCACCTGCTGGGGTCGCTGCGCGGGATGCCCCCGGGCGACCTGCTCGGCGGGCGCCGACCCGGCCGGCCCGCGCCGGTCGACGCTCGGCCTGGCCGCCCTCGGTGGCGGCGCGGTCGGCGCCGCCGTGATGGGGGTGCTGGCGCTCGGCACCGCACCGGCCGACGCCCCGTCGTTCGACCGACGGGTCCCGACCACCCAGATCGTCACCCCGGCGCCGACGCCGGTGCCTCCTCCGGGACCCGGCTGCAGCGCTGACCGTCCGATCCGGTGCCCGCGAGCCGGGGTGGCACCCGCTCGGTTTGCCGACCGGGGGGATGATGGTGTCGTGAACGACCAGGACGACGCGTCGCCCAGCCCCGAGCCCGACGACGGAGGCGACCCCACCCAGCCGCTGTCCTGGGGCCGACGGACCGACGCCGGGTCCGCACCCGACGTCCCCCCGGCGACGCCCGTGGCCGGGCCCCCGGCCCCGCCGCCGGTCGACCCGCCGGTCGACCCGACCCCCCGCAGCGAGGCGCCGTCGTGGCTGCCGCACCCCCACGCCCTGCGCCCAGCGCGCCGGCCGCCCCCGCTGCGCCGGGCCCCGGCCCGTGGCCGCAGTTCCCGCCCCCGGGCACGCAGCCGCTGCCGATGGCCCGCCCCGCCACGTGGCGCCGGCCCGCCCGCGGATGAGCGGCTGGGTGTGGCCGGGCGTGGCCGCGCTGGCCCTGGTCCTCGGTGTGGTCGGCGGGGTCGGCGGCTCGCTCGTCGCCCAGGAGGTGCGTGACCGGACCGCCGACATCCCCGGCACGGTCGGCGGCGGCATCGACGCCGTCGACACCGAGTCGCTCCCGCCGCTGTCGGTCGACGACGGCAGCGTGGCCGCCGTCGCCGCCGAGCTGCTGCCCGAGCACGGTGCAGATCTCCGCCGAGTTCGAGGGCCAGGCAGGCGGGGCCACGGGCTCCGGCTTCGTCCTCGACAAGCAGGGCCACATCGTCACCAACAACCACGTGGTCGCCGACGCCGCCGAGAACGACGGCCCCATCCAGATCGTCGACGAGCAGGGCAACCGCTACGACGCGACCGTCGTCGGACGCAGCCCGGTCTACGACCTGGCCGTGCTCTACTCGGCCGACGCGACCGGCCTCCGCCCGGCCGCGCTCGGCGCCTCCCGCCGGCTCCGGGTCGGGGAGGGCGTGGTCGCCATCGGCTCGCCGCTCGGGCTGAGCTCCACGGTGACCTCCGGCATCGTCAGCGCGCTCAACCGGCCGGTCACGACGGGGGAGACGGCCGACGACTCCTCCTACATCAACGCCGTGCAGACCGACGCGGCCATCAACCCCGGCAACTCCGGCGGCCCGCTGGTCAACCTGCGCGGCCAGGTCGTCGGCGTCAACTCCGCGATCGCCACCACCGGCGGCGGGCACCTTCAGCGGCGACGCGGGCAACATCGGCGTCGGCTTCGCGATCCCGATCGAGCAGGTGATCGTCACCTCCGACCAGATCCTCCGCGACGGCGAGGCCAGCTATCCGGTGATCGGCGCCCAGGTGCAGACCGGGAGCCTCGAGGGCGACGGGGCCCTGATCGACAAGGTCAACTCCGACACCCCGGCCGAGCGGGCCGGCCTCGAGAAGGGCGACGTGGTCGTCGCCGTCGAGGGCGAGCGGGTCACCGACGGCAAGGCCCTGATCGTGGCGATCCGCAGCCACCAGCCCGGCGAGACGATCGAGTTCACCTACGTGCGCGACGGCCGCGAGGAGAGCACCACCGTCACGCTCGGCTCCGAGACCGGCTGACGAGCTGACCTGCTGACCTGCTGAGCCGCTGACCGGGCTACGCCTCGTCGTCGGGCGCGGCGGCGTCGACGAACGGGTGCTCCGCGACGTAGGTCTCGGCCTCGGCGTACATCCGCTGGATGTACTCCTCCAGCTTCGTCGACTCCACCCGCCACTGGCCCCGGCCGCCGATCTTGATCGCCGCCAGGTCGCCGCGACGGACCATCGCGTAGACCTGGGCGCTCGAGGTGTTGAGCACCTCCGCCACGTCGGCGAGGGTCAGGAAGCGCGGGGTGGCGGCCATGGGCCCATCGTCGCACCTGCGGTGGCCCAGGTGGGCCGCGCGGTCCCCGGTCCTGTGGACGAACGGGTGACCGCGAGGCGTCCGGCGCTGCATGATGGTGACGGTGTCCAGAGATCTCGGGATCCCCGGCGCTCCGGCGTCCGCACCCACCCCCGGTCCGTCCACCGCACCCTGCTCCCACGAACGGCCGCGCCACCGTCCCCGCCACCCGCGGTGCGGGCCACCAGCCCGGGCTGGCGCGATCCCCGGCTCTGGCTCGGGCGTCGCCATCGTCGCGGTCTCGGTCGTGGCCGGCTCGCGGCTGCTGGCCGCGGCCGACGACACGGTGGCGGTGTGGGCGGTGGTCGCCGACCTGGGCCCGGGCGACACGGTCGCCGAGGCCGACCTGGAGGCCCGCCGGGTCCGGTTCGCCGACACCGCCGACCTCGACCGCTACGTCGACCGTCGACGACACGCTGCCCGCCGACCTCGAGCTGACCCGCGGGCGTCGGTGCCGGCGAGCTGCTCCCGCGGGCGGCGATGGGCTCGGGCGGCGACAGCGGCACGATGCTGGTCCGGATCGCGGTCGAGGACGAGCAGATCCCCGCCGCGGTGCGTCGGGGTCGTCGGTCGACGTCTTCCTGGTCGGCTCCCGGCCCGGCGGCCGCAGCGGCGACGGCACCGGGGGAGCCGACCCTGGAGGCGGTCACCGTGGTCGAGGCGCCACCGGCTCGCCGACAACCTCGCCGCCACCGGCAACCGCACCATCGACGTGGCCGTCACCGAGCAGCAGGCCCGCGCCTACTTCGAGGACCGTGCCGGGCTGGAGTCGCCGACCGTCACCGTGGTCAAGGTCGGCTGATGATCGTCGTGCTCGTCGTCGCCTCCGGGGCGGCGTGGGAGTCGGCGGCGCTCACCGCCCTCGGCGAGCACCCGGGCATCGTGGTGCTCAAGCGGTGCGTCGACGTCGACGACCTGCTCGCCTCGGCGGCGGCCGGGCAGGCCCAGGTCGCGGTCCTCGGGCTCGAGGCCCCGGGCCTCGACGCGGGTGCCGTCGACCTGCTGCGCCAGCACGGCGTCCGTCCGCTGGCGGTCGTGGCCGCGGGCCTGATGGAGGCCGGCCGGGCCCGCGCCGCCCGGGTGGGCATCCACGCCCTGGTCGGCCGACGACCGGCTGGCCGACCTCGCCCGACCTGGTCACCGCCGACCCGACCCCGCCGCCGGCCGCGCTGCCGGCCCCCGCAGCCCGTCCCCGGGCGGGCCGCCGCCGCTGCCCGGGCCGGCTCGCTCGGTGGCCGCGTGGTCGCGGTGTGGGGCCCCACCGGCGCTCCCGGCCGCACCACGGTCGCCGCCGGGCATCGCCGGCGAGCTGGCCCGGCGCCGGCGGCGCACCATCCTGGTCGACGCCGACCCCTACGGCGGCTCGGTCGCCCAGCACCTCGGCATCCTGGACGAGATCTCCGGGGTGCTCGCGGCGGCCCGGCTCTCCACCGGCGGCACCCTCGAGGAGCGGTTCACCTCCGTGCAGCGCGGCGTCGACGCAGCGCTGTCGGTGGTCACCGGGCTGCCCCGCGCCGACCGCTACGTCGAGGTGCGGGCCGGGCGTCGTCGAGCACCTGCTGGAGGTCGCCGCGCGGCAGGCGCAGGTCGTGGTCGACACCGGCTTCGGCCTCGAGGACGACGGCCTCGACTTCGCAGCGCGCCCGGGGCGCAACCAGATGACCCTGGGGGCGCTGGAGGCCGCCGACGAGGTCGTGGTCGTGGGTGCGGCCGACCCGCCGGGGCTCTCCCGGCTGGCCCGGGCGCTGGTGGAGGTGCGTGAGCTCCACCCGGGCCTGCCGCTGCGGGTCGTGGTCAACCGGATGCGCCCGAGCCTCGGCTGGTCCGAGAGCGAGGTCGCGGCGATGATCGGCGGCTTCGCCAGGCCGACCAGCCTGCACTTCCTGCCCGACGACCGGGCGGCGGCCGACCGGGCGCTGGTGTCCGGTCGGCTGCTGGTCGAGTGCGGCGAGTCGGCGCTCACCCGGGCGCTGGGCTCGGGGTCGTCGACGCGCTGGGCCTCGGCGTGGGTCCCGGCGTGGGTCCCGTCCCGGGTGACCGGCGCGGGCGCCTCGCAGCGCCGTCCGGGTCAGGCGGCGAAGAGCAGGTAGAGCCCGCCGCCGGTGAAGGCGACCATCGCAGCCAGCAGCGGCAGCTGGCCGGTGAGCTGGTGGCGCCGCGGCAGGATCCGCACCGCGCGGTCGTGCGCCGCCATCGCGCCCACGACGTGGCCGGTCACGACCGCGACGACCTTGAGGGTGGCCACGAAGCTCTGGTGGTAGGCGAACCAGTAGTTGACGTTGCCGTCGCCGGTGCCGAGCAGGTCGCTGCCGTTGCTCAGCGGGTCGCTGGCGTAGATCAGCGTCTGCTGGCCGACCTCGACGAAGTAGGTGAGGTAGTGCGCCACGAAGTAGCCGAGGACGATCGGCACGATCGAGTGCGCGAACAGGTCGGGCAGCCCGCGCCGGGGCGTGCCGGGGCCGACGCCGGTGGCCATGGCACCCGATCGTGAAGACCAGCCCGGCGCCCACGCAGAACACGAGCAGCGCGACGTTCATCAGCAGCGTCTGCGAGAGGTCGCTGCCCTGCACGAACTGGACCCAGGGGCTGGACTCGCGGAACGAGTCGAAGCCGGTGCTGCCGAAGAGCACCGCGACGACGGCGATCAGCCCCGGGCGGGCCTCGATGCTGTCGAGGTTGGCCAGCGGGCTGCGCACGATCAGGTGCCCGTCGCGCATCGACCAGGGCGAGACCTTGCCGATCAGGGAGGAGAAGACCTCGAACGGGTCGGCCCGCTCGAAGAAGCCGGAGCCGAAGACCGCGCCGCCGACCAGCATCACCGCGAGGTAGACGGCCCCCCAGAAGCGGATCGAGGGGATCTCGGTGGTGAACGGGTAGACCAGCTCCATCCACACGAACGCGTAGAGACCGAGCGCGGCCGGCCAGTAGCCGAGCCCCGCGGGGTAGTCGCGCAGCCCCCGCTCCGGGTCGCTGCGGGCGAGCGCGGCGAGGCCGAGGTTGAGGGTGCGGACCGGGCTGATCGCCTTCCACACCGGGCCGAGGAAGAACGAGGCGAAGACCACGCCCACCCAGAGCAGCACGTAGAAGATCCCGATCACCGGGTTGATGAACAGGTTCTGCCCGAACACCGCGGCGACCACGGTGTAGCCGAACAGGACCATGCCGAGCGACCGCAGCGTCCAGCGGAACGCCCGCGAGCCGACCGCGCGGTCGAGCCAGGCCGGCGCCGGCCGGCCGCTGGTGGCGGCGTCGTAGCGCGGCGTGCGCCAGGCCACCGCGAGCACGGTGAACGAGACCACCACCGCCGCCATCGCGCCCGTGATCGCCAGCGACAGCGAGATCGGCAGGTCCTTCTGGCCGCCGACCCCGTGCGCCTGGACGAGGTCGTCGAGAAGTGGGAGAGGCACCGGCTACCGAGCCTCGAGCCGCAGTACGCTCGCGGCGGCCAGGGGATGACGCATGGGTGACTGCTCCTCGGTCGGCATGGGACGTGTGCCGCACTGCGGCGTGCCTCTGTCAGAATCCCATGTGTGACAAGCGGGGGCGACGGTGGCCCCGCGAGACGAGAGGACCGAGGCATGAGCGACCGGATGCGCCCGCGCGACCTCGCGTTCCTGCTCGACGAGACGCCGGAGACGCCCACGCACAACTGCACCGTCGAGATCTTCGAGCCGGGTGACTCCGGCTTCGACTACGACCGGCTGCTCGAGCTGATCCGCGACCGGATCTCGTTCGTGCCGCGCTACCGGCAGCGGGTCCGCGTCGTGCCCGGCCGGCTGGCCAACCCGGTCTGGGTCGACGACGAGCACTTCGACCTCAACTACCACGTGCGACGCTCCGCGCTGCCGCGACCGGGCACCCGCGAGCAGCTGCGCGAGCTGGTCGCGCGGATCGTGTCGCGCCCGCTCGACCGCAGCCGACCGCTGTGGGAGATGTACCTCGTGGAGGGGCTCGCCGAGCGGCCGCGTGGCGCTGCTGTCCAAGTCGCACCAGGCGCTCGTCGACGGCGTGCAGACCGTCGACCTCGGCCAGCTGCTGCTCGACGTCACCTCCGTGCCGAAGGCGATGGACGGCGACGAGTGGCGGCCGCTGCGGGCGCCGTCGCCGGCCGGGCTGCTGGCGGGCGCGGTCAAGGACTCCGTCACCGCGCCGGCGACGCTGGTCGACACCCTGCGCACCACCACGGGCGTGCTGGCCCGCTCGGCCGACTCCTCCTCGCAGCGCGTGCGCCGGGTGGCCGGCGCCCTCACCGGACGCCGTCCGGAGCGCACGTCGGCGATCAGCGGGCCGCTCTCGCAGCAGCGCCGGGTGATCACCGTCGACTCCGACCTCTCCGACTACCAGCTGGTGCGCAAGGCGCACGGCGGCACGATCAACGACGTCATCCTGGCCACGATCACCGGTGGTCTGCGGGCCTGGCTGATGACCCGCGCCGAGTCGATGGGCGGGCTGCGTCAGCTCCGCGCCGTGGTGCCGGTCTCGGTGATCGACGAGGAGCTCGAGGCGACCTCGCTGGGCAGCATGATCGCGCCCCACTTCGTCGACCTGCCGATCGGCGAGCCGAGCCCGGTCGTACGGCTGCACCAGGTCTCCTACTCCTTCCAGGCCCACAAGGACGGCGGCCGCGCGGTCGCCGCCAACCGCCTGGCGGGCATCGCCGGCTTCGCGCCCACGACGTTCCACGCGATCGGGTCGCGGGTCGCGGCCGAGGAGCTGCGCCGGGGGTTCGCGCTGAGCGTCACCAACGTGCCCGGGCCCCAGTCGCACCTCTACGCCGCAGGCGCCCGGATGGTCGGCAGCTACCCGGTGCCGCCGCTGCTGCCCGGTCACCCGCTGGCGATCGCCGTCACGTCGTACGACGGCAAGGTCTTCTACGGCATGACGGCCGACCGCGACTGGCTGCCCGACGCCGACCTGCTCGGCACGTGCCTCAGCGAGGCGCTCGTCGAGCTCGTCGACGCCTCCGGCAGCGGCCGCAGCCGCGCCCCGCGGGGTCGCGCGGGCACCGGACGACGGTCGGGCGGTGCCGGTCGCAGCACCAGCCGCTCGAGCGGCGCCGGCACCGCCGGCCGGGCCACCAGCCGGGCCGCGACGAAGAAGAGCACCCCCCGTCGTCCGGCGGCTCGTCCGGCGACGGCCCCTCGACCGGGACCTCGCGGTGACCCGCGTCTACGTGCCGACCACGTTCGCCGCCCTCGCCGACCACCTCGAGCTGGGCTACGTCCCGGCGGAGGTGGAGCGCTTCGTGGCGCCGGGTGACGACGAGGAGTCCGAGTACGCCGCGTTGGTGGCGGCGGCGGAGGCGTCCGCCGAGCTGCTGGCCGGACCGGGCCGACGGGCGGTGCTCGTCGCGGAGGTCGCCGACGTCGACGGCTCGGTGGCGATGGAGCAGGTCGAGGCGCTGCACGCCGACCTCGAGGAGGGCGCCGACCCCGACGACGACCTCGCGTGGTTCGCGACCCAGGAGATCGCGGGGCTGGTGGCGGGCTGAGGCCGGGTTAGGGTCGCAGGATGGACGCGATCTCTTTCCCGCCGGCTCCCGTCAACGAGCCGAACCTCACCTACGCACCCGACAGCCCCGAACGGGCTGCGCTGGTCGTGGAGCTCGACCGGCTCGAGCGCAAGCAGACCCCGCTGCGGCCCACATCAACGGCCGCAAGCGGTCCGGGGAGGGCGCGAGATCAACGTCGTGCAGCCGCACGACCACCAGCACGTGCTCGGCACGATGAAGAACTCCACCACCAAGGACGCCGAGGCGGCGATCAGGGCCGCCGGCGACGCCGCTCCGATGTGGCGCTCGATGCCGTTCGACGAGCGCTGCGCGGTCATCCTCAAGGCCGCCGACCTGCTCGCCGGGCCGTGGCGCCAGCGGATCAACGCCGCCACCATGCTCGGGCAGTCGAAGACCGCCTTCCAGGCCGAGATCGACGCCGCCTGCGAGCTGATCGACTTCTGGCGGTTCAACGTCCACTTCGCCAAGCAGATCCTCACCGACCAGCCGATCGCCAACAGCCCCGGCATCTGGAACCGCACCGACCACCGCCCGCTCGAGGGCTTCGTCTACGCGATCACGCCCGTTCAACTTCACCGCGATCGCCGGCAACCTGCCCACGGCCCCCGCGCTGATGGGCAACACCGTGCTCTGGAAGCCCTCGCCCACCCAGCAGCTCGCCGCGACGCTCACCATGGAGCTGCTGGAGGAGGCCGGGATGCCCCCCGGCGTCATCAACATGCTCCCCGGCGACGGGCTCGACGTCTCGAAGGTGGCGCTGGCCCACCAGGACCTGGCCGGCATCCACTTCACCGGGTCCACCCCGACCTTCCACCACCTGTGGGGCGAGGTCGGCCGCAACATCTCGTCCTACCGCTCCTACCCGCGGATCGTCGGCGAGACCGGCGGCAAGGACTTCATCGTCGCCCACGCCTCGGCCGACCCCGACGTCGTCCGCACCGCGATGATCCGGGGCGCGTTCGAGTTCCAGGGCCAGAAGTGCTCGGCCGCCTCGCGGGCCTACGTCTCGCGGTCGGTGTGGGACAAGATCAAGGACCAGCTCGTCGCCGACGTCGAGAACATCTCGATGGGCGACGTCACCGACCTCTCGCACTTCATGGGCGCGGTCATCGACGACCGGGCCTTCGCCAAGCACAAGGCCGCGATCGCGCGGGCCAAGCGCCAGAAGCACCTCACGGTGCTGGCCGGCGGGCAGACCGACGACTCGGTGGGCTACTTCGTGCGGCCCACGGTGATCGAGTCGACCGACCCGACCGACCAGATGTTCGCCACCGAGTACTTCGGCCCGATCCTCGCCGTGCACGTCTTCGACGACGACCGCTTCGAGAAGGTCGTGGCGCAGATGGAGTCGTTCGCGCCGTACGCGCTCACCGGCGCGATCATCGCGCAGGACCGCCGGGTGATCGCCTGGGCCCAGGAGGAGCTGCGCTTCGCGGCCGGCAACTTCTACGTCAACGACAAGCCGACCGGCGCCGTCGTGGGCCAGCAGCCGTTCGGTGGAGCGCGAGCGTCCGGCACCAACGACAAGGCCGGTGCCGCGGTCAACCTGCTGCGCTGGACCTCGCCGCGCTCGATCAAGGAGACGTTCGTGCCGCCGACCGACTACCGCTACCCGCACATGGGCTGACCGAGCACGGGCGGGAACGGGCATCGGGCACACTGGAGGCATGGCTCCGCCCGTCCTGCCCCTGCACCTCGGTGCGATGCACCCGGTGGAGTCGGCGCTGACGCTGGTCCTGGCCTTCGGGCCGGTCCTGGTGCTCGTGCTCGTGGTGTGGCGCCGTTCGCGGGAGGACCGCCGGGCCGAGGCGCTCGAGGCGCCGGACCCCGACGAGGCTCAGCGACCGAGGTAGTCGCGCCCCACCGTGTTCTCGGCCTTGAGCGCCTTGAGCAGCAGGTCGCTGATCAGGCCCTCGAGCTTGCCGCCGAGCAGCGGGATGCCGACCTTGACCGTCAGGTCGACGGTCTCGATGGTCCGTCCGGCGGTCTCGACGACCTTCACCGTCCCGGTCATGTCGCCCGGCTTGCCCGGGATGCTGACCGCGATGTCACCCAGCAGCGGGGTCGCCCAGATCTCGCGCTGCACGATGTTGGTCTCGTCGCCGACGACCTTCTTGGCGAACGACGGGACGCCCTTGGTCTCCTGCCACTGGTCGATGGTGACGTGCATGCCACTCGCCGACCGGCTCGATCAGCACCGTGTGCCGCAGCACCCGCTGGTAGTCGCAGACCTCCTCGCGGAACGCCGGGTCGGCCAGCATCGCGGCGACCGCGTCGGCGGGCGCGTCGTAGGTCAGCTCGTGCACGCAGCCGCTTGCTCATCGCTCGCCCTCCAGCCACGCGACGCCGACGCCGTGCTCGACCTCGTAGCCCTGCCCGATCGTGTCGACCATCAGCTGCTCGAGCTTGCCGCCGAGCAGCGGCACCTTCACCTTCACGTCGAGCTCGACGACCTGGGTGGTGCCGGCGCCGGCGGCGACCAGGCGCACGGTCCCGTCGGCCTTCGTGGGCTTGCCGGGTGCGGTGATCGAGACGGTGCCGCCGGTGGTGTCGGGCCACTCCTCGGTGACCACCGCCGATGGTGCTGTCACCGGCGAACTTCTTCGCGATCGAGGGCAGGCCCGAGGTGTTCTGCTCCTGCCGCGAGACCATCGAGAACCCGGCGCCGGACCTCGTGAGCGGTGACGTCGACCGAGATCACCTGCTGGGTCGCGGCGACCTTCTCGCGGAAGGCGGGGTCGGACAGCATGGCGAACACCGCGGCTGGGTCGGCGTCGTAGGACAGCTCTCTGCGGAACTTCATGGGCGACATCATGCCCGGTGCGAGGTGGCGCGACTGGGGACCCAGCCGAACGACGGCTCAGGCCCGGCAGTCGGCCCGGCAGTCGGCGAGCCGGCTCGCTGTGTCGGGCGCGGCCAGGTCGATCACGCTGGCGGGACGACGGGAGACGATGACGACCTTGGAGCCGGGGTTGTCGAGGCCGACGTCGACCGCGACGCCGTCGCCGAAGACCCGCGCGAGCTCGTCGGCGTCGGCGTCGGTGCCGATCTCGTCGAGCGTCGCCAGGATCGCGGCGCCGTCGACCCGGATGCCGCTGAGCGCGCCGTCGGTGACCTCGAGGTGCGCCAGCACCCGCTCCTCGCCGGTGAGGCCCAGCAGCGTGGGCAGCCGCGGGCTGATCATCCCGGTGGCGACCGCGAGGTCGACGCTGCCCAGCACGTCACCGCGGCGCGTGGGGTCGGGGGCGACGCCGACGGCGGTGGAGGCCAGCACGATCGCGCCCGGCAGCCGCTCGAAGTCCGGGTTCGTCTCCAGGCCCACGACCTCGGCGATCTGCGCCGGCGCACCGCGCACCCAGCACGGCGACGAGACCGGGCCGTCGGCGGGCAGCCGGACGACGTACTCGCCCTCGGCGCCGATCGCCTCGGACTCCACCGGCCCGACGCCGGTGTCGCCGGTCACCGTGAACCGCTGCTGCGGCGGGTCGAGCCGGTAGCTGCCGCTGTGGTCGAAGACCTGGTCGTCGTACTCGAGGTGCGCCGAGAAGGTGCCGGTGTTGGCGACGCGGACGGCGGTGAGCGCGTCGGTCACGGTCTGTGCCGCGTCCGGCGTCCTCGGTGACCTCGGTGACCGAGGTCGGGCACGTCGCCGGCCGCGGGGCCGCTCCCGCCGTCGTCGCCGCACCCGGCGAGGGCGGGGGACACGAGCAGCAGCAGGAGGGCGGCCCAGCCGGTGGCGGAGCGGACGGCGCGTGGGAGACTCATCGCCGCCCATCATGGTCCACCCGCGGGGCGTCGTGGTTGAGTGGTCGACCGTGAGTGTCTCCGACGAGCGGTTCGTCTCCTTCGGCGAGCAGGGTGCCCAGCTCACCTACGGCAGCTACCTGCGGCTGCCGCAGCTGCTCGACTCCCAGCACCTCGAGTCCGACCCACCGGCCCACGACGAGCTGCTGTTCATCACGATCCACCAGGTCTACGAGCTGTGGTTCAAGCAGCTCCTGCACGAGGTGACCGCGGTGCGCGACGCGATGACCGCCGGGCGGCTGTGGTGGGCCCAGCACCTGCTGCAGCGGGTGCACGTGATCGAGCGGGTCCTGGTGCAGCAGGTCGACGTGCTCGAGACGATGACCCCGCAGGACTTCCTGGAGTTCCGGCAGCGGCTCGCGCCGGCCAGCGGCTTCCAGTCGGTGCAGTTCCGCGAGCTGGAGTTCCTCTCCGGGGCCCAGGACCCGTCGTACGTCGACCGCTTCAAGGGCCTGACCGACGAGGAGAAGGCGCGGCTGGACCGCCGGCTCGCCGAGCCGACCCTGTGGGACGCCTTCCGCGACGTGCTGGTCGCCGAGGGCCTGCCGGCCGAGTCCGACGAGCAGGTCTCGGCGTCGCTGCGCACCGCCGCCCACGACCGCTCCAGCCACGCCGCGGTCTGGGCGCTGGCCGAGGCGCTGCTCCAGCACGACGAGCTCGCCGCCAGCTGGCGGGCCCGGCACGTGGTGATGGTGGAGCGGATGATCGGCAGCAAGTCCGGCACCGGCGGGTCCAGCGGCTCGGCCTACCTGCGCTCCCGGCTGCCGCTGCAGTACTACCCGCTGCTCTGGGACCTGCGCTCCGAGCTCTGAGGGCGGGCTCGAGGGCGGGTTGGCGCTCCCGACGCCGGGGTCCTAGTGTCTGAGGCGTGTCAACGACGACGCAGGAACGTGACAAGGCCGAGCTCCTCGGCAAGGCCATCGACGTGGCCCGGCACGGCAAGGGCACCGGCGGACCACCGCACGGCGACGTGGGCGCGCTGCTGCGGTCCTACTACCGCCACGTCGCGCCGGAGGACCTGCGTCGACCGCACCGACGTCGACGTCTTCGGGTCGCTGGCCTCGCAGTACAAGCTGGCCGGCGAACGACCGCAGGGCACCGCCCAGGTGCGCGTCTTCACCCCGACGCTCAGCGAGCACGGCTGGTCGGCCGGCGGGCACTCGGTCGTGGAGGTCGTCGTCGACGACATGCCGTTCCTCGTCGACTCGCTCACCATGGAGCTCTCGCGCCAGAAGCGCGACGTGCACCTGGTCATCCACCCCAGCTTCGACGTCGCACCGCGACATCACCGGCACAGCTGAAGAAGGTCCTGCCGGTGGCCGACGGTGCCAGCCAGCCCGTCGACGACGCCGTCCGCGAGTCGTGGATGCACGTCGAGATCGACCGGCTCCGCGACGGCGACGACCCGGCCCAGATCGTCGACGACATCCAGCGGGTGCTGCGCGACGTCCGGGAGGCGGTCGAGGACTGGGAGAAGATGCACGCCCGGGTCACCGAGATCGTCGAGGGCCTGCGCGACGACCCGCCGCCGCTGGACCCCGACGAGGTCCGGCAGTCGGGCGACCTGCTCGAGTGGCTGGCCGACGAGCACTTCACGTTCCTCGGCTACCGCGAGTACCAGCTGGAGCTGAGCGCGACGGCGACGACTACCTCCGCGCGGTCCCCGGCACCGGGCTCGGCATCCTGCGGGCCGACCAGGAGATGTCGGAGTCCTTCGGCCGGCTGCCCGAGCCGGTGAAGGCCAAGGCGCGCGAGAAGACGCTGCTGGTGCTGGCCAAGGCCAACTCCCGGGCCACCGTGCACCGCCCGGCCTACCTCGACTACGTCGGGCGTCAAGACCTTCGGCGACGACGGCGAGGTCACCGGCGAGCGCCGCTTCCTCGGCCTGTTCTCCAGCGCCGCCTACACCGAGTCGCTGCTGCGGATCCCGCTGGTGCGGGAGAAGGCCCAGGCGGTGCTGGCGCTCAGCGGCTTCGACCCGCGCAGCCACGCCGGCAAGGGGCTGATGGACACCCTCGAGACCTACCCCCGCGACGAGCTGTTCCACACCCCGGTCGAGGAGCTCGCGCCGGTCGCGGAGGCCGCCATGCAGGCGCGCGAGCGGCGGGCGGTGCGGATCTTCATCCGCCGCGACACCTACGGCCGCTACGTCTCGGTGCTCGTCTACCTCCCGCGCGACCGCTACAACACCACCGTCCGGGAGCGCTTCGCCGAGATCCTCGAGGAACGTCTCGGGGCCGAGTCGGTGGAGTTCACGGTCCGGATCAACGAGTCGACCACCGCCCGCGTGCACTTCGTGGTCCGGCTGCCCAAGGGGCAGTCGATCCCCGAGATCGACACGGTCGACCTGGAGCGCCGGCTGGCCGAGGCCTCGCGGTCCTGGCGCGACGACTTCACCGCCGCGGTCGTCTCCGAGTACGGCGAGCAGGTCGGCGCGATCCTCGGCCGCCGCTACGGCGACTCCTTCCCCGAGGCCTACAAGGAGGACTTCGCTCCCCGCAACGCGTCGGTCGACCTCGGTCGGCTGGAGGCCATCCCCGGTGACGAGGGGATCGACCACGCGCTCTACCAGGAGCTCGACGCGGGCGGCGGCGAGGCGCGGCTGAAGGTCTACCGGATCGGGCCGTCGCTGTCGCTGTCCGAGATCCTGCCGATGCTCTCCTCGATGGGGGTCGAGGTCGTCGACGAGCGGCCCTACACCCTGGCCGGCCTCGAGCGGCCGTCGCACATCTACGAGTTCGGCCTGCGCTACGCCGGCGAGCTGCGCGAGGACGCCCGGGTGCTGTTCCAGGACGCCGTGCGTGCGGTGTGGGACGGCTTCAACGAGATCGACGGCTTCAACGGCCTGGTCCTCGCCGCCGGGCTGACCTGGCGCCAGGCCACGGTGCTGCGGGCGTACGCGAAGTACATGCGGCAGGGCAACTCGCCGTTCGCGCTCGACTACATCGAGGGAGCGCTGCGCGGCAACGTCGACATCACCCGGATGCTGGTGCAGCTGTTCGAGACCCGGTTCGACCCCGGCCTCGAGATCGACGCCGAGGTCCGCGACGCCCGCGCGCGCGACGTCGAGGAGCGGATCGGCGCCGCGCTCGACGACGTGGTCAGCCTCGACCACGACCGCATCCTGCGCTCCTACCTGACCCACGTCCAGGCCACGCTGCGCACCAACTACTTCCAGTCCGCCGACGACGGCGGCGGGCCGCGGCCCTACATCTCGCTGAAGATGGAGCCGTCGGCGATCCCGGACCTCCCCGAGCCGCGGCCGCGCTTCGAGATCTTCGTCTACAGCCCGCGGGTCGAGGGCGTGCACCTGCGCTTCGGCGCGGTGGCGCGCGGCGGGCTGCGCTGGTCCGACCGGCGCGACGACTTCCGCACCGAGGTGCTGGGGCTGGTCAAGGCGCAGATGGTGAAGAACACCGTGATCGTGCCGGTGGGCGCCAAGGGCGGGTTCTTCTGCAAGCAGCTGCCCGACCCCGGCGACCGCGACGCCTGGCTCGCCGAGGGCGTCGCCTGCTACACGACGTTCATCTCGGGGCTGCTCGACATCACCGACAACTACGTCGACGGCGACACCGTGGCGCCGCGCGACGTGGTCCGGCACGACGGTGAGGACCCCTACCTCGTCGTCGCCGCCGACAAGGGCACCGCGACGTTCTCCGACATCGCCAACGGCGTGGCCAAGGAGTACGGCTACTGGTTGGGCGACGCGTTCGCGAGCGGGGGCTCGGTCGGCTACGACCACAAGGCGATGGGCATCACCGCCCGCGGCGCCTGGGTGTCCGTGCGCCGGCACTTCCGCGAGATGGGCATCGACTGCCAGACCGAGGACCACACCTGCGTCGGCATCGGCGACATGTCCGGCGACGTGTTCGGCAACGGGCTGCTGCAGTCCGAGCACACCCGGCTCGTGGCCGCCTTCGACCACCGCGACATCTTCCTCGACCCCGACCCCGACGCCGCGACGTCGTTCGCCGAGCGGCGGCGGCTCTTCGAGCTGCCGCGCTCGAGCTGGCAGGACTACGACAAGAGCCTGATCTCCGAGGGCGGCGGGGTCTACTCCCGGTCGCTGAAGTCGATCGCGCTGAACCCCGCCGTGCGCCGCTCGCTCGGCATCGACGACTCGGTGCAGCGGATGACGCCGGCCGAGCTGATGAAGGCGATCCTGCAGGCCCCGGTCGACCTGCTCTGGAACGGCGGCATCGGCACCTACGTGAAGTCCTCGAGCGAGAGCCACGCCGACGCCGGCGACAAGGCCAACGACGCGATCCGCATCGACGGCAAGGACCTGCGCGTCCGGTGCGTCGGCGAGGGCGGCAACCTCGGCCTGACGATGCTGGGCCGGATCGAGTACGTCCAGCACGGTGGCCCGGCGGGAGCGTCCCGGCCGGATCAACACCGACTTCATCGACAACTCCGCCGGGGTCGACACCTCCGACCACGAGGTCAACATCAAGATCCTCCTCGACCGGGTGGTCGCCGCCGGCGACCTCACCGAGAAGCAGCGCAACGCGCTGCTGGTCGCGATGACCGACGAGGTGGCCGACCTGGTGCTGGCCGACAACTACGAGCAGAACCTCGCGCTGGCCAACGCGGCCCAGAACAAGCGGACGCTGCTGCACGTGCACGAGAGCTGGATGAAGAAGCTCGAGGCCGACGGCGTGCTCAACCGCGAGCTCGAGAACCTGCCGACCAGCCGCGAGGTGCGCCGGCGCCTGGAGCGCAACGAGGCGCTGACCCCGCCCGAGTCGGCGACGCTGCTGTCGTTCACCAAGATCGTGCTGGCCGAGGAGCTGCTGGCCTCCGACCTGCCCGACGACCCGTATCTCGACCTCGACCTGAAGGCCTACTTCCCGACGCAGATCCGGGAGGGCTTCGACCAGCAGATCGGCGAGCACCCGCTGCGGCGCGAGATCATCGTGACCCAGGTGGTCAACGACCTCGTCAACGGCGCCGGCATGACCTACTGGCCGCGGCTGGCGGCCGAGACCGGCGCCACGCGCGGCCGAGCTCACCCGGGCCAACTTCGTGGCCCGCGAGATCTTCGGGTCGCTGCCGATGCGGCGCGACCTCGCCGCGCTCGACAACCAGCTCGACGCCGCCGTGCAGACCCGGATGCGGGTCGAGATGCGCACGCTGGTCGAGCGGGCGTCGCGCTGGCTGGTCACCAACCGCCGGCCGCCGCTCGACAGCCAGGCCACCGTCGACTACTTCTCGGGCCCGGTGCTGGCGACGATGGAGCGGCTGCCCGAGCTGATGACCGGCCGCGAGCTGACGGCCTACGAGTCCCGCAAGGCGGCGCTGCTCGGCGACGGGGTGCCCGAGGACCTCGCGACCCGCGTGGCCATGCTGCCGCCGGCGTACATGCTGCTCAACGTCATCGAGATCGCCCAGGAGGAGTCGCGCGACCCGGAGAACGTCGCCCGGGTGCACTTCGCCCTCGGCGAGCGGCTCGGCCTGCCGTCGCTGGTGCACCGGATCCTGGCGCTGCCGCGCGACGACCTGTGGCAGACGATGGCCCGGGCCTCGTTGCGCGACGACCTGCACGCCGTCCACGCCCAGCTGACCAGCCAGGTGCTCGACCGGCACCTCGCCCGACGAGCCGGCGCCCGGCCCGGATCGCGACGTGGGAGGAGGGCGACACCGTGGTCATCGCGCGTGCGGCCGACACCCTGCAGCAGATCTGTGCCGACGAGCACGGCGACCTCGCCCGGATGTCGGTCGGCCTGCGGGTGGTGCGCGGGCTGCTGTCCTGACCCGGTCCGGCGACGCGATCCGGATCTTCCGGGTCGGCGACACCCAACCGCGCGGGTCGCTCGGCGCGTCAGAGGGGCGTGGAGGTCACAGCACAGCCGGTGACGGACGGGCGTTCTGGGACGAGGCGTCCGAGGACCCCGAGCGTGCGTTCGCGGAGTTCTTCACGGCGGCCTGGCCCCGGCTGTACCGGACGGCGGTGGCGGTGGCGGGTGAGCCCGGAGCCGCCGAGGACGCGCTCCAGACCGCCTTCGCCAAGGCGTACGCCGCGTGGTCGCCGGATCAGCCGGGTCGAGCTGGCCCGAGGCCTACGTGCGCCGGATGGTGGTCAACGAGATCATCGGCTCCCGCCGCCACGGCTGGCGTCGTCGGGAGCGGCCGCACGAGCTGGTCGAGCCGCCCGGCGCGTCCCCGTCGCCCGAGACCGGGGTGGTCGAGCGCGACGCGGTCTGGGCCGCGGTCCGGGCGCTGCCGGTGCGCCAGCGGGCCGTGATCGTGCTGCGCTACTACGAGGACCTCAGCGAGCAGGAGATCGCCGACGCCCTCGGCTGCTCGCGCGGCACGGTCAAGTCGCAGGCCTCGGCCGCCCTCGCCTCGCTGCGCCGCAGCGGCGGTCGCGGCCCCGTCGCCGAACGACGAGACCACGGAGGAGAACCGATGACCGACCTGCTGCCCGACGTGCTGCACGAGCGTCTCGACGCCGTCGACGTCCCGCGTCGGAGACCTCGGTGCCGTCGTCCGTGAGGGCCGCGCGCGCCGCCGGCGTCGGCGTACCGGGGTCGGGCCGTGGCGGCCGCCACCGTGCTGGCGGCCGGAGCGGTGGCCTCCGACCCTGCTGGCCGGAACCGTGCTCGGCGACCGGGTGCCCCAGTACGCCGGTATCGGCGACCTCGACCTCGAGCAGGGCTCCGCGTGCCTGGTCCGACCGGCGACCTCGTCCACCTCGGCGGTCGCGATGTTCCCGGTCGCGCAGCTGGCCTACCTCGACACCGACGCCGTCGCCACCTCGTCCGGGGTCGTCTTCTTCGACCGTGGCCGCCCGCTGCTGCTCGGTGAGGACGGGCTCGACCGCGGCTGCTCGTCGAGGGGCACGTCGAGTCGCGTCAGGGCTTCCACCCGACGGCGAAGGCCGACAGCACCGCGCCGTGGGTCGCCTACGCGACCCTGCGCGACGGCACCGCGACGATCACCGTGCGCGACCTCGAGACCGAGGAGGACGTCGCGTCCACCGAGGTGGACTGCGGGTCGTGCTGGCGACCTGGTCATCGACGCCCTCGACGACGGGGTCGTCTTCGTCCGCGACGACGCCGGCACCCGCACCTGGAGCACCGCGACGGGGGAGTGGGCCGACTTCGCAGGACCGCGCACCCGGGTGGCCGACGTCCGGGCCGGTGTCGTCCTCTACGACGGGCCGACCCCCACCGCCACCGCGCTGGCAGGCTCGTGCCGGGGGCCGTCGACTCCAGCTCACCTTCGACGGCGAGCACCAGGTCGGCCTGGTCGACCCGGCTGCTGCCCACCGATCCCGACGGCGTCGGCCCTCGTGCTCGACGTCCCCGAGGCGCGCGGGAACGGTGAACCGCTGCTCGTTCCTGAGCCTCGACACCGACGGCTCGGTCCTGGTGGCGGCCACCCGCGACTACCCGCGCTTCACGGTCTACGACTGCGAGCTGCCCTCGGGGGACGCTGGCGAGGCGCTCGACACGCGGCGCTGTCGCCGAACGACCCGGCCTTCACTCGGCGCCGACATGTGACAGCCGGGCCCTGGCTAGGGTGCCTCCATGGACGAGACGGCGGCGCGCGTCGCCACGGCGCAGGAAACGGTCGAGGCGGTCCGGGACGGGCGGATCGACGGCCGGTCGAGGTGGTCGAGCAGGCGCTCGCCCGGATCGCCGAGCGCGACCCGGGCCTCAACGCCTTCTCGGTGGTGCTCGCCGACGAGGCCCGCGCCGAGGCCGCCGAGCGCGACGCGCTGCCGGAGGGCGAGCGCGGCGCGCTGCACGGCGTGCCGGTGGCCGTCAAGGAGGAGATCGACGTCGCCGGTTGCGTCACGACCTTCGGCGGCGAGGCGAACACCACGCCGGCTGCCGCCGACGGCGAGGTCGTCCGCCGGCTGCGGGCCGCCGGGGCCGTCGTCGTCGGCAAGACCACGATGCCGGAGTTCGGCGCGTTCCCCTACACCGAGTCGGCGTCGCGCGGGCTCACCCGCAACCCGTGGGACCCCACCCGCACCCCCGGCGGGTCCAGCGGCGGCACCGCCGCGGCCCTGGCGTCCGGCATGGTGCCGGTGGCGATCGGCGGCGACGGCGGCGGCTCGATCCGGATCCCGGCCGCCTGCTGCGGGCTGTTCGGGCTCAAGCCCCAGCGCGGGCGGGTCACGACCGCACCCCACGAGCACCTGTGGTGGTCGCTGGGCACCGTCGGTCCGCTGAGCCGCACGGTGCTCGACAGCGCGATCGTGTACGACGTCATCCGGGGCAGCACGCCCACCGACCGGTGGCGGGCGGGGGAGACCGGCTCCTTCGTCGACGCCGCCCAGCGCGAGCCGGGTCGGCTGCGGATCGGCTGGTCGACCACGCCGGTGACCCGCGGCATCCGGCCGGACCCCCGCACGTGCGGGCCGTGCAGGACACCGCGCGGCTGCTCGACCGACCTCGGGCACGACGTCCGCGAGATCGACCCGCGCTACCCCGACCCGACGGCGGCGTTCGTGCCGCAGTTCTTCGCCGGGCTGCGCAGCGAGGCCGACGAGGTCGAGCACTACGAGCGACTGGAGCGGCGTACGCGGGAGAGCTACCGGCTCGGCTCCTGGGTGACGCCCCGGGTCCGCGAGTGGGCGATCCGCGCCGGCGAGAAGGTGGCGACGAAGGCCAACCGGGTCTTCGACGACGTCGACGTGCTGCTCACGCCGACGTTGGCGCACCGGCCGCCGCGGGTCGGGATCCTCGACGGTCGCGGCTCCGTGGCTTCCTCGTTGCTCGCGATGCCCGCCATCGCCTACGTCGCGCTGTGGAACGTCGCCGGCAACCCGGCGGCGTCCGTGCCGTGCGGTCTCGCCGACGACGGCCTGCCGCTCGCGGTGCAGCTGGTCGGGCGCACCGACGACGAGACCACGCTGCTCAGCCTGTCCGCGCAGCTCGAGCAGGCCCGGCCGTGGCCCCGGACTGGCCCGTCGTAGGCCCGGCGTAGGCCCGTCATAGGGTCGGAGGATGGCAGCGATCGAGGTCACCGACCTTGCCAAGACCTACGGCGCCCTGCGCGCCGTCGACGGCGTCAGCCTCGACGTCGCCGAGGGCGAGTTCGTCGGGATCCTGGGTCCCAACGGCGCGGGCAAGACCACCCTCCTGGAGATGGTCGAGGGGCTGCGCAGGCCCGACTCGGGGCACGTGCGGGTGCTCGGCGAGGACGTGTGGCCACGCAACCCGCGGCTGCTGCCGCGGATCGGGGTGCAGCTCCAGGCGTCGTCGTTCTTCGAGCGGCTCACCGCCCGCGAGCAGCTGCGCACCTTCGCCTCGCTCTACTCCGTGCCGCAGCAGCGGGTGGAGGAGTGGCTCGAGCGGGTCGGACTGGTCGACAAGGCCGGCACCCGCGTCGAGGACCTCTCCGGTGGTCAGGCGCAGCGGCTCTCGATCGCCTGCGCGCTGGTGCACGACCCCGAGGTCGTCTTCCTCGACGAGCCCACGGCCTCGCTCGACCCGCAGGCACGACGCAACCTCTGGGACCTGCTCGTCGGGCCTCAACGACTCGGGCCGCACCGTCGTGCTCACCACGCACTACATGGACGAGGCCGAGGTGCTCTGCGACCGGGTCGCGATCATGGACGCCGGCCGGATCCTGCAGGTCGACACCCCGGCCGCGCTGGTGCGCGCCCTCGACGCCCCGGCCCGGATCACCGTCGCCCCCGGCCAGCTCGACCTCGAGGAGGCGCAGGCGCTGCCCGGTGTCGACGAGGCCGCCGCCGGTGCCGACGGCACCGTGCTGACCACCCGCGCACCCGCTGTCGTGATCGCCCGGCTCGCCGAGCAGCAGCACCTCGACGGCGTCCGCGTGCAGACCGGCACCCTCGAGGACGTCTTCCTCGACCTCACCGGACGGGAGTACCGCGCATGAGCCGGCTGCCGGAGACGCCCTTCGTCGCGCTGTCGCTGGCGATCCTGCGCGGGTTCCTGCGCGACAAGGCCTCGGTCTTCTTCGCGCTGATCTTCCCGCTGATGTTCCTCGTCCTCTTCGGTGGGCTGTTCGCCGACCAGACCCAGTCGAAGGTCGACCTGGTCCAGGTCGGCGACGTCGCCGTGATCGACGAGCCTGCCGGCCGACGCCCGGGAGGCCTTCGACGACACCTTCGAGGTGCGCCGCGACGACGACCTCGACGCCGCGATCGCCGAGGTGCGCCGCGGCGACGCGGACGTGGCGGTCGAGATGCGCGGCGACACCCTGGTCGCGCACTACACGCAGACCGACCAGGTGAAGGCGGCGATCACCCAGGGCGCCCTGCAGGCCTTCGTGCAGGGCTCCAACGTCGGCGTGCTGGCCACCGCCGCGGGGGAGCCGCCGCCGTACGGGTTCGAGGCCGAGCGGGTCGAGGACGACTCGCTCGACACCATCCAGTTCGTGACGCCCGGCCTGCTCGGGTGGGCGGTCGCGATGAGCGCGGCCTTCGGCGCCGCCGCCACCATCCAGGGCTGGCGCCAGTCCAAGCTGCTGCGCCGGCTGCAGCTGGCGCCGGTGTCGACCCGCACCGTGGTGGGCGCCCGGATCATGGTGGCGATCGTGATCGCGTTCGTGCAGATGGCGGTCTTCGTCGCGCTCGGCGTCGGGGCGTTCGGGCTGGTGCTCACCGGGTCGTGGTGGATGGCGATCCCGCTGCTGGTGGTCGGCACGCTGTGCTTCATGTCGGTGGGGCTGTTCGCCGGGGCCGTGACCACCACGGTCGAGGGCGCGGTCAACGCCGCCAACTTCATCGTGCTGCCGATGGCCTTCCTCAGCGGGTCGTTCTTCCCGCTCGACGGCGCCCCGGCCTGGCTGCGCACCGTGAGCAACCTGCTGCCGCTGAAGCACCTCAACGACGGGATGCTCGACGTGATGGTCCGCGGCGAGGGCCCGGCCTCCGCGCTGGCGCCGCTGGGGATCCTGGCCGGCTTCGCGCTGGTGGTCACGCTCGTCTCGGCCCGGCTCTTCCGGTGGGAGACGACCTGATGGTGGGTCTCCTGCAGTCACCACGGGCCCGCGTGCGCCGGCTCGGGCGGCTGGTCGGTCGGGTCGCTCCGCAGCCCGCTGGCAGGGCAAGGTCGTCCTGGTCACCGGCGCCTCGTCCGGCATCGGCGAGGCGACCGCCCTGGCCGTCGGCCGGGCGCGGCGCCACGGTGCTCCTCGTCGCCCGCCGCGCCGACGACCTCGAGCGGGTGCGGGCACAGGTCGAGGCCGAGCGGCGGGCACGCGTCGTCGTACCCCTGCGACCTGACCGACCTGCCGGCGGTCGACGCGCTCGTCGCGCGGGTGCTGGCCGAGCACGGCGTCGTCGACTACCTCGTCAACAACGCCGGCCGGTCGATCCGCCGCTCGCTGCACCTGAGCCACGACCGCTTCCACGACTTCGAGCGCACGATGGCGATCAACTACTTCGGCCCCGTGCGGCTGACGATGGGGCTGCTGCCGGCCATGCGCGCCCAGGGGTTCGGGCACGTGGTCAACGTGCTGAGCTGGGGGGTGCAGCTGCAGGCGCCGAAGTTCACCGCCTACCTCGCGTCCAAGTCGGCGCTCGACACGTGGGCCCGGATCGCCGGGCGCGAGACCTGGTCCGACAACGTCACCTTCACCAACATGCGCTTCGGCCTGGTGCGCACCGCCGATGGTGGTGCCGACCGACTCCTACGAGGACCGCCGCGCGATGACCGCCGAGCGGGCCGCCGACCCGGATCGTGCGCGCCCTCGAGGACCGCCCGGTGGTCTGGGGCCCGCTCGTCGGGCGTACGTCGGCGAGGTGCCTGACCTTCGCCGCCCCGCGGCTCAGCGACGCGCTGATGGCGCGCTACGACCGGATGGCGCCCGACTCGCGGGCCGCGCTCGCGGGAGCGCCGTGGAGGCCGAGCGACGCGCGGGGAGCCGCCGTGGAGCGCGTCACGCCGGAGCGGTGACGCGGCTGGGGCCGAGCACCCGGAACGTGACGCCGGAGGGGTCGGCCAGCCGAGCCGTCCGCCCGAACGGCGGGTCGGCGGGCGGTCCTCGGTGACGCTGCCGCCGAGCTCGACCGCGCGTCGCCGCGGTGGCGTCGGTGTCGGTCACCGCGACGTAGAAGGTCCAGTACGACGGCAACCGGTGCCGGACCGCGGTGTCGTCGAGGATGCCCGCCCGTGCGTCGTCGTCGTGGCCGAGCGTCGGTGCAGCGGAGGTCGGGGGAGTCCGGACAGCGGGTGCGTCGACCCAGCCGAAGACGTTCTCGTAGAAGGTGATCGCCTCGGTCGTAGCCGGTGGTGTGCAGCTCGAACCACGACCGGCGTCGCCGGGGCGCCGCCGCCGCCGGGACGCCCTCGGTGCTCGGCCGGCCTGCCAGATGCCGACGGCGGCGCCGGTCGGATCGGCCGCCGAACGCCATCGTGCCGGCCTGGCTCACCTGCATCGGCTCGACGTAGACCTGGCCGCCGTGGGCCCGGACCATCGCGGCGGTCGCGGCTCGGCGTCGTCGCTCTCGAGGTAGACCGACCAGGCGTCGGGCACGTCGGCGCGTCGTTGCGCATGCAGCCGGCCACGGGGTCCTCGTCGCAGCCGGAACATGATGTAGCCGCCGTACTCGGGACCGCCCACGTCGGGCGTCCACCCGAAGAGCCCGCCGTAGAAGGCCATGCGCGGCGTCGGTGTCGTGCGTGAACAGCTCGAGCCAGATCGGCTCTCCCGGGATGCGTGGTGCGGTCATCGGGACCTCCCCGTCGAGGTCGGCCTTCGGGCGGCGCGCTCAGCTCGCCTTCCTCGCCGCCTTCTTGGTCGGCGACTTCTTGGTCGCCGTCTTCTTGGCGGCCGCCTTCTTGGTCGTCGTCTTCTTGGCGCCGGTCTTGCTGGCGCCGTCTTCTTCGCGGCCGCGTCGCCCGACGTCGCCCGGTCGCCGTCGGAGTCGTCCGAGTCGCCGGTGTCCTCGCCGCGCGCGGTCTTGGCCGCGTCGACCGAGCGCTGGAGCGCCGCGAGCAGGTCGACGACCTCGCCCGAGGACTTGGTGGAGGTGGGCGTGCGCTGGATCTCGCCGCCCTCGATCTTGGCCTTGACCAGCGCCTGGACCGCCCCGGCGTAGTCGTCCTCGAACTCGCTGGCGTCGAAGTCGCCGGCCAGCGTCTCGACCAGCATCGTGGCCATCTTGACCTCGGCGTCCTTGACCTCGCCGGACTCGACGGAGAAGTCGGGGGTGCGGATCTCGTCGGGCCACATCATCGTCTGCAGCACGATCACGTCGTCCTTGACCCGGAGCACCGCGATCGTCGTGCGCTGGCGCAGCGCCACCGTCACGACCGCCATCCGGTCGGCGTCGAGCAGGGCCTGGCGCAGCAGCGCGTAGGGCTTGGCGCCGGTCTTCTCGGGCTCGAGGTAGTAGCTCTTCTCGAGCAGCATCGGGTCGATCTGGTCGCGCGGGACGAACTTCTCCACCGCGATCTCGCGCGACGACGTCGACGGCAGCTCGGCCAGGTCGTCGTCGTCGAGGATGACCATCTCGCCGTCCTCGGTCTCGTAGCCCTTGGCGATGTCGGCGTAGGGGACCTCCTCGCCGTCGATCGAGCAGATCCGCTGGTACTTGATCCGCCCGCCGTCCTTGGCATGCACCTGGCGGAACGACACGTCATGGCTCTCGGTCGCCGCGTAGAGCTTGACCGGCACGCTGACCAGCCCGAACGACACGGCACCCTTCCAGATTGCACGCATGCGACGAGGGTACGCCGAACGGGGTCTCGTGGCTCAGGCCCAGGGGCCGTCACACGTCGACCACCGGACCCCCGGTGGTTGAGGTGCGAGCGCCAGCGAGCCACGAAACCCCGCCCCGGGCGGCCGGGCATGATGTGGCCATGCGCCCGATGCTCGCCACCCCTGGCACCGACGTGCCCACGGGTGCGGGGTGGTCGCACGAGGTGAAGTGGGACGGGATGCGGATCCTCGCCGACACGGACGGCGGGGCGCACCCGGCTCACGAGCCGCAACGACAACGACGTCACCGACGGCTGGCCCGACGTCGCGGCCTCCCCGCTCGACGACCGCGACCTGCTGGTCGACGGCGAGATCATCGCGCTCAACGACCGGGGCATCCCGGACTTCCGGGTGCTGCAGGAGCGGCTGCACGTACGCCGCGCGACCTCGGTGGCGCGGCTGGTCACCCGCGTCCCCGTGACGTTCATGGTCTTCGACCTGCTGCGCCTCGACGGGCGTGACCTGACCGGCCGAGCCGCTGGAGCGCCGGCGCGACCTCCTCGTGCGATCTGCTCGCCGGCTCGACGTGGCAGGTGCCGCCGTCGTACGACGACGGGCCGATGCTCTTCGACGCCACCCTCCAGCAGGGCCTGGAGGGCATCGTGAGCAAGCGCCTCGACAGCCGCTACGCCTTCGGCCAGCGCAGCCCGCACTGGCGCAAGCTCGCCCACCGGCACCGGCTCTCCTACGTGGTCGGCGGGTGGCGTCCGCAGGAGGGCACCTCCGACCGGCTGGCCGCCCTGCTGGTGGGGGAGCCGACCCCGGACGGCCTGGCCTACCGGGGCCGGGTGGGCAGCGGCATCGGCGGCCGAGCCGGGCGGCTCCTGGGCGAGCTGCTCGCCCCGCGAGCCCGCGCCGACAGCCCGTTCGTCGACGAGGTGCCGTCGCGTCGACGCCCGGGGCACCCGCTGGGTGGAGCCCACGGTCGTGGTCGACGTCGACACCCACGGCACCGGCTACGCCCGGCTGCGGCAGCCGTCCTACCGCGGCGTCCGCGACGACCTGACGCCGGAGGACCTCTG
This sequence comes from uncultured Actinomycetota bacterium, assembly GCA_963834285.1. Classification (GTDB taxonomy): domain Bacteria; phylum Actinomycetota; class Actinomycetes; order Propionibacteriales; family Nocardioidaceae; genus Nocardioides. The sequence continues at coordinate 207,459 of CAWIAZ010000002.1, read as the reverse complement.
ATGCCGGCGAAGGAGCCGTACGAGAAGGTCGAGGTCCTCGTCGACGTCGAGGGCCGCACGCTGCGGATCAGCAACCTCGAGCAAGGTGCTCTACCCGCGCACCGGCACCACCAAGGGCGAGGTGCTCAACTACTACGCCCAGATCGCCCCGACGATGCTGCCGCACCTGGCCGACCGCGCGGTCACCCGGATCCGATGGCCGCACGGCGTGGAGGGGATGAGCTTCTTCGAGAAGAACGTCCCCGCCGGCACGCCGTCGTGGGTGCGCACCGTGACCGTGCCCGACGAGCGGACGCCGCGCCGGCACCGGCGAGGGCGAGCTCACCTTCCCGGTGGTCGACGACCTCGCGACCCTGACCTGGCTGGTCAACCTGGCCGCGCTGGAGCTGCACGTGCACCAGTGGACCGTCGGTCGCAACGGCCGGCCCCGCAACGCCGACCGGATCGTCATCGACCTCGACCCCGGTGACCCGGCCGGGCTGCACGAGTGCTGCCAGGTGGCGCTGCTGGTGCGCGACGTCCTCGCCGAGCGGGGGCTGACGGCGAGGCCGGTCACCAGCGGGAGCAAGGGTCTCCACCTCTACGCCGACCTGCCGAGGCGGATGCCCAGCGACGACGCCACGGCGCTGGCCAAGACGGTCGCCGAGGACCTCCAGCGCGACCACCCGCGCGACGTGACGGCCACGATGACCAAGAGCCGTCGCAGCGGCAAGGTCTTCCTCGACTGGTCGCAGAACGCGGGGTCGAAGACCACGATCGCGCCGTACTCGCTGCGCGGGAAGGAACGCCCCTTCGTGGCTGCGCCGGTGTCCTGGGACGAGGTCGCCGCGGGTGCCGACGACCCCTGGGGGCTCACGCAGCTGCGCTTCGACGAGGTGCTCGAGCGGGTGGTCGACCGGGGGGACCTGTTCGGCTGACCACGTGGGCCGACCGTCGCCGCGACGCGTCCGGTGTGCCCCGCGCATTGTTACCGAACGGTTCACCCACCGTGGTGGGCTCGTGTCCGCGCCCCTCCTAGGCTCGGAGCACACAGCAAGACCACCGTCGCGGGCGAGACCTTCGGCGGTTGCCGCCGAAGGTCTGTGCCGAGTCGTCGTTGGGGGACCACGTCTTGGTGCAGCCCGTCGTCCGGGGCTCCGTCCCGGGTGAGCTGCGGAGGTCGTCAGGCGTGTCCGGGGGGAACGCCTGACGAGCGGTCCTGTCGTGCACCGCCCCTCGGGCGGTGTCATGGGGACGGCACCGGCCGTCAGGGAGAGTACGGGAGTTGTCGATGGAGATCACGGCGTTGCCTGCCCCCCGCGCGCGCAGGCCGCGGATGTGGGGTCTGCTCGTGATCGGGCTGCTCGCCCCGGTGACCCTGCTGGCCGTCCTGCCCACCATGTTGGGTCTCGAGCGCTACATCGTCTCCTCCGACCTCGGCGACGACCTGGCCCGCGGCACGATGGTCTTCGAGCGCCGGGTCCCGGTCGGCGACCTGGAGGTGGGCGACCTGATCACCTACGCGCCCCGGACCCGGCGGCGGCCGGCGGGTCCGGCGACCGTCGGGCGTCAGTCGTCGCGACCGGCACCGAGAGCGGGTCGCTCGTCACCCAGCAGGTCGTCGCCCTGGCGCCCGGCGTCGTGCGGGCTCAGGGCGACCAGAACGAGACCTCCGCCGCGGCCCGGCTCTCGACCCGCGACTACCCGACGCTGTCCCGGGTCGAGCTCGCCGTCCCGTTCGTCGGCCTGCCGTTCCTCAGCGGGCCCGGCTGGTGGGCCTGGGCCATGCTGGCGATGGTGGCGGCGGTGACGCTGCTCGTGGCGGCCAGACGCGACCTCGGGGGCCTCCCGCACCCTCGCGCCCGGGGAGTGCTGAGCGAGTTGGTCCGATGAGCCCTGAGCGCGAACGCCTATGCTCCAGGCATGGTTCACCGGGTGCTGGTCGTCGAGGACGAGGAGGACATCGCCTTCCCACTCGTCCGCACGCTGGAGCGAGAGGGCTACGAGGTCCTCTGGGTCGAGACCGGCGAGAAGGCGCTCGAGGAGATGGGCCTCGGCAACGTCGAGGTGGTCATCCTCGACCTGGGGCTCCCCGACATGGACGGGCTCGAGGTCTGCCGCAAGGCGCGCTCGGCGGGCTACGACGGCGCCATCATGATCGTGACCGCCCGGGCCGGTGAGCTCGACCGCGTGGTCGGCCTCGACTACGGCGCCGACGACTACCTCGCCAAGCCGTTCGGGCTGGCCGAGCTGCAGGCCCGCGTGCGGGCGCTGCTGCGCCGCACCGGAGGCGCCGCGGCCGCGGGCGAGGAGGTCCCCGAGGGCGGGCTGCGCATCGACGTGGCTGCGCGCCGGGTCTACTCCGGCGACGACGAGGTGCCGCTGACCGGCAAGGAGTTCGACGTGCTGTCGATCCTCGCCGCCAACCGCGACAAGGTGGTCTCCCGCGGCAAGCTGATGGCCGACGTCTGGGACGAGAACTGGTACGGCTCGACCAAGACCCTCGACGTCACGATCGGGCGCCTGCGCCAGAAGCTCGACAGCGTCGGCGTGACCGAGCGCGTGGTGGCCGTGCGAGGTGTGGGGTTCCGTCTCGAAGGCCCCGATGCGTGAACGGCTGACGGCTGCCTTCGTCCTGCTCACACTGTGCCTCGTGCTCGGGGCCGCCCTCATCGCCGGTTACGCCCAGGAAGGTGTCTGGCGCGAGCGCGACAGCCGCCACGTCGCCGTCGCGGCCAGCGGCGTCGCCGCCCTGGTCGACGAGCGCATCGTCGCCGGTCGACCGGTCGACGAGGCGCTGCTGTCCCCGCTGGTCTCGACCGACGAGCGCCTCGAGGTCGTCCAGGGCGACGACACCGCTCGTCGTCGTGGGCGACGACTACGACGGCGGCAACATCGTGTCGTCGACGATGCCCTTCGACGGCGGCTACGTGCTCGTCCAGCGCACGTCCCTCACCCCGTTCGAGGTCGTCGGCGGGCCGCTGTCGACCAAGCTGCTGCTCGTGGCGGCGGTGACGCTGCTGTCGGGGGTGGTGGGCTACCTGATCTCGCGTTCGCTGTCGCAGCCCTTCCGGCAGCTCGCCGTCGCCGCGGCCGCGCTCGGCCGCGGACGGTTCGACCTCGACCTGCCGACGTCCGGCAACCCCGAGGCCCAGGCCATCGCCCGGGCGCTCGGCAACAGCGCCGGCCAGCTCCGCGACCGGCTCGAGCGGGAGCAGCGCTTCGCCCTGCACGCCTCGCACGTGCTCCGCACGCCGCTCACCAGCCTGCGCCTGCAGCTCGACGAGCTGGTCGTCAGCGACGACGTCTCCGCCGACGCGCGGGCTGCCGCGGCCCGCGGGCTCCAGGCCGTCGAGGAGCTCGACGCGGCCGCGGGCGAGCTGGTCGACCTGGCGCGGGCCTCGGCGATCATGGCCGGCGCAGAGATCCCGCTGCGCGACCTGGCCACCGTCTCCGCCCAGCGTTGGGCCAACGCGCTCGACCACCGTCACCGGGGCTTCTCCGCCGCGGTCGAGGGTGAGCACGACCTGCTGTTCACCCCCGGGCCGGTCGAGACCGTCCTCGACATGCTCCTCGAGGACACCTTGGCCCACGGGCTCGGCGACGTGCGCCTGGTGCTCGAGGGTGACGCGACCACGCTGCGCATCGATCTCTTCGCCGACCACGAGCCGCGCCCGCACGGCCAGGATGCCGAGGACCCCTACATCCGGCGCGCCCGGCTGATCGTCGAGGGTCTCGGGGGCTGGCTCGAGGACCGGCACGGCGACAACGGGAAGATGACGGTGCTCCTGCCCCGTCGCTGACGGGGCCCGGCCGCGCGACGCCGCGCTGGGCGACGCCGGGCACGTGCGGCGCGACGCCGCGGGGCGACGCCGGGCACGTGTGGGGGACCTGATCGGCCTTTCCTCGACCTGTTCTGCCTCTGCAGAGGGCGATCAGGTGGGGAATCCCAGGACCTCATGGGATTCCCGATCCCTCAGCCCAGGCGGGAGGCGATGGCGTCGCCGATGCACCATGATGGACCCGTGAGCGAGCAACGACCGGTCGAGACCTGGCTGACCGACATGGACGGCGTCCTGGTGCACGAGGAGGAGCCGATCCCTGGCGCCCAGGAGTTCATCGAGGCCCTCAAGCGCCGCGACCTCCCGTTCCTGGTGCTCACCAACAACTCGATCTTCACCCCGCGCGACCTGCGGGTACGGCTGCTGCGCAGCGGCATCGACGTGCCCGAGGAGGCGATCTGGACCTCGGCCCTGGCCACCGCCGACTTCCTGAACGACCAGCGGCCGGGCGGGGCGGCGTACGTCGTGGGGGAGGCGGGCCTGACCACCGCGCTGCACGACATCGGCTACGTGATGACCGACCACGACCCCGACTACGTGGTGCTGGGCGAGACCCGGACCTACTCCTTCGAGGCGATCACCCGCGCCATCCGGCTGATCGACGCCGGCGCCCGGTTCATCGCCACCAACCCCGACCCGAGCGGACCGAGCCCGCAGGGCAAGCTGCCGGCCACCGGCTCGGTGGCTGCGTTGATCAGCACCGCCACCAACCGCGAGCCCTACTACGTGGGCAAGCCCAACCCGCTGATGATGCGCAGCGCGCTCAACCGGCTCGAGGCGCACTCGGAGACCACGGTGATGATCGGTGACCGGATGGACACCGACATCAAGAGCGGTCTCGAGGCCGGCCTGCGCACCGTCCTGGTCACCACCGGCTCGACCCGCCCCGAGCAGGTCGACACCTTCCCCTACCGGCCGACCCGCGTCGTGGACTCGATCGCGGACCTGGTCGCGCTGGTGGAGTCCGACTGACCGCATCGGATCGTCGTGGCGGGGGGTGGTTTCGTGGCTCGTCGCTTGCGCTCCTCGCACCTCAACCACCGGACGATCCCCGGCGCTCCTCGCACCTCGACCACCGGACGCCCCGGTCGTCGCAGTCGACCACGAAACCACCCCGGAGGAACCCGGGCGCTCCTCGCACCTCGACCACCGGTCACCCCCGGTGGTTGAGGTGCGAGCGGAGCGAGCCACGAAACCACCACGGACGAGCACCGCCGGACGAGCCGGTCGGGGTCAGTCGCGGGCGGTGCTGGTGACCTGGGCGAGACCCCGGGGGTGGTCGGCGTCGGGCTGCTCGGCGACCTCCTGGGCCATCCGGGTGGTCATCGCTGCAGTTCGTCCGCTCGGCCTGCCCGGTCAGCCGCGTCTCCTCGTCGGCCGTGCGGTCGGCCAGCGGCGAGTCGTCGGCGTGGCGACGGGAGAGCAGCCAGCCGACGGTGAGCGTGATGACGACGCCGATCGCGGTGTACCAGGTGAAGCCGACCAGGTCGCGCTGGAAGAGGAAGAGGTAGGACATCACCGCCACCGCGGTCGCGAAGCCCACGACCGCGTCGGGCTGGCGGGCCTTGCGCACCCACAGCCCGAGGAAGAACGACCCGAGCAGGCCGCCGTAGGTGAGCCCGGCGACGCTGAGCCCGAGCTCGACGACGGGGTTGTCGGTGCCGGTGAAGAGCGCGGCGGCGCCGATGAAGACCAGCCCCCAGCCGAGGGTGAAGATCCGGCCCAGGCGCAGCCCCTCGGCGTCGGTGAGGGTGCGGCGCGCTGAACTTCTCGTAGAGGTCGGTCATCGTCGACGACGACAGCGCCGACAGCGACGAGGAGAGCGTGCTCATGGCCGAGGCCATGATGCCGGCGAGCAGCAGCCCCGAGATGCCCGCGGGGAGGACGTCGACGATGAACGTCGGGAAGATCTGGTCGCCGGTCTGGCAGCCCGAGCTCCTCGGGGGAGCGGCCCTCGTAGTAGCTCCACAGGCCGAGCCCGACGGCGAGGAACAGCGCGAACTGCACGAAGACCACGACCGCGCTGCCGATCACGGCGCGCTGGGCGTCCTTGCAGCGTGCGGCAGGTCAGCAGCCGCTGGACGATGATCTGGTCGGCGCCGTGCGAGGCGGTGGACAGCAGCGCACCGCCGATGACCGCGGTGACGAACGCGTACGGCGCCGAGATCGGGTTGGAGCTGAAGTCGAGCACCTGGGTCTTGCCGGCGTCGGCCGCCGCGGCGACGAAGTTGCACGTCGAGCTTGGTGGTGAGGAACACCAGCGCGATCACCCCGCCGACGACGTACAGGCTCATCTGCAGCACGTCGACCCAGACCACGGCCCGGATCCCGCCGACGAACGTGTAGGCCACCGTGACCAGGCCGAGGATCGCGATGATCGCGAAGAACGACAGGTCGACGCCGAAGCCGTCGAGGATCACCTTCATCGGGATCGCGGCGGCGAAGAGCCGCACACCGTCGGCCAGCAGTCGGGTGAACACGAACGCGACCGAGGCCGTGCCCTGCATGCCCCGGCCGAACCGCAGGCCGAGGTAGGCGTAGGCCGTGGTCATCTCGCCGCGGTAGTAGCGCGGCAGCAGCACGAACGCGACGACGATCCGGCCGATCAGGTAGCCGAGCGCGACCTGGAGGAAGGTGACGTTGCCGAGGTAGGCCACCGTCGGCACGCTGATCACGGTCAGGGCGCTGGTCTCGGTCGCGACCACCGAGAGGCAGACCGCCCACCACGGCAGGTCGCGGTTGCCGAGGAAGTAGCCCTTGAGGTTCTGCTGCTTGCCGGAGAGCCGCAGGCCGAGCCAGGCGGAGCCGGCGAGGTAGACGACGATGACGATCAGGTCGAGGGTCTGCACGAAGGGAGCCTTCCGAGAGGTGGTGCGGTGGAGTCAGGCCGTGGAGTCAGGTCGCGAGCCGGGCGAGGGCCTCGCGGACCTTGCCGTCGGTCGGCGGCGAGGGCGGAGCGGGCCGCGGTGGCGTCGGTGCCGGCGAGCAGCATCACGATCGCGGTCTTGGGGTGCTGGCCGGCGGCCGCGAGCGCGGCGGCGGCCGCGGCCTGCGTCGGCGCCGGTGGCGGCCTCGACGATGCGGCGGGCGCGGTCGAGCAGCTTGTCGTTGGTGGGCTGCAGGTCGACCATCAGGTTGCGGTAGACCTTGCCCAGCCGGACCATCGACGCGGTCGTGAGCATGTTGCACACGAGCTTCTGGGCGGTGCCGGCCTTGAGCCGGGTCGACCCGGTGAGCACCTCGGGGCCGGTGTCGACCTCGATGGCGACGTCGGCGTGCCGGCTGATCAGGGCCCCGGGGTTGCAGGCCACCGAGACGGTGCCGGCCCCCACCGACCGGGCGTGGTCGAGCCCGCCGACGACGTACGGCGTGCGCCCGCTGGCCGCGAGGCCGACGACGACGTCGGCCGGGGTGAGGGCCAGCGCCGCGAGGTCGCGGACGCCGTCGTCGGCGCGGTCCTCGGCGCCCTCGACGGCGAGTCCGAAGGCGCCGTCGCCGCCGGCCATCACCGCCACGACCTGGTCGGGGTCGGTGCCGAAGGTCGGCGGGCACTCGACCGCGTCGAGCAGGCCGAGGCGGCCGCTGGTGCCGGCGCCGAGGTAGACCAGGCGCCCGCCGGCCGCGAGGGCTGCGCTGGTGAGCGTCGACGGCGTCAGCGATGGCGGGCAGCGCGTCGGCGACCGCGTCGGCGACCGTGCGGTCGGCTGCGTTGAGCAGCGCCAGCGCCTCGCCGACGCTGAGCGTGTCGAGGGCCTCGGAGTCGGGCGACGCGGTCTCGGTGCGGAGCGTGCCGAGGGCGGCGTCCGACGAGGGGGTGGGAGGGGCGGCCTGGCGCCCGAGATGGCGTGACATTCCGGGAAAGGTAGGTCGCGTCGCGGCGTGATGTCAATTACCTTCACCTAGTCTGAGTTACATGAAGGAATAGTTTCATTCACGTCGTGGAGCGGGACGGGCGATGACCGACCAGGCGCTCCGAGGACGTCGACAGCGACGCGCTCACCGCCCTCATCCGCACCCGGCTGCCGTCGCTGCCGCCGGCCGCAGCCCGGGTGGCCGGGCTCGCCCTCGACGACCCGGAGACGGTGTCGCGCTCCACCATCCACCAGCTCGCCGGGCTGGTGGGCGCGAGCGAGGCCACGATCGTGCGTGCGGCCCGGGCGCTGGGGTTCGCGGGGTACGCCGACCTCCGGCTGGCGCTCGCAGCGGCGGGTGGCCAGCGCCGTCGGCAGCACCAGGTCACCGGTGACATCGACCCCGGCGACTCCATCCGCGAGGTGATCGAGAAGATCTCCGGGGCCGAGCAGCAGGCGATCCGCGAGACCGCCGCCCACATCGACGCCGGCGCGATCGAGCGGATCGCCGACGCGGTGGCCGCGGCCCGCAAGGTGGTCGTCTACGGCGCCGGGGCGTCCGCCCTCGTGGCGGCCGACCTCGACCTCAAGCTGCTCCGGATCGGTCTGACCTCGCGGGCCTCGGCCGACCACCACGTGGCGCTCACCGAGGCCTCGCTGCTGACCGGGGCCGACGTCGCGATCGCCGTGTCCAGCTCGGGCCGCACCGAGGAGGCGGTCTCGTTCCTGCGCGCCGCCGGGGGAGCGGGCGCGACCACCGTCGCCATCACCGGGGCGCGCAGCTCGCCGCTCACCGGGCACGCCGCGCACGTGCTCTTCGCCGCCGGCCGCGACAGCGTCTTCCGCGCCGCGGCCCTGTCGTCGCGGATCAGCCAGCTGATGGCGATCGACTGCCTCTTCGTCGCCGTCGCCCAGCGCACCTACGACGACACCACCCGCGCCGTCGCCACCACCCGCGAGGCGCTGCGGCCCAAGCGCGACGTCTAGCCGGTCGGTCTGAGGTGCTTCCCCGGGTTTCGTGGCTCGCTTCGCTCGCACCTCAACCACCGGGCGGCGCGACCGTCCGGTGGTTGAGGTGCGAGGAGCGCCAGCGACGAGCCACGAAACCACCACCTCACCAAGCGCCGCGCTGGGTCGCTGGCCCGTTCCCCTAGGGTGGCGGAAGCGCTTCGGAGGGGGAGACGATGCGTCCGTACCTGACCTGGTGGGCTCCGGCTGGACCGAGGAAATCTCCGACTCGGCGCAACGCATGGTCGACAGCCTCGTCCGCGCCCTCCCGCGGATCGGGGTCGCGATCGTGGTGGTCGTCCTCGGGTGGCGCTCGCCCGGCTGCTGCGGTGGGGGCTGCGGCGGTGGTTCGCGCGCAGCCACACGCCGAGCTTCGCGAACGTCATGAGCAAGCTGGCCGGATGGGTGCTGGTCTTCGTCTCGGTGCTGGCAGGCGTCGCGATCGCGTTCCCGTCGGTGCAGCCGGTCGACCTGCTGGCCGGCCTCGGGTTCTTCTCGCTCGCGCTGGGCTTCGCGTTCCAGGACATCTTGGAGAACACGCTGTCGGGGATGCTGATGCTCTTCCGCCAGCCGTTCGCCGGCGGCGACCAGATCGAGGTGCAGGGGCACACCGGCACCGTCGAGGCGATCACGATCCGCGAGACCCGGATCAAGACCTTCGACGGGCAGCTGATCCTGATCCCCAACCGCGACGTCTACAAGAACGTGATCCGCGTGCAGACCCACTTCGAACGGCGCCGCATCGCCTTCGTGGTCGGCATCGCCTACGAGAACGACCCCGCCGAGGCGGCCGACGTCATCGTGGCGGCGCTCGCGACGCGTCGAAGGTGTCGAGGCCGAGCCGGCGCCGGAGGCGCTGATCCAGAGCCTCGGGGTGTCGACGGTCGACCTCGAGGCCCGGTTCTGGACGGCGTCGCCCGCAGCACGGGTCGCGGATCGTGCTGCACCGGGCGATCGACGCAGTCAAGTCCGCCCTCGACGAGGCCGGCATCGAGATGCCCGCCGACATCGTGGCCCTCCAGGCCACCCCGAGCTTCCGCGCCGCGCTGCAGGGCGATGACGAGGTCACGCCCGGCGGCTCCGTGCGCTCGCCCGTCCCCGGGGGTTGATCAAGCACCGCGTGGGGTTTCGTGGCTCGCTTCGCTCGCACCTCAACCACCGCAGTGGCTCGCTTCGCTCGCACCTCAACCACCGGGCGGTCGGCTCGCTTCGCTCGCGCCTCAACCACCGATGGCTCGTCAGCGCACGCCCCACGAGTAGGTCTGCTTGCGCAGCTGGAGGTACATGAAGGTCTCGGTGGCCACCACGCCGTCGATCGTGCGGATCCGCGAGGAGATCAGCTCGAGCAGGTGGTCGTCGCTCTCGCAGACGACCTCGACGAGCAGGTCGAAGGAGCCGGCGGTGATCACGACGTAGTCCACCTCGGCGATCTCGGCGAGCGCGTCGGCGACCGGCTCCAGCGGCCCGGTGCACCGCACCCCGACCATCGCCTGGCGGGCGAAGCCCATCTCGAGCGGGTCGGTGACGGCCACGACCTGCATCACCCCGCCCTCGACCAGCCGCTGCACGCGCTGGCGCACCGCGGCCTCCGAGAGGCCGACGACCTTGCCGATCGCGGCGTAGGAGCGACGTCCGTCCTGCTGCAGCTGCTCGATGATCGCCTTGGAGATGTCGTCGAGGTGCGTGGCGTGGCGTTCGCGGTCGCTGCGAGGGCTCATGGACGATGAACCTACCTGCGCACCGCTCCCATCGGAACGCCTCTCGCCAACCGATTCGGCGATGGATTCCGTCGCTTCGACTGTGACAACTCGACGGAATCGCTTGTCCTCGGTCGCGCCTGCATGACACGATCCGAGCCATCCGACCCCCGAGGAGCGCCATGCCAGGTGAGCGAGCACCCCGACGGTCCCCGGTCTCGCGCCGCGGTCTGCTCCGCGGTGGCGGCGCGCTCGCCTTCGCCGGGCCTGAGCGCGGCCTCGCTCAAGCTGCCGCTCTTCGAGGTCGGCGGCGCGCAGCAGGACCCCGCGACCTGCACCGTGCCCGACCTCTCCGCCTCGCAGAACAGGCTCGTGGTCTCCAACTGGCCGCAGTACATCGACCCGCGACGCAAGGAGAACGGCACCTTCCAGACCTTCCAGCGCCGACCGGCATCGAGGTGTCCTACACCGACGACGTCAACGACAACGCCGAGTTCTACGCCAAGGTCCGCAACCAGCTCGGCACCTGCGAGCCCATCGAGCGCGACCTGGTGATGCTCACCGACTGGATGGCGGCCCGGATGATCGGCCTGGGCTGGATCCAGCCGCTCGACCCCGACACGGGTACCCAACCTGCACGACAACCTGATCGACCCCCTGCGCGACCTCCAGTGGGACCCCGACCTGACCTACCACGCGCCGTGGCAGACCGGTCTGACCGGCATCGCCTACAACGCCGCCAAGACCGGCGAGGTCGGCAGCTTCGAGGAGCTGCTGACGCGCGCCGACCTCAAGGGCCGGGTCACGCTGCTCACCGAGATGCGCGACACGATGTCGTTCCTGCTGGCGGTGACCGGGGCCGACCCCCGCGACTTCACCGCCGACGAGTGGGGAGTGGCGATCGAGCGGCTGCGCGAGGTCGTCGCGAGCGGACAGATCCGGGCCTTCACCGGCAACGACTACACCCAGGACCTCGCCGCCGGGAACATCTACGCGTGCGAGGCCTGGTCCGGCGACGTCATCCAGCTGCAGTTCGAGAACCCCGACATCAAGTTCGTCGCACGCCGGAGGAGGGGCTGGTGCTGTGGAGCGACAACATGATGGTGCCCAACCTCGCCACGCACACCGGCAACGCCGAGCAGTGGATCGACTACTACTACGAGCCCGAGGTCGCCGCCAAGCTCGCCGCCTGGGTCAACTACATCTGCCCGGTCAAGGGCGCCCAGGAGGCGATGGAGAAGGTCGATCCCTCGCTCGTGGACAACCAGCTGATCTTCCCCGACGACGAGACGCTCGCGGGCGGCGTTCGACTTCATGCCGCTCGACGACCGCGCAGACGACGCAGTACGAAGGAGAGTTCGCCGATGTCACAGGTGGCTGACCACACGCCCGCGCGGTCCGGAGACGGCCGGCGGCGAGGACGCGGCGTACGACGGGTTGCGGCTGCGGTCGGTGACCAAGGAGTTCGCCACCTTCACCGCCGTCGACCACCTCGACCTCGACGTGCCGCGCGGCTCGTTCTTCGCGCTGCTCGGTCCCTCGGGCTGCGGCAAGACGACCACGCTTGCGGATGGTGGCCGGGCTCGAGCGACCCACCTCGGGCACGCATCACCCTGGCCGGCCACGACATCACCCACGCCAAGCCCTACCGGCGTCCGGTCAACACGGTCTTCCAGAGCTACGCGCTGTTCCCGCACCTCGACATCTACGAGAACGTCGCCTTCGGGCTGCGACGACGCAAGGCCAAGGACGTCGACGAGCAGGTCCGCGGCATGCTCGACCTCGTCGAGCTCGGCAACCAGGCCCGCAAGAAGCCGGTGCAGCTCTCCGGTGGCCAGCAGCAGCGGGTCGCGCTGGCCCGGGCCCTGATCAACAAGCCCGAGGTGCTGCTGCTCGACGAGCCGCTGGGGGCGCTCGACCTCAAGCTGCGTCGCGGGATGCAGATCGAGCTCAAGCGCATCCAGACCGAGGTCGGCCTGACCTTCGTCCACGTCACCCACGACCAGGAGGAGGCCATGACGATGGCCGACACCGTCGCGGTGATGAACGGCGGGCTGATCGAGCAGCTGGGCGCTCCCTCGGAGCTCTACGAGAACCCGCGCTCGACGTTCGTGGCCAACTTCCTCGGCCAGTCCAACCTGATCGAGGGCAGCGTCGTGCGCCGCGACGCCGACCTGGTCACCGTCGACATGCACGGCATCGGGGTCTCGATCCCGACCGGCCGCGCGCACGCCGACGGCGAGCGCGGGTGGATCGGCATCCGCCCCGAGAAGGTGCTGATCGGCGACCCCGGGGCAGGCCCTGGACGCGCCGGGCAACACCATCCCCGGCGGCGTGGTCAGCGACGTCAGCTTCAACGGCGTCTCCACCCAGTACCTGGTCCGGATGCCGTGGGGCCAGGAGCTGCAGGTCTTCTCCCAGAACACCGGTCGCACCCGGATCTTCGCCACCGGCGACCAGGTGGAGCTGTCGTGGCGCCCCGAGTACGCCTTCCTGCTCGACGCGTCCCAGGACGTCGGGCGCGGGTGCGCAGAAGGGCGACGCCTGATGGCCGCCGCACCCGCGGCGACGACCGGGAGGCGGCGCGGGCTCGTCGGCTACCTGCTGCTGGTGCCGGCCGTGGCCTGGTTGGCGGTCTTCTTCGTCGTCCCCTTCTACTCCCTGCTCGCCACCAGCCTCTACGACCCGGCGGGCTCGGACTTCCGCGGCTACGAGATGACCTACCACGTCGCCAACTACGTCGACGCGATCCGGGCCTACTGGCAGCCGTTCGTGCGGTCGCTGGCCTACGGTGCGGTCGCCACCCTGCTCTGCCTGGTCCTCGGCTACGTGCTGGCCTACGCCATCGCCTTCAAGGCCGGGCGCTGGAAGATGTTGATGCTGGTGCTGGTCATCGCGCCGTTCTTCACCAGCTTCCTCCTGCGCACCCTGTCGTGGAAGCTGATCCTGGCCGACGACGGTCTCGTGGTCGACCTGCTCCAGACCGTGAACCTGCTCGGTGACGACGGACGGTTGCTGGCCACGCCGGTCGCGGTGGTGGCCGGGCTGACCTACAACTTCCTGCCGTTCATGGTGCTGCCGCTCTTCGCCAGCATCGACAAGATCGACCCCCGGCTGATCGAGGCGTCCTCCGACCTCTACGCCCACCCGGTCGTCGGCTTCTTCAAGGTCACCTGGCCGCTGTCGCTTGCCGGGGGTGGTCTCGGGCACGCTGCTGACCTTCATCCCGGCGGTCGGCGACTACATCAACGCCCAGCTCCTGGGCAGCCCCAACCAGCGGATGATCGGCAGCGTCATCCAGAGCCAGTTCACCGACGCCAACGACTACCCCTCGGCCGCGGCGCTCTCGATGCTGCTGATGGTGATCATCGTGGTGATGGTGCTGTTCTACGTCCGCCGGGCCGGCACCGAGGAGCTGCTGTGATCGGCCGCTGGGTCCGCGAGCGGCTGGTGCTGTTCCTCGGGCTGCTCGTGCTCGTCTACACGTTCGTGCCGATCGCGGTCGTGGTCCTGATGAGCTTCAACGCCCCCGACAGCCGCAACGTCTACCGGTTCGACGCCTTCACCCTCGACAACTGGGCGAACCCCTGCGCCGCCGAGGGGATGTGCTCGGCCCTGGTGCGCTCGATCGAGATCGGGCTGCTCGCCACCCTCGTCGCGACCGTGATGGGCACCCTGGCCGGCTTCGCGCTGGTGCGGCACGACTTCGTCGGTCGCTCGGCGTCCAACCTGCTGATCTTCCTGCCGATGGCCGCGCCCGAGATCGTGCTCGGCTCCTCGCTGCTGGCGCTGTTCGTGGCCTCCGGCTACGCCGGGCAGCTGGGCTTCTGGACCATCCTGATCGCCCACATCATGTTCTGCCTGTCGTTCGTGGTGGTGACCATCCGGTCGCGGCTCGCCGGCATGGACGACACCCTCGAGCAGGCGGCCATGGACCTGTACGCCTCGCCGCAGCAGACCTTCTGGCGGGTCACGTTCCCGCTTGGTCTTCCCCGGGATCCTGGGCGCCGCGCTGCTCAGCTTCTCGCTGTCCTTCGACGACTTCATCATCACCAACCTCAACGCCGGCACCACCACGACCTTCCCGATGTACGTCTGGGGCGCCGCCCAGCGCGGGGTGCCGATGCAGGTCAACGTCGTCGGCACGCTGATGTTCGTGGTCTCGGTCGTGATCGTGGTCGGCGTCGAGGTGAACAACCGGCGGCGCAGCCGGGCGCTGGTGTGACGAGGACCCGGCGTCGCTCCCGGCGTCGGTGTCGGCATCGCTGGTCGACCGGGCGCTGGCCGACGCCGCACCCCGGACCTTCTGGCTCGACGACCCGCAGCGTCCGGAGCCGCTTGCCCGCCCTCGTCGGCGACGCGAGCGCCGACCTGGTGGTCGTCGGTGGCGGCTACACCGGGCTGTGGACCGCGCTGCTGGCCCGCGAGCGCGACCCCTCCGCGTCGGTGCTGCTGATCGAGGCGGGAGCGTGCGGGGGCCAGGCCAGCGGCCGCAACGGCGGGTTCGCCTCGGCCAGCCTCACCCACGGCTTCGGCAACGGCCTCGAGCGCTGGCCCGACGAGCTGGCGCAGCTCGACCGGCTCGGGGCCGACAACCTCGCCGAGATCGGGGCGACGATCGACCGGCTGCGGATCGACTGCGACTGGCGGGCGACCGGCGAGCTGACGGTCGCCACCCGGCCGCACCACGTGACGGAGCTGCGCGAGCTGGCGGACGCCCTGGCCGAGCACGGCACCGAGGCGACCTGGCTCGACGCCGACGAGGCCCGGGCCGAGGTCGCGTCGCCGACGTACCTCGGGGCGCTGAGCGAGCCGCACGGCACGGCGCTGGTCGAGCCGGCGCGGCTGGCGTGGGGCCTGCGCCAGGCCTGCCTCGACGCCGGGGTGGTCGTGCACGAGCAGACGCAGGTGGTCGGGCTGGAGCGCTCGGGTTCCGGTGTCGGGCTGGCGACGCGCAACGCCTACGGGTCGGGGTGGGTGCACGCGGGCCGGGTCGTGCTGGCCACCAACGCCTTCCCGCCGCTGCTGCGCCGGCTGCGGCTGATGTCGGTGCCGGTCTACGACCACGTGCTGATGACCGAGCCGCTGAGCGCCGCGCAGAAGGCGGCCGTCGGGTGGTCGGGTCGGCAGGGGATCGGCGACGCCGCGAACCAGTTCCACTACTACCGGCTCACCCGCGACGACCGGATCCTGTGGGGCGGCTACGACGCGGTCTACCACTGGGGCAGCCGCATCGACCCTCGGCTCGAGCAGCGCGAGCGCACCCACCGGCTGCTCGCCGAGCACTTCCTCGAGACGTTCCCGCAGCTGGAGGGGATCCGGTTCACGCACCGCTGGGGCGGCGTGATCGACACCTGCACCCGCTTCTCCGCGTTCTTCGGGACCGCGGTGGCCGGGCGGGTCGGCTACGCGCTGGGCTACACCGGGCTCGGCGTCGCCGCCTCGCGGTTCGGCGCGCAGGTGGTGCTCGACCTGCTCGACGGCGCCGACACCGAGCGCACCCGGCTGCGGATGGTCCGCGAGCGGCCGCTGCCGTTCCCTCCCGAGCCGCTGCGCTCGGCCGGCATCAACCTCACCCGCTGGTCGCTCGACCGCGCCGACCGCTCGGGCGGGCGCCGCAACCTCTGGCTGCGCGGCCTCGACGCCGCCGGGCTCGGCTTCGACTCCTGACCGGGCCGCGCTCGTGCCGTGGAGTGGCGGGGCTCAGGAGTGGTTCGGGAAGCCGAGGTCGATGCCGGGACGGGGGAGGTCGGGCGTGGGCCAGCGGGAGGTGACCACCTTGCCGCGGGTGTAGAAGTGGACGCCCTCGGTGCCGTGGGCGTGCGAGTCGCCGAACAGCGAGCTCTTCCACCCGCCGAAGGAGTAGTAGGCCATCGGCACCGGGATCGGCACGTTGACCCCGACCATGCCGACCTCCACCTCGTGCTGGAAGCGCCGCGCGGCGCCGCCGTCGTGGGTGAAGATCGCGGTGCCGTTGCCGTAGGGGTTGGCGTTGACCAGCGCGAGGGCCGCGTCGTACGTCGGCACCCGCAGCACCGACAGCACCGGCCCGAAGATCTCGTCGGTGTAGACCGACATCGAGGTCTCGACGTGGTCGAGCAGGGTCGGGCCCAGCCAGAAGCCGCTCGGCTCGCCGTCCGGCTGCACGCCGCGGCCGTCGACCACGACCGTGGCGCCCTCGGCGGCCCCGGCCTCGACGTACGACGCCACCTTGTCGCGGTGCACGCCGGTCACCAGCGGGCCCATGTCGCTGCCGCGGCGGCCGTCGCCGGTCACCAGGGCGGCCATCCGCGACGCGATCATCGGCACCAGCCGGTCGGCGACGGGGTCGACGCAGACCAGCGCCGAGATCGCCATGCACCGCTCCCCGGCCGAGCCGAAGCCCGCGGAGACCGCGGCGTCGGCGGCGGCGTCGAGGTCGGCGTCGGGTAGCACCACCATGTGGTTCTTGGCGCCGCCGAGCGCCTGGACGCGCTTGCCGTGGGCGGTGCCGGTCTCGTAGACGTAGCGCGCCACGGGGGTCGAGCCGACGAACGACACCGCCTTGACGTCATCGTGGGTGAGCAGCGCGTCGACCGCGACCTTGTCGCCCTGGACCACGTTGAAGACCCCGTCGGGCAGCCCCGCCTCGGCCCAGATCTCGGCGAGGAGCAGCGAGGTCGAGGGGTCCTTCTCCGACGGCTTGAGCACCACGGCGTTGCCGCAGGCGATCGCCACCGGCACGAACCACAGCGGCACCATCGCCGGGAAGTTGAACGGCGAGATCACCGCCACCACGCCCAGCGGCTGCCGCATCGAGTGCACGTCGACACCGCTCGAGACGCCCTCGCTGAAGCCGCCCTTGAGCAGGTGCGGCGCCCCGCACGCGAACTCCGCGACCTCGAGCCCGCGCTGCACCTCGCCCAGCGCGTCGTCGAGCACCTTGCCGTGCTCGGCGGTGATGACGGCGGCGACCTCCTCGCGCCGGCGGTGCAGCGCCTCCCGGAAGGCGAACATCACCGACGTGCGCCGGGACAGCGAGGCCTCCGCCCAGGCCCGCCCGGCCACGACCGCGTCGGCGAGCACGGCGTCGACCTCGGCGCCGGAGGCGAGCGCGACCCGTCCGGTCGCCGTGCCGGTCGCCGGGTCGTAGACGTCGGCGAGACGCGCCGGGCTCGGGGGTGAGGCCGGGCCACCGGGCGCCGTCACGCCAGTGCGGGATGAGAGTGCTCACGGGGCTCCTGTGCAGGATCGGGTCACGGGTCGGGGCGCGGGGTCGCGGGGTCGCGAGAGTTGGGCGAGGGACGGGCCCAGGCGTCTCAGACGAGCGTGCCGGCCTTGTCGAGCACGACCCGCAGGATCTGCTCCATCTCGTCGAAGTGCGACTGGTCGCAGATCAGCGGCGGGGCGAGCTGGACGACCGGGTCGCCGCGGTCGTCGGCGCGGCAGTAGAGGCCCTCGGCGAAGAGCTGCTTGGACACGAAGCCGTAGAGCAGCCGCTCGCACTCCTCGTCGGTGAAGGTCTCCTTGGTGGCCTTGTCCTTGACCAGCTCGATGCCGTAGAAGAACCCGTCGCCGCGGACGTCGCCGACGATCGGCAGGTCCTTGAGCCGCTCGAGCGTGGTGCGGAAGGCGCCCTCGTTGTCGCGGACGTGCTCGAGGACGTGCTCCTCCTCGAAGATCTCGAGGTTGCGCAGCCCGACCGCGGTCGAGACCGGGTGGCCGCCGAAGGTGTAGCCGTGGGCGAACGTGGCGTCGCCGTGCAGGAACGGCTCCATCAGCCGGTCGGTGGCGATCATCGCGCCCAGCGGCGAGTAGCCCGAGGTGAGGCCCTTGGCGCAGGTGATGATGTCGGGCTGGTAGCCGTAGCGCTCGGCGCCGAACATGTGGCCGAGCCGGCCGAAGGCGCAGATGACCTCGTCGGAGACCAGCAGCACGTCGTACTCGTCGCAGATCTCGCGGACCCGCTGGAAGTAGCCCGGAGGCGGCGGGAAGCAGCCGCCGGCGTTCTGCACCGGCTCGAGGAAGACCGCGGCCACGGTGTCGGCGCCCTCGTTCTCGATCGCGATCCCGATCTGGTCGGCGGCCCAGCGGCCGAACGCCTCGGGGTCGCTGCCGTCGAGGAAGCCGCCGGTCATCTCCGTCGGCGCGGTAGAAGTTGGTGTTGGGCACCCGGAAGGTCGAGGGCACCAGCGGCTCGAACTGCGCCTTGAGGCCGGGCAGGCCGGTGATCGACAGCGCGCCCTGGGTGGTGCCGTGGTAGGCGATCGCGCGGCTGATCACCTTGTGCTTCATCGGCTTGCCGGTGAGCTTGAAGTAGTTCTTGGCCAGCTTCCACGCGGTCTCGACGGCCTCGCCGCCGCCGCTGGTGAAGAAGACCCGGTTGAGGTCGCCGGGCGCGTAGCCGGCGATCTTCGCGGCCAGCTCGATGGCGCTGGGGTGCGCGTAGGACCACAGCGGGTGGAAGGCCAGCTCGGAGGCCTGCTTGGCGGCGGTCTCGGCGAGGTCGGTGCGGCCGTGGCCGAGCTGGCTGACGAAGAGCCCGGCGAGGCCGTCGAGGTAGCGGCGGCCCTTGGCGTCCCAGAGGTAGGCGCCCTCGCCCTTCACGATCACCGGGACGTCGGACTCGGCGTACTGGCCGTGCCGGGTGAAGTGCATCCACAGGTGGTCCTTGGCGGCCTGCTGCAGGTGGTCGTAGTCCATGCCTCCATCGTGCTCCGGAAAAGGGCTCTTTCGCAAGTGAGGAGTGCCGATAAAGCCGGTCGACCGCCGACCTGACGACGAAATCCATCTCGACTTCCCGTCAGACCTACAGATTCCGTAGTCACCTCGCTAGTCTCCCGTCCATGGCCGACACCACCTTCAGCAACGTCATCAACGGCGAGCTCGTCGCCGCCGCGTCGGGAGCGACGTACGACGTCATCGACCCGACCACCGGCGAGGTCTACGCCCAGGCCCCGATGTCGGGGAGCGAGGACGTCGACCGCGCGTACGCCGCCGCGGACGCCGCCTTCGAGGGCTGGGGCTGGGAGACCACCCCGCAGGACCGGGCCCGGGCCCTGCTGCGCATCGCCGACGCGATCGAGGACCGGATCGAGGAGATCAACGCCGTGGAGTGCCGCGACACCGGCAAGCCGCTGGCGCTGACGATGGAGGAGGAGATGCCGTACGCCTCCGACCACTTCCGGTTCTTCGCCGGCGCGGCCCGGGTGCTGGAGGGCAGGTCGGCGGGGGAGTACCTGGCCGACCACACCTCCTGGGTGCGCCGCGAGCCGATCGGCGTCGTGGGTCAGGTGACGCCGTGGAACTACCCGCTGATGATGATGATCTGGAAGATCGCGCCGGCGCTGGCCGCCGGCAACACCGTCGTGCTCAAGCCGAGCGACACCACCCCGGCGTCCTCGACGCTGCTGGCCGAGATCTGCCAGGAGTTCCTGCCCCCGGGCGTGCTCAACGTCGTCTGCGGCGACCGCGACACCGGCCGCGCGCTGGTCGAGCACCCGACGCCGCAGATGGTCGCCGATCACCGGGTCGGTGCGCGCCGGCATGGAGGTCGCCGGCACCGCGGCCGCCGACCTGAAGAAGGTGCACCTCGAGCTCGGCGGCAAGGCGCCGGTGATCGTCTTCGACGACGCCGACATCGCCAAGGCCGCCGAGGGCATCGCCGGTGCGGGCCTCTTCAACGCCGGGCAGGACTGCACCGCCGCCACCCGGGTGCTGGTCGCCCCCGGCATCCACGACGAGTTCGTCGCCGCGCTCGCCGAGGCGGCCCGCGGGATGCCGACCGGCATGCCCGACGACGAGGACGTCTTCTACGGCCCCCTCAACAACGCCAACCAGCTGGC
Source organism: uncultured Actinomycetota bacterium (assembly GCA_963834285.1). Classification (GTDB taxonomy): domain Bacteria; phylum Actinomycetota; class Actinomycetes; order Propionibacteriales; family Nocardioidaceae; genus Nocardioides. The sequence continues at coordinate 187,258 of CAWIAZ010000002.1, read as the reverse complement.
GCACGTCAGCGGGATGGTCGACCGCCTGCCCGACCACGCCACGATCGCCACCGGCGGCAGCCGCCAGGGCGCCACCGGCTACTTCTACGAGCCGACCGTCGTCTCCGGGCTGCGCCAGGACGACGAGCAGATCCAGAACGAGATCTTCGGCCCGGTGATGACCGTGCAGAAGTTCACCGACGAGGCCGAGGCGCTGCGCTGGGCCAACGACGTCCAGTACGGCCTGGCCTCCAGCGTCTGGACCAACGACCACGCCCGCGCGATGCGGATGTCGCGGCGCCTCGACTTCGGGGCGGTGTGGATCAACACCCACATCCCGTTCGTCTCCGAGATGCCGCACGGCGGCTTCAAGCACTCCGGCTACGGCAAGGACCTGTCGATGTACGGCCTCGAGGACTACACGCGCATCAAGCACGTCATGTCCTACATCGGTCAGGAGTAGGGCGTGGGCACGATGAGGATCCTGCTCGTCGGCGCGGGTGGCGTCGGCGCGGCGTTCGCGGCGATCGCCGCCCGCCGCGACTTCTTCGAGGCGATCGTCGTCGCCGACTACGACCTGGCCGAGCGCCGAGCGGGCCGCCGCCGTCGACGAGCGGTTCGCCGCCGCCCGGGTCGACGCCTCCGACGCGGCCTCGGTCACGGCGCTGTGCCGCGAGCACGCCATCACCCACGTGATGAACGCGGTCGACCCGCGCTTCGTGATGCCGATCTTCACCGGGGCGGGCGAGGCCGGGGCCGACTACCTCGACATGGCGATGTCGCTGTCGCACCCGCACCCCGAGGCGCCGTACGAGAAGAGCGGGCGTGAAGCTCGGCGACGAGCAGTTCGCGGTCGCCGACCAGTGGGAGTCGGCCGGGCGGCTGGCCCTGGTGGGCATCGGGGTGGAGCCGGGGCTCTCCGACGTGCTCGCCCGCTACGCCGCCGACCACCTGTTCTCCGAGATCGACGAGCTCGGGGTGCGCGACGGGGCCAACCTCACGGTGGAGGGCTACGACTTCGCGCCGTCGTTCTCGATCTGGACCACGATCGAGGAGTGCCTCAACCCGCCGGTGGTCTGGGAGGACGGCGCCTGGCACACCACCGCGCCGTTCTGCGAGCCGGAGGTCTTCGACTTCCCCGAGGGCATCGGCCCGGTCGAGTGCGTCAACGTCGAGCACGAGGAGGTGCTGCTGATGCCGCGCTGGCTCGACACGAAGCGGGCGACCTTCAAGTACGGCCTGGGCAACGAGTTCATCGAGGTGCTCAAGACGCTGCACAAGCTCGGTCTCGACCGCACCGACCCGGTGCGCGTCGAAGGGCGTCGAGGTCAGCCCGCGCGACGTGGTGGCGGCGGTGCTGCCCAACCCCGCCGAGCTCGGGCCCGCTGATGAGCGGCAAGACCTGCGCCGGGGTGTGGGTCACCGGACGCGGCAAGGACGGCGAGCCGCGGTCGACGTACCTCTACCACGTGGTCGACAACGCCTGGTCGATGCAGGAGTACGGCCACCAGTGCGTCGTGTGGCAGACCGCGGTCAACCCGGTGGTGGCCCTCGAGCTGCTCGCGACGGGCGCGTGGTCCGGCGCCGGCGTGCTCGGCCCGGAGGCCTTCGACGCGGTGCCGTTCCTGGACCTGCTGACCGCCTACGGCAGCCCCTGGGGGATCAAGGAGGTCGGGGCGTGAGCACCGTGACCGGCACGACCGCACGACCGGCGCGACCGGTACGCCGTCGTCCGGTGGGCCCTCGCTGCCGCAGGAGCGCCGCCTGGTCACCGAGATCCCCGGCCCCCGCTCGCGCGAGCGCCTCGCGCGCAAGCGGGCCGTCGTCGCCGACGGGGTCGGCACCGCGCTGCCGGTCTTCGTCGCCGCGGCCGGCGGCGGCGTGGTCGTCGACGTCGACGGCAACTCGCTGATCGACCTCGGCTCGGGCATCGCGGTCACCTCGGTCGGCAACGCCGCGCCCGCGGTCGTGCGCAACGTGCAGGCCCAGGTCGAGGCCTTCACCCACACCTGCTTCATGGTCACGCCCTACGAGGGGTACGTCGACGTGTGCGAGGCGCTGGCCAGGCTCACCCCGGGCGAGCACGCCAAGAAGTCGGCGCTGTTCAACTCCGGCGCCGAGGCGGTGGAGAACGCCGTCAAGATCGCCCGGGTCGCCACCGGCAAGGACGCCGTCGCGGTCTTCGACCACGCCTACCACGGCCGCACCAACCTCACGATGGCGATGACGGCCAAGAACATGCCCTACAAGCACGGCTTCGGCCCGTTCGCCGGCGAGGTCTACCGCGCGCCGATGTCCTACCCGCTGCGCGACGGGCTGTCCGGGCCGGAGGCCGCCGCGCGGGCGATCGACGTGCTCGACAAGCAGGTCGGCGCGGCCAACCTCGCGTGCGTGGTGATCGAGCCGATCCTGGGCGAGGGCGGCTTCGTCGTGCCCGCGCCCGGGCTTCCTGCCGGCCCTGCGCGCGTGGTGCACCGAGCACGACGTGCTGCTGGTCGCCGACGAGATCCAGACCGGCTTCTGCCGCACCGGCGACTGGTTCGCCTGCGACGACGAGGGGGTCGTGCCCGACCTGGTCACCACCGCCAAGGGCATGGCCGGCGGCCTGCCGCTGGCCGCGGTCACCGGTCGGGCCGAGCTGATGGACGCCGTGCACGCCGGCGGTCTGGGCGGCACCTACGGCGGCAACCCGGTCGCGTGCGCCGCCGCCCTGGGCGCGATCGAGGAGATGGAGAGCGACGACCTGGTCGGCGCGCGCCCGCGACGATCGGGGCCGTCGTGCGCCGGCGTCTCGAGACGCTCGCCGTCGAGCACCCGGTCGTCGCCGAGGTGCGCGGCCGCGGCGCGATGATGGCGATCGAGCTGTGCGAGCCGGGCACCACCACCCCCGACCCGGCGCGGGCCGCGGCCGTGTCGGCGTACTGCCACGCCGCACGGGGTGGTGACCCTGACCTGCGGCACCTGGGGCAACGTCGTCCGGTTCCTGCCGCCGCTGGTCGATCTCCGACGCGCTGCTCGAGGAGGCCTTCGACGTGGTCGCCGAGGCGTTCGCCGCCACCGGCTGAGCGAGCGCAACCCCGGGACGGTGGTGGTTTCGTGGCTCGCTGCGCTCGCACCTCAACCACCGGCGGAGTCGAGTCCTGCCGGGGGCGGGGTCAGATCCACCCGTTCGACTGCGCGAGCCTGCGCCGCCTCGGCCCGGGTCGAGGCGCCGGTCTTGCCGATCGCGGCCGAGAGGTGGTTGCGGGTGGTGCCGACGGAGAGGTGGGCGCGTGCGGCGATCGTCGCGACGGGAGAGCCGTCGAGCGCGAGCAGCAGGATCTCCGACTCCCGGGCGGTGAGCGGCGACGGGCCGGACATCAGCGACTCCGTCGCGAGGTGCGGGTCGACGACGCGCAGGCCGGCGTGCACGCGGCGTACGGCGTCGGCGAGCTCGCGCGCCGGGGTGTCCTTGACCAGGAAGCCGGCGGCGCCGGCGTCGAGCGCGCGGCGCACGTAGCCCGGCCGCCCGAAGGTGGTCACGATCAGCGACCGGACGGCGGGCAGCTCGGCGCGCAGCTGCTCGGCCACCTCGAGGCCGGTGAGGCCCGGCATCTCGATGTCGAGCAGGCACACCTCCGCCTGCGACGAGCGCGCGGCGTCCAGCACCTCGTCGCCACGGCCGACCTGGGCGACGACCTCGAGGTCGGGCTCGAGGTCGAGCAGCGCCGCGAGCGCGCCACGGACGAGCGCCTGGTCGTCGGCCAGCAGGATCCGGATCACGGCAGCACGACCTCCACGCGGGTGCCGGGGTCGACCCGACAGGCGCAGGGTGCCACCGGCCGCCGACACCCGCTCGCGCATGCCGCGCAGCCCGTTGCCGTCGTGACCGGGGTCGGCCTCGAAGCCGGCGCCGTCGTCGGCGACGACCAGGCCGGTCGGCGAGAGCTCGATCGAGACCGTCGAGGCCCGCGCGTGCCGGACCACGTTGGTCACCGACTCGCGCAGCACCCAGGCCAGCAGGGTGCGGTGCCGCGGGTCGGTGTCGGCCACGGTGCCGACCAGCCGGGTCTCGATGCCCGCGTCGGCGAGCACGCGGGGCGCGGCGGCCAGCTCGGCCTCGAGGTTGGCGGCGCGCAGCCCGCCGACGGTGGAGCGCACCTCGGCGAGCGCCTGCCGGGCGGTCTCCTGGATCGACTCCAGCTCGGTGCGGGCTCGGCCGGGGTCGACGTCGATCAGCCGCGCAGCGAGCTCGGCCTTGATCGAGAGCGCCGTCAGCGAGTGGCCGAGCACGTCGTGCACGTCGCGGGCGACCCGGTCGCGCTCGGCCACCAGCGCCAGCTCGGCGCGGTCGTCCTCGGACTGCCGCTCGAGCTCGGAGAAGACGCGCATCGCGGTGAAGAACCCGATCAGGGGCCACACCATCAGGAAGAAGAACGCCGGGAAGTCGCCGCCGATCAGCGAGAGCACCGGCAGCAGGGCGCTGACGATCGTGGTCGCCCTTCCACCACGGCGCCGGCACCATCAGCGCGGAGAACGCTCCGAGGTAGGGCGTGAGGCCGATGGCCTCGATGCCGATCACCGGCACCGTCCCCAGGCCGAGCAGCAGCATCGCGAACCAGATCTGCACCGCGTGGTCGCGCCACACGCTCCACCCGAGCAGGTAGATCACCGCGAACGCAGCGATCAGCGCCAGCACCAGCCCCTTGACCGCCGCCGGCGCGTCGGTCTGGAAGGTCTCGATCACCGGGTAGGTGAGGAAGACCAGCCAGATCGCCGCCACGACCCACGCCCACCGCTCCCAGGGGGAGCGGTCGGACGGGATGGTCGGCCAGGGGAGGTGTCACACCCGCTCCCGGCGTCGGCGCAGCCCCCACACCGCCAGCGCCGCGAAGATCACCGTCCACGAGCCCACGTTAGCGAGCAGCAGCCACACCGGGTCGTGCCCGGCGTCGATCGGGCAGGTAGCCCTCGGAGATCGGGTAGCGCGCGAGCCCGGCGTAGCCGTAGAGCGGGGTGAACCTGCCGAGCTCCAGGATGATGCCGTCCATCGGCGTGAAGACGTTGCCGAGGAAGCTCATGATCACGATCAGTCCCGACGCGATGCCGGCGGCGTTCTCGCCCTTGAAGACCAGGCAGACCGCCAGGCCGTAGACCGCGAACAGGGCCGAGCCGAGCCACACGATGGCGGCGCTGGCCAGCCAGTCGAACGCGTTGCCCGTCGAGCCGGTCGCCGCGCCGATCGCGTAGATCAGCGCGATCGGGACGGCCGCGACCAGCATCGCCACGGCGGTCTTGATCGCCACGAAGGTCAACGGTGGCAGCGGCGTCAGCGCGATCTGCCGGCCCCACCCCATGGTCTGCTCGGTCGCCGCCGCCCCGGCGACGGTGGTGGTGGCCGTGACGGCGCCGTACGCCGCCATCGACACCATCACGTACATCGCGACGTTGGCGCTGCCGTAGGCCTCGTCGTCGCCCATGCCGAAGACGAAGAACAGGAACGCCGGCAGCGCCACGATGAAGAACATGCCGATCTTGTCGCGCAGCTGTCGCTTCAGGTCGAGGCCGGCGTAGGTGACGGCCTGGGGCCGGGTCGTGCGTCGACGGGTGGCCGCCGGGGTCTCGGTGCCGGTGCCGCGTGCGTCCGGTGGTGTCGGGGATCGCGATCGTGCTCACTGCAGGGCCTCCTCGGCCTCGTCGGGGGCGCCGGTCAGAGCGAGGAACGCGGCCTCGAGGCTGGCGCTGGAGACCTCGAGGTCGGTGACGCCCAGGGGAGCGACCGCGCTGCGGACCTCGTCGAGCCAGGCCGGGTCGATGCCGTCGACGCCGACGACGTCGGCGGGCGGACGCAGGGTCATCGTCTGGCCGCCGTACGCCGCCCGCACCTCCGCCGTCGGGCCGTCCGCCCGGATCCGGCCCCGGGCCATCAGCACCGTGCGGTCGGCGAACGCGTCGGCCTCGGCGAGGTAGTGGGTGGCGAAGACGATGGTGCGGCCGTCGGCGGCGTCGGCGCGCATGGTGTCCCAGAACTCCTGGCGGGCGCCGACGTCCATGCCGGTCGTCGGCTCGTCGAGGATCACCAGGTCGGGGTCGGGCACGAGCGCCAGGGCGAACTTCAGCCGCTGCTGCTCGCCCCCCGAGCAGGCCTTGACCAGCCGGTCGGCGAGCCGGCCCAGCCCGGCGCGCTCGACGACGACGTCGACCCGCTCGGGCCGACCGTGCAGCGCGGCGATCGCGCGGATCGTCTCGCGCACGGTGAAGTCGGGCAGCAGCCCCCCGGTCTGCATCACCGCGGAGACCCGGCCGTCGACGACCGCGCGGTGCGGGCTCTCGCCGTAGACCTCGATCGTGCCGCTGGTCGGTGCGGTCAGCCCGAGGAACATGTCGACGGTGGTGGTCTTGCCGGCGCCGTTGGGGCCGAGGAACGCGACGATCTCGCCGGAGCCGATGGTCAGGTCGATGCCGTCGACCGCGGTGACGGTCTCGCCGCCCTGTGCCCGGAAGTGCTTCGTCAGGCCGGTCGCCCGGAGTGCTGGTGTGGTCATGGCTCCACCCTGCGGCGCCGCGACGCGCGAGCCCCGGGGGAGTTGTCACGACCTGTGCATGACACCTGTCACGGTCACAGGTGGTGAGGTCGTGCTCCTCAGGCGACGCAGGTGAACTCGACGAGCCAATGACTGGCCGCCCAGTAGGCGAACGGCGCCAGCCACGCCCCCAGCACCCAGGGCCACGGGCGGCGAGCGACCGCGCTGGCTGCCACACCGATCAGATAGGTGGCGAGGGCGAGCACGGCGGGCGCGACCAGCGCGGCGCCCGTCGGGGTGCACAGCGGGATGATCAGCCAGGCGGTGGCCTCGAGACCCAGGCGGCCGCCGGATGCCAGCACCAGCAGGGCGGGCAGCCACAGTCCGGCCACTGCGAGTGCACCGCACAGGTGCGCCACACGCGGAGAGGTCCGCGGCCAGAGCCTGGGCCGGACCCGCGCGGCGAGTGGCAGCAACAGCAATGACGCCAGGAAGCCGACGAGGGGAACGGTGAAGGCCAGGACCCCGGGCACGGCCAGCGTCACGGCGCTGCGGGCCCGGACGCCGGGTGGCACGGCGTGGGTCGTCAACCTGTTCATGTCTGCTCCTTCGCCTCTGGCCTGCACGCTAGGCGCGAGCGACGCTGGATGCATGAGTACGCGGGCTCCACTTGCTCGTGCTCGAACGCGCATCCTCGAGGCTCCGCCGACAGGGGAGTGCAACTCGGCCCCCTCGTGGGCCCAGCGCCTGCGCCGCGTCCTCCTCGGCGGACAGGTGATCGATGGAAGGTGGGTTCGGGCGCGGTCTCGGGAGCGAGGCCGCGTGCACTCGAGGAACGCGGCCGCACTAGCGTTGGGGAGTGACTGAGGACCACCGCGCCAGGTTCCGCAGGGGCGTGGGTCTCGGACTGTCGTTCTCCCTGGTGAGCTTCCTGCTGTCCATGTCCTTCGGGGTGGTGGCGGTGGACGCCGGTCTCACCCCGCTCCAGGCGGTCGTGATGTCGGCGGTGGTCCACGCCGGCTCGGCGCAGTTCGCCTCGGTGGCCATCATCGGGGTCGGTGGCGGCCTGGTGCCGGCCGTGGCCGCCGCGGGCCTGATGAACAGTCGCTTCCTGGCGATGGGGGTCGCGCTGGCTCCCTCACTGCCGGGGGGCGCGGTCCGTCGCGGGCTCCAGGCCCAGGCCGTGGTCGATCCCTCGTGGGTGTGGTCCAACCGCGGAGACGGGACCTTCGACCGGTGGGTGCTGTTCGGCGCGACCCTGCCGCTGTACGTCGGGTGGGTGCTCGGCACGTCCTTCGGGGCGTGGGGCGGTCAGCTGCTCGGCGACACCGACCGGTGGGGTCTCGACGCGATCTACCCGACGTTCTTCCTGGCCCTGCTGGTCGCCGAGCTGCGTGATCGGCGGACGCGGGTCGTCGCCCTGGTGGGCTCGGCGATCGCGCTGGCGCTGGTGCCCATCACCCCGCCCGGGATCCCCGTGCTCGCCGCGGCCGTGACCGCGCTGGTCGGTCTCGCCAGGGGTGGTCCGCGATGACGCTCTGGATCCTGATCGCCGTCGTGGCGACGCTGACGGCGGCGATCAAGGCGATCGGGCCGGTGCTCCTGGGCGGACGGGCCCTCCCGCCCCGGTTCAACGCGGTGATCGTCCTGATGCCCGCCGCAGTGCTGGCCGCGCTGGTGGTGACCTCCGTGCTGGCCGACGGCAACCGGTGGTCCGTGGACGCGAGCATCGTGGGGGTCGGGGTCGGCGGGGTCCTGTTGTGGCGGCGTGCCCCGGTGGTCGTCGCCGTGCTCGCGGCGGCGCTGGTGACCGCCGGTCTGCGCGCGATCGGCTGAGTCAGCGCGGCAGGTCCGGGATCTCCCCGCGCTCGATCTGGGGGGCGAGAGCGATGCCGAGCCCGGCCTCGCCGATGGTCGCGCGGGAGCGTCCCCGTGCGATGAGCCGCCTGACCGCCGAAGTGCTGCACGAAGTCGTCCACCCGGGATCGGTCGACGCTCACGAGATCTGCGAGTCGCGGGGCCTGTGGTCAGTAGTTCGGCGAGCAGGGTCGAGTCCTGTGGCTGCAGAGGTCGGTGGGGTGCGGGTGGCCAGGGGTGTGCAGAGGTTTGTCCACAGGCTGCGTCTCGGGGGTGGTCCTCGGGCGCGGGGTGTGGCTTAGTTTCGAAGTCCAACCTGCAGCACACCTCGATCTCGGGAGAGGGTCTGGATGGCGGTGACGCCTACTCATGCGCCTGCGCGGCAGCCGTGGCTTCCCTCGCGGGAGGGGAGCCGGGGTCGTCGGCGGGCGTGGTCGACGAGCTCGACGAGCGGGTGCGCGCGCTGGTGCGCCGCGAGGGGGTCGACCCGCAGCGCGACGCGGCCGTCGTGCGCCGGATCGCGCAGGGCGTGGTGCGTGACCACGACGAGCACAGCCTGACCGGCAGGGTCGCGCCGGTCGTCGACGCCGACGCGGCTGGTCGGCGAGCTGGTGGCGCGGGTCTCGGGGTTCGGGCCGCTGCAGCCGTTCCTCGACGACCCCGAGGTCGAGGAGATCTGGATCAACGACCCGAGCCGGGTCTTCATCGCCCGGCGGGGCCGCCACGAGCTGACCAACCTGATGCTCACGCAGGCGCAGGTCACCGAGCTGGTCGAGCGGATGCTCAAGAGCAGCGGGCGGCGGATCGACATCAGCCAGCCGTTCGTCGACGCGATGCTGCCCGAGGGGCACCGGCTGCACGTGGTGCTGGAGGGCATCAGCCGGGGCTTCAGCGCGGTCAACATCCGCAAGTTCGTGCTGCGCGCGGGGCGGCTGTCCGACCTCGTCGAGCTGGGCAGCCTGACCACCCGGGCGGCGTCCTTCCTGGAGGCGTCGGTGCGGGCCGGCCTCAACATCCTCGTCGCCGGCGGCACCCAGGCGGGCAAGACCACGATGCTCAACTGCCTGGCGGCCGCGATCCCGGGCGGGGAGCGGGTGGTGAGCGCCGAGGAGGTCTTCGAGCTGCGGTTCCCGCATCCCGACTGGGTGCCGATGCAGACGCGGCAGGCCGGGCTCGAGGGCACCGGGTGAGATCCGGCTGCGCGACCTGGTCAAGGAGGCGCTGCGGATGCGGCCCAGCCGGGTCATCGTCGGCGAGGTCCGCGCCGAGGAGTGCCTCGACCTGCTGCTGGCCCTCAACGCGGGGCTTCCAGGCATGTGCACGCTGCACGCCAACAGCGCTCGGGAGGCGCTGGTGAAGACCTGCACGCTGCCGCTGCTGGCAGGGGAGAACATCTCGGCGCGCTTCGTGGTGCCCACGGTGGCGGCGTCGGTCGACCTGGTCGTGCACCTCGGCGTCGACGGGCAGGGGGTGCGGCGCGTCAACGAGATCGTGGCGGTGCCGGGCCGGGTCGAGAACGACGTGATCGAGACCGAGTCGATCTTCGAGCGGCACGGGTCGTCGGGGGGCGACCTGCGCCGCACGCACGGGATGCCGCCGCGCCTCGAGCTCTTCGAGCGCGCCGGCATCGACGTGCACGCCCTCCTCACCGAGGGTCGTTGAGGGGAAGGGCGGGGCGGGGTCATGGGGGCACTGGTCGGGCTCGGCGTCGGCGTGGGGCTGATGCTGATCTGGTCGGCGTTCTTCGTGCCCCGCCACGCCCGTCCCTCGGGCCGGGCACCCGGGGGGACCGCCCGCCTGCTGGAACGCGCGGGTCTCGGGTCGGTCTCGCCCGCGTCGTTCGCCGTGCTCTGCCTGGTCTGCGCCGTGGTGGCCGGGACGGTCGTGCAGGTCGTGTCGGGCACCGCACCCGTGGCGGTGGTGTTCGGCGCGCTGGGCGGCTACCTCCCGGTCGCCGTCGTGGCGGGTCGCGCCCACCGGCGTCAGCGTGAGCTGGCCGAGGTGTGGCCCGAGGCCGTCGACAACCTCGCCTCCGCCGTCCGGGCCGGGCTCTCGCTGCCCGACGCGCTCGCCGGTCTGTCCGTGCGCGGCCCCGAGCCGCTGCGCGAGGCGTTCGAGGGCTTCGCGCTCGACTACCAGGTCACCGGCCGCTTCTCCGAGAGCCTCGACCGGCTCAAGGACCGGCTCGCCGACCCCGTCGGCGACCGCGTCGTCGAGGGTCTGCGGGTGGCCCGTGAGGTCGGCGGCGGCGACCTCGGCCGGCTGCTGCGCAACCTCTCCGGCTACCTGCGCGACGACGTCCGCACCCGCTCCGAGCTCGAGGCCCGCCAGGCCTGGGCCGTCAACGGCGCCCGGCTCGCGGTCGCCGTCGCCGTGGGCGGTGCTGCTGCTGATGTCGCTGCAGTCCGACGCCGTCCGCCGCTACGCCTCGCCCGTCGGCGCCGCGATCCTGGTCGTGGGGCGCGCGTGCTGTGCGTGGTCGCCTACCGGCTGATGATGCGGATCGGCCGGCTCCCGGTCGAGCGCCGCATCCTCGCCGACGGCGGTGGTGCGACGTGAGCGCCGCGGCCTGGGGCGGGGTGCTCGGCGCGGGCGCCGGGCTGGGCCTGCTCCTCGTCCTGCTCCGGGTGCAGGCGATCCGTCGGCCGCAGCTGGCGCTGCGGGTCCTGCCCTACGTGCGCGACCTGCCGCAGGTGGGGCGGGTCCCGGGGCTCCGGGTGCCGGCGCCGACGCCCGGTGTCGGCGGGCGTCGTGGTGGGTCCGCTCCTGGGGTGGCTGGCCGGCGGAGTCGAGCGGGTGCTCGGCGGCGCCGTCGTCGGTCCGACGCCGGCTCGAGCGGGCCGCCCTCGACAAGACCGTCCACGAGTTCCGCGTCGAGCAGGTGCTCTGGGGCCTGGCGGGCTTCGCGGTGATGGCGGCCTGGGGCGTGCTGCGCGCCGTGTCCGACCCGGGCGGCGCCGTCACGTCGGCGGTGCTGTGCGTGGTCGGCTTCGCAGCCGGGGTGATCTGGCGCGACTCACGGCTGAGCACGCAGGCACGCGACCGCGAACGCCGGATCCTGGCCGAGTTCCCCGCCGTGGCCGAGCTGCTGGCGCTGGCCGTCGCGGCGGGCGAGAGCCCGGTCGTCGGCGCTCGACCGCGTCGTACGCCGCAGCGGTGGCGAGCTCTCCCGCGACCTCGGCAGGGTGCTCGCCGCCATCCGCACCGGCGAGCCCGTGGGCGCGGCCTTCGACTCGATGGCCTCCGCCTCGGGCCTGCCGCTGGTCTCCCGCTTCGCCCAGGGGATCGCCGTGGCGGTCGAGCGCGGCACCCCGCTGTCCGACGTGCTGCACGCGCAGGCCGGCGACGTCCGGGAGGCGGGCCGCCGCGAGCTGATCGAGCTCGCCGCTCGACGCGAGGTGCTGATGATGGTGCCGGTCGTCTTCCTGGTGCTGCCGGTCACGATCGTCTTCGCGTTCTGGCCCGGCGTCGTGGGCCTGTCGTTGACCACGCCGTAGCCCGCGGGCTCCTGAATCTGTCGAACGTCTCGGAAAGGTTGGAACCATGGGAAAGCTGATCGAGGTCATGACGCTGTGGCAGGTGCGGCTGGCCGTCGCGATCGTGCAGGTCGGACGATCCGGTGCCCGCACCGCTGACGGTGCTCGGCGGCGTGCTGACGAGCGGGGCGACGTGCCCGGCTGGGTGATGATCACGGTGATGTCGGCCGGGATCGTGGCGATCCTGACCGCCGTCGCCGGTCCCGAGCTCCGGCAGATGCTGCAGAACGCGCTCAGCTCGGTGCAGTGACCGGACGATGAGGCGCCCGGCCTCGCGACGCGCGCGGGTCGGCGGTCGTCGACTTCGTGCTGGTCACGATCGTGCTCGTGCCGCTCTTCCTCGGGCATCCTGCAGGTCGGGCTGGTGCTGCTGGTGCGCAACACGCTCGCCTCCGCGGCGTCCGAGGGCGCGCGGGTGGCGGCGACGGCCGACCGCGGCCCGGCGGCGGGCGTCGCGACCACCCGGGAGCAGATCGCGGGGGCGATCTCGGGGCGCTACGCGCGGCAGGTCTCCGCTCGGCCGGCCCTGGTGGGCGGGGCGCCCGGGGTGCAGGTGACCGTGCGGGCCGAGGTGCCGGCGCTGGGGCTGTTCGGTCCGGCGGTGCCGCTGGAGGTCACCGGGCGGGCCGTGGAGGAGGCGCCGTGAAGCGGTGGGTGGACGGGTGCGGGGGTCTCGTGGCTCGGCCGCGGGCGGCCTCGCACCTCGACCGCCGGAGGGTGCCGGGGGGAGCGGGGGAGCGCGATCGTGGAGTTCGTGTGGCTGGGGTTGATCCTGCTCGTGCCGCTGGTGTGGGTCGTGCTGTCGGTCTTCGAGGTGCAGCGCGGGGCGTTCGGGGTCAGCGGGGCGGCGCGGGCGGCAGGGCGCGCGTACGCGCTCGCCCCCACCGACGCCGAGGGGGAGCGCAGGGCCCGAGCGGCCGCTCGTCAGACGCTGGCCGACCAGGGGCTCGGCGCCGACGTCCCGCTGGTCGGTGCGGATCACCTGCGACTCGCCGGGGTCCACCTGCCACAGCGGGGGCGCGGTGATCACGGTCCGGGTCGACTCGCGCGTCGACCTGCCGCTGCTGCCGGACATCCTCGGCGGCGGGCGACCGGGCTTCGCGCTCGACGCGTCGCACACCGTGCCGATCGGCCAGTACCAGGAGGTCCGATGACCCCGACGGTCGCGGGAGCGCTGCGACGACGCCGCGACGAGCGCGGCCAGGTGACGGTGCTGATCGTCGGGTTCGCCGCCGTCGTGCTGCTCCTGATCGTCGTCGTGGTCGACGCGACCGCCGCCTACGTGCAGCGGCAGGGGCTCGACAGCCTGGCCGACGGTGCTGCGCTGCACGGCTCCGACCTCGGCGCCACCGGCCGCGACGTCTACACCGGGGGCGTCACCGACGCCCCGCTCGAGATCACCCGGGCCCGGGCTCGTGCCGCCGTCGCCGACTACCTGGCGTCGGTGGGTGCACATCGCCGCTATCCCGGCCTGCGCTACGAGGTGAGCGTGGTCGGCGGCTCCGAGCGGGTGGTGGTCCGGCTGCGGGCTCCGGTCGACCTGCCGCTGGCGATCCCCGGGTCGCCGGGGTCGGCCTCCGTGGCGGCGACCGGCTCGTCGTCCGTCGTGCCGGACTGACCCCGCCGCCGGGAAGGTCCCCCACGTGCCGCACGCGGCCGGCTCGCCCACCAGTGCGAAACATCGGGATCTGCGCAGCTGGCTCAACCACCGCCCGCTACCCTCCCGGCGTGGACCACGAGACGTCGGTCTCGACCGCGATGGGCAAACTACTCGGTCAGGTCGGGAAGGTCCGGTCCTAGGCCGACCGGACTGCTCGGGAGCGACCGAGCACGAGACAGCCGTGGATCCTGGTCACCTGGTGACTGGGATCCACGGCTGTCCGGATTCGCCAGGCTGCGGCGCTGGGGCTGCGGCGGCCTCCGTGGCCGCGACCGGCTCGTCCTCCGTCGTACCCGACTGAGGGCCGGCATTGGTCGCCCCCGCTAGCCTCCCGTCGTGGGGACGAACCGATGAGCGGCGACTACGTCTACCTCGTCTTCGGGGCGGGGCTGCTGCTGGCCGTCGTCCTGCCCGACCTGCTCAGCCGGTGGGCGATCTCCGCACCGATCGTGCTCGTGGGGGCGGGGATGCTGATCGGGCTCAGCCCGCTGCCCGACGGGTTCCCGCTCAACCCCGTGGAGAACCGGGTCACCATCGAGCACGTCACCGAGCTCACCGTGCTGCTGGCGCTGATGGGGGTCGGGCTGGCGCTCGACCGGCCGCTGCGGCTGCGGGGCGAGGGCTGGGGCGCCGACCTGGCGCTGCTGGGGGTCGACCTGGCGGCTGCTGGGCATCGCGATGCCGGTGTGCATCGGCGCGGTCGCGCTGCTCGGCTGGTGGGCCGGGCTGGCGCCGGCCGCCGCTCTCCTGCTCGGTGCCGCGCTGGCGCCGACCGACCCGGTGCTCGCCTCCGACGTCCAGGTCGGTGGTCCGCGCACCGACGGGCCGTCCGGCGAGGAGGCGGACGGCGTCGACGACGAGCTCGCCGCGAGCGACGAGGTGCGGTTCACGCTGACCTCGGAGGCCGGGCTCAACGACGGCCTCGCCTTCCCGTTCGTCTACGCCGCGATCCTGCTCGGCACCCAGGGCGCGGTCGGCGGGTGGGCGCTGCAGTGGCTCGGCTGGTACGTCGTCGGCAAGATCGTGATCGGCGTCGCGCTCGGCATCGGGGTCGGCGCCGGCCTCGCCCGGATCGCGTTCTGGTCACGCAGCCCGTCGCTGCGGGTGGCCGAGCGCGGCGAGCCGTTGCTGGCGCTCGCGGCGCTGGTCACGGCGTACGGCGTGGCCGAGGTCGCCGGCGGCTACGGCTTCCTCGCGGTCTTCGCCTGCGCGATGACGTTCCGCTCCGCCGAGCGCCACCACCACTACCACCGGGCGATGCACGAGGTGGTCGAGCGCCTCGAGCGGCTGTTCACCCTGATCATCCTGCTGGTGCTGGGGGTCGCGATCAGCCGCGGGCTGCTCAACGCCCTCGACCTGCGCGGCGCCGCGATCGGCCTGGCGCTCATCTTCCTGGTGCGCCCGGTCGCGGCGTACGTCTCGCTCGCGGTGCGCGCCCGGCCCAGCGACACCCCCGGTGGGCTGCGCCGCGGCGAGCGGGCGGCGGTGGCGTTCTTCGGCGTGCGCGGCGTCGGCTCGCTCTACTACCTCGCCTACGCCCTCGGGCAGATGGAGCTGGCCGAGGAGGCGTGGCTGTGGTCGACGGTGGGCTTCACCGTCGTCGCCTCGGTCGTCGTGCACGGCGTCACGTCGACGCCGGTGATGAAGCCGGCTCGAGCAGGTGGGCAAGGCCCTGGCGGTCTGAGCACCCGACCGGCAGCCGGCACGGTCAGTCCTTGAACTCGCCCTTGTCGAAGTCGAAGGTGCGCTCGGTGTTGTCGACCTCGGAGTTCTCGGGGCGGTTGTCCGGGTCGAGGCGGCGCTCGCGCTCCTCCTCGATCTCCTTGATCTCCTCCTCGGGCGGCTCCTCGTCGACGCTGCGGTAGCCGCCGATCTCGTCGTCGTCCTTCTTGAAGTCCCTCTTCTGGTCCTGGGAATCGCTCACCAGTTCCTCCTCCGAGTCGGTGTCGTCCCGGACCTGTTACCCGATCGGGACCGGCTTCACGCGCGGTCGAGGGCGGGGCGCTCGAACTCGCGGCCCGCGAACGGGCCCGCCGACGTACGCCGCCTCCTCGTCGTCCTCGGGACGCGCCGCGATCCGGTCGGCGTAGGCCTCGGCGTCGTCGAGCGGCTCGTAGCCCAGCGCCCTGCCGGGCTCGAGGTCCCACCAGGCGCGGGTGTTGGCGGAGATGCCGTAGAGCACGGCGTAACCCGGCGCCGGCACGGTCAGCGCCGCCTCGACCATCCGCACGCCGTCGTCGTGGCTGAGCCACGTCGCGAGCTGCCGGACGGTCGTCGGCTCGGGCAGGAACGACCCGATCCGGCACGAGATCGTGTCGAGGCCGTAGCGGTCGGCGTAGAGGCTCAGCAGCGCCTCGGCGGCGACCTTGCCCACGCCGTAGAAGGTGTCGGGGCGCGGCCGGGTGTCGACGGTGAGCAGCTCGCGGCGCGGCGTCCGCCCGACGGCGTGGTTGGAGGAGGCGTAGACGAGCCGCGGCACGTCGTGGGCCACGCACGCGTCGAGCAGGGCCGCGGTGGTGACGACGTGGGAGGTCAGCGAGTCGGGGAGGGACGCCTCGCCCGGGTGCCCCGCGAGGTGGACGACGGCGTCGAGCCGCTCCTCGTCGAAGACCGCGTGCACGGCGTCGGGGTCGGCGCAGTCGGCGACGTGCCAGGGTCCTTCGTGCCCGCCGGGGGCGGGGCCGAGGTCGAGCCCGACCAGGTCGTGGCCGCGGTCGGCGAGCCCGGTCATCACGACCTGCCCGATGCTGCCGGCCGCACCGGTGACCAGGACTCTCATGATCTCCTCGGCGTCCTCCTCGCGGGCCCTGCGCGACGGGTCGGACGTCGGGGACAGGGGCGGTGATCATCCCGACGACCATGGCGACCAGGTTGGCCACGAACGGCTCGGTGTCGAGGTGCGGGCGGCTGGGCGACGGCGCGCTCGCGGGCGCGGGCGCGGTCGGCGACCGCGCGCAGCAGGAAGCCGATCACGAGCGAGAGCCGCTCGGCGCAGAGGTCCTCGGGCATCGGGGGAGTGCGCTCCTCGAGCAGCGCGATGGCCTCGTAGCCGCCCATCCGCTGCGAGCACCGCGACCACGTCGGGGTGCGAGCGACTCCGGGTCGTCCTCCACCAGCTGCGCCGCGATCACGAGGTAGCAGCGGCCCTGCCAGCCCTGCTCGGCCAGCTCGACCGACGGCCGCACGAAGGCCTCCACCACCGAGGCGAGGTCGTCGTCGGGGAGGCTGCGGGCGCGCGCGAGCAGCTCCCTCTCGCGCTCGGCGAGGAAGTCGACCCGCTGCTCGAGGACGGCGACGAGCATCCCCTCGCGGGAGCCGAAGTGGTAGTGGACGGCGCCGCGGTTGCGCTGCCCGGCCTGCCGGGTGATCTCCAGGAGCGAGGCGGCGTGGACGCCGTGCTCGGCGAACTCCCGGGTGGCCGCCTCGATGAGGCGGTGGCGGGTGTCGTCGGCCTGGCTGGTCATGTCGTGGTCGCGTCCTCGCTCAGATCCTCGGGACGATCCGGCCGAGCAGGTCGCCCATCCGGGTCGCGGCGGCGCGTCCGGCCTCGAGGACCTCCTCGTGGTTGAGGGGCTCGCCGCTGATGCCCGCGGCGAGGTTGGTGACCAGGCTGATGCCGAGCACCTCCATCCCGGCCTCGCGGGCGGCGATGGCCTCGAGCGTGGTGCTCATCCCGACCAGGTGGCCGCCGATCGCCCGGACCATGCCGATCTCGGCCGGCGTCTCGTAGTGCGGCCCCGGGAACTGGACGTAGACGCCCTCGTCGAGGCTCGGGTCGACCTCGCGGCACATCGCGCGCAGCCGGGAGGAGTAGAGGTCGGTCAGGTCGACGAAGTTGGCGCCCTCGATCGGCGAGCGCCCGGTGAGGTTGATGTGGTCGCTGATCAGCACCGGCGTGCCCGGCGTCCAGGTCTCCTTGAGCCCGCCGCAGCCGTTGGTGAGCACGATCGAGCGGCAGCCGGCCGCGGCCGCCGTCCGCACGCCGTGGACGACGGCGGCGACGCCCTTGCCCTCGTAGTAGTGCGTGCGGCTGAGGAAGACCAGCAGGTGGCGGTCGCCGGCCCGGACCGAGCGGATCTTGCCGGAGTGCCCGGCCACCGCGGCGGCGCTGAAGCCGGGCAGGTCGGTGGTGTCGATCTCGGCGGTCGCCTCGCCCAGCGCGTCGACCGCCGGCAGCCAGCCCGAGCCGAGCACCAGGGCGACGTCGTGGCGCTCGACCCCGGTGAGCTCGGCGAGCCGCGCGGCGGCCTCCTCGGCGGCGGTGTACGGCGTGGAGATGGTGGTCACCCCGGCACCTTAGGCCACGCGCGCGGAGTCTCCGGGCCGGGCTCAGAGCCCGGTGGAGCGGCAGGGACGACGGCGCAGCGCGGCGACGTAGTCGTCGGGAGCGTCGGCGGCCTCGGCGGCGTCGGCGAGGACCCCGAGGTAGGACGCCGAGGGCAGCCCGCCCTCGTAGGCGTCGAGCACGTAGGTCCACACCACCAGCTCGCCGGTCATGGTCGAGACCCGGACCTTGGTCTTGCGGTAGAGCCCGGAGTCGGCGGCCTCCCAGCCGTCGAGCTGCGACTCGTCGTCGCGGCTGACGTCGTAGACCGCGACGAAGACCTGCTCCAGCGGGTCCTGGACGATCGTCGAGAGCGCACCGTCCCAGCCGTGCTCCTCGCCGCCGAAGGTGAGCCGCCAGCCGATCAGCCAGCCGGTGGTGTGCAGCGGGGAGTGCGGGGCAGCGCTCGCCCATCCGGGCGGGGTCGAGGTTGGTCCCGTAGGCGGCGTACAGCGTCACGGGAGGCAGCGTAGTGCCCCTCTTGGGGTGACCCGCGTCACCGCCCTAGGGTGTCCTCGTGAGCAGCCACTTCGATGTCCTCGTCCTCGGTGCCGGCCCCGGTGGCTACGTCGCCGCCATCCGCGCCGCCCAGCTCGGCAAGTCCGTGGCCGTCGTGGAGGAGAAGTACTGGGGCGGTGTGTGCCTCAACGTCGGCTGCATCCCGTCCAAGGCGCTGCTGCGCAACGCCGAGATCTCGCACATCATCACGCACGAGAAGAACACGTTCGGGATCGAGGGCGACGCCACGATGGCGTACGCCCCCACCCACCAGCGCAGCCGCAAGGTGGCCGAGGCCAGCGTCAAGGGCGTCCACTACCTGATGAAGAAGAACAAGATCACCGAGATCGACGGGTGGGGCACGCTCACCGGCCCGACGGCGATCGACGTCAAGGACAAGGACGGCGACACGACCTCCTACACCTGCGACGACCTGATCATCGCCACCGGCGCCCAGACCCGGCTGCTGCCCGGCACCGAGCTCAGCGACGCGTCGTCACCTACGAGGAGCAGATCCTCGACGAGGAGCTGCCCGGCTCGATCATCATCGGCGGCTCCGGCGCGATCGGTGTCGAGTTCGCCTACGTGATGAAGAACTTCGGCGTCGACGTCACGATCGTCGAGTTCCTCGACCGGATGGTGCCCACCGAGGACGCCGACGTGTCCAAGGAGCTGCTCAAGCAGTACAAGAAGCTCGGCGTGAAGGTGCTGCTCTCCACCAAGGTCGAGAAGATCGAGGACTCCGGCGACAAGGTGAAGGTCACCGTCTCCAAGGACGGCGACGAGGAGGTGCTCGAGGCCGACAAGGTGCTCGCAGGCCTTCGGCTTCGCCCCGCGCGTCGAGGGCTACGGCCTCGACGCCACCGGCGTCGAGCTCACCGACCGGGGCGCGATCGCGGTCGACGCGCGCGGCCGCACCAACGTCGACGACGTCTACGCCATCGGCGACGTCACCGGCAAGCTGATGCTCGCCCACACCGCCGAGGCGATGGGCGTCGTCGCCGCCGAGACCATCGCGGGCGCGGAGACCATGGAGATCAACTTCGACATGATCCCGCGGGCGACGTTCTGCCAGCCCCAGATCGCCTCGTTCGGCTACACCGAGGAGCAGGCCAAGGAGAAGGGGTACGACGTCAAGATCGTCGCAGTTCCCGTTCTCGGCCAACGGCAAGGCCCGGGGCATGGCCGACGGGGTCGGCTTCGTCAAGATCGTCGCCGACGCCGAGCACAACGAGATCGTCGGCGCCCACCTGATCGGCCCCGAGGTCACCGAGCTGCTGCCGGTGCTGACGCTGGCCCAGCAGTGGGACCTCACCGCCGACGAGGTGGCGCGCAACGTCTTCGCCCACCCGACCCTCTCGGAGGCCGTGAAGGAGGCCATCGACGGCATCGCCGGCCACATGATCAACCTCTGACCGACCGCGCCGCACGCCTCGGCGTCACGATCGCTGCTGGCGCGCGTCGCTGCCGCCGACAATTGCCGCAATGGCCCTGTCAGGCGCTGATCGGGCCATTGCGAGATGAACGCCACGCGCCCGGCATCGGCCGACGCCACCCGTTCGGTGACCGGACCGACGAGCGCTGCAAGAATGACGGCCATGGCGGCGTCGTCATCCTCGGCGGCGGACCGGGCGGCTACGAGGCGGCGCTGGTCGCCGCCCAGCTCGGCGCCGAGGTGACCGTCGTCGACACCGACGGCATCGGCGGCTCGGCGGTGCTCACCGACTGCGTGCCGAGCAAGACCCTGATCGCCACCGCCGAGCTGATGACCGACGTCGCCGGCGCAGCCGAGCTCGGCGTCAACTTCCCGACCGCGAGGGCGACGCCGCCACCGGGCATCCGGGTCGACCTGGCCAGGGTCAACCACCGGGTCAAGCAGCTGGCCGCCGACCAGTCCGCCGACATCGCCCGCCGGCTCGAGCGCGAGGGCGTGCGCGTCGTGCAGGGCCGCGGCCGGCTCGACGGGCCTGACCGGGTCGTCGTCGGCGACACGACCTACGACGCCGACGCGGTCCTCGTCGCCACCGGTGCCGCGCCGCGCACGCTGCCCAGCGCGCAGCCCGACGGCGAGCGGATCCTCACCTGGGAGCAGGTCTACGACCTCACCGAGGTGCCCGACCGAGCTGGTCGTGGTCGGCTCCGGCGTGACCGGCGCGGAGTTCGCCAGCGCCTACCTCGCCCTCGGCATCCCGGTCACCCTGGTGTCCTCCCGCGACCGGGTGCTGCCCGGCGAGGACGCCGACGCCTCGCTGGTGCTCGAGGAGGTCTCGAAGCGCCGCGGGATGACCGTGCTGTCGAACTCGCGGATGGAGTCGGTGACCCGCGACGGCGACGTCGTGACCGTGACCCTCACCGACGGCCGCACCGTCCAGGGCTCGCACTGCATCCTCGCGCTCGGCTCGGTGCCCAACACCGCCGACCTGGGCCTCGAGGAGGCCGGCGTGATCGCTCAAGGACGGCGGGTTCGTCAACGTCGACCGGGTCTCGCGCACCTCGGCGCGCGGCGTCTACGCCGCCGGTGACTGCACCGGCGTCCTCATGCTCGCCAGCGTCGCGGCCATGCAGGGCCGGATCGCGATGTGGCACTTCCTCGGCGACGCCGTGCAGCCGCTCGACCAGAAGATCGGTCAGCTCCAACGTCTTCACCGCTCCCGAGATCGCCACGGTCGGCTGGTCGCAGCAGGCGATCGACGCCGGCGAGATCGCGGCCGAGGTCGTGACGCTGCCGCTCTCGGGCAACGCCCGCGCCAAGATGCAGGGCGTGCACGACGGCTTCGTCAAGCTCATGTGCCGGCCCGGCACCGGCATCGTCGTCGGTGGCGTCGTCGTCGGGCCCGCGCGCCAGCGAGCTGATCCACCCGGTCTCGATCGCGGTGGCGGAGTCGCTGACCGCCGACCAGCTGGCCCAGGTGTTCACGGTCTACCCGTCGATGAGCGGCTCGGTCGCCGAGGCGGCGCGCCGGCTGCACCGCGTCTGATCCTCCCACGTCTGATCCGCCGCGCCGATCGCGACCGCGTCGTAGGGTCGTGCGGGTGAGGCTGCTCGGACCCCTGCTGCTGGCCATGCGCCGTGACCCTGTCGCTGGCGACCCCGGCCGCCGCCACTCCGCCCCCACCGAGCCCGCCGACCCGACCGCCGCGGCGCGGCCCTCTCGCTCACCGGCAACGGCTACGGCCACGGGCACGGGCTGTCGCAGCACGGTGCGCAGTCGCGGGCCCAGGCCGGCCAGTCGTACGCCGAGATCCTCGCCTTCTACTACCCGGGCCTGAAGCCGGGTCGGGCCGGCGGCCGGGTCTCGGTGCTGATCAGCGCCGACCGCACCCGCGACGTCGTCGTCGCCGCCCGTCAGCGGGCTCGTGGTCAAGCAGGTCGGTGGGGTCAAGCTCAAGCTCAGCAAGGCCCGGCCCCGGGCCACCCGCTGGCGGATCCTGCCCGTCTCCGGCGGTCGGAGCCGGGTGCAGTGGTACCGCTCCCGGCTGGCGCACCGTTCCGCACGCTGCGGGGCGTGGCGGAGTTCTCGGCCGCCAACAAGCCGGTCACGCTCTTCGTCACCGGCAAGCAGCGGGTCGCCTACCGCGGCAGCCTGCGCGCCGCGGGCGGCGACACCGTCAACGTCGTCCGGCTCGACGACTACCTGCGCGGGCGTCGTGCCGCGCGAGGTCCCGGCGCTGTGGCACCCCCAGGCCGTGCAGGCGCAGGCCGTGGCCGCGCGCACCTACGCCGCCTTCGAGCGGGCGCACCCGCTGTCGCGGCACTACCAGATCTGCGACACCACCTCCTGCCAGGTCTACGGCGGGGCGTCGTCGGAGCACCCCGCGACCGACGCGGCGATCGCGGCGACCGCGAAGCAGATCCGCACCTGGGGCGGGCAAGCCGGCGTTCACGCAGTTCTCGGCCAGCAACGGCGGCTGGTCGTCGGCCGGCTCGGCGCCCTACCTGCGCGCCGCCAAGGACCCCCTCGACACCGCGTACCGCGGCTGGACCGACACCGTCACCGCCGCCGAGATCGAGCGCGCCTACCCGGCGATCGGCACCTTCACCGGCGCCCAGGTGCTGGACCGCGACGGCAACGGCCAGTGGGGCGGCCGGGTCACCTCGATCCGGCTCACCGGGAGCCGCGCCTCCACGACCATCTCCGGCGACACCTTCCGCAGCATCGCCGGCCTCCGCTCCACCTACTTCACCCTCGGTGGCGCTGAGGAGCTTGCGAAGCAAGCGTCACGAAACCCCCGACCCCTCAGCTGAGCACCAGCACCAGGTCGCCGCCCTCGACGGCCTGGGTGCCGGAGACGGCCAGCCGCTCCACGGTCCCGTCGACCGGGGCGGTGATCGAGGCCTCCATCTTCATCGCCTCGATGGTCGCGACCGTGTCGCCGGCGCTGACGCTCGCCCCCTCCTCGACCGCGACGGTCACCACGCCCTGGAACGGCGCCGCGACGTGGCCGGGCTTGCCGGTGTCGGCCTTCTCGGCGGCGACCACCTCGGAGGAGACGCTCGTGTCGCGCACGCTGATCGGGCGCAGCTGTCCGTTGATCAGCGCCATCACCGAGCGGAAGCCGCGCTCGTCGGGCTCGCTGATCGCCTGGACGCCGAGGATGATCGTCTTGCCCTCCTCGATCACCACCTCGCGCTCCTCGCCCTGGCGCAGCCCGTAGAGGTAGTCGAGGGTCGGCAGCACCGACACGTCGCCGTAGCGCTCGCGGGCCTCGAGGTACTCCTTCGTCGGCCCGGGGAACAGCAGCCGGTTGAGCGTCGTACGACGGGTGGCCGAGCTGCCCTCGAGCAGCTCGGCGTCCTCGGCGGACAGCTCCTCGGCGGGTGGGGTCCACTCCCGGCCCTCGAGCGCCTTGGTGCGGAACGGCTCCGGCCAGCCGCCCGGCGGGTCGCCGAGCTCGCCGTGCAGGAACCCGATGACCGAGGCCGGGATGTCGAACTTGCCCGGGTCCTCGGCGAACTCGGCGGGGTCGGCGCCGAGCCCGACCAGCTGCAGCGCGAGGTCGCCGACCACCTTGGACGACGGCGTCACCTTGACCACGTTGCCGAGGATGTCGTTGGCCGCGGCGTACATGTCCTCGACCTGCTCGAACTTCTCCCCGAGCCCCAGCGCGATCGCCTGCTGGCGCAGGTTGGACAGCTGACCGCCCGGGATCTCGTGGCGGTAGACCCGGCCGGTGGGCGAGGGCAGGCCCGGACTCGAACGGCGCGTAGACGCGACGGGTGGCCTCCCAGTAGGGCTCCAGCGCGTTGACGGCGGCCAGCGACAGACCGGTCTCGCGCTCGGAGTGGTCGGTGGCCGAGACCAGCGCCGACAGCGCCGGCTGCGACGTCGTGCCGGCCATCGCCGCGCAGGCCGCGTCGACGGCGTCGACGCCCGACTCGATCGCCGCGACCAGGGTGGCCAGCTGTCCACCGGGGGTGTCGTGGGTGTGCAGGTGCACCGGCAGCTCGAACCGGTCGCGCAGCGCCGTGACCAGCGTGCGCGCCGCCGGCGCCCGCAGCAGCCCGGCCATGTCCTTGATCGCCAGCACGTGGGCGCCGGCGTCGACGATCCGCTCGGCCAGCGCCAGGTAGTAGTCGAGCGTGTAGAGCTTCTCGTCGGGGTCGGACAGGTCGCCGGTGTAGCAGAGCGCGACCTCCGCGACGCTGCCGCCGTGGCCGCGCACCGCCTCGATCGCCGGCCGCATCTGCTCCACGTCGTTGAGCGCGTCGAAGATCCGGAAGACGTCGATGCCGGTGTCGGCGGCCTCCTCGACGAAGGCGTTGGTCACCGCGGTCGGGTACGGCGTGTAGCCGACGGTGTTGCGCCCGCGCAGCAGCATCTGCAGGCAGATGTTGGGCACGGCCTGCCGCAGCGCGGCCAGCCGCTCCCAGGGGTCCTCGTTGAGGAACCGCAGCGCCACGTCGTACGTCGCACCGCCCCACGCCTCGAGCGACCACAGCTCGGGCGTGGTGCGCGCGACGTGCCCGGCCACCGCGAGCAGGTCGCGGGTGCGCACCCGGGTGGCGAGCAGCGACTGGTGGGCGTCGCGGAAGGTGGTGTCGGTGACGGCGACGCGGTCCTGGGCCCGCAGCCGCCGGGCGAACTCCTCGGGCCCGACGTCGAGCAGCAGCTGCCGGGTGCCGTCGGGCGCCGGGACGTCGAGCGCGGTCGGCGGCAGCTTGGTGGCCGGGTCGAGGGTCACCGGCGCCGCGCCGTGGGGCTGGTTGACGGTCACGTCGGCGAGGAAGTGCAGCAGCTTGGTGCCGCGGTCGCCCTGGCCGCGCACCTGCAGCAGCTGCGGGTGGGTCTCGATGAACGACGTCGTGACCCGGCCGCCCGGCGAAGTCCGGGTCGTCGAGCACGGCCTGGAGGAAGGCGATGTTGGTCGTGACGCCCCGGATCCGGAACTCCGCGACCGCGCGACGGGCCCGCTCGACGGCCTTGTCGAAGGTGCGTGCCGCGGCAGGTCAGCTTGGCCAGCATCGAGTCGAAGTGCGGCGAGACCTCGGCGCCGGTGTAGGTGGTGCCGCCGTCGATGCGGACGCCGGCGCCGCCGGGGGAGCGGTAGGTCGTGATCTTGCCGGTGTCGGGGCGGAAGTCGTTGCTCGGGTCCTCGGTGGTGATCCGGCACTGCAGTGCGGCGCCGCGCACCGAGATGCCCTCCTGGGCGAGCCCGAGGTCGTCGAGCGACTCACCGGAGGCGATCCGCATCTGCGACTGCACGAGGTCGACGTCGGTGACCTCCTCGGTCACCGTGTGCTCGACCTGGATGCGGGGGTTCATCTCGATGAAGACGTAGTTGCCGTCGGGGTCGAGCAGGAACTCCACGGTGCCGGCGTTGCGGTAGCCGATCTCGGTGGCGAAGCGCACCGCGTCGGCGCACATCCGCTCCCGGACCTCGGGGTCGAGGTTGGGCGCCGGCGCGATCTCGACGACCTTCTGGTGGCGGCGCTGCACCGAGCAGTCGCGCTCGAAGAGGTGGATCACGTTGCCCGACGCGTCGGCGAGGATCTGCACCTCGATGTGGCGGGGGTCGACCACCGCCTGCTCGATGAAGACCGTCGGGTCGCCGAAGGCGCCCTCGGCCTCGCGCATGCAGGTCTCGACGGCCTCGCGCAGCTTGTCGGGCTCCGCGACCCGGCGCATGCCGCGTCCGCCGCCACCGGCGACGGCCTTGACGAAGAGCGGGAACGGCAGCTGCCTGGGCGTCCGACGACGAGCTGGTCGACGTCGGTCGACGGCTCGACCGAGGCGAGCGTCGGTACGCCGGCCGCCTTGGCCGCGGCGATCGCGCGCGCCTTGTTGCCGGTGAGGGTCAGCACCTCGGAGGTCGGCCCCACGAACGTGATGCCGGCGTTGGCGCAGGCCTCGGCGAGGTCGGGGTTCTCGGAGAGGAAGCCGTAGCCGGGGTAGACGGCGTCGGCGCCGGCGCCGCACCGCGACCTCCACGATGGCCTCGGGGTCGAGGTAGGCACGCACGGGGTGGCCGCGCTCCCCGATCTCGTAGGCCTCGTCGGCCTTCAGCCGGTGCTCGGACCAGCGGTCCTCGTAGGGGAAGACCGCGACCGTGCGCGCCCCCAGCTCGTAGGCCGCGCGGAACGCGCGGATGGCGATCTCGCCACGGTTGGCGACCAGGACCTTGGAGAACATGCGCACCACCTTATGAGCGATCCCTCCCCGGCGAGGCGACCGGCGCCCGCCGTGGACGCCGACGAAACACGCGCGTTACACGCGACGCGGTGGTGGAGGGTGCGATCGCAGCGAGCCACGCGCGGTGGTTGAGGCGCGAGCGCAGCGAGCTGCGTGCGGTGGTTGAGGTGCGAGCGCAGCGAGCTGCGTGCGGTGGTTGAGGTGCGAGCGCAGCGAGCCGCGAAGCCTTGGTGTCGGGTGGTTTCGTGGCTCGTCGCTGGGGCTCCTCGCACCTCAACCACCGTGGTCACCCTCCGGTGGTTGAGGTGCGAGCGCAAGCGAGCCACGAAACCCCCGTGCCGACCGAGGCGCGAACCATCCGCCCGCGGCCGGCGTCGTACCTCACATGCGACAGTACCGATGGACCGCGATCTCCGTGCCCCTGCTCCTGCTCTCCGGCGACGGTGGTGGTCGCCGCGACCCCGTCGGGGGCGCTCATGGCGACCTGCGACGGACAGGAGGCGACGATCGTCGGGACGGAGGGCAACGACGTGCCTCGTGGGCACCGACGGGCCCCGACGTGATCGTCGGGCTCGGCGGCGACGACACGATCCGCGGGGGCGAGGGCGACGACGTGCTGTGCGGTGACGACGGAGCCGACCAGCTCTTCGGGGGGCCGGACGACGACCACCTCGACCCCGGCGCACCGGCTCCCCGTCGGCCCGACCAGCTGCGATGGAGCGACGCCCGCAACGGCATCACCCTCGACCTGGGCGACGGCAGCAGCGGCACGAGCGTCGGTCAGGGGCACGACACCTTCGTGCTGGGCCCCGACACCGTCGTCGTCGGGACGCCGTTCCCGGACCGCATCCAGGGCTCGCCCCTCGACGACCTGATCCGCTCCGGCGGGGGTGCGGACGTCGTCGAGGCCGGCGCCGGGGACGACGTCGTGTCCGTCGAGTCCAACCGCCGGGAGACCGGCCGCGTCGACGTCGTGCGTGCGGGCGCCGGCGACGACCGGGTCACGAGCTGGGCCGGTCCGGACCGGATCGACCTCGGTCCCGGTCGCGACCTCCTGAACTCGTACGGCGCCGAGCCGGTGCAGGCGCACGGTCGGGCGGGTGACGACTTCATCAACGTCCAGGTCCACGGCGCGAAGGGGGCCGTGCTCACGGGGGGCCGCGGGCAGCGACAACCTCACCCTGGTGGCCGAGCTGCCCGGGCAACGGCGTCGCACGATCGTGGTGCAGGCCGGCCCGGGCCGGGTGCAGGTCGCGGGGCGACCCGCGAGCCGGGGCGTCGCCCGCGACTTCGAGGAGCACCTGCTGCTCGGCGTCGCCCGCTGGGACTTCCGGGGCACCCCGCGCGCCGACGACGTCGTGGCGGCCGGCGCCGACCCCGTGCTGGTGGCCCACACCTACGGCGGCAACGACACCCTGGAGGGCGGCGACCGCAACGACGTGCTGGTGGGCGGAGCGGGGCCGCGACACCGCCCGGGGCAACCGCGGTCGCGACGTGTGCCGGGCGGAGGTGCGCCGGACCTGCGAGCGCTGAGCGGACGCCGCCGGGCGGCGTGGAACTGCGTGACCAGCTCGGGGTTGGCGGCCGTGGCCAGCGCCACCGCCAGCTGCTCGGGCACGTCGACGACGGTGACCGACTGCCGGCCGCCGGCCGTGGTGGCCACCAGCGAGGTGAGCCCGACGCGGCGCTGCCACCAGGTCGAGCGCAGGTTCCAGCCGATCACGTGGTCGGCGGCCAGGACCTCCCGCGCGCGGGTCAGGCTGCCGGAGCGCGCCACGACGTACCCGTCGACGAGGTCGTGACCCAGCGCCCGGGCCCGGTCGACGGCGAGGCCGAGGGCGGCGACGCACGAGGAGGGCGGCCGCGACCGGCGACCCAGACGGGCACCCAGTCGGCGAGCCACGCGCCGAGCGCGAGCGCGAGGACGACGCGCCGGCCCGACCGCCCGCACGAAGCGCCGTCGGCGCGCGGCCGGTCCGTGGTCGCGCAGCGGTCGCGGTGACCGGGCGGCGGCTCCCGAGGACGTCGGCGGCCGCCCGTCGACGACCCGCGGGGCGCGGGGGGCACCAGGTGGGAGCCGCCCTGGGTCTCGCGCAGCCCGGTGACGATCGCCGCGAGCCGGGCGCCGCGCGCCCACCGCAGGCCCAGCGGCTGGCCGATGCTGACGCCGGCGACCCGCTCGTCGTCGAGGCTGGTCTCGCGGGTGGTCAGCAGCCCGCGCGAGACGTGCCAGGAGCCGTCGCCGTGGGTGAGGCGGAACCCCCAGTTGGTGACGAGGTAGCCCAGCACCGACAGCATCCCGGCAGCGAGACGCCGAGCCCGATCAGCCCCAGCACGACGGCGCCCCAGATCGGCACGGACAGCGACCAGGCCCCGGGGTCGAGCTGGTCGTAGAAGTCGACGGTGCTGCCCAGCTGGGACGCGGCACCGAGCAGCGCGGCGGCGATCACGATGCCGCTGCTGGTGAACGGCGCGAACCGCAGCCAGCCCGGGCTCGAAGGACACCGCCGTCCGGTACGGCGCGGGGCCGACGGCTGCGGGAGCGGGACGCCGTCGGGCCCCACCTCGGCCTCGTCCCCCTCGCCACCACCGGCCCCGCCGGTCGTGGCCGGCGCGACCCGGAGCAGCTCGGCGCGCAGCTCGCGGGCCCGCAGCACCGGCAGCCCGTCGAGGTCGAGCTTCTCGTCGCCGTCGGTCGAGGCGGTGCCGGTGCCGACGGTGACCGTGGTCAGGCCGAGCAGCCGGTGGATGGGCGAGGCGGTGAGGTCGACCGTGCGCACCCGGTCGACCGGCGTGGACAGCACGTGCCGGCTGAGCAGCCCCCGGCGCAGCTCGATGCGGCGCGTCGGCCACCCGGAAGCTGGTGGTGAGGTAGCGCAGCAGGCCGAGCCCGACCGGGACCACGATCGTGAGGTACTGCCAGGCGCTGCCGCTCGCCGTGCCGGCCACGAAGAACGCGATCAGCGGCACGATGAACCGGCCCACCTCGCGGATCGGGTAGACCAGCAGCATCCGCGGGTCCAGCCGCTGCCAGTCGGCGTCGCGGGCGAGCTCGGACGTCGGCGGTGCCGGCGGTGCCGTGGGGACCGTCGGCTCGGGCGGGTCGGGCTCGCTCACGTGGCGTCGCCCTCGACGGCGTCGGCCTTGAGCGTGAGCTCGTCGACCAGCGCCCGGGCGCGGATCTTGTCGAGCCCGGCGATCTGGAGCGCGCCGGCGGCCGAGGCCGTGGTCACCGTGACCGTGGCCAGGCCGAACACGCGCGCGACCGGGCCCTCGGCGTAGTCGACGGTCTGGATGCGCGACATCGGGGCGATCCGGCGCTCGCGCGACCACCAGCCGGTCTGGGTGTAGACCGCCGTCCCGGTGACCTCCCAGCGGTGCACGAGGTAGCGCCACTGCGGCACGACGACCGCGTACATCGCGATCCACCGCGGCCGGCGCCGGCGATCATCCACCAGCGCAGGTCGATGGCCTCCCAGACGACGTCCGACGCCGATCAGCACCGCGAGCAGCATCGCTGCCTCGATGGCGGTGCCGAGCCCCCACATCCACCGGGCCCGGGGGCTCACCCGCTGGCTCGGCTCGCGCAGGGCTGGGGTGGTCGTCATGACGCCGAATCTACGGGGTGCGAACCGAACGGCCGCGCGCGGCATCACACCAGCAGAGACCCACCAAAATCGGAGACGACGATGCGAGCTCGACTGCAGCTGCGACGCTGCTGGGTGCCACGGTGGTGACCCTTCCCGACGGGGCCGTCCGCCCCGGTGACGCAGGTGCCACGGGAGCGTGGCGACCATCGTCGGCACCCCCGGCGCCGACGTCCTGGTCGGCACCTCCGGACGCGACGTGATCGCGGGCCTCGGCGGCAACGACGTGATCCACGCGGGTGACGGCGACGACCTGGTGTGCGGCGGTCGCGGCGCCGACCAGATCTTCGGAGAGGCGGGCGACGACCAGCTGTTCGGCGGGCCGCGCGCAGCGCGTCGACGACCGCGGCGGCAGCGGCTACCATCCGGACGTGCTCGACGGCGGACCCGGCGACGACCGGCTCGACATCGGCGGGAGCCCGGGCGCGACGCCGGGCAGCACATCTCGGGGGAGCTCCGGTTCGGATCGGCTGCGGACGGGATCGTCGTCGACCTGAGGCGGGCACCGCGACCGGCGACGGCGACGACATCATCGTGTCCCGCCGCGGTCTGCGGCTGGTCGGGACCGACGCCGACGACGTCCTGACCGGGCAGCCACCTGGCCGACGAGATCCTGGGCCAGGGCGGAGCCGGACACGCATCCTGGGCCTGGGTGGGGGCGACCACCTCTACGGCGACGCCGCGGGTGCGTCCGAAGAGCGCCCCGGGGGTCGACGACGACCGGCATCGAGGGCGGCGAGGGCAAGGACGTGCTCATCGGCACGCTCGGGGGTGACGTGATGCGCGCCGGCCCGGGCCTGGACCTCGTCGAGGCCACCGGGGCGGGCCCGTCACGGGTCTTCGGTGACGTCGGCGACGACGTCCTCACGCTCACGCTCGGCCTCGGCGGGGCCGCCGGGGTCCTCGGCGGTCCGGGACGCGACGACGTCACGCTCGACGTCCACGCGACGTGCCCGGACGGCCCACGCTGGAGGTGCGCATGTCCGTACGACCCCTGGGCCTCGACGGTGTCGACGTCGGCCGGATCGCCACCGTCGAGCGCGTCAGGGCGGCCGACCGGGTGCCGATGGAGTACACGGGCACCGCGGCTGCGGACACGGTCTTCGCGGGCCTGCACGGTCGGCTCCGGGCCCGGACCTACGCCGGCGACGACGTGATCTTCGGGTCGCGGCTGGCCGACCGCATCGACGGTGGCGCGGGTCGCGACGAGGGCGACGGTCGCGGCGGACGCGACGTCTGCGTGCGCGTCGAGGTCGAGCGCGGCTGCGAGACCGGTCGCTGAGGCCGGGTCCGCTCAGTCGGGACAGGGAGGGATCTCCGCCACCTGGTGGCGGAGATCCCTCCCTGTCCGCGCGGCGTCAGTCCTTGAGCTCGCAGATCACGGCGCCGTTGGTGACGGTGGCGCCGACCTCGGCCTGCAGGCCGGTCACGGTGCCGGCCTTGTGGGCCTTGAGCGGCTGCTCCATCTTCATCGCCTCGAGCACCACCACGGTGTCGCCGTCGGCGACCTCCTGGCCCTCCTCGACGACGACCTTGACGATCGTGCCCTGCATGGGGCTGGTGACCGCGTCACCGCTGGCCGCGGCGCCGGACTTCTTGCCGGCGGCGCGCTTGGGCTTCGTGGCCCCGCCACCGCCACCGGCCGCGGCGAGCCCGCCGAGGCCGCCGGGCAGCACGACCTCGAGCCGCTTGCCGCCCACCTCGACGACGACCTGCTGGGTCTCGCCGCGCTCCTCGGCCTCGGCCGCTGTCGCCGGCGTACGGCGTGATCTGGTTGTCGAAGTCGGTCTCGATCCACTGCGTGTAGACCGAGAACGTCTCGCCGTCGCCGACGAACGCGGGGTCGGAGACGACGGCCCGGTGGAACGGGATGACCGTCGGCATGCCGTCGACGACGAACTCGTCGAGCGCGCGGCGCGAGCGCTCGAGCGCCTGGGTGCGGTCGCGGCCGGTGACGATCAGCTTGGCGATCAGCGAGTCGAACGCGCCGGGCATCGGTCTCGCCGTTCTCGTAGCCGCCGTCGAGGCGGATGCCGGGGCCCTGCGGCGGGCTCCAGGCCGACAGGGTGCCGGGGGCGGGCATGAAGTTGCGCCGCCGTCCTCGGCGTTGATGCGGTACTCGATGGAGTGCCCGGTGACGGTCGGGTCGTCGTAGCCGAGCTCCTCGCCGGCGGCGATCCGGAACATCTCGCGCACCAGGTCGATGCCGGTGACCTCCTCGGAGACGCAGTGCTCGACCTGGAGCCGGGTGTTGACCTCGAGGAAGGAGATCGTGCCGTCCTGGCCGATCAGGAACTCGCAGGTGCCGGCGCCGACGTACTCGGCCTCGCGCAGGATCGCCTTGGACGACGCGTAGAGCTTGGCGACCTGGTCGTCGGTGAGGAACGGCGCGGGCGCCTCCTCGACCAGCTTCTGGTGGCGGCGCTGCAGCGAGCAGTCGCGGGTCGAGACGACCACGACGTTGCCGTGCTGGTCGGCGAGGCACTGGGTCTCGACGTGGCGCGGCTTGTCGAGGAACTTCTCGACCAGGCACTCGCCGCGGCCGAACGCGCCGACGTGGCCTCGCGGACGGCGGACTCGAAGGCGTCGGCGATCTCCTCCATGGTGCGGGCGACCTTCAGGCCGCGACCGCCGCCGCCGAAGACGGCCTTGATCGCGATCGGGAGCCCGAACTCCTCGGCGAACGTCACGACCTCCTCGGCGTTCTCGAGCGGGTCCTTCGTGCCGGGGGCCAGCGGCGCGCCGGACGCTTCTCGGCGATGTGCGGGCCTTGACCTTGTCGCCGAGGCTCTCGATGGCCGCCGGCGGCGGGCCGATCCAGACCAGCCCGGCGTCGATCACGGCCTGCGCGAAGTCGGCGTTCTCGGCGAGGAAGCCGTAGCCGGGGTGCACCGAGTCGGCGCCGGTCTTCTCGGCGACGGCGATGATCTTGGCGATGTCGAGGTAGGAGTCGGCCGGGGTCGCCCCGCCCAGGGAGTGCGCCTCGTCGGCGAGCCGGACGAACACCGCGTCGCGGTCGGGGTCGGCGTAGACCGCGACGCTGCCGATGCCGGCGTCCTTGCACGCCCGGATCACCCGGACTGCGATCTCACCGCGGTTGGCGACCAGGACCTTCTGCAGTGGCTTCACCTGGGGGGTCTTCGACACGAGAACTCCTGCTCTGCATGGGCGCGCCGGGACCGGCGTCGGACGGGACTCCGCCGGGCAGGCTATCGCTCGTCGGGTCCGCGGCGGGCTCGGGCTCGGTTTGGTGGGACGGTCGGGGGCGCGTGGCCACCCACACGAGGGTGGCGACCAGGGCCGCGGCCCAGCCCCACTTGAAGCCGTAGACCGCGCCGGTCGTGGCCCCCGCGACGAGCTGGCCGGACGCCTGGTGGGCGAACGACTCCTGGTAGCGGACGCCAGGATCGCGAGCTGCGCGACGGGGGCGGCCACGACGGACGGCCACCAGAGCACGAGGAAGGCCGAGACGGCCGAGGAGCCGGGTGCCAGGCCGCGCAACCCCACCCAGCCCACGAGCAGCACCAGCACGAGCAGCACCGCGCCGCCGGCGCGCCGCTGAGCAGCACCCGGGCGTCGTCGACCCCGAAGGCGCCCGCGCCCCAGAAGCCGGCGTACGACTGGAGCAGCCACGCGAGCGGTCCCGACTCGAACCGGTCGGGGACGGGCCGCTCCTCGAACGCGTAGTGGAACAGCGCCTGCAGGCCCACCAGGGTCAGCGCGAACAGCGCCGAGGCGACGGCGGCGGGGAGCCAGGCCCGGGGGCTGCGGTGCGGTGCGGATCGGAGCACCCGCTGACCCTATGCTCGAGGCGTGTCTGATGAGTACCTGCAGGAACGCAAGGGGTTCTGGCACGAGCCGGACGGCACCCCCACCTCGGAGACCACCGCCCTGGCCACCTGGGCGCTGGTCGCGCACGACCTGCTCGTGGAGGTCGCCGGGACCTACCACGCGGTGCTGCGCGAGTCCGAGATCGCCGAGCGGCTCCAGTCGACCAGCGCCATCCACACCACCCGGCCGCACCCCCGGTGGCTCGAGAAGGTCCTGGCGCCGGTGGCGGTGCTGTGCGAGCACCACGGGGAGCCGCCGCTGACCTCCCTGGTCGTCGGCAGCGGTGCCGACGACCTCGGGGCCGCGCGGCTGCGGCTCGAGTGCTACCAGTGGGCCGGGTCCGCGCCCGCCGACGGCGGGGAGCCGCGGCTGCTCGCCTCCGCGATCGCCGGGCGGTCGTCGCGGGCGTCGCGGGCGTCCCGAGAGCCGCGCGCGTCCCGCGAGCCGCGGGCGGCGCGTCCGGCGCGTGAGGTGGCCCCGGCGGCGCCGAAGCGGGTCGCGAAGACGGACCGGCCGGTGTCGGTGTGCCCGCGCTGCTTCATGGCGATCCCCGCGACCGGGCTCTGCGACACCTGCGACTGACCCTGCGACTGACCCTGCGACCGGCGACGGGCGCGGCCTCGCCAGGTTAACAAACGCTAACCTGGCGGCTATCGTGGTCGCATGAGCTTCGAACTGACACGCGAGCACGAAGAGTTCCGGCGCAGCGTCCGCGACTTCGCCGAGGCCGAGATCGCCCCGCACGCGGCGCAGTGGGACCGCGAGCACCACTTCCCGGTCGACGTCGTGCAGAAGATGGGCAAGCTGGGCCTCTTCGGCCTCACCGCCCCCGAGGAGTACGGCGGCGCCGGCGACGACGGCGACTTCACGAGCCTCTGCGTGGCGATCGAGGAGATCGGCCGCGTCGACCAGTCGATGGGCATCACGCTCGAGGCCGCCGTCGGGCTCGGCATCAACCCGATCGCGACCTTCGGCACCCAGGAGCAGAAGGACGCCTGGCTGCCCGACCTCGTGGCCGGCGACCAGCTGGCCGGCTTCGGCCTGACCGAGCCCGGTGCCGGCTCCGACGCCGGCGCGACCGCCACCAAGGCCGAGCTGGTCGACGGCGAGTGGGTCGTCAACGGCGCCAAGCAGTTCATCACCAACTCCGGCTCGGAGATCACCGGCTGCGTGACCGTGACCGCGCGCACCGGGGTCAGCGAGTCCGGCAAGCCGGAGATCTCGGCGATCATCCTGCCCAGCGGGACGCCCGGCTTCACCGCGGAGAAGGCCTACGACAAGCTCGGCTGGCACGCCTCCGACACCCACCCGCTGACCTTCGAGGACGTCCACGTCCCCGAGGCCAACCTGCTGGGCGAGCGCGGCCGCGGCTACGCGCAGTTCCTCTCCACCCTCGACGACGGCCGGGTCGCCATCGCCGCGCTCGCCGTCGGCTGCATCCAGGCCTGCGTCGACCACTGCGTCGGCTACGCCGGCGAGCGGCAGACCTTCGGCGGTCCGATCGGGCGCAAGCAGGGCGTGGCCTTCCAGATCGCCGACCTCGAGGTCATGCTCCACGCGAGCCGGCTGCTCACCTACCGGGCCGCCTCGATGAAGGACGCGATGGACCGCGGCCAGGGCGCCGTCGATGAAGGAGTTCAAGCAGGCGGCGTCGATCGCCAAGCTCTACGCCACCGAGTCGGCGGTCACCGCCACCCGGATCGCGACCCAGGTCTTCGGCGGGTACGGCTTCATGGAGGAGTACCCGGTCACGCGGCTCTACCGCGACGCCAAGGTCCTCGAGATCGGCGAGGGCACCTCGGAGGTGCAGCGGATGCTGATCGCGCGGGGCCTCGGCCTGCCGGTCGAGTAATACGGGAGCGGGGACGGGGTATCGGCGTGGTGCCCGTCTCCACGCCGACGGGCGCCGACGCCTCTGGAGGTCTCCCGTGCTCCCGTCCTTCCTCGCGCGTGAACGCACCGTCGCCGGCCCCGGCTACAGCCGCTGGCTGATCCCGCCGGCGGCGCTGGCCGTGCACCTGTGCATCGGCCAGGTGTACGCCACCAGCGTCTACAAGAACGCGCTCGTCGCGCACTTCGACACCAGCCTGACCGCCATCGGGTGGATCTTCTCGCTCGCGATCGTGATGCTCGGGCTGTCGGCCGCCGTGATGGGCACCTGGGTCGACCGCAACGGGCCGCGGGCCGCGATGTTCGTCGCGGCGCTGTTCTGGTCCACCGGCTTCCTGGTCGGCGCGCTCGGCATCGCCACCGACCAGCTGTGGCTGGTGTACCTCGGCTACGGCTTCCATCGGCGGCATCGGTCTCGGCATCGGCTACATCTCGCCGGTCTCGACCCTGATCAAGTGGTTCCCCGACCGTCCCGGCCTCGCCACCGGCATGGCGATCATGGGCTTCGGCGGCGGCGCGCTCGTGGCCAGCCCCGTGAGCACGCGCCTGATGGCGGTCTACGACTCGTCGTACGACTCGAGCGACCCCGGCTCCGTGGCCAGCGGTCACGCCGTGACGATGCTCTTCGTGACCCTCGGCCTGGTCTACCTGGCCTTCATGATGTTCGGCGCCTTCACGGTGCGGGTCCCTGCCGACGGCTGGAAGCCCGAGGGCTTCGACCCCGCCCAGGTCAAGAGCAAGTCGATGGTCACCACGGCCCACGTCTCGGCCGCCGACGCGGTGCGCACGCCGCAGTTCTACCTGCTGTGGCTGGTGCTCTTCTGCAACGTCACGGCCGGGATCGGCATCCTCGAGCAGGCCTCGCCGATGATCCAGGACTTCTTCCGCGAGGGCAGCACCTCCACCGTCAGTGCCGCCGCGGCCGGCGGCTTCGTCGGCCTGCTGTCGATCGCCAACATGTCCGGCCGCTTCCTGTGGTCCACCACCTCCGACGTGGTGGGGCGCAAGCCGATGTACATGATCTACCTCGGGGTCGGGCTCGGGCTGTACCTCCTGCTCGCGACGTTCGGGTCGTCCGCGACCGCGCTGTTCGTGCTGCTCGCCGCGGTGATCATCTCGTTCTACGGCGGTGGCTTCGCCACCGTCCCGGCCTACCTGCGCGACCTCTTCGGGACCTACCAGGTCGGCGCGATCCACGGCCGGCTGCTGACCGCGTGGGCCGCCGCCGGCGTCATGGGGCCGCTGATCGTCAACGCCTTCCTCGACGCCCAGGGCACGCCCGGTGAGCTGACCGCCGCGGACTACCGCCCGGCGCTGCTCACGATGGTGGGCGTGCTGGCGGTCGGGTTCGTGGCCAACCTGCTGATCCGGCCCGTGCCGAGCGCTTCCACCAGCCGACCGAGGACACCCGGTCCACCGGGGACGGTCACGCCGACGAGATGGAGGGGAGCGTCCGATGAGTGCACGCATCGTGGTGGCGTGGGGCGTCGTCGTCCTGCCCCTGGCCTACGGGGTGACCGAGACCCTGCGCAAGGTGGTCACGCTCTTCACCGGCTGATCAGGCCGGCGACGGCTCGGACCGGGGGAGGGTCTCGGGGGCGACGAGCCAGGGGAGCAGGGCGAGCAGGCTGACCAGGGCGGTGGCGCCGAACGCCCAGCCGAAGCCGGCCCGGTCGGCGATCAGGCCGATCAGGATCGGGCCGACGATGGCGCCGGAGTCCTGGGCCATCTGGAACGCCGCGAGCACGGTGCCGCCGCGGCGGTCGGAGCCGATCACGTCGGCGATCGGTGGCCTGCTGGCCGGGGTTCACCAGGCCGGCGCCGAGGCCGGAGACCGCCGACAGCACCAGCAGCGACGAGCAGGTCGCCGCTCAGGCCGATCAGCCCCAGACCCAGCGCGGTCACGACGAGCCCGGTGATCACCAGCGGACGACGGCCCACCGAGTCGGCCAGCCGCCCCGCGACCTGCAGCGTGGCGGCCGTGCCCACCGCGGCGACGGCGAGCGCGACGCCGGCCACCCAGGTGCGGTCGTGGACGGCCACCGCGAACTGCGGCAGCACCGCCACCCGCACCCCGAAGTTGCACCAGCCGTTGGCGAACGCCGAGGCCAGCGCGGCCCGGTAGGCGGAGTGGGCGAGCGCCTCGCGCAGCAGCATCGGCGGGCCGGGGGCCTGCGTCCGCCGGCGGTCGCAGGCTGGCCCCGCTGAGCCGCAGCCCGACCGTCGCGGCGGCCACGACCAGCGCGCCGGCGTACACGACGAAGGGCAGGCGGAGCCCGAACGAGGCGAGCAGCCCCCCGAGCACCGGGCCCAGCATGCCGCCGAGCAGGAAGGCGCTGGCGTAGGCGGAGGAGACCCGGCCGCGGATGCTGGGCGGGGCGAGCCGGACCAGCAGCGCCATCGCCGAGACGGTGAACATGGTCGACCCGATGCCGCCGAGCCCCCGGAAGATCAGCAGCTGGGTGTAGGACTGCGCGAACGCCGTGGCCAGCGACGAGGCGGCCACCACCAGCAGGCCGGTCAGGTAGATCGGGCGCTCGCCGAGCCGGGAGACCAGGGCGCCGCCCGCCGGGGCGAAGACGAGCCGGAAGAACGCGAACGCCGAGACGATCACCGACGCCGCGGCGACGCCCACGTCGAAGCTGCGGGCGTACGCCGGCAGCACCGGGGCGACCAGGCCGAAGCCGATCGCGATCACGAACGCCGACCCGATCAGCACCCGGATCTCACCGGGGATGGCGGGTCTGCTCATGCGCATCGGGTGGTGCGACCAGAGGTCGGTCCAGGCGTGGCCGAGGTCGAGCACCAGCCGGCGCAGCAGCGGCAGGCTGACCCCGACGACGTTGTGGAAGTCGCCCTCGATGCCGGTCACGAACGGCGCCACCGAG
Organism: uncultured Actinomycetota bacterium; assembly: GCA_963834285.1. Lineage (GTDB taxonomy): Bacteria > Actinomycetota > Actinomycetes > Propionibacteriales > Nocardioidaceae > Nocardioides. The sequence continues at coordinate 149,014 of CAWIAZ010000002.1, read as the reverse complement.
CCCGTCGACGGTGAACGCGCCGGCCACGTGCAGCGGCTCGCCGGTGGCGACGTACGCCGCGATCTCGTCGTCGCTGACGTCCGCGAAGTGCACGGTGGTCGAGGCCGTGGCCTCGGCGACCCGGCCGGTGGCGGTGTCGCGCAGGCTGTGGCCGCTGTGCAGCACCCCGACCCCGCCCCGCATCCGGCGCCAGCGGCGCACCGCGTCGTCGGCGTCGTCGGGCTTGCCCAGCACCTCGCCCTCGAGCTCGAGCACCGAGTCGCAGCCCAGCACGAGCGCGCCGGGCACGACCTCGGGGCGCTCGGCGACCGCGGCGCACTTCAGCGACGCCAGCCGGAGCGCGAGCTCGGCGGCCGGCAGGTCGGTCACCTGCGACTCGTCGACCCCCGACACGATCACGGTGGGCTCGACGCCGGCGCTGCGCAGCGTCGCCAGTCGCGCGGGGGAGGCCGAGGCGAGCACGAGCGGCACGCGGGGGTGTTCTCGGGTCACGCGCAGACCCTACGCACCGACCTCCACGCGAGCGACGGTGGAGAGCCGCGGACGGTCGTGGTCGCCGTCCTCGAGCACCCCGGTGGCCCACCACATCCGCAGCCGGGACCCGTGGACCTCGAGGGTGGCCAGGTTGTTGTCGAACCACGGCCCCTTCGCCAGCGTCCAGCGCAGCGGAGCCGCGGGCACCTTGGCCGAGCGGGCCACCACGTGCCCGATCGGCCCGGCGACGCCGTAGGAGAGCACGGCCGTGGCGTAGCGCCACCGGCGGGAGAGCGGGTTGCGGATGGGGGAGCAGACGGCCTGCACGATCGCGCTGCGCACCGGTGGCCCGCTCCGCGCGGCACGACGGGTCGGCGCGGCCGTCGGAGACGTAGCTGTGGTGCACGTCGCCGGACAGGAACGTCACGGTCGACGGTGCGCGCCCGCGCTGGCCGCGCGCCACCTCGAGCACCATCGCGGCCACCTGCAGGAAGCTCTGCTGGAACGCCGCCCAGTGCTCGAGGTCGACCACCTGGCGCAGCCGCTCGCCGGCGCCCGCGAGCCGCCGGCCCCAGCCGCCGCCGGCCAGGGCCTCGCCGAAGGCCTCCACGTAGTGCAGCCCGGGCGCCAGCAGGAACGGCAGCGAGGTGCCGATCAGCAGGTGGTCGACGTCGCCGCGCAGCTGCTCGTCGACCCAGGCCAGCTCGGTGTCGTCGAGGAGGCTGCGACGGTCCTCCTCCAGCACCCGCGCGGCCCGCGAGTCGATCACCACCAGCCGGGCCTGGTCGCCGAAGCGACGGGCGTAGCTCCACCGGTAGCAGTCGGGCTCCTGGTCGGCCCGGTCGGCGAAGGTGTCGAGCAGGTCGCTGGCGTCGTACTCCTCCGGCCCCTGGTGGCCGGCGATCTCGCGCCACAGGTGGTCGTCGGCGCGCTCGGCGGGGGTGAGGTTGCCGAGGTGCTGGTGCACCCAGTACGACGCCAGCCCGGCGACGATGCGGCCGTGCCACCAGGAGGTGGCCTCCATCTCGTCCTTCCAGGCCCGCGAGGTGTTCCAGTCGTCGCGGATGTCGTGGTCGTCGAAGACCATCGCGCTCGGGCAGCGTGGACAGCAGCCAGCGGTTGACGGGGTCGGACCACGCCAGCCGGTAGAGGTGGGCGTACTCCTCGTAGTCCTTCAGCTCGGTGCCCGGCGGCTCGTCGAGGTCGCGACGGGCGGCGATGAACTCCCGCATCGCGTCGGTGGTCTCGTCGGCGTAGACCTGGTCGCCGAGGAACAGCACCAGGTCCGGCCAGCGGACCTCGTCGCCCGGGTCGGGGTCGTCGTCGCCGGAGGCGTCGGTGTGCCCCGCCATCCGCAACGCGTAGGCACGCAGCGCGTCGACGCCGTGCTTGTCGTTGCCCTCCCGGTCGTGGGAGACCGAGGTGCGGCAGGAGCCGAACGCGATCCGCAACGGCTTCTCGTGGTCGAGCGTCGCGATCAGGGACGGCGGCAGCCCGGACCCGTCGGGCGGCCAGACGCGGGTGCCGCCGACGTCGACCACGTAGGTGAGCTTCGAGGCCGGCGGCAGGTCGACGAGGTCCACCAGCGCGTAGTGGTGCCCGTGCACCGCGAACGTGCGCGCCTCGCCGCGGTGCGGGCCCGCGGTCACCGTCACGGTCGCCGCCTCGGCGACCTCGACCCAGATGCTGGCGCAGGTCCGGTCGACGTGGCGGAGCAGGGGGCCCAGCACGAGCGGGCTGGGCGGCTGGGGTTCCGGGGGCGTCACCGGCACAGTCAACGGGGAAGCCCGCTGCCGCGCCACCCCCCGGGACCGTGCGGGTACGTCGTGCGGACCTTGCGGTGCGGCGCCGACCACTCCGACACCGGCCTGGCGGCGGGCTCCTCGCCGTCGCCGAGCGAGGCGACGACCGTGACCAGCGCCGCGAGCTCCTCGGGCGTCGGGTCCCCCCGCACCACCCGCAGGTGCGGCCTGGAAGGCGTCGTGCTCGCTCCGCTCGCGCTGTCCTCTGTTCCGCCCATTCAGGCCTCCTTCGTCGGCGAATGGACGGTCACAGCGGGATGTTCCCGTGCTTCTTGGCCGGCAGCGTCGCCCGCTTGGAGCGCAGCAGCCGCAGCGCAGCGGACGACCTCCAGCCGGGTCTCGTGGGGGCTGATCACGGCGTCGATGTAGCCGCGCTCGGCCGCGATGTAGGGGTTGGCCAGCGTGGTCTCGTACTCGTCGATCAGCTCGGCGCGCTTGGCCTCGACGTCGCCGCCGTCCTTCTCGATCTTGGCCAGCGTCTTGCGGTGCACGATGTTGGCCGCGCCCTGGGCGCCCATCACGGCGATCTGGGCGGTGGGCCAGGCGACGTTGATGTCGGCGCCGAGGTGCTTGGAGCCCATCACGTCGTAGGCGCCGCCGTAGGCCTTGCGGGTGATGATCGTGACCAGCGGGACGGTGGCCTCGGAGTAGGCGTAGATCAGCTTCGCGCCGCGGCGGATGATGCCGTTCCACTCCTGGTCGGTGCCGGGCAGGAAGCCGGGCACGTCGACGAAGGTCAGCACCGGGATGTTGAACGCGTCGCAGAACCGCACGAACCGCGCGGCCTTCTCGGAGGCGTCGATGTCGAGGGTGCCGGCGAACTGCATCGGCTGGTTGGCGACCACGCCGACCGAGCTGCCCTCCACGCGGCCGAAGCCGACGATGATGTTGGGCGCGAACAGCTCCTGGACCTCGAGGAACTCGCCGTCGTCGAGCACCGCGGTGAACACGTCGTGCATGTCGTAGGGCTGGTTGTTGCCGTCGGGGATCAGCGTGTCGAGCTCGCGGTCCTCGTCGGTGACCTCGAGGACGGCCGGCTCGTGCGTAGGAGGGGCCTCGTCGAGGTTGTTCTGCGGCAGGTAGGACAGCAGCGCCTTGACGTACTCGATGGCGTCGTCCTCGTCGAAGCCCATGTAGTGGGCGTTGCCCGACTTGGTGTTGTGCGTCCGGGCGCCGCCGAGGTCCTCCATCGTGACGTCCTCGCCGGTGACGGTCTTGATCACGTCGGGGCCGGTGATGAACATCGCGGAGGTCTTGTCGACCATCACCGTGAAGTCGGTGACCGCGGGGGAGTAGACGTGGCCGCCGGCGCAGTTGCCCATGATCATCGAGATCTGCGGGATGACGCCGGAGGCGTGCACGTTGCGGCGGAAGATCTCGCCGTAGAGGCCGAGCGAGACCACGCCCTCCTGGATGCGCGCCCCGGCGCCCTCGTTGATGCCGACCATCGGGCAGCCGGTCTTGATGGCGAGGTCCATGACCTTGGTGATCTTCTCGCCGTACACCTCGCCGAGCGAGCCGCCGAAGACCGTGAAGTCCTGGCTGAACACGCACACCTGACGGCCGTCGACGGTGCCGTAGCCGGTGACCACGCCGTCGCCGTAGGGCCGGTTCTTCTCCAGGCCGAACGCCGTCGAGCGGTGCCGGGCCAGCTCGTCGAGCTCGACGAACGAGCCCTCGTCGAAGAGCATCTCGATCCGCTCGCGGGCGGTCTTGCGCCCTTCGCGTGCTGCTTCTCGACGGCCTTCGCCGAGCCGGCGTGCACCGCCTCGTCGAGCCGTCGCTCGAGGTCGGCCAGCTTGCCGGCCGTCGTGTGGATGTCGATGTCCTCGGGGACCTCGGTGCCTTCGCCGGGCTGTGCGCTCACTGAAACCGTCTCTCCCGTGGTGCGTGGTCAGACTTGCTTGGTCTGAGGGGACCGGTACGACAATGTAGTGCCCGTGACCACGGACCCTGCCGCGCGCCCACCCCTCGACGAGGCACGCCTCGCCGCCAACCCGCACCTGGTGCCCGACCTGACCTTCGAGGTCCACGACGAGCTGGGCTCCACCAACGCCCTGGCCGCCGAGCGCGCCCGGTCCGGCGCGCCGGAGGGGCTGGTGGTCGTCGCCGAGCACCAGACCGCCGGCCGCGGCCGCGCTCGACCGCACCTGGACCACCCCGGCGCGCAGCACGCTCACGTTCTCGCTGCTGCTGCGACCCACCGCGCCCACCCGCACCTGGCCGTGGCTCCCGCTCCTCGCCGGGTACGCCGTCAACAAGGCGCTGCGTGCCGACGGTTTCGCGGCCGGCGTCAAGTGGCCCAACGACGTGCTGATCGGCGATCGCAAGGTCGCCGGGATCCTGGTCGAGCGGTTCGACACCGACACCGGGCCCGCCGCGGTGCTCGGTATCGGCATCAACTCCTCGATCCCCGAGGACGAGCTGCCGGTGCCCGAGGCCACCTCGCTGCTCGTCGAGAGCGGGCGGGCCCCCGACCGCACCGACCTGCTGGTGGAGGTGCTGAGCTCGATCGCCGAGGCCTACGGCGCCTGGCAGGTCGGCGGCGACGCGGCCGGGATGCGGCTGGCCGACGTCCTACACCGAGGCCTGCCTCACCCTGGGCCGCGACGTGCGGGTCGAGCTGCCCGGCGGCGGCACGCTCGAGGGCCGTGCGGTCGCGATCGACCCCGCCGGACGGCTGGTGGTCCAGACCGGCGACGGGCGCGAGGCGGTGGGCGCCGGCGACGTCCGGCACGTGCGCACCACCGAACGGTGAGATGATCGCGACGTGGCCATCTCCCCGAAGCTCCTCAACGAGGGCGAGACCGTGCTGGTCAGCATGCGTCAGCACCCGAAGGCGCTCTTCCCTGCCCTGTTCGCGCTGATCGCGTTCCTGGCGGTCGGCGTCGCCGTCCAGACCCTGATCGACCAGAGACCGTCGCCCTGGTCGTCTGGATCCTCGTCCGGCTCGGCATCCTCTGGTACGTCGTCGCGGCCGGTGCTGGTGTGGGCGACCGCGGTGCACGCCGTCACCGACCGCCGGATCATCACCCGCTGGGGCATCCTCACCCGCCGCGGGCACGACATCCCCCTGAAGCGGGTCAGCGACATCTCGATCGAGATCAACCTCATCGACCGTCCGTTCGGCTGCGGCACGTTGATCATCACCAACGCCTCCACCGACGGCAACGTGCACCTGCACGACATCCCGCGCGTGGAGCAGACCAAGCTGCTGATCCACAACCTCGTCAACGACATCCAGGAATCCGCGCCGCGCTCCGATGAAGGGATCTGACGACGAGGGCCCCGCGCTCGAGGACTCGATCCTGGGCGAGCCGCCACTCTACACCGCCGACGAGGTGGCGGCCGAGGCCGGCGTCACGATCGACCAGGCCCGTCGGCTGTGGCGGGCCCTCGGCTTCCCCGAGCACGGCGGCGCCCGCGCGTTCACCGGCTCCGACGCCGAGGCGCTGTCCACCATCGTCGACGCCGTCGACGGCGGTCTCATCGACTTCGACCTCGCGGTCACCCTGACCCGCGCCGTCGGCACGACGCTCGCGCGGCTGGCCGACTGGGAGGTCGCGGCGCTCGCGCCCCGGATCGACGCGCTGGCCGAGAGCCACCCGCCGACGACGGGCCGAGGACGGCGACGGGCACGTCGGGCGGATGGACTACGCCGCCCGGATGCTCGGCGAGTTCGGCCGGCCGTTCGAGGACCTGCTGATCTACTCCTGGCGACGCCACCTCGCGGCCGCGGCGTCGCGGATGGTCGCGCTCGGGCGCCAGCGAGGAGGACCGCAACACCGTGCAGGTCACGGTGGGCTTCGCCGACATCGTCAGCTTCACCGCCCTCTCCAACGACCTGTCGCGCGAGCGGATCGGCGACCTCGTCGAGCTGTTCGAGTCGCGCTGCGCCGACGTCGTCTCGGGCCAGCGCGGCCGGGTGATCAAGAGCATCGGAGACTCCGTGCTCTTCGTCAACGACGATCCCATCGCCGGCTATCGACACCGCCGAGGGCATCATCAACGTGATCGGCCGCGACTCCCGGATGCCCGACGTCCGGGTCGGGCTGGCCAGCGGACCGGTCGTGATGCGGCTCGGCGACGTGTTCGGGCCGCCGGTCAACATGGCCGCCCGGATGACCGCGGTGGCGCGGCGCAACCGGATCATCATCGACGCCGCGACCGCGGGCTGCTGCCCGACGACCAGTTCGAGACCAGGCGGCTGCCGGCCCGGCCCGTGCGTGGCTTCGGCCTGGTCGAACCGGTCGCCGTCCGTCGTCACTAAGGCGCGTCGCGCGCGCCTCCGCCAGGTGGTCCAGGCCACGGGTAAAATCTGGTCGATCCGGCGTCGCGCGGCCCCCGGGGTCCTTACCGTGAGCAGGTGCTCGAGATCCAGGACGTGCGTCTCGACCCCGCCACCCGCCGCGCGTGGGTGGGGGACACCGAGATCGTCTTCTCGCGCAAGGAGTTCGACCTCGTGCACGCCCTGATGGCGCGCGCCGGCGAGGTCGTCAGCCGTGACGAGCTGATGCGCGAGGTCTGGAACACGACGTTCTGGACGTCGTCGAAGACCATCGACGTGCACCTGGGCTGGGTGCGCCGCAAGCTGGGCGACGACACCCGTCATCCCCACCTGATCACCACGGTGCGCGGCCAGGGGCTCCGCTTCGAGCTGACGCCCGCGCGGCACGAGTCCCCGGCGAACGGCTCCTCCGACTAGGTCGCGGGCTCGTCGAGCCCCAGCGTGGTGGCCACCCGGGCCACCGCCTGCTCGAGCGTCGTGCCGAGGTCGACCTCCAGCTCGTGCGGGACGTGCCGACGCAGTCCGCGTGCGGTCTCGGTGACCTCGAGCAGTGCGTCGGCGATCGCCAGCGGGTCGGTGCCGCTGAGCGTCAGCCCGCCGACCCAGGCGGCGCGGTAGCCGGAGAAGTCGTTGGTGACCGTGGGGATGCCGGCCAGCGGCAGCTCGAGGGCGAGGTGGCCGGGGTGCGGGCTCAGCATCAGCGCGAGTCCGACGTCGGTGTCGGCCAGCAGGTCGTGGTAGCCGTCGTAGCTGAGCTTGCCGAGCAGCTCGACCCGGGCGCGCGGCCCGAGGTCGACCTCCTCGCCCACCGTCTCCCCGGCGAAGCGGACCACGCCCTCGACCCCGTCGGGGAGCCGCTCGGCCCACGAGCGCAGCGCCTCGACGCCGGCGGCGTACATGTTGCGCGGCTTGCCCGGCCGGGCGTAGAAGAGCACGCGGACGACGTCGCCGTCGGCCGGTCGCCAGCGCTCGGCGGCGGCGTGCAGCGGCCCCGGGTCGAGCGCCGGGGCGAAGACCGCCTCGGGCGTGGTGGGCGAGAGGTCGCCGACGTAGCGGGCCAGGGACGCCGAGTTGACCAGCGGTCGGAAGCCCGCGTCGTAGGTGGAGAAGGCCTGGGCGTACTGCGGCCCCCAGGGGTAGAAGCCGGGCTCGAAGTCCTGGATCAGGTAGACGACCCGGTCGGGCTCACCCGGCCCTCGCGGGCCAGCACCTTCAGCGCCCACGCGGTGGTCCAGAACGTCGCCACCCACACGTCCTGCTGGGTGTGACCCCCGCGGTCGGGTCTCGCCGGCGTGCTCAGCCGCAGCCCCGCCGCGACCTCGCGCAGGCCGGCGTCCTCGACGAGGCCGACCAGCGCGGCCAGCGCCTCGTCGTGGCTGCTGCTGCGCGCGGGTGCGACGACGACGACCCGCAGGTCGCGGCCGAGCTCGGCCGCCAGGTGGGCCGCGGCCAGCACCGCGGTCTTGATGCCGGCGAAGAACTCGCCCGGCTCGAAGGCCTGGAGCAGCAGCACCACGTGCGGGCCGGCCCCCTCGCCGGCTTCCTCGCCGGCCCCGTCGAAGGCGAGGTCCTCCAGCGCGCGCACCGCCGGGGCGGCGGCGTCCTGCCCGACCGAGCCGCGACGGGAGCCCTGCCCGAGCGGGGCCTCGCCACCCACCCGGCGCAGCAGGCCACCGGGGTGCTGGGTGAGGAAGTGCCGGTCGCCGCGGGGGTCCACCTCGTAGTCGGTGGTGCCGGCGAGGAAGTCGCGGACGGCGGCGGCGGGCCCGGGGAGGTCGGTGTGCTCGACCACGAGCACCGAGCCCGTCGGCAGCAGCGGGGCGTAGGCGTCGAGCTCGGCGCGGACCCCCTCCGCGGTCCGTGCGGCGCCGAGCACGGCCAGCACGGGGTCGCTGCCGTCGAGGCGGTCCCGCACCTCGCGGACGACGGCCGGGTCGTCGGGCCGGCCGGTGAGGTAGGTCAGCCGGGGGTGCTGCGGGCGGCGCGGCTCCACCTCGGCGTCGATGGTGACGACCTGGCCACGGCCGAGGACCTGGAGCCGGTCGGCGAGCATCAGCGCGGTGCCGCCCCGGAACGTCCCGGTCTGCACGACCAGGCTCGGACGCAGCTCCTCGACCAGCTCCTGGTAGACCCAGAGGTCGGTCGGGTAGGCGTCGACCCGGGTGCCGCGGTAGCGGGTGTCGCGCCAGGTCCGCCGCGCCTGGTGGTGGTAGATCCGCTGGAAGGCCCCGGCGAGGCGGCCTGCATCGGACCACCGACGTCGGCGGGGTCGAGGCGCTCGAGGAAGTCGCGGACCTGGCGCGCGGGTGGCCCCGTCGGTCGACCGGCCCCCGGGTCGGGGTGCGGGGGGCTGGTCGGTCACGGCGCGACTCTACCGAGCAAGGGCGTCGGTGCTCCGCCCGGCGGCGACGACTATCCTCGGCGCGTGCCCGATCGCCGCCCAGAGCCCCGCAGCGAGCCCCGCGCCCGGGCTCGCCCCGGTGCTCGCGGTCGTCGGCGGCGGACAGCTCGCGCGGATGATGGCGCAGCCCGCGATCGCCCTCGGGCTGCCGCTGCGGCTGCTCGCCGAGGCCGACGGGGTCTCAGCCGCCCAGGTGATCCCGGACCAGCTCGTCGGCGACCACACCGACCTCGCCGACCTGCGCGCGGTCACCGCCGGCTGCTGCGGTGGTGACCTTCGACCACGAGCACGTGCCCACCGACCACCTGCACGCGCTCGCCGCCGACGGGATCGCCGTACGGCCCGGGCCCGGAGGCGCTCGTGCACGCCCAGGACAAGGGCGTGATGCGAGCCCGGCTGGCCGAGCTCGGGCGTGCCCTGCCCCCGCAACGCCGCTGGTGGGCTCGGTGGCCGACGTGGAGTCGTTCGGGGTGCCGTGCGTGCTGAAGACCACCCGCGGCGGCTACGACGGCAAGGGCGTGTGGTTCGTGGAGACGCTCGCGGAGGCCGAGGAGCCGCTGCGCGCCGCCGCTGCCTCCGGGGTGGCGCTGCTCGCCGAGGAGCGCGTCGACTTCCGGCGCGAGCTGTCGGCGCTGGTGGCCCGCTCGCCGAGCGGCCAGGCCGCGGCGTACCCGGTCGTGGCGTCGACCCAGCTCGGACGGCATCTGCCACGAGGTGGTGGCACCGGCCCCCGACCTCGCCCCCGAGACCGCGGGCCGCGCCCAGGAGATCGCGCTGAGGATCGCGGGCGCCCTCGACGTGACCGGCATCCTCGCGGTCGAGCTCTTCGAGACCACCGACGGCGAGATCCTGGTCAACGAGCTGGCGATGCGGCCGCACAACACCGGCCACTGGACCCAGGACGGCGCGGTCACCTCGCAGTTCGAGAACCACCTGCGCGCGGTCATGGACCTGCCGCTGGGCTCGCCGGCGCCGCGCGAGCGGTGGACGGTGATGGTCAACATCCTGGGCGGGCCCGACCCCGAGGTCGGCCGGCTCTACGACGGGCTCCCGCACGCGCTGGCCCGCGACCCGCACCTGCGGGTGCACCTCTACGGCAAGGGGCTGCGGCCCGGCCGCAAGGTCGGGCACGTCAACGCCTACGGCGACGACCTCGACGACTGCCTCGAGCGGGCCCGGCACGCGGCGGCCTGGTTCCGCGGCGACCTCGGCGATGCCAGCGAATGACGGACCGGACCGAGCAGCGCGAGTGAAGGCGAGTGACCCTGTGAGCGAGACCCCCCGCGTCGGCGTCGTGATGGGCAGCGACTCCGACTGGCCCGTGATGAAGGAGGCCGCCGAGGCGCTCGCCGAGTTCGGCATCGAGTGCGAGGCCGACGTGGTCTCGGCGCACCGGATGCCCGAGGAGATGCTCGACTACGGCAAGCGGGCCGCCGACCGCGGCCTGTCCGTGATCATCGCCGGCGCCGGGGGAGCGGCCCACCTGCCCGGCATGCTCGCCGCCGTCACCCCGCTGCCGGTGATCGGCGTCCCGGTGCCGCTGAAGTACCTCGACGGCATGGACTCGCTGCTCTCGATCGTGCAGATGCCCGCCGGCGTGCCGGTCGCGACGGTGGCCATCGGCGGTGCCCGCAACGCCGGGCTGCTCGCCGTCCGGATCCTCGGGGCGTCCGACCCCGCCCTGCGCGCCGCGATGGTCGACTTCCAGGCCGCCCTGCGGACCTCGGCCCAGCAGAAGGGGGAGGCGGTCCGCCGCTCCTCCGGCGCCCCCCGCCTCGGCTTCTGATGCCGCCGGGCCGGCCGGGCGGCTCGGGCCGGTCGGGCAGGGTCGTCGGGCTCGACGTCGCGCGCTGCCTCGCGCTGCTCGGCATGGTCGCGGTGCACGTGCTCCCCGAGCGGGCGCCCGGCGGCGACCTCACGGTGGCGCACTGGGTGGCCGGCGGGCGGGCCTCGGCGCTGTTCGCGGTGCTGGCCGGCGTCACCCTGGCCCTGCTCACCGGCGGCGCCCGCGGGCGCGGTGGGGCGCGGGTCGGGCGCGGGTCGGGGTGCGGGACCTCCTGGCGATCGCGGTGCGCGCGCTGCTGGTCGCCACGCTCGGGCTGGCGCTGGGCGGGCTGGACTCCGGGCTGGCGGTGATCCTCACCTACTACGGCGTGCTCTTCCTGCTCGGCCTGCCGTTCGTCGGCCTCGGTCCCCGGGGCCTGCTGACGCTCGCGGCGGCCTGGGCGGTGGCGGCGCCCGTCGTCTCCCACCTGGTGCGGCCCGGGCTGCCGCCGCGCAGCTTCGACGTGCCGTCGTTCGCGAGCCTCGCCGATCCCGGCGCGCTGCTGTCCGACCTGCTGCTCACCGGCTACTACCCGGCCGTCCCGTGGCTGGCCTACCTGCTGGCCGGGATGGCCGTCGGCCGGCTCGACCTGCGGAGCCGGGCCGTGGCGACCCGGCTCGCGCTCGGCGGACTCGCTGCCGCGGTCACCGCCGTCGCCGCCTCGACGGCCCTGCTCGCGGTGCCGGCGCTGCGCGACCCGCTGGCCGCCGACGCGCTCCCCGGCACCACCGCCGACGAGGTGCTGCGCAACGCCGCCGGGGGGATGGCCGGGGTGACGCCCACCGACGGTCCGTGGCAGTGGCTGCTCGTGGCCGCCCCGCACAGCGCGACGCCGTTCGACCTGGTGCAGACGACCGGCAGCGCGCTCGCCGTGATCGGGCTGTGCCTGCTGGTGGTCGGCGCGCTGCGGGGGCGGATCCAGCACGCGGTCGCGGTGGTCTTCGGCGCCGGCACGATGACGCTGACCCTCTACAGCCTGCACGTGCTGCTGCGTACCGAGGGCCTGTGGCCCCCGGACCACGGCGACGCGGCGTTCCGCTGGCACGTGCTGGTGCTGCTCTCGTTCGGCGCGATCTTCGTCGCCGTCGACGCCCCCGGCCCCGTCGAGTGGGTCGTCCGCCGGGTCACCCGCACGGTCGCCGGCCCCCGCCACCGGTGAGCCGCCCAGTGCGGAATCCCATGACCTCCTGGGATTCTGGAGCCTGTGCGACCCCAGGCGCAGGCAGTTCGCGCGGCCCTGGGCTCGGTGCCCGCTCGCGCGGGGCACAACGGCGGCGAACTGCCTGCATCCGGGGTCGGCCCTGCCGCGGCGGGCGAGCGGGGACGGTTGCGCTAGAGACCGGCGGCGGCCTTGATGTCGGCGCGGATGGCGTCGAGCCGACCGGCGGCGGCGATCCGGGCGGCGTCGACGCCGTCCTCGGGGTCGACGGCGACGACGACCTCGAGGTAGCACTTGATCTTGGGCTCGGTGCCGCTGGGCCGCACGATCACGCGGGCGCCCTGGGCCAGCGAGTAGCGCAGCCCCTCGGTGGGCGGCAGGTCCGCGCTGCCCTCGGAGAGGTCCGTCCACCCGCTCGACGGCGAGCCCGCCGAGCACCGTCGGGGGAGTGCTGCGCAGCCGCTCCATCGCCGCGTCGATCAGGGCCAGGTCGTCGACCCGCACCGACAGCTGGTCGGTGGCGTGCACGCCGTGCTCGGCGGCGATGTCGTCGAGCAGGTCGGTGAGCGTGCGGCCCTCGGCCTTCAGCTGGGCCGCGAGCTCGCACAGCATCAGCAGCGCCGAGACGCCGTCCTTGTCGCGCACGTGCTCGGGGTCGACGCAGTAGCCCAGTGCCTCCTCGTAGCCGAAGGCCAGACCCTCGACCCGGGCGATCCACTTGAACCCGGTGAGCGTCTGCACGTAGGGCTGACCGGCCGCCGCGGCCTGCTTGCCGAGCAGGGAGGAGGAGACGATGGAGGCGGCGTAGGTGCCGGTCGCGCCCCGCTCGAGCAGGTGGTGGGCGAGCAGCGCCCCGACCTCGTCGCCGCGCAGCATCCGCCAGCCGTGCGGCCCGGGGACGGCGGCGGCGCAGCGGTCGGCGTCGGGGTCGTTGGCGACCACCAGGTCCACGTCGTGCTCCGCCGCCAGGGCCATCGCGAGGTCCATCGCGCCCGGCTCCTCGGGGTTGGGGAAGGCGACGGTCGGGAAGTCCGCGTCGGGCTCCTCCTGCTGGCTCACCATCAGCGGCGAGTCGAAGCCCGCGGTCTCGAGCACCTGCTGCACCGCGACCCCACCGACCCCGTGCAGCGGCGTGTAGACCAGCGACAGGTCGCGGGGACCGTCGTGGGCGAGGTCGGCGACGGTGTCGAGGTAGCGGTCGACGATGTCCTCCTGCAGCACCGTCCCGGCTTCCCGCGCGGCACGTCGGCGAGCGCGCCGACGGCGGCGATGTGCGCCGCGATGCCGGTGTCCGCGGGCGGCACGATCTGGCTGCCGTCACCGAGGTAGACCTTGTAGCCGTTGTCCTGCGGTGGGTTGTGGCTGGCGGTCACCATCACCCCCGCGACGCACCCGAGCTCGCGGATCGCGAAGGCCAGGATCGGCGTCGGCAGCGGCCGGGGCAGGACGTGGGCGGTGAAGCCCGCCCCGGTCATCACCTCCGCGGTGTCGCGCGCGAAGACGTCGGAGTCGTGCCGGGCGTCGTAGCCGATCACGACCGGGCCGACCGTGCCCTGCTCGACCAGGTACGCCGCCAGGCCGGCCGCCGCGCGGGTGACCACGACGCGGTTCATCCGGTTGCTCCCGGCGCCCAGCGCACCGCGCAGGCCGGCCGTGCCGAAGGCCAGCGTCCCGTCGAAACGGTCGGCGAGATCGGCGGCGGCAGCCGCGTCGCCCGCCTCCACCTGCTTCACCAGGTCGTCGAGCTCGGCCCGCGTGCGCGGGTCGGGGTCCTCGCCTGCCCAGGCGCGGGCGGTGTCGAGGAGGGTGCTGTGGTCGGTGCCGCTGCTCATGCTCGGCACCGTAGCGGGTGGCCGCGGCGACGCCGTTTCTCTGGACGACCACCAGTCTGGCGAGACGCTGGCGGAGGACGCGGTCCTCGGCGTACCGTCGGACGATGCTCCCCCCTCGCCCCCTCCTGCGCGCCTGCCTGCTGGCGGCCGCGTGTGTGCTGTCGCTCGGCCTCGCGCCGACCTCCTCGACCGCTGCCTCGGGCGCCTTCCGGCCAGGCCTCCGCGTCGAGCCTCCAGACCAGCCCGCGGACCGGCACCGCTGCCGCCCGCTACGCCAAGCAGGCCTTCTCCGCGACCAACCAGCAACGCACCCAGCGCGGACGCGTCAAGCTGCGCCGCAACCAGTGCCTCCAGCGCTTCGCCAACCGGCAGGCGCGCCGCCTCGCCGCGCACCAGCGACCACAGCCTCCCGCACCAGTCGCTCAGCCCGATCATGCGCCGCTGCCGCCTCTCGACCGCCGGTGAGAACCTCGCCTACGGCTTCCCCAACGGCCGGGCCACGGTGCAGGGGTGGATGCGGTCGCCGGGCCACCGGGCCAACATCCTGGCGCGCGGCTACCGGCAGATGGCGATCGCTGCCCGCCGCGGCGGCGACGGGCTCTGGTACGTCTCGCAGGTCTTCGGCCGCCGGCGCTGACCGCCGCGGCGCTGAGCCCGGCGTCGGGCGCCGGACGCGACCGCGTACTGTTGTCTCTCGTGTCAAACCCCGACGTCGAGACCGAGATCAAGCAGCTGCAGGCGACCCTGCACACCATCGAGCAGGTGCTCGACCTCGACGGCATGCGCGTCGAGATCGCCGATCTGGCCGAGCAGGTGGCCGCCCCCGACCTCTGGGACGACCAGGCCAACGCGACCCGCGTCACCGGTCGGCTCTCCGACCTGCAGGGCCAGGTCGACCGCTTCACCGCGCTGAGCAACCGGCTCGACGACGTGAGCATCCTGGTCGAGCTCAGCCAGGAGGAGGGCGACGCCGACTCGCTGGCCGACGCCCGCGCCGAGCTGGCGAAGATCGCCAAGTCGGTGGAGACCCTCGAGGTCCGCACCCTCCTCTCCGGGGAGTACGACGCCCGCGAGGCGCTGGTCACGATCCGTGCGGGCGCCGGTGGCGTCGACGCGGCCGACTTCGCCGAGATGCTGATGCGGATGTACACCCGCTGGGCGGAGCAGCACTCCTACGGCGTCGAGGTGTTCGACACCTCCTACGCCGAGGAGGCGGGCCTGAAGTCGGCCACCTTCGCCGTCCACACGCCGTACGCCTACGGCACGCTGAGCGTCGAGGCGGGCACCCACCGGCTGGTGCGGATCAGCCCGTTCGACAACCAGGGTCGCCGGCAGACGAGCTTCGCCGCCGTCGAGGTGGTGCCGGTGCTCGAGCAGACCGACGAGATCGAGCTCTCCGACGACGAGGTGCGCGTCGACGTCTACCGGTCCTCCGGGCCGGGCGGGCAGTCGGTCAACACCACCGACTCGGCCGTGCGGCTCACGCACATCCCCACCGGCACCGTCGTCTCGTGCCAGAACGAGAAGAGCCAGCTGCAGAACAAGGCGAGCGCGATGACGATCCTCAAGTCCCGGCTGCTGGTGATGAAGAAGGCCGAGGAGGAGGCGCACCTCAAGGAGCTCAAGGGCGACGTGCAGGCGAGCTGGGGCGACCAGATGCGCAACTACGTCCTCAACCCCTACCAGGTCGTCAAGGACCTCCGCACCGGCTACGAGGTGGGCAACCCGTCCGCGGTCTTCGACGGCGAGATCGACGGCTTCCTGGAGGCCGGCATCCGCTGGCGCCGCGGCGCCGACAAGGACGCCTCGGTCTGACCCGCTGACCGCACCCGCTGGCGTCAGTCGTCGCGGGCCGCCTCGAGCACCTCGACGCACCACCGGCCGGTGCGGTCGCGCAGGTCGGCGCCCGTCGGGGCGCCGCGGACCGCCAGCGTGCAGGTGAGCCAGGCGTCGCCGAACAGTCCTCGGTACGACGCCTGGGGCGTCTTCTCGCCGCGCCCGCAGAAGACCGCGGTGGTGGGCCGGCCGTAGCCGGGCGCGCCGGCCATGGGCTGGCAGCCCTCGCCGGACCCCGCCTCCGCGACGAGGTCCGCGGCCTGCTCCCGGGTGACCGGCGGCGCGAACACCCAGGCCCGGGCCGTGACCCCGTCGGCGGACCAGGCGCAGCCGAACTCGTGGGCGATGTCGCGCAGGCCGGGGGAGAGCAGCGTCCGGTCGCCGTCGTCCCAGGCCCGCGTGACCTCGACCTCGGCCCCGAGCGCCTCCTCGACCGCGTCCTCGGGGACGTCGGCGCAGAAGCCCTCCCGGGCGACCGCGACCTGCTCGGTGTCGTAGTCGGCCAGCGGCGTCGCGACCGGCTCGGGCGGCGCTGCCGTCGCGGGGGACGACGGCGCGTCGGGGGAGCGGAGCAGCACCGCCGCCACGACGACGGCGACGGTGGCCACGGTGGCCAGGACCGCCACCCACGCCGCCGGCAGCGGTCTCGCGATCCTCGACACGCCCCCAGCCTAGGGTGGCTGCTGGTCAGCGGGGCTCGGGCACTCCGCTAACGTCGACCCACGTGATTCGCTTCGAGAAGGTCACCAAGACCTACCCCGGTCCGGGGAAGCCCGCCCTGGACTCCGTGACCGTCGAGGTCGAGAAGGGCGAGTTCGTCTTCCTCGTCGGCACCTCCGGCTCCGGAAAGTCCACCGCGCTGCGCCTGATCCTGCGCGAGAGCCGGCCCACCTCGGGCCGGGTCTACGTCGCCGGCAAGGAGATCAACCGGCTGGCCGGCTGGAAGGTGCCCCGGCTGCGCCGTCAGATCGGCACCGTCTTCCAGGACTTCCGCCTGCTCGGCAACAAGAACGTCGGCGAGAACGTCGCCTTCGCGATGCAGGTGACGGGCAAGTCGCGCAAGGAGATCCAGCGCGTCGTCCCCGAGACGCTCGAGCTGGTCGGTCTGCAGGGCAAGTCGACCCGGATGCCCGACGAGCTGTCGGGCGGCGAGCAGCAGCGGGTCGCGATCGCGCGGGCGTTCGTCAACCACCCGATGATCCTGATCGCCGACGAGCCCACCGGCAACCTCGACCCGGCCACGTCCGAGGACATCATGTCGCTGCTCGACCGGATCAACCTCGAGACCGGCACCACGATCCTGATGGCCACCCACGACGAGACCATCGTCGACCGGATGCGCAAGCGGGTGATCGAGCTCGACCACGGACGTCTGGTCCGCGACGAGGCCGGCGGCGGCTACGGTGCCGGCCGGATGACGGGAGCCTGAGCGCGTGCGCCACCTGATGACCGAGCTCCGCCAGGGGCTCGCCCGCAACGTGTCCATGCACATCGCCGTCGTGCTGACGCTCTTCGTCTCCCTGACCCTGGTCGGGGTCGGGGTGCTCGCCCAGCGCGAGGCCGACAAGACCGTCGACTACCTCGGCAACGAGCTGCAGATCACCGTGTGGCTCTGCAAGGCCGACGACGACCGCCCCAACTGCCTGGGCCAGGTCACCGACGTCCAGCAGACGCAGGTCGAGACGGCGATCGACGACAACCCCGAGGTCCGCAGCTACTCCTACAAGTCCCCGGAGGTCGCCTTCGAGGAGGCCAAGGAGCTCCTCGGCCCGGAGCGGTTCGACGGTGAGCAGTCCCCGCTCACCGTGGAGGACCTGCGCGCCTCCTACCGGATCACGCTGAAGGACCCCGACGAGTTCGACGGCATCACCAGCGCCGTCCAGGGTCTCGACGGCGTCAGCTACATCGGCGACGTCCGGTCGCTGCTCGGCCCGGTCTACACGGTGATCGACTTCCTGAAGTACGGCTCCATCGGCATCGCCCTGGCGCTGCTGATCGCGGCGCTGCTGCTGGTCGCCAACACCGTGCGGCTCGCCGCCATGGCTCGACGCAAGGAGATCGGGATCATGCGGCTGGTCGGGGCGTCGTCGCTCTACATCTCGCTGCCGTTCCTGGCCGAGGCGGTCTTCATGGCCCTGCTCGGCGTGGTCCTCAGCGGTGGCGCGCTGGCGGCGTTCATGAAGTTCGGCGTGATCGACCGGGCGGCCGTGGAGCTGCAGTTCCTCCCGTGGGTCGGGTGGAGCGACTACGTCGTCACGCTCACGGCGATCGGGATCCTCGGCCCGGTGCTCACCGTGCTCCCGACACTCCTGCTGACCCGCAAATACAGCAAAGTCTGACCGGCGGCCACTACGGTCGAGTCGTTCACTTCCCCGAACGACTAAGGCAGACAGTGCGCTCCTTCCCCAGCGCCTCCCGCCAGCGTCTTGCAGCGGCCGCGACGGTCGCCGCGATGGCGCTGGGTGCGACGGCCATCCCGAATGCCTGGGCTCGCGACGGCGACAACCTCGGCGAGCGCCGCAACCAGGTCCAGTCCCAGATCAAGAAGACCCAGGGCGACCTGCAGGAGGCGAGCAAGCAGGCGGCGCGCGCCTCCCGGAAGCTCGCTCAGGCCCAGACCCGGCTGGAGCAGGCGCAGGGCCGGCTGTCCGTGGCCCGCGACCAGCTCGCCGCGGCCCGCACCCGCGACGTCGAGATGCAGCAGGCCCTGGAGGCCGCCGAGGCCCGGCTGGTCACGGCCCGGGCCGAGCTCGCCGCCGGCCGGATCGCGCTCGCCCGGCAGCGCGAGCAGGTGGCCGAGAGCGTGGTCACCCTCTACGAGCAGGGTGACCCGAAGCTGCGCGCACTCTCCGCGTTGGTCAACGCCGACTCCCTCGCCGACCTCGAGCTGCGCTCGGAGGCCGAGCGGACCATGGTGACCAACGAGTCGTCCCTGTACGCCGACCTCGAGCTGGCCCGCGACCGCCTGGCCTCCCAGAAGGTGGCCGTCGCGGCTGCCCGGGCGGAGACCGAGCGCAAGCGCGAGGCTGCGGCCGCGCACCTGGCGGAGATGCGCTCCCTGGAGACCCGGGCCGCCGTCGCGGCTGCCGGCGTCCGCGAGCAGGTCGGCTCCAGCCGCAGCGCTCGCCAGGCCGCCGTCCGGGCCCGCCAGCAGGACCGCGCCGCCCTGCAGCGGCTCAAGCAGCGCGAGCAGCGGATCCGGCGGCTGATCGCGGCCGCCGCGGCCCGCAACAACCGCAGCTTCAACGGCTCGACCGGGGGACTGCTCGGCTACCCCGTGAAGGGGCCGGTCACCTCGCCGTACGGCTACCGCACGCACCCGATCTACGGCTACTACGGCCTGCACAACGGCACCGACTTCGGGGCCGGCTGCGGTCAGCCGCTGTTCGCCTCCGCCCGCGGCACGGTGATCACGACCTACTACGACGAGGTCTACGGCAACCGGCTGTTCCTCGGCATCGGCAAGGTCAACGGCGCCAACATCACGCTGGTCTACAACCACATGAGCGGCTGCCAAGGTCGGCAAGGGCGCCCGGGTCGGCCGCGGCGACGTCGTCGGGTACGTCGGCCAGACCGGCTGGTCCACCGGCTGCCACCTGCACTTCACGGTGCTGCGCAACGGTTCGCCGGTCAACCCCGCGCCGTACCTCTGAGCCCGTGCCTCTGAGCCCGGCCCGGATGCCGGTCCCTAGACTGGCGACATGGCCAGGGAGCAGGGGCGCAAGATGATCGCGCAGAACAAGAAGGCGCGCCACGACTACCACATCGAGGACACCTACGAGGCCGGCATGGTGCTGCAGGGCACCGAGGTGAAGTCGCTGCGGATGGGGCGCGCGTCCTTGGTGGACGGCTTCGTGGACATCGACCGGCACGAGGCCTGGCTGCACGGCGTCCACATCCCCGAGTACACCCAGGGCACCTGGACCAACCACGCCGCTCGCCGCAAGCGCAAGCTCCTGCTCAACCGTGACGAGATCGACAAGATCGAGCGCCGGGTCAACGAGAAGGGGCTGACCGTGATCCCGCTGGCCCTCTACTTCGTCGACGGCCGCGCCAAGGTCGAGATCGCCCTGGCCAAGGGCAAGAAGTCGTGGGACAAGCGCCACACCATCGCCGAGCGCACCGCCGAGCGCGAGAAGGAGCAGGCCCTCGGCCGCCGCCTCAAGGGCATGGAGGACTGACCCGTTGGTCGAGGTACGGGCGGTCGACGACTGGTTGAGGTGCGAGCGCAGCGAGCCGCGAAACCCCACCCCGACGCCGACGACGTCCGCGCCTTCTGGCAGCGCCTCGACCTGCCCGGGCTCTTCGACGTGCACGCCCACTTCCTGCCGCCGTCGATCGAGCGTGCCGTGTGGGCGGTCTTCGACGCGGCGGGGCCCAAGATCGGGCGGGAGTGGCCGATCCGCTACCGGCAGTCGCTCGAGGAGCGGGTCGCGATCCTGCGCTCCTTCGGGGTCCGTCGCTTCTCGACGCTGCCCTACGCCCACAAGCCCGGCGTCGCGACGTTCCTCAACGACTGGTCGCGCGACTTCGCGGCGGGCGTGCCCGAGGTGCTGTGGTCGGGCACGTTCTACCCGGAGCCCGAGGCGGCGTCGTACGTCGCGGGCCTGGTCGGCGACGGCATCGAGATCTTCAAGGTGCACGTGCAGGTGGGGGAGTTCGACCTCGACGACCCGCTGCTCGACCCCGTGTGGGGCCTGCTCGCCGAGTCGCAGACCCCGGTGGTCATCCACGCCGGGTCGGGGCCGGTCGGCAACGACTACACCGGACCCGAGCCGATGGGGCGGGTCCTGGCGCGGCACCCGCGGCTGCCGGCGATCATCGCCCACATGGGCGCGCCGGAGTGCCGGGAGTTCCTGGCGCTGGCCGAGGCGTACGAGCGGGTCTGCCTCGACACGACGATGATGTTCACGGAGTTCTTCGGCTCCGCCTACCCGCCCGACCTGGTCGCGCGGCTGGTCGACCTGCAGGACCGGGTGCTGCTCGGCAGCGACTTCCCGACGATCCCCTACCCCTACGTCACCCAGCTCGACGGCCTGGCCGGGCTGGGGCTGGGCGACGACTGGCTGCGGTCGGTGTGCTGGCACAACGGCATCCGGTTGTTCGGCGCACCGGCCTGACCCCCACACTGGGCCCCATGGGGACCGAGACCGAGACCGACCACTGGGCACTGATCGCCGCCGAGCGCCGTGCCCTCGCCGACCTGCTCGACGGGCTGACCGACGAGCAGCTGGCCGCGCCCAGCCTGTGCGAGGGCTGGACCGTCAAGGACGTCGCCGCGCACGTGATGATGGGGCCGACCGGCACCATGCGCGAGTTCGCCTCGGCGATGGTGCGCGGCGGGGGCCGCTTCGGGGCCGCCAACCGGATCATGGTCGAGCGGCGGCGGTCGCTGAGCCGTGCCGAGGTGACGGCGCTGCTGCGCGACCACGCCGAGAGCCGGTTCACCCCGCCCACGCTCGACTGGCACGCACCCCTGAGCGACCTGCTGATCCACCGCGAGGACATCGCCGGCGCCCTGGGCCTGCCCCACGACCGCCCGGCCGACCCCTGGGCGCACGTCCTGGACTTCCTGGTCGGCCCGAAGGCTCGTCGCGGCTTCGTGCGTGGTGCGCTCCCCGACCTCACCTACGCCGGCACCGACCTGGAGTGGTCGCACGGCTCCGGCCCGGTCGTCAGCGGCCCGGCCGCCGCCCTGGCGCTGGCGATCTGCGGTCGCACCGTCCGCCTCGACGACCTCGCAGGCCCCGGCGCCGACCGTCTCGCCGCCTGGGCCCGCGGCTGACGCAGCCCCGTCCCTGCGGGGCAGCCTGGCCCGGCCGGGAATCCCTGGTGACGCCGCGTCGTTGAGGCCCGTAGAGTGTCCACATAACTCAAGAGGGGCTGATCGGTTTCGACTTGGGACGTTAGTTCCAGGGGAAGCGGGTCGAGGAGCCAGCGTCATCTCGTAAACGATCGCTGGAAACCAACAACTGCCAACGCTAAGCGCAGTTCCTTCGCTCTCGCTGCCTGAGCAGTGATCGAAGCGTCAGACCGGGCATCCGTCTCCGTCCCGGATCCTGGCGTCGACTAGGAGACTTGCTGGTCACCTCCAGTCAGGAGGGGTGATCGGGACTCAAACCTGACTGGGCCTGTCGGCGACGTGTCTGTGCGAGCGCCGGGGCCGAGAAAATCGACATCACTGACTGCACCCGGAGAAGACCTGGTTCGACGCTCGAGGACGCGGGTTCGATTCCCGCCAGCTCCACCGAGGGACCTCGCGCGACGCGCGCGGCTCCGCAGCCCTGTTGAGAACGCCGTGGATCCTGGTCAGCTGATGACCAGGATCCACGGCACTTCCATGCCCAGCCGGACCACGGCCAGTGGGACATGGGCTGACGGCAATCACGGACGAGGAGGCGCACCGATGAGCACCGAGGCCGAGCACCAGCATGCGCACGGCGGCCACGACACCAGCGGGCTCAACACGATGGCGCTCAGTGCCACGCTGCACTGCCTCACCGGGTGCGCGATCGGCGAGATCCTGGGTCTGGTGATCGGGACGGCTGCCGGCTTGTCGAACGGCGTCACGATCGCCATCTCGATCGGGTTGGCGTTCTTCTTCGGCTACACGCTCTCGACCCTGCCGCTGGTCAAGGCCGGTCTGGGATTCTTCGGTGCGCTCAGCGTCGTCCTGGCCGCGGACACCTTGTCCATCGCGACGATGGAGGTCGTCGACAACGTCGTCATGGCACTCATCCCCGGCGCCATGAACGACGGCCTGGTCAACGTCGTCTTCTGGATCGGCATGGCGATCGCGCTCGGCGCCGCCTTCGCCGCCGCCTACCCCGTCAACCGATTCCTGCTGAAGCGTGGCAAGGGACACGCCTTGACGCACGAGTACCACCACGCTGCTACCGACCACGGGGGTTTCCGCCGCTTCATCCCGTCGTTCGGCACGGGCGCGCTCGTTGCCGTCATCGCGGCCTTCATGCTCGGCGGACTGACGGTGTCGGTGGCCGACGCGCTGCGGCCTGACGACGGCAGCGGCGGGCACGCCGGCTCCACGCACCGGCCGGCGGTCCAGGAGGAGCGTCGCCAGCACCAGCGGTGAGCGCAGCCCGGAGCGGCTTCTGCGACAAGCACCCGCGCGGGCTGCGCGGGGAGGTAGGTTGACGCCCTCGTCCCGACGTTCTCGTGAGGTCCGATGGCCCGCCGCACCCTCGCCCGCCGCACCCGGCCGGTCGCCGTCACCGCCGCCGTCGTCACCACGGCCGTCGCGACCATGGTCGCCACCCTGGTGGTCGGCACCGTCGGCTGGACGACGGCCGCGAGCACGGCCCCGGCCGACGTCGTCATCGAGCGCGCCGCTGCGCGACCCAACATCGTGCTGGTGCTGGTCGACGACATGCGGGCCGACGACCTGCGGTGGATGCCCGCGACGCGGCGGCTGCTCGCAGCAGCAGGGGCTGAGCTTCGCCAACGCGATCTCGCCGCACCCGCTGTGCTGCCCGGCCCGGGCCGAGCTGCTGACGGGGCAGTACGCGCAGAACAACGGCGTGCAGAACAACCAGGGCAAGCACGGCGGCTACCCGGCGTTGCGCACCGGCTCCACGATCGCCACCTGGATGCACGGCCAGGGCTACCAGACCGGCTTCATCGGCAAGCACCTCAACCGCTACCAGGAGTTCGACCGCCGCGACCCGGGCTGGGACTACTTCAAGCCGCTCACCGACAACGTCTACGGCTACCAGGGCTTCGCCTTCCACGGCGAGCGCGGGCAGCGCGGCTACGTCACCGACGCCATCGCCGACCGCACCCGCCAGGCGATCACGCGGTTCTCCCGCTCACGCAAGCCCTTCCTGCTGATGGTCAACCACGTCGCCCCGCACGCCCGCGTGACGGCGGAGCGCGACACGCCGCCGGTGCCCGCCGCGACGTACCGCAACGCCCACGCCGGCGCGCGCTCGCCGTCGTTCGCCGACCCCGCTTTCAACGAGCGCGACCTGCGCGACAAGGTGGGCCCGGCCAGGCACCGCCACCGGGTGCCCAAGTCGAAGGTGCGCACCTGGTTCCTGGCCCGCATCCGCAGTCTGGCCTCCGTGGACGACGCGGTCGCCTCGGCGGTGCGCACGCTGCGGGCCCGCGGCGAGCTCGACGACACCTACGTGGCCTTCACCTCCGACAACGGCATGGCGCTGGGGGAGCACCGCTACTTCGGCAAGAACCAGCTGACCGACGAGATCCTCCGGGTCCCGCTGCTGATGCGCGGCCCGGGCATCGACGCGGGCGCCGTCGACGAGCGGATCGTGACCCTGGTCGACCTCACCGCGACCTTCCTCGACCTCGCCGGCGTCAAGCCCCGGCTGAAGATCGACGGCCGCAGCATCGCCGCGCCGGGCTCGCGCGACACGACCCTGGTGCAGACCGGCCGCACGATGCTGCGTCGCGACTTCGCCAACGGATGGGCCGCGCGCGGGGTGGTGACCGACCGCTACCTCTACAGCATCGACCCACGGCACCGGGCGAACGACGTCCTCTACGACCGGCTCCGCGACCCCCACGAGCTGCGCAACGTCGCCGACCGGGCGGCGTACGCCGGGATCCGCCGCGAGCTGCGCTCGCGCACCGACGTGCTCGGCCGGTGTGCGGGGGCCCGCTGCAACCGCACGTTTCGGGGTGCTGCCCGAGCCACGAGGCTGAGCCCATGGGCACCGGGACCGCCGGGAGCGCCGGGAGCGCCGTCCACCAGCTGAGCCGTCAGGAGGCGCGCCGGATCGCGGTCCGGGCCCAGGCGCTGACCCGCGACCGCCCCACCGACGTCGTCGAGACCGTGCGCACGCTCTCGCTGCTGCAGCTCGAGCCCACCAGCGCCGTCGCGCCGAGCGCCGAGCTGGTGCTGTGGAGCCGGCTGGGCTCGGGGTTCGACCCCCAGGACCTCTGGGACGCCGTCGACGAGCAGCGCCTGATCGAGCTGCACCAGCGGCTGCTGGTGCCCGAGGACCTCGCCCCGGCCCGCGCCGAGATGGCGCAGTGGCCCGGCGCGGGCGAGCTGCGCGACTGGCAGGTGGCCCAGCGGGAGTGGGTCCGGGCCAACAACGACTGTCGGCGCGACATCCTCGAGCGGCTGCGCGCCGACGGCCCGCTGCCGATCAGCGAGCTGCCCGACACCTGCGTGGTGCCCTGGGCCTCCAGCGGCTGGAACAACAACCGCAACGTGCGGATGATGCTCGACCGGCTCGTCGAGCGCGGCGAGGTCGCGGCGGCCGGCGGTCGCGGTCGCGACCGGCTCTGGGACCTCGCCTCCCGGATCTACCCCGACGACCCCGTCCCGTCCCCCGAGGAGGCGCAGCGGCTGCGCGACGAGCGCCGGCTCGGCGCGATGGGCATCGCCCGGGCGAAGGGCGCCACGCTCCCGTTCGAGTCCGTGATCGTGGGGGAGGTCGGGGAGCCCGCCGTCGTCGAGGGGGTCCGCGGGCAGTGGCGGGTCGACCCCGCCCAGCTCGGGCAGCCCTTCGCCGGTCGGGCCGCGCTGCTCTCGCCGTTCGACCGGCTGATCGCCGACCGCAAGCGGATGGACGAGATCTTCGAGTTCGACTACGTCCTGGAGATGTACAAGCCGGCCGAGCAACGGATCTGGGGCTACTACGCCCTCCCCATCCTGTACGGCGACCGGCTGGTCGGGAAGCTCGACGCGACCGCCGACCACCCGGAGGGCGAGCTCCGGGTCGCCGCGATCCACCAGGACGTGCCGTTCACGAGCGACGATGGCCGCGGCCGTCGACCGCGAGGTCCGCGACCTCGCCCGGTGGCTCGGTCTCGAGCTGGTCCTCCCCGACTGAGCAGCCCTCAGCCGGCGGCCGCCTCCAGCGCGAGCCGGGTCTGGATCTCGTGGTGCCGGGTCAGGAACGCGCGCTCGTCGAGGCGCTTGCGACGCAGCCACGCGGTGACCTCGTCGTTGCACTTGCTGGCGTTGCAGGAGCCGCACGCGGGCGCGATGTTGTCGAGCGTGTAGCGACCGCCCCGCGAGATCGGCAGCACGCAGTCTCGCTGCAACGCCCGGTCGGTGGCGCCGCAGTAGGCGCAGCCGCCCCAGGCAGCCCGGAGCGCGGCCCACTGCTCGTCACTGAGGTCGTGCTCGACCCGGCCCATCCGGCGCTTGCGGCGACGGGCGTACGTCGCCGTGCGGCTGCGCTTGACCACGCACCGCAGCATAGGGGCGGTCAGCGGCACCGGCCGGTCACCTCGCCGGTCACCCGGATGACTCAGGAGTCACCCGACCCCCCGTACTGCTGGGGACATGATCGGATTCCTCGTCGCCGGCCTCGTCATCGGAGCCCTCGCGCGTCTCATCAAGCCCGGCAAGCAGGACCTCGGCATCCTCGCCACCCTCGGTCTCGGCCTGGTCGGCTCCCTGATCGGCGGCGCTGATCGCCCAGGTGTTCGGCACCGGCTCGATCTGGGAGCTCAACGTGATGGGCTTCGTCCTCGCGGTCGTGGCCGCCGTGCTGCTGATCGGCGTGGCCGAGGGCGCTGCGGGCAAGAAGTCGTCCGGGCGTCTGACCCGATCCGACGGTCCGCGCGAGTTCGCCCGGCGTTCACGTCGTGCGCGCCGCGGCTCCACCGCGGACGCGCACCGTCGAGTCATGGCGACCGTCCTGACCACCCTCCGACCGCCCGCGCCGATGCGCGACGCGCCGACGTCCCCCGCGCCGCTGGTGATCGCGCACCGCGGTGCGTCGGGCTACCGGCCCGAGCACACGCTCGGCGGCCTACCGACTGGCGATCGAGATGGGCGCCGACGTCATCGAGCCCGACCTGGTCTCCACCCGCGACGGGGTGCTCGTCGCGCGGCACGAGAACAACCTGATCGGCAGCACCGACGTCGCCGTCCGGCCCGAGTTCGCCGACCGCCGCACGACCAAGGAGATCGACGGCCGCGCAGGAGACCGGTTGGTTCACCGAGGACTTCACCATCTCCGAGCTGCTCACGCTGCGCGCGGTCGAGCGGCTGCCGCTGGTGCGGCCCGGCAACGTCGTCCACGACGGCCGGCAGGCGATCGCGACGTTCGACGAGGTGCTGCAGCTCGCCGCCGACGAGTCGCTGCGGCTCGGTCGCGACGATCGGGGTGGCCCCGGAGACTGAAGCACCGCGTCGCACTTCACCGCGATCGGGCTGCCGCTCGAGCAGCCGCTGGTGCGCTCGCTCGAGGCCTTCGGGCTGAGCCGGCCGGGCGCGCCGGTGCTGATCCAGTCGTTCGAGGCCGAGCACCTGCGGCTGCTGCACCGGATGACGCCCGCGCCCCTGCTCCAGCTCGTCGGCCTGCGGCACCGCGACCGGCTGACGCCGAGCGGGCTGCGCGACGATCAGCGCGTACGCCGAGTGGGTGGGGCCGCACAAGCGGCTGGTCACGCCGTCGCTCGTCGCGGAGGCGCACCGCGCCGGGCTGTCGGTGGCGGCCTGGACGGTGCGGCTGGAGAACCAGTTCCTGGCCGAGGCCTACCGGCGCGGCAACGACCCGCACGCGGCCGGCGACCTCGACGGCGAGGTGCGCGCGCTGTTCCGCGCGGGCGTCGACGCGGTGTTCACCGATCATCCCGACCATGCGGTAGCGGTACGCTCATCGGCACTGGCGGCCGAGACCCGGTCGCCCGGGACCCGAGGCGATGAATGGCTGACTCGAGACTGTGTCTGATCTGTGGTGCGGTGGTCGACTCGAGCAAGCTCGCGGTCCATCGTGACTTCCACGCCGAGGTGACCGCGCTGCGCCGGGTCACCGACGACCTGCGCTCCCAGATCCGACGGCTCGAGACCCGGCTCAACACGGCCTCGACCCAGGTGCCACCCCGCGCCTGATGCCCGGCCCGTCCAGCCCGCCCAGCCCCGCAGGCACGGTCAGCCCGACCTGCGTCTTCTGCCGCATCGTCGCGGGGGAGACCCCGGCCGAGCGGGTGCTCGACGAGCCCGACTTCGTCGGCTTCCTCGACGTCCGGCCGGTCTTCGCGGGCACGTGCTGCTCGTGCCCGCGCACCCACGTGGTCACCCTCCCCGACCTGCCGGCGGGGCTGCGCGACGGCTTCCTCGAGGCCGCCCAGCGGCTCGCCACCGCCGTCGTCGACGGGCTCGGGGCGCAGGGCAGCTTCGTGGCGATGAACAACACCGTGAGCCAGTCGGTGCCGCACCTGCACCTGCACGTGGTGCCGCGCACCAAGGGCGACGGGCTGCGCGGCTTCTTCTGGCCGCGCACGACGTACGCCGACGGCGAGGCCGCCGAGGTCGCCGCGAGGCTGCGTGCGGCCCTGGCCTGACCGCTGGCTAGGGTGACGTCCGGACAGACCCCCTGACGGTAGGAGAGTGCAATGGGTCGCTTCGACGGACGCGTGGCAGTGATCACCGGAGCCGCACGCGGAATCGGTTTCGGCACCGCGACCCGGTTCGCCGAGGAGGGCGCCAGCGTCGCGATCATCGACCTCGACGAGTCCGCCGCGGCCGAGGCCGCCGGCCGGCTGCCGCTGACCGACGGCGCGAAGGCGGTCGGCATCGGTGCCGACGTCAGCAACGGCGGGTCGGTCGACGCCGCGGTGGCCCGCGTCGTCGACGAGCTCGGCGGGATCCACATCCTCGTCAACAACGCCGGCATCACCCGCGACAACCTGCTGTTCAAGATGACCGAGGACGACTGGGACCTGGTCATGAACGTGCACCTCAAGGGCGCGTTCTTGATGACCAAGGCCGCCCAGAAGCACTTCGTGGAGCAGAAGTACGGCAAGATCCTCAACCTCTCCAGCGTCTCCGCGCTGGGCAACCGCGGCCAGGCCAACTACTCCGCCGCCAAGATGGGCGTGCAGGGCTTCACCCGCACCCTCGGCATCGAGCTCGGCCCGTTCGGCATCAACGCCAACGCGATCGCGCCCGGCTTCATCGCCACCGAGATGACCGACGCCACCGCCGCCCGGCTGAAGATGGACGTCGACGAGTTCCGCAAGCTCAACGCCGAGGCCAACCCCGTGCGCCGCGTCGGGTTCCCCGAGGACATCGCCGCGGCCGCCGCGTTCCTCTGCAGCGACGAGGCGTCCTACATCACCGGCCAGACGCTGTACGTCGACGGCGGCGCCAAGCTCGGCTGACGCAGCCACGTGCGGCGCCGGGCTCCCGGCGTCGGGCGTGTCGCGACCCGGGGCGACCCGGCCTGTCGCACACTGGTCACCCAGGTCAGGACAGGATCGGAGACTTCCCCGTGCGATCCCCACGTGCCACCCGGTCGACCCATGCGTTGGCCGCGCTCGGCGTCGGCGCGCTGCTGCTGGTCGCCGCCTGCGGCGGCGCCGAGGAGTCCGACCCGACCGCGGCCGGCGTGACCCGGGTCGCCACCCAGCCCAACGGGAAGAAGGCCGACCCCGACACCTGGCCGCTGACCGGCCTCGGGCTGGCCGACGGTCAGTCGGCCGAGCGCCCGCACCCCGTGCTGGTGCTGAAGATGGACAACACCCCCTCGAGCGCACCGCAGGTGGGGCTCGGCTCGGCCGACCTCGTCGTCGAGGAGCTGGTCGAGGGCGGGATGACCCGGCTGGCGGCGTTCTTCTACTCCACGATCCCCGACGACGCCGGCCCCGTCCGCTCGATGCGGGCCAGCGACATCGGCATCGTCTCCCCGGTCGGTGCCGACATGGTCACCAGCGGTGCCGCGGCGGTCACGATCTCCCGGATCGAGTCGGCCGGCATCGACTTCTTCGCCGAGGGCGACGCCGGGTTCTACCGCTCGGGCTCCCGCAGCGCGCCGTACAACCTCTTCACCGACCTCGGCGACGTCGCCCAGGCGGCCGAGCAGAAGAAGGCCCGACCGCCCGACTACCTGCCGTGGGGCTCGGTCGAGGACCTCGCGGCCGGCCAGCGGGCGGGCGGGCTCGACGGTCAGCTTCTCCGGCGGCCACACCACGACCTGGGAGTTCCGCGACGGCCGCTACGTCAACGAGGGCTCCTTCGCCGCCGCCGGCGACGAGTTCGAGCCGGCCAGCGTGCTGGTGCTGCGGGTGCCGGTGGGCGACGCCGGCTACCGCGACCCCGCCGGCAACCCGGTGCCCGAGACCGAGCTGGTCGGCAAGGGTGAGGCGATGCTCTTCCACGACGGCCGGCTGGTCAACGGCACCTGGCGCAAGAAGAAGCTCGGGTCGCCGCTGGAGCCTGTCGTCGAAGGGCGAGGACCTGTGCCTGCCGCCGGGCAAGGTCTGGATCGAGCTCGTGCCGCGCGACGACGGCAAGGTCACGGTCCGGAAGTAGGACCCAGCGGGTCGGCCTCGCGGTCACGCCGCCTCGGAGCACCTCGGGCAGCTCGACGCCCTGGTCGACCAGCGACTGGATGCCGGAGAGCAGGAACCCCACCGCCGTCTCGACCCGGCGCGCGGCCAGCTCGGGCTCCTCGGAGGTGGCGACCACGTCGCCGGCGGCCGACATGGTGGCGAAGAAGATCCGCGCGAACGTCTGCAGCATCTCCTCCTCGAGCTCCCACGTGCCGGCGGTGAGCACCGAGCGGACGATGTCGACGACGTTGGCGTAGGTCGAGCGCTCCTCCTGCTCACGGAAGCGCTCGTAGCCGAGCACGGCCGGGCCCTCCTGGATCACGATCCGGCGGTAGCCCGGCTCCTGCACGATCGTCATGAACGCCCGCAGCCCGGCCAGGGCCTTCTGCCACGGGTCGCGGTGGTCCTTGATCGCCTTCTGGATGGTGCGCGAGGCGTCGGCCTCCACCCGCTCGAAGACCGCCTCGAAGAGCGCCTGCTTGCCGGAGAAGTGGTGGTAGAGCGCGCCCTTGGTGACCCGGGCCCCCGCGACGATGGAGTCGAGGGAGGTGTTGGCGTAGCCGTGGTCGGTGAACAGCTGCTCGGCCACGTCGACCAGCGCCCGCTTGGTGGAGGCGGAGTACGCCGCGCGCCGGGTCGCGCCCGTGACGTTCGGCACCTTCGGGCACCTTGGGGACGAACTTGCTCACCGCGTGCTTGGGCATCCGCCCGAGCATAGACGTGGCGACCGTCACTGCCCGGCGGACGCGAGGTGGGCGGCATCACGGCCTGGACGTTTGAATACCCCCGGTCGGCTCCATACTCTGAGTACGTACTCACGGTATGTACCCCCCATCCGCACGAGGAGCTGACCATGACCTGGAAGTCCTTCCACCACCGCGGCGAGACCCTGCGCGCCGTCATCGCCACCGCCAACGTCCGTCGCGACGGCCTGCTGCCGCTCGACGTGGCCGGCGTCCGCGAGACCTTCGAGGACGAGCTCGCGCTGCTCGCCGACCCTCCAGCTGAAGTGGCACACCCGGCTCGCCGGCCGGATCGAGCGCGAGCTGGTCGCCGAGCCGCTCGACCTCGCCGCCGCCGTCGAGCGCGCCTGGCAGGCCGTCGCCGACGAGCTGCCCGGCGTGCGCGCGATCCTCGACCACTACCGCGCCGAGCCGGTCGACGAGGCGATGGCCGAGGCGATGGCCAAGGCCACCGTGCAAGGAGCACCTGCTGCTGGCGACCATGGCCGGACGCTGCAGCATCGGCGACCTCGGTGCCGCCCCCGTCGGAGCGCGGCATCGAGGAGCGCGCCCGCCAGGCCCACCAGGCCACCAGGCTCACCAGGGCGTGGCGACGCTGGTCGCACCCGCGCCGCGGCAGCCCTCGCTCCTCCAGCGCCTGAAGGCCGTCGTCGCGGCCTGACCGCGCGACCTACGCGACCCCATGCCCGGGTCGGGTCCGGGCCTGTCCCGGACCCGACCCGTGCGCGATGATGGTGGGGTGGGCGTGGAGGGACCGGGGGAGACGTGGCGCCGGGCATGCTGCTCGTGGCGACCCCGGCCTGCTCGATCCCAACTTCGCCGAGACCGTCGTGCTGATGCTCGACGTCAACGACGAGGGCGCCCTCGGCGTCGTCCTCAACCGGCCCACGGCGCTCGAGGTCTCCCAGGTCCTCGCCGTCTGGGGAGACGTCGTGGTCGAGCCCGAGGTGCTCTTCCAGGGCGGACCGGTCGAGACCGACGGCGCCCTGGCCGTCGCGCTCCTCACGTCGGCCTCCGACGCCGACGTCGGCTTCCGCGAGGTCGTCGGCCGGCTCGGCCTGCTCGACCTCGACACCCCGGTCGAGCTCGTCGCCGACGTGGTCGCCCGCCTGCGCATCTTCGCCGGGTACGCCGGCTGGGGCGCCGACCAGCTGCGGCGCGAGATCGCCGAGGGCTCCTGGTACGTCGTCCCGGCCGAGGCCGACGACATCTTCCGGCACGACGCGACCGACCTGCGTCGCGACGTGCTGCGGCGGCAGCCGGGCGACCTCGCGCTGCACTCCACGCGCCCGGTCGACCCCGACCTCAACTGACGTGATCCTCGTCGCGTCCTGACGCGCCGCTGAGCGGGGCGGGTGCTCCGCGGACCTGTGACCGCGCCCACGGAGAGGGTCCGCGGCGAGTTGAGCCGGTCGGGCGCTGCTCTGGCTGACTCGTCAGCAAGCGATTCGCTTGCTCCAGCAAGCAGGTCGCCTCGATCCTCCCCGTCCCGGCCACGACAGAGAGCCCCATGCGCCTGCCCCTGCGACCCGCCTTCGGCACCCCCGTCCTCGTGGCGGCCGTGCTCGGCGGGGCGATCGTCCTGAACCCGCCCTGCCGACCGCGACCAGCACCTCCGCCGTCCTCGTCTCCTCGAGCTTCGAGCCGCCGACCGCGCCCTACCTCGTCGAGCCGGGGCACCGGGTGCAGCGGGAGTCCTGGATCTCCCCGGTCCAGCGACTACCGGCTGACCGCTCGTTTCGGCTCGGCCGGTGGCTACTGGTCGGGCGTGCACACCGGTCTCGACCTCGCCGCACCGGTCGGCACACCGATCCGCTCGATCGCCGACGGCGTGGTGGTCTCCGCGGCCTCCGACGGCGCCTACGGCACCAAGACCGTGGTGCGCCTGCGAGGACGGGACCGAGGTCTGGTACTGCCACCAGGACACCCAGGACGTCACGGCCGGCGACCGGGTCTCCCGCGGCCAGGTGATCGGTTCGGTGGGTGCCACCGGCAACGTCACCGGCCCTCACCTGCACCTCGAGATCCGACCCGGCGGCGGGGACCCCGTCGATCCGGCACTGGCCCTGGAAGGGCATAGAGTGGAGCCGTGACTTCCTTCGGCTTCGGATCCACCGCCGTCGACACCGACGTGCGCGAGGACCAGCGCACCGTCCCCACCGACGACGGCGACCACGAGCGGTTCTCCCACTACGTGGAGAAGGACAAGCTCACCGAGGCGATGGTGATGGGCACCCCCGTGATCGCGCTCTGCGGCAAGGTCTGGGTGCCCAGTCGTGCTCCGGAGAAGTTCCCGGTGTGCCCCGAGTGCCAGGAGATCTGGGACGAGTTCAAGCCCGGGGACGACGACGAGTGACGGGGGGCGACGACGACCTCGCCGCCCTCACCCCCGCGCTGACCCCGGCCTGGCCGGAGCGTGCGGCGTGGGGCACCGCGCCCTCCCTGCGAGCCTGGCAGTCGGCCGCGATGCGCGACTACCTCGAGCGGCAGCCGCGTGACTTCCTGGCGGTGGCGACGCCCGGCGCCGGCAAGACGACGTTCGCGCTGTCGGTCGCCTCGGAGCTGATCGGACGACGGATCGTCGACCGGGTCACGATCGTGGCGCCCACCGAGCACCTCAAGCTCCAGTGGGCCGAGGCCGCGGCCCGCGCCGGCATCCCGATCGACCCGACGTACTCCGCCGGCAAGGGCAAGATCTCCAGCGACTACCTCGGCATCGCGGTCACCTACGCCGGCGTCGCGGTCAACCCGCTGGCCATGCGCATCCGCACCGAGCGGTTCAAGACCCTGGTCATCCTCGACGAGGTGCACCACGCCGGCGACGCGCTGTCGTGGGGCGAGGGCGTGCGCGAGGCGTTCGAGCCCGCGACCCGCCGGCTGGCGCTGACCGGCACGCCGTTCCGCTCCGACGTCAACCCGATCCCGTTCGTCACCTACGCCCCCGGCGACGACGGCATCCCGCGCTCGGTCGCCGACTTCACCTACGGCTACGCGCACGCCCTCGCCGACCACGTCGTGCGGCCGGTGATGTTCCTGGCCTACTCCGGCGAGATGACGTGGCGCACGCGCGCGGGCGACGAGATCGCCGCCCGGCTCGGCGAGCCGCTGACCAAGGACCTCACCAACCAGGCGCTGCGCACCGCGCTCGACCCCTCCGGCGCCTGGATGCCCGCGGTCCTCGAGGCCGCCGACCGGCGGCTCTCGGAGGTACGCCGTCACGTCCCCGACGCGGGCGGCATGGTGATCGCCACCGACCAGGAGTCCGCCCGTGCCTACGCCAAGCTGCTGCGTGCGATCTCGGGCGAGGCGCCGACCGTGGTGCTCTCCGACGAGAAGGCGTCGTCGAAGAAGATCGCCGACTTCACCGACTCCGACAAGCGCTGGATGGTGGCGGTCCGGATGGTCTCGGAGGGCGTCGACGTACCCCGGCTCACGGTCGGGGTCTACGCCACGACCACCTCCACGCCGCTGTTCTTCGCCCAGGCGATCGGTCGCTTCGTGCGCTCCCGGGCCCGCGGCGAGAGCGCCTCGATCTTCGTGCCGTCCGTGCCCCGCCTGCTCGGCTACGCCGGCGAGATGGAGGTCGAGCGCGACCACGTGCTCGGGCGCCGGATCACCGACGAGGACGACCTCTTCGCCGCCGAGAAGGAGCTGATGGCGCAGGCCGAGGCCGGGGCCACCGAGGCCGACGAGAGGTCTGCCGTTCGAGGCGCTGGGCTCCGACGCCCGGTTCGACCACGTGCTCTACGACGGCGCCGCGTTCGGCCACGAGGGCGAGGTCCACGTCGGCTCCGAGGAGGAGATGGACTTCCTCGGCATCCCGGGCCTGCTCGAGCCCGACCAGATGCGCGAGCTGCTCCAGAGCCAGCAGCGGGCCCGCCAGAGCCAGCGCGCCCGCCAGCGCGAGGCGCGCGGGCCGGAGCCCGACACGGTCGAGAAGGTCACCACCCACGAGCAGCTCGCGCTGCTGCGGCGCGAGCTCAACGGCCTGGTCGGCGCCTGGCACCACCGCACCGGCCAGGCCCACGGCATCACCCACGCCGCGCTGCGCAAGGAGTGCGGTGGCCCGGCCGCCGCGGTGGCCAACGCCGAGCAGCTGCAGCTGCGCATCGACCGCGTGCGCACCTGGGCGGCCCGCAAGTCGTCCTGACGTCGGAGCGACCCGGTCTCGGCGCCGGGTCCGCGCCGGGTCCGCACCGGGCCGCAGGGGACTACGCTCGGAGCATGCCCGCCGAGACCTCGCAGACCCTCGACCGGGGGTTGCGGGCGCTCGAGGTGCTGGTGGGTGCGCCCGTCGGTCTGACGGTCACCGAGCTCGCCGCTCGGCTCGAGGTCAACCGCACCGTCGCCTACCGGCTGGTCACGACGCTGGAGCAGCACTCGCTGGTCCGCAAGGACGCGCGCGGCCGGCTGCACCTGGGGCTCGGCCTGCTCCCGCTCGCCGCCGCCGTGCAGCCGGTGGTGCGCGACGTCGCGATGCCGGTGCTGCGGGCGCTGGCCGAGGCGGTGGGCTGCACCGCCCACCTCACCGTCGCCGACGGGGGAGAGGCGCTGGCCCTCGCGGTGGTCGAGCCCTCCTGGACCGACTTCCACGTCAGCTACCGGATCGGCTCGCGGCACCCGCTCGACCAGGGGGCCGCCGGCAAGGCGATCCTGCTCGGACGGGCCTCGCGCAGCGACGCCGCGGCGTACGTCCTGACCACCGGTGAGCTGCAGCCGGGGGCGCGCGGTCTCGCGGCACCGGTGCTCGGTCTCGACGGGCTCGAGGCCAGCGTCGGCATCGTCACCCTCGGTGACCTCGACGCCGACGAGGTCGGTGGCCGGGTGGTCGAGGCGGCAGCCGCGCTCGGTCGTCACCTGCACACACCCCCAGGTCCGTGTCGGGTAGTGCGTCCCTAGTCACTTCTGACTAGGGATCGTGTGCGGCAGACCCATGACCGCCGGGTGCTGCGCGCCTAGTCTGACGCGCATCGACCTCCCCCCAAGGTCGATCCCCCCCACCACCAAGGACTGCCCCCCCATGTCCGATGCCACAAGCACGCCCATTTCCCGACCCAGGAGCGTCCCCCGCTCCTTGACCACGATGGTCGCCGCGCTCGCGGTCGGTGTCGGCCTCGCTGCCGTCCCCGCCGGCGGCTTCGGTCCCCGGCTTCCCCGGCCGCTCCGGCCGCCCCCGCGGCCGCCGAGACCGCCGGCCGCCAGCCGGCACTGCCCGGTGGCACCGTCGCCCTCACCTGGGCGCCGCTCTACATGAGCGACCAGCACG
The DNA here is from genome assembly GCA_963834285.1 of uncultured Actinomycetota bacterium. Taxonomy (GTDB): domain Bacteria; phylum Actinomycetota; class Actinomycetes; order Propionibacteriales; family Nocardioidaceae; genus Nocardioides. Next base: position 113,111 of record CAWIAZ010000002.1, on the reverse strand, counting down.
AGTACACCCGCAGCCAGGCCCTGGCCCTGGCCCGCAAGTTCGACCTCGTCTCCTCCATGCCCTACGGCCTGAAGGACCACTCCAGCGCGATGCGGTCGGTCAACCGCGACCTCACCCTGCTGGCCTACTCCAACGCCACGCTGGCCGACCCCAGCCTGGTCCGCTCCCTCCCGGAGTCGGCGTACGCGCACAACTCCTCGGGGGGCCGGATCAAGGCCAACGGCTGGGACACCTACCTCATGCAGCCGGACAACGCGCAGTGGCGGGCCACCGCCGACCAGCTGTGCGAGGACCGCTCGGAGCTCGGCGGCTTCGACGGCTGCCTGGTCGACATGCTGACCCTGGGCATCTACGCCCGCGGCTACATGACCTCGCTGCCGGCCGACCCCAACACCGGACGGACCTACACCCAGGCGCAGTACCGCGACCACATGGTCCGGCTGGCCGCCGACCTGCGCAACCGCAGCCCCGAGCTGGTCCAGGTCGGCAACATGGTCGAGAACAGCTACCGCTACTGGGAGTCCGACGTCCCCTCCCGCCCGCTGGTGAGCAGCTCGCCCAGCGCGCAGATGGAGGACTTCCTCCGCGGCGCCTTCGACGGCGTCAACGACTGGCCCAGCGCCGCCGAGTGGAAGAAGAACGTCGACGTCGTCACCGACATGGAGCGCTCCGGCAAGACCGGGCTCTTCACCACCAAGGTCTGGTCCGGCGCGAGCAGCCAGGCTGCTGCCCAGTGGCAGGGCTACTCGATGGCGTCGTTCCTGATGGGCGCCAACGGCCGCAGCTTCTTCGCCTTCACCCGCTCGCGCGACAAGGCCGGTGCCTCGCAGACCAACGCCCGCTACACGATGCCCAAGACCCTCGGGATGCCCCGGGGTGGCATGCAGCGCCTCTCCTCGGGCGCGTGGATCCGCCAGTTCAACGGCGGCGCCGCGGTGGTCAACCCCACCGGCTCCGCGGTCCGGGTCCGGGTGCCGGGCACGATGAAGCGGCTCAACGGCTCGGTCGTCACCAGCATGACCCTCCCCGCCCACAGCGGCGACGTGCTGGTCAACGCCAAGCCCGTGCCCTACAAGGTCAACATCAAGAGCGGCAAGAAGATCGCCGGCGCCGTGCGTCCCGGTCGCTGGAGCAGGGTCGTCGTCAAGGTCACCAACCCCGGCGGGAAGATCGCCCCTCGCGGCAAGCTGATGGCCCAGGGCAAGGGCCGCGGCGTGAAGGCCCGGAGCAAGCGTGTCGGCCAGCTGCGGCCGGGTCGCTCGGCCAAGGTCCGGGTGCCCGTCAAGGTGAGCCGCGGGTCGGGCCGGTTCGCCCGGGTCCGCCTCGTCTACAAGGCAGGCGGCAAGCGCGACAGCGCCTGGATGAAGGTCCGGGTCGGTCGCTGACGCGGATCGGCATCCACGATGACGACCTCACGCGCGACCCGCGTCTCGCGGGCACTGACCCACGGCGCCGTGACCCTGGCGCTCGGCGTCGGCCTGGCTTCCTTCCCCAGCCAGGCCGGCGCCGCCGCGCCGGCGGCGCCCCGCGGGGCTGCGACCCCGGCGTCGGCCTCCCCGACGCTGCCCGCCGAGAACGTGGCCCTGACCTGGGCCCCGCTCTACATGAGCGACGACCACGCCTACACCCGTGCCGAGGCGCTCGCGCTGGCGCGCCGCTTCGACCTGGTCTCCGCCATGCCCTACGGCCTGCGCGACCACTCCGCAGCCATGAGGGCCGCGAACCCCGACCTGACCCTGCTCGCCTACTCCAACGCCACGCTCGCCTCGGCGGGCACCGCGGCGGGCCTGCCGGAGACGGCGTTCGCCCACGGCCCCGACGGCGAGCGGATCAAGGCCAACGGCTGGGACACCTGGCTCATGCAGCCGGACAACACCCAGCTGGCGCACGGCCGCCGACCGGCTCTGCCGCGACCGCTCGGCCCTCGGCGGCTTCGACGGCTGCCTGGTCGACATGCTCACGCTGGGCATCTATGCCCGCGGCTACATGACCGGGACCCCCGCCGACCCGGCCACCGGACGGCTCTACACCCAGCACCAGTACCGCGACCTGATGATCGACCTCGCCGCCGACCTGCGTGCCCGCAGCCCGCACCTCGTCCAGGTCGGCAACATGGTCGAGAACGGCTACCGCTACTGGCGTGCCGACGCCCCTCCCGCCCGCTCGTGGCCAGCTCGCCGAGCGCCCAGATGGAGGACTTCCTGCGTGGCGCGGGGGACCGGGCCGACGCGTGGCCCTCCGTCGAGGACTGGCAGGAGGACGTCGCCGTCGTCACCGACATGGAGTCGGCCGACAAGGTCGGGTTGTTCACCACCAAGGTGTGGTCCGGCGCCTCCGCGACGGTGGCCGCTCAGTGGCAGGGCTACGCGATGGCCACGTTCTTGATGGGTGCCGACGGGCACAGCTTCTTCGCCTTCACCCGCTCCCGCGACCGGGCGGGTGCCTCGCAGACCAACGCGGCGTACGAGATGCCGGACGGCCTCGGTCAGCCGGACGGTGCGATGCGAGCCCTGCCCTCCGGTGCCCGGGTGCGTGACTTCGCGGGCGGCCGGGCGCTGGTGAACCCGACCGGCTCGCCGGTCTCGCTCACCGTCACCCGTGCGGCCACCCGCCTCGACGGCTCGCGAGGTGCAGGCCGGCGCGACCTGGTGCTGGCCGCCCACTCCGGCGAGATCCTGACCTACGGCGACGAGGACCCCCCGACCGAGGACCCCCCGACCGAGGACCCGCCGACCGAGGACCCCCCGACCGAGGACCCGCCGACCGAGGACCCGCCGACCGAGGACCCGCCGGCTGAGGACCCGCCGGTCGAGGAGGCCCCCGAGCCGTCGTCCGACGTGGACGTCGTCTCGTCGAGCCTTGCCGGGTGGCCGGGTCCGGCCCGGTCGCTGGAGCCGGATCCGCGTCGTGCTGGCGAACAGCGGCGACGCGACCGCCCCCCGCGGCGTGCTGCGCGCCGGTGGTCGCGGGGTGCAGGGACGGCGGCGTGCCGTGCCGGCGCTGTCGGCCGGCCGAGCACCGCCCGGGTGCGGGTCGCCGTGCGCGCCTCGCGTCGGGGTCCCCGTGTCCTCGTCGTCCGCCTGGTCTACGTCGCGGGCGGTGAGCGCGTGGTCGAGCGCGTCCGGGTCAGGGTCGCTCGCCGCTGACCAGCGGCAGGACCCGGTAGCGCACCTGGGTGGCCAGCGCCATCACGGTGGAGCTCCGGGTGATGCCCGGCAGGCCCACGACGAGGTCGATGACCCGCTGCAGGTCACTGTTGCTGCGGGAGACGACCCGGCACCACATGTCGCCCGATCCGGTGATCGTGAACGCCTCGAGCACCTCCGGCAGCCTCGCCAGGTGCGCCGCGACGCCCTCGTGGCCGGCGCCCTGGGTGATCTCGAGGGTCAAGAACGCCGTCACCGGGTAGCCCAGGGCCTCCGGCGAGAGGTCCGGGCCCCAGCCGGTGATCACGCCCGTGGACTCGAGCTTGTCGAGCCGGGCCTGCACGGTGCCGCGGGCCACCCCGAGCCGTCGGGAGGCCTCCAGCACGCCGATCCGCGGGTCGGCGGCGAACAGATCGATCAGGTTGCGGTCCAGGTCGTCCACGATCGCCGTCCTTCCTGTGCAGATTGTCCGGTCCCACCGGGCTGGATTGCACAGTATGCCTCGTCTCGGTGACAGTGAGCACATGACGACGACGACGGGCGGCGCCCTGACCGCCGACGAGCTCAAGGCCGACCTCACCCTCGAGCAGCTCCGCGAGCTGGTCGGGCTGGTCGAGTACGACGCCAGCCGCGACCCCTTCCCGGTCACCGCGATGGATGCCGTCTGCTTCGTGGTCGGCAACGCCACCCAGACCGCGTCCTTCTACCAGCTCGCCCTGGGCATGGAGCTCGAGGCCTACCGCGGTCCCGAGACCGGCCACCGTGACAGCAAGTCCTTCGTGCTCCGCTCGGGCAGCGCCCGGTTCGTCTTCACCGGGGGAGTGGCGCCCGACAGCCCGCTGCTCGACCACCACCGCCGCCACGGCGACGGCGTCGTCGACCTCGCGCTCGAGGTGCCCGACGTCGACCGCTGCATCGAGCACGCCCGCGCGGTGGGCGCCACGATCCTCGACGAGCCGCACGACCTCACCGACGAGCACGGCACCGTGCGCATCGCGGCGATCGCCACCTACGGCGAGACCCGGCACACGCTGATCGACCGGTCGGCGTACTCGGGGCCCTACCTGCCCGGCTACGTCGCCCGCTCGACGACCGTCACCCGTCCCGAGGGCCACCCCAAGCGGCTCTTCCAGGCCATCGACCACTGCGTCGGCAACGTCGAGATCGGCCGGATGGACGAGTGGGTCACGTTCTACAACAAGGTCATGGGCTTCACGAACATGGCCGAGTTCATCGGCGACGACATCGCCACCGACTACTCCGCCCTGATGAGCAAGGTGGTCGCGAGCGGCAACCACCGGGTGAAGTTCCCCCTCAACGAGCCCGCGATCGCGAAGAAGAAGTCGCAGATCGACGAGTACCTCGAGTACTACGACGGCGCGGGCTGCCAGCACATCGCCCTGGCCACCAACGACATCCTGCGCAGCGTCGACGTCCTGCGCGAGCAACGGCATCCAGTTCCTCGACACCCCCGACTCCTACTACGACGACCCCGCGCTGCGGGCCCGCATCGGTGAGGTGCGGGTGCCGATCGAGGAGCTGAAGAAGCGCAAGATCCTGGTCGACCGCGACGAGGACGGCTACCTGCTCCAGATCTTCACCAAGCCCATCGGCGACCGGCCCACGGTCTTCTACGAGTTCATCGAGCGGCACGGCTCGCTGGGCTTCGGCAAGGGCAACTTCAAGGCGCTCTTCGAGGCGATCGAGCGCGAGCAGGAGTCGCGCGGCAACCTGTGACGCAGGCGACACGCAATCTGCAGGCGCTGACTGACCAATCCGTTCCGCGTGGGGTACCGAAGTACTCGACATCAGATGAACAACCCCCGCGTCATAGAACGGAGGCAGCCATGCGCTCGCCCCTGAACCGTAAGCTCGTCAGCGTTGCCGGCCTCGTCCTGCTCGCCTTCCCCCTGGCCGCCTGCGGCGAGGACGGCAACGACTCCAGCAGCTCCAGCAGCTCCTCGTCGAAGCCCGAGCCCGTCGCCGTGATCGAGGACGTCAAGGGCCAGACCACGGCCGTCCAGCTCGACAAGGGCTTCACCGACGCCCTCGGCAGCCTCGGCCTGACCCCCGGCGTCGCCGGCTCCGGCAAGCTCACCGACGGCGCGCTGGTCTTCCCGATCAGCGGCGGCAACGTCTCGGTCTTCGAGCCGGGCTCGGTCCCCAACTACGTGGTCGGCCAGCTGCAGCACGAAGGCTCCGGCTTCACGCTGACCGCCGGTGACACCGAGGTCACCATCGGCAACCTGAACGTCGACCCGGGCGTCTCGCGCGTCTACGGCGACGTGCTGCTCAACGGCGAGCCCGTCGTGTCCAGCGCCTACATCTTCCGTCTCGACGGCCGCACCCTGGAGCCGCTGGCCACCGAGGGCAACACCGCGATCCTCGAGGGCACCAAGGTCTACGTCTCCGACGTGGCCGCCTCGCTGCTCAACGACACCTTCGGCACCGACGCCGTGACCGACCAGCTGCTGGTCGGCGTCGCGAAGATCACCGTCAACACCAAGTAGCCCCCCGAAGCACCACCCGCGGACCCCGCGTCCGGCAGTCGGCCCCGAGACGCTCCGCGTCCCGGGGCCGACGCACGTGCGGGCGCCGGTGCGGACGGTCCGACGACGACGTTGACAGTGGCGCTGTCACGGTCCAGTCTGGGCGGCATGAGCCGGACCGTCCGCGACCTCAGCAGCCTGCACGTCCTCGTCACCGGCGGTGCGCGCGGCATCGGCCGCGCCACCGTCGAGCGGCTGGCCCGGCAGGGTGCCCACGTGGCGCTCGGCGACCTCGACGTCGGCCTGGCCGACGAGGTCGCCGCCCCCTTCGGCGGACGCGTCGTGGTCGCGCGCCTCGACGTCACCGACCCGGAGTCGTGGACGGCCTTCCTCGAGGCCACCGCGCAGGTCGGGCCGTTCGACGCGCTGGTCAACAACGCCGGCATCATGCCGCTCGGCTCGGTGCTCAAGGAGCCCTACGCCGTCGCGCGGGCGATCATCGACGTCAACCTGCACGGGGTGATCAACGGCACCAAGGCGGTCGCCCCCGGCATGGTCGAGCGGGGCAGCGGCCACATCGTCAACGTCGCCTCCGCGGTGGGCAGGGTGGCGCTGGCCGACGGGGCGACGTACAGCGCGTCGAAGTTCGCCGCCGTCGGCTTCAGCGAGGCGACCCGCACCGAGCTCGCGCCGTACGGGATCGACGTCAGCGTGGTGCTGCCGACGGTGGTGCTCACCGAGCTCGCGGCCGGCATCCCGGCGACGCGGGGCGTGAAGCCGGTGACCGCCGACGACGTCGCCGAGGTGATCGAGGCGACGCTGCGTCGTCCGCAGGCCGAGCTGTGGGTGCCGCGCTACGCCAAGCGCCTGACCCGCACGCTGACGCTGCTGCCGCGGAGCTGGCAGGAGGCGGCCGCCCGGGCGTTCCGCGCCGACACGGCACTGTCGAACGCCGACCCGGCTGCACGGTCGGCCTACGAGGAGCGGGTGCGCCCCCGGAGCTGAGCCTCGGCCGGAGGGGCGGGCTCGTCGGGCCCACCCATCAGGACGCCGTGCTCGGCGGCGGATCCGGCGAACGCGTGCCACGTGAACGCCGCGAGGTAGCCGGTGATGGTCTCGCGCGACATCGAGGAGCGGTTGTCGAGCCACCACTCGCCGGTGCCCATGCCGATCCCGACCACCCCCTGGGCCCACACGTCGGCCGGCTGCGGGTCGAGGCCCTGCTGGCGCAGGTAGTTGGCCAGGATCCGCGCCACCGACGAGGTGATCCGGTCGCGGCCGTCGGCGAGGGGGTTGCCACCCGGGCGGTGCCGCACCAGGAGCAGGAACACCTGGTGGTGCTCCTCGATCACGCGCAGGTAGGCCTCGACCGAGGTGAGGACCCGGTCGCGCACCGGCCCGTCGTCGAGCAGTGCCGGCAGCACCGCGTTGAGGATCTCGTCGGCGGCCCACGTGCCCACCGCGGCGTGCAGCTCGTCCTTGTCGGCGAAGTAGCGGTAGAGCACCGGCTTGCTGACGCCTGCCTCGGCAGCGATCTCGGCGACGCGGACGTCGGGCCCGTGCTGGTCGATGGCGCGCACGGTGGCGGCGACCAGCTCGGTACGTCGTCCCTCGCGGTGCTGCTCCCAGCGCAGGGCGCGTCCGTCGACCGGTGCCGGGCCCCCCGGTCCCTCACTCATGCTGCTCAGGTTAGTCCTTGCCGGGTCCGGGCGCCGCGTCGGTGACATGATCGCCGGTGCCCACGACCCTGGCCTTCCTGCGTGCGATCAACCTCGGTGCCCGGCGGAAGTTCCCCAAGGAGGAGATCGTGGCGGCGACGGAGGCCGCCGGTTTCACCGACGTGGCGACCCACATCAACACCGGGAACGTGCGGTTCGCGACCCGGATGCGCTCGCGGGAGCGGATCGAGGCGGCCCTCGAGGCGGCGTACCTGGAGCGGACCGGCTTCGAGGTGCCGACCGTCGTGCTGACCCCCGCCGAGCTGCACCGCGTCGTGGAGGACGCGGCCCGGCTGCAGGCGGCCCGGTGAGCGGCCCGGTTGGAGCGGCCCGCTGCAGCCGGCCCGGCTGGAGGAGACACAGGTCGGGGCCGGCCCCGAGTCCACCCACTACGTCTCGCTTGCTCAAGGACGAGCCCGACCCCGGTGCCGCCGTCGACTTCGAGGCGCTCGCCGGCGACGACGCGGTGGTGCGGGTGCGCGGTCGTGCGGTGCACCTGCTCATCGCCGACCCCTACCACGAGTCCCGCCTCACCAACGCCGCCGTCGAGAAGCGCCTCGGCGTCGCCACCAACCGCAACCTCACCGTCCTCCGCGCGATCGCCGCAGAAGTGGTGCTGACCCACCCCCGCCCCCCGGCAGCTGTAACGCGGGGTTACCCCGCACTGGCGCGGGGCTGCAGGGGCGCGGGAGTGCGGTCGAACCCGCGGTAGTGCGCCCGGGCCGGTCGGCTCGGCGGGCGCGCTGCGGGCGCAGTTGTCCACAGGCTTCGCCGGACGGAGGTGTGGCGGGGCGTCCGCGCGGTGAGGCTCCTGGGCATGAACGCGACGATCGCGGCCCTGATGGGCAGCCAGAACGGGTTGGTGCTGCGCCGGCAAGCGCTCGCGGCCGGGCTCGACGCGCGCCAGGTCGACCGGCTGGTGAAGGTGGGGGAGTGGGTCGCCGTACGCCGCGGGGTCTACTGCACCGGGCTGCTGTGGGACTCCCTCGACCTGTACGTCGGCAGGCCGCGGCTGCGGGCGATCGCCGCGAGCCGCAACATGATCGTCCCGCACGTGCTCAGCCACGACTCGGCGGCGCTGCTCCACGGGATGCCGATCCTGCTCGGTGACCCCGAGCTGGTGCACATCACGCGGTTCGGGGCGCTCGGCGGCCGCACCCAGCACGGGGTGAAGCACCACCAGGCGCCGTACCGTGCCGACCAGCTGGTCGAGATCGACGGGTGTGGGTGCTCGACCGGGCCCGGACCGCCGTCGACATCGCCCGCGAGCACGGGGAGCGGCACGGGCTGGTGGCCTGCGACAGCGCCCGCCGGCTCGGCGTGCCGCAGGCCGACCTCGACGAGGCGGTCGAGGCGATGGAGTCCTGGCCCCACGTCGTGCGCACGAAGTGGTGCGTCGGTCACGCCGACGACCGGCCCGACAGCGTCCTGGAGTCGCTCGGCCGTCGCCTGCTCCTCCGCTCGGGCTCGGCGAGGTCGAGCCGCAGTTCGGGCTGACCGACGGGCACCGGACGGTGTGGTGCGACCTGCGGGTCGGGCGGCACGTCGTCGAGTGCGACGGGCGGCTGAAGTACCGGCGTCCGGAGCAGGGCGGCGTGGCTGTCGACCCCGACCGGGCGCTGTGGGAGGAGAAGAAGCGCCAGGACTTCGTCACCGGCTTCAAGCTCGGGATGTCCCGGCTCACCTACGCCGACGTGATGCCCGACCGCTGGCGCGCCACCGGCGAGCGGATCCACCGGGAGCACGCCGAGACCACGCGGCTCTTCGGCAGCTCGATCGCCGACCTCGCGCGGTTCGTCGTCCCGTCCCGCGCTCCCGAGGACGGCCCGAGGGGCGCCGGGCGGGGTAACGCGGGTCTGTCCGCACTGGCGCGGGGCTGCAGGGGCGCGGGAGTGGGGGGTAACCCCGCGTTACAGCTCCCGGGCGGGCGGGCGGGGGCGGGGGCGGGCGGGGGCTACTCGCCGCGGAAGACGGGCGGCGGCGCTCGGTGAAGGCGCGCATGCCCTCGGCGACGTCGGCGGTGCGCAGCAGCAGGGTCTGGCCGGTGCGCTCGCGCTCCAGGGCGTCGTCGAGGTGGGCCAGGGTGGCGGCGTTGACGGCGCGCTTGGTGGCGGCCAGGGCCAGCGGCGGGCCGCCGGCCAGGCGCCGGGCGATCCGGTCGACGGTCTCGGCGAACTCCTCGTCCGTGGTCAGGTGGGTGACCAGCCCGGCGTCGTACGCCTCCGGGCGGTCAGCGGCTCGGCCAGCAGCCCCATCCGCATCGCGCGGGCCCGGCCGATCGCGGCGGCGACGGTGGCCGAGGCGCCGCCGTCGGGCATCAGCCCGATCCGGGCGAACGCCAGCAGGAACGACGCCGACTCCTTGGCGACCACGAGGTCGCACGCCAGCGCGGCCGAGCAGCCGACGCCCGCGGCGATGCCGTTGACGGCGGCCACGACCGGCTTGTCGAGCCGCACGATCGCGCGGATGATCCGGTTGGCGCGGTCGAGCGCCGTCACGTCGAAGTGCTCGTGGGCATCGGTTCCGGAGATGTCGGCGCCGGTGGAGAACGCCGCCCCGGTGCCGCCGAGCACCACCACGCGGACGTCGTCGCGGGTGACGGCGTCCTCCAGCTGGGCGGCGGTCGCGGTCGGCCATCTCGGCGCTCATGGCGTTGAAGACCTCGGGCCGGTCCATGGTCAGCCGCAGCACACCTTCGGCGACGTCGACGAGCAGGTCTGCGGAGTCGTCCATGGTGCGGAGTGTGCCACCATGGACCGCGTGCCATCCCCGAGTCCGTTGCAGGTCGAACCGGACGTCGAGCAGGACGTCGCGCCCGACGACCTGACCCTGCGGTCGACCCCCTGGGTCACGATCGTCTGGAACGACCCGGTCAACCTGATGTCCTACGTCAGCTACGTCTTCCAGAAGCACTTCGGCTACAGCAAGAAGAAGGCCGAGAAGCTGATGATGGAGGTGCACGAGGACGGCAAGTCGGTCGTCAGCACCGGCTCCCGCGAGGAGATGGAGCGCGACGTCCAAGCCATGCACGAGTACGGCCTGTGGGCCACCCTCCAGAAGCAGGAGTGAGGAGTGAGGCAGTGAGCGGCTTCGCGCGTCACCGCCGCAGCAAGCTGGTCATCGCCACCTTCACCGGGCTTCGAGGCCGACCTGCTGCGGTCGCTGGCCTCCCAGCTCGTCGAGCTCCTGCGCAACGAGGCCGCGGCGCCCGCCGAGGCGCAGGACCCGTTCGAGGCGATGATGGACTTCTCCGGGCCGACCACCGCGCCCGAGGACCCCGTGCTCGCGCGACTGTTCCCGACCGCCTACGGCCACGACGACGAGGCGGCCGCCGAGTTCCGTCGCTTCACCGAGGGGTCGCTGCGCGACGGCAAGTCGCGCTCGGCGTGCACGATCATCGACGACCTCGAGGAGGCCGGTCTGCCCGCGATCCTCGAGGAGGAGGGGCTGATGATCGACGTCGAGCTCGACGAGCCCACCGCCGAGACCTGGATGCGCTCCTTCACCGACCTGCGGCTCGCGCTGGCCACCCGGCTCGGAGATCGAGGACGACGACGAGGACTACTGGCTCACGCTGCCCGACGACGACCCCCGCGCGCAGGCCCACGACATCTACGAGTGGGTCGGCTACCTCCAGGAGACGCTGGTCCGGGCCCTCCAGTCCTGAGGGCGGGTCCACCCCCTAATCTGGGGACGTGCTCACCATCGACCAGGCGACGTACGACGCGATCGTCGCGCACGCCAAGCGAGACCACCCCGTCGAGGCCTGCGGTGTCGTCGCCGGCCCCGAGGGCAGCGACCGGCCGGAGCGGTTCGTCGAGATGGTCAACGCCGCCGGCAGCCCGACGTTCTACGAGTTCGACTCCACCGACCTGCTCCAGCTCTACAAGGAGATGGACGCGCGCGACGAGGAGCCGGTCGTGATCTACCACTCCCACACCGCCACCGAGGCCTACCCGAGCGTCACCGACATCGGCCTGGCCATGGAGCCGACCGCCCACTACGTGCTGGTCAGCACCCGCGAGCACGGGAATAACGAGGGCCCTGTGGAGTTCAGGTCCTACAGAATCCTGGACGGCGAGGTGACCGAGGAAGAGGTCAGCGTCGTCGACAACCTGAGGAGCAACAGCTGATGGCCATCGAGGTCCGCATCCCCACCATCCTGCGCACCTACACCGGCGGCGAGAAGGCCGTCTCCGGTGAGGGCGCCAGCCTGAGCGCGCTGATCGACGACCTGGAGGCCAACCACTCCGGCATCAAGGAGCGGCTGATCGACGGCGGCGAGCTGCGCCGGTTCGTCAACGTCTACGTCAACGACGAGGACGTCCGCTTCATCGGCGGGCTCGAGGCCACGCTCAGCGACGGCGACCAGGTCGTCGTGCTGCCCGCCGTCGCCGGAGGCTGATCCACCGCTGTGACTGAGGTGGCGGAGGAGTCCGGCGTGACGCAGCGCCGGACCTACATCCTCGTCGACGGCGAGAACATCGACGCCACCCTGGGCAGCTCGGTGCTCGGCCGCCGGCCCCAGCCGGAGGAGCGTCCCCGCTGGGAGCGGGTGACGCGCGTACGTCGAGCAGCAGTGGCAGCAGCCGGTCACGGGCCTGTTCTTCCTCAACGCCAGCAACGGCCAGCTGCCGGTCACGTTCGTGCAGGCGCTGCTGGCGATGAGCTACCGGCCGGTGCCGCTGGCGGGCCGCTCCGACGAGAAGGTCGTCGACATCGGCATCCAGCGCACCCTCGGGCGCGCTGCTGGAGCGCGACGACGCCGACGTGGTGCTGGTCAGCCACGACGCCGACTTCGCCACCGACCTGCACGCGCTGCTCGGCCCCGACCGCAAGGTCGGCATCGCCGGCTTCCGTGAGTTCTTCAGCACCTCGCTGGTGGTGCCCGACGTGGCGCTGTTCGACCTCGAGCACGACGTCCGCGCGTTCAACGCCGAGCTGCCGCGGGTCCGGATCATCGCGCTCGACGAGTTCGACCCGACGTACTTCCTCAGATAGGAGACCGGCGCGATGCGCTTCGACAACCTGCTGGCAGTCGGTCGGCGGTACCCCGCTGGTCGGGCTCCCGCGGCTGTCGCCCGAGCCCCGACGTCCGGCTGTGGGCCAAGCTCGAGGACCGCAACCCGACCGGGTCGATCAAGGACCGGCCGGCGCTGAAGATGATCGAGGAGGCGGAGAAGGACGGCCGGCTGCGCCCCGGCTGCACGATCCTCGAGCCGACCTCGGGCAACACCGGCATCTCGCTGGCCATGGCGGCCACGCTCAAGGGCTACCGGATCGTCTGCGTGATGCCCGAGAACACCTCCACCGAGCGTCGCCAGCTGCTGCGCATGTGGGGCGCCGAGATCATCTCCTCGCCCGCGGCCGGCGGCTCCAACGAGGCCGTCCGCGTCGCCAAGCAGGTCGCCGAGGAGCACCCCGACTGGGTGATGCTCTACCAGTACGGCAACGCCGCCAACGCCCTCGCGCACCAGGAGGGCACCGGGCCCGAGCTGCTCGCCGACCTGCCGTCGATCACCCACTTCGTCGCCGGGCTCGGCACCACCGGCACGCTGATGGGCGTCTCCCGCTTCTTCCGTACGGCGAAGCCCGACGTGAAGATCGTCGCCGCCGAGCCGCGCTACGGCGAGCTGGTCTACGGCCTGCGCAACCTCGACGAGGGCTTCGTCCCCGAGCTCTACGACGCCGACCTGATCGACTCGCGCTTCTCGGTGGGCCCGCGCGACGCCGTCCGTCGCACCCGTGAGCTGCTCGAGCTGGAGGGCATCTTCGCCGGCATCTCCACCGGGGCGATCGTGCACGCCGCGCTCGGGCAGGCCGCCAAGGCCGTCAAGGCGGGGGAGCGCGGCCGACATCGCGCTCGTGGTGTGCGACGGCGGCTGGAAGTACCTCTCCACCGGCGCCTACGAGGGCACCGTCGACGAGGCCGAGGACCGGCTCGAGGGCCAGCTCTGGGCCTGATCCCTGGGCCACCTCGCCTCGAGCCCGACCTGTGGGCAGGAGCGGGCCCCGCGATCTACGGTGTCCCCGTGCCTCACGTCTCGCGCCTCCGGGTGCTGCTGCTGACCCTGCTCACCGTGCTGGCGGTCACCGCGGCCGGTGCCCTGGCCGCCACCCCCGCGGTGGCCGGCGAGGGACCGGTCGCACCGGTGAGCACCTCGCCGCCGGTGGTCTCCGGCGACGCCGTCTACCGCGGGCAGGCTGGTGGCGGGACCGGGCACCTGGTCGGAGTCCGGCCTGACCTACGCCTACCAGTGGCTGCGCGCGGGCCGACCGATCGCCGGGTGCGACGTCGCGGTCCTACCGGCCCGGGCTCGACGACCTCGACCGCCGCCTGGCGGTGCGGGTGACCGCCACCGACGCCGAGGGCGCCACCGGGGTCGCGCAGTCGGCCCCGACCGCGCCGGTGGCGCGGGCCAGGCTCACGAGCAAGCAGCGTCCCGGGGTCCGCGGCGTGGTCGCGGTTCACGCGCACGGTCTCCGCGACGGCCGGACGCTGGTCGGCGAAGCCGACCCGCGTGCGCTACCAGTGGCTGCGCGCCGGCCGCCCGATCCCCGGGGCCACGCGGGCGCGCTACACCTTCGCGCCCGGTGACGTCGGCCGGCGGGTGCGGGTCCGGGTCACGGTGAAGGCTCCCGGCTACCGGCCGGCGTCCCGTCAGTCGTCGAAGGGGCGGCCGGTCGGGCACCGCGTCGGCGTCCGCCGTACCGCCACCTACAGCATCGCGACCCGCGGCCGGATCACGGCCTCGCGTGCGGCAGTTCCGGCGGCAGGCCGCCGAGACGTTCGCCGACCCGCGGGGCTGGCGGGGCGGCGGCGTCGCCTTCAAGCGGGTGGCGCGCGGTGGCGCCTTCACGCTGGTGCTCGCCGAGGCGAGCACGGTGCCGTCCTTCTCCTCGGCCTGCTCGAGCACCTACAGCTGCCGGGTGGGTCGGTTCGTGATCATCAACCAGACCCGCTGGCAGCACGCCACCCCGCCGTGGAACGGCGCGGGCGGGTCGTTGCGCGACTACCGGCACATGGTGGTCAACCACGAGACCGGGCACTGGCTCGGCCACGGCCACGCCGGCTGTCCCGGGGCGCGGACGGGCGGCCCCGGTGATGATGCAGCAGTCGAAGGGGCTCGCCGGGTGCCGCTTCAACCCGTGGCCGACCCGGGCGCGAGCAGGGCGGTGGCCGGGCGCAGGATCGCAGCCCGGACGACGGCAGGGGCTCGGGCGCGGTCGAGGAGTGAGCCGGCCCGGGCGTCAGTCCCGCTGGTCGCCCTCCGCGGCTTCGTCCGTCGGCGTCCGGTGCGGCGTCCAGGGTGGCGGCCCGACTGCGGACCAGGTCGCCGGGCACGGCCGCGTCGTCGCCGAGCGGCTGGGCGAGGTCGGTCATCATCTGGCGCGTACGGCGTCGAGGGTCCGGTCGATGTAGCCACGGGCGCGCTCGGTGTCGTCGAGCTCGAGGGCGTACAGCGAGGCCGTGAGCCCCTGCACCACGTGGTCGTTGATCTCGGTGGCCTGCTGCTGGCGCGACCGGGACTCGCCGAGCCGCATCGCGTCCGCCTCGCGGGCCTGCTCGGCGAGCACCCGGTCGGTGATGTCGACGCAGGTGCCCAGCATCCGCACCGGGCTGCCGTGCTCGTCGGTGACGACCTCGCCGTTGGAGGCCAGGTGGCGCACCTCGCCCGCTGGGCCGCACGATCCGCTCCACCATCTCGTAGGGCTCGCCGGTCGCGTACGAGTGCTGGTGGATGGCCAGGATCCGCTCCCGGTCGTCGGGATGGATGTGCGAGATGAAGGTCTCGTAGCTGACGTTCATCGACTGCGGCTCGTAGCCGTAGATCCGGTAGAGCTGGTCGGACCACTGTGTTGATGTCCTCGATCACGTTCCAGTCGTAGTCACCCATGTTGGCCAGCGCTGGGCCTTGGCGACCCGTTCGGTCGAGGTCGGCGAGCCGCTGCTCGGCGTCGGGGGAGCGTGCTGGTCTCGGTGTCCACCCCTCCGAGTGTGCGCCACGCCGAGACCCGTGGCACAGGGTCGTGAGGTCACTGGCGCCGAAATCAAGACGCCGACGTGACCTGGGTCGCCACTCCGTGCGGGAACGCCTCCTGAGACCTAGTCTTGGCTGTCGTGCCGCCCCTCCAGTCCCCGGTCCCCTCGCCGGACCTCGATGCGCCCGTCGGGATCTTCGACTCCGGGTTCGGCGGACTGACCGTGGCGCGGGCCGTGATCGACCAGCTGCCGCACGAGTCGGTGCTCTACCTCGGCGACACCGCGCGGCAGCCCTACGGTCCCAAGCCGATCGCCGAGGTGCGCGAGTACGCGCTCGAGTGCCTCGACCACCTCGTGCACCAGGGCGTCAAGGCGCTGGTCATCGCCTGCAACTCCGCGAGCGCCGCGATGCTGCGCGACGCCCGGGAGCGCTACGACGTCCCGGTCGTCGAGGTGATCTACCCCGCCACCCGACGGGCCGCCGCCTCCACCCGCAACGGACGGGTCGGGGTGATCTGCACCCGCTCGACCGCGGAGTCGCAGGCCTACGACGACGCGTTCGCCGCCGCGCCCCACCTCCAGGTGCACACGCAGGCCTGCCCCCGCTTCGTCGACTTCGTCGAGGCCGGGGTGACCGGTGGCGACGAGCTGATCGCCGCCGCGCACGACTACCTCGACCCGCTGACGGCTGCCGGGGTCGACACGCTGGTGCTCGGGTGCACGCACTACCCGCTGCTCACTGGTGTCATCTCCTACGTGATGGGTGAGGGCGTGACCCTGGTCAGCAGCGCCGAGGAGTGCGGCCAGGACGTCTACCGCCGGCTGGCCGACACCGGCCTGATGCGACCCGGCGGCGAGCCGACGTACACGTTCGTCACGACGGGTTCCCCGGAGCAGTTCGAGACGATCGGACGCCGCTTCCTGGGCCCCGAGATGGCCGGGGTCACCCAGTTCGCGGGCGGGCTCGCATGAGGCTCACGGTCGTGGGGTGCTCGGGTTCCTATCCCGGGCCCGACTCGCCGGCCAGCTGCTACCTGCTCGAGGCCGAGCACGGCGACGGCGACGAGCGGCGCACCTGGCGGGTGCTGATCGAGCTCGGCAGCGGCGCGCTCGGAGCGCTGCACCGGGTGATCGACCCGCTCGTCGGTCGACGCGGTCCTGATCAGCCACCTGCACCCCGACCACTGCCACGACATGTGCGGCTACTACGTCCTGCGCCGCTACCACCCGTCCGGGCCGCGGCCGCGCATCCCCGTCTGGGGCCCGGCGGCGACCGCCGACCGGCTGGCGTGCGCCTACGACCTGCCGCTCGACCCGGGCATGCGTGAGGTCTTCGACTTCCGGGTGCTGGCCGACCCGTTCGCGGTCGGGCCGTTCGCGGTCGAGCCGATCCGCGTCGACCACCCGGTCGACGCCTTCGGCCTGCGGATCACCGCCGACGGCGCCACCCTCGGCTACAGCGGCGACACCGCGCCGTGCGAGGGCCTCGACCGGGTCGCCGACGGCGTCGACCTGCTGCTGGCCGAGGCGTCGTTCCGCGAGGCCGACGACAACCCGCCCGGCATCCACCTCACCGGCCGCGACTGCGGCGACGTGGCCGCCCGCACGGGCAGCGCGCGGCTGGTGCTCACCCACGTCCCGCCGTGGTTCGACACCGGCGACGCCCTCGCCGAGGCGCGCGAGGTCTACGACGGACCGCTCGACGTGGCCGGGCGGGCGCCGTCTTCGACCTCTGAGCCCGCCACCCCCGTGGGGGATCCTGCGCTGACGAGCGGTCGCCCGATGAGGCAGGCTGGCGCCATGATCACAGTCGAAGGCCTCACCAAGACGTACGGCGGCTTCCGTGCCGTCGACGACGTCAGCTTCGCCTGCCAGCCCGGACGGGTCACCGGCTTCCTCGGTCCCAACGGCGCCGGCAAGACCACCACGATGCGCGTGATGGTCGGCCTCACCCCGGCCACCCACGGCCGGGTCACCATCGACGGCCACCTCTACCGCGACATCCCGAACCCCGGGCGGCACGTCGGCGTCCTGCTCGACGCCTCGGCGCAGCACGCCGGCCGCACCGGCCGCGAGATCCTCTCCCTCGGCGCCCGCACGATGGGGCTGCCGTCGTCGCGGGTCGACGAGATGCTCGAGCTGGTCTCGCTCAGCCCGGGCGAGGCGAAGCGCCGGCTCCGCAACTACTCCCTGGGCATGAAGCAGCGCCTCGGCATCGCCCACGCGCTGCTCGGCGACCCGTCGGTGCTGATCCTCGACGAGCCCGCCAACGGGCTCGACCCCGCCGGCATCCGGTGGATGCGCACGCTCCTCAAGGGCTACGCCGACCGCGGCGGCACGGTGCTGCTCTCGAGCCACCTGCTCAACGAGGTCGAGCTGATCGCCGACGAGATGATCCTGATCGGTCACGGCAAGATCGTCGCGCGGGGCGACAAGCAGACGCTGCTCGGCCGCCCACAAGGAGGCGAGCGCGCTGGTCATGTCGCTCGACAACCCGCGCCTGGCCACGGCGCTGGAGCAGCAGGGCTACGCGGTCTCGCCCGAGGGCGACGGGCTGCGCGTCGGCTGCACCACCCAGGACGTCGGACGGGTCGCCCTCGAGTCGGCCGTCGTCCTCACCGACCTGCGCTCCGGGGGAGCGGGCCTCGAGGACCTCTTCCTCGAGCTCACCTCCGACACCCAGCGCGACGTCCTCCCCGAAGGAGCCCCGGCATGAGCGCCACGTCCACCAGCCCGCAGCACGTCCCGATCGACGTCACGGCACCGGGGGTGCCGATGAGCCGGCTCGCCTCCACCGAGCTGCGCAAGGCCCTCGACACCCGGGCCGGGCGCTGGTTCACGATCTCGATCATCGGGCTCTGCCTCGTGGTCGTGGTGATCTACGCCCTCGCCGCGCCCGACTCGCTGCTCGGCTTCGGCGACGTCCTCAGCGTCTCCGGAGGGGTGCTCGGGTACTTCCTCCCGATCCTGATCATCCTGCTGGTCACCAGCGAGGCCAGCCAACGCACCGGCCTGGTCACCTTCACCCTCGAGCCGCGCCGACTCGCGGGTCGTCATCGCGAAGTTCATCGCGGGGGTCACCCTGGCGATCGGCGTGATGGTGCTGGCCGCGCTCGTCGCGGCGATCGGCACCGTGCTGGGCTCGGTGTTCAACGGCGACCAGCCCGGAGTGGTCGGTCGACGCCAACCTCGTCTTCAACGGCTTCGTGCTGGCCAACCTCGATCGGCGTCTTCATCGGCTTCGCGCTGGCGATGCTGCTGATGAACACCCCGGCCGCGATCGTCGGCTACTTCGTCTACAGCCTGGTGCTGCCCTCGGCCGTCGGCATCCTGAGCGTCTTCAGCTCGGGCTTCGAGAAGGTCGGACCCTGGATCGAGTTCAACACCGCGCAGACGCCGCTGTTCACCGGCGACTTCACGCCCACCGGCCAGGAGTGGGCGCAGATCCTCGTGAGCGGCACCCTCTGGCTGGTGCTCCCGCTGGTGCTCGGCATCCTGCGGCTGCTGCGCATCGAGTTCAAGTAGCCGTCTAGGGTTCCGGCCATGACTGCACGCGAGGACGGCCGCGCCGACGACGAGCTGCGCCCCATCACCATCACCCGCAACTGGCTCGACCACGCCGCCGGCTCGGTGCTCATCGAGTTCGGCCGCACCAAGGTGCTGTGCGCCGCGTCGGCGTCCGAGGGGGTGCCGCGCTGGCGCAAGGGGTCGGGGCTGGGCTGGGTCACCGCCGAGTACGCCATGCTCCCCGCCTCCACCAACACCCGGTCCGACCGCGAGTCGGTCAAGGGCCGGATCGGTGGGCGCACCCACGAGATCAGCCGGCTGATCGGCCGCTCGCTGCGCGCGGTGATCGACTACCAGGCGCTCGGGGAGAACACCATCCAGCTCGACTGCGACGTGCTCCAGGCCGACGGCGGCACCCGCACCGCCGCGATCACCGGCGCCTACATCGCGCTGGCCGACGCGTGCGCCCACCTGGGCAAGACCGGCGCGCTCACCGGGGTCCGTGGCCGCAGTGAGCGTCGGCATCATCGACGGCGTGCCGCGCCTCGACCTGCCCTACGTCGAGGACGTCCGCGCGGAGACCGACATGAACGTCGTGATGACCGGCGCCGGCAGCTACGTCGAGGTGCAGGGCACCGCCGAGGGCGCGGCGTTCGACCGCTCCGAGCTCGACGCGCTGCTCGGCCTGGCCGAGACCGGCTGCGCCGACCTCACCCGGATGCAGCGCGAGGCGCTCGCCGGTGGGTGAGCGGGTCTTCCTCGCCTCGCGCAACGCCAAGAAGCTCGCCGAGATGGAGCGGATCCTGCGCGAGCACCTGCCCGGGGTGACCGTGGTCGGGCCTCGACGACGTCGCGACGTACGACGAGCCCGTCGAGGACGAGCCGACGTTCGCCGGCAACGCGCTGCTCAAGGCGCGGGCGGGGGTCGCGGCCACCGGGCTGCCGACCGTGGCCGACGACAGCGGCCTCTGCGTCGACGCCCTCAACGGGATGCCTGGCGTCCTGTCGGCGCGCTGGGCCGGGCCACCCAAGGACGACGACCGCAACAACGTGCTGCTGCTCGCGCAGCTCGCCGACGTGCCCGACGAGCGCCGCGGTGCGCACTTCGTGTGCGCGGTCGCCTGCTGCCTCCCCGACGGCCGCGAGGTCGTGGTGCACGGGCGGATGGACGGGACGGTCCTGCGGGAGGTCCGCGGGCGAGGGCGGCTTCGGCTACGACGTGCTGTTCGTGGCCGACGAGCGACCGGGGGTGACCACGGCCGAGCTGTCGGTCGCCGACAAGGACGCCGTCTCGCACCGCGGCCGGGCCCTGCGCGAGATCGCCCCTCAGGTGGCGGCGCTGCTGGAGGTCGGCTGAGCGACCCGGCGGCTCACCCACCGCCCCCACACGGCGGCGAAGACGAACATGATGATCGAGTAGACGGCCGCCGGGACGGCGATCTCGCTCACCTCGAGCACGTTCTCGGCGACGAAGATCGCCAGGGTCCCGTTGTGCACGCCGATCTCCATCGAGGACGCGATCGCCTGGCGCTCGGTGACCCCCGCAGCGCGGGGCACGACGTACCCGACGACCAGGCTCAGGGCGCAGAACAGGGCCGCCGCCAGGCCGACGTCGGCGAGGTAGCCGGCCGACGCTGTCGCGCTCGGCGAGCAGGATGCCGAGCACGAGCACCGCGAGGATGACCGCGGAGGCGATCCGGACCGGGCGGTCCATCGCCGCCGCGAAGGCCGGTCGCCCGGCGCGGACCGCCATGCCGATCGCGACGGGCACCAGGATCAGCGCGAAGACCTTGAGGATCTCGCTGAACGGGAGCGACACGTCGTCGCCGCGGTCGTAGTAGGCGATCGCGAGGCTGGTGATCAGCGGGAGGGTCACGATCGAGATGATCGAGTTGATGGCGGTGAGCGTGATGTTGAGCGCGACGTCGCCGCGGAACAGGTGGCTGAACAGGTTGGCCGTCGTCCCGCCGGGCGACGCGGCCAGCAGCATCAACCCGATGCCCAGCAGCGGCGGCAGGTCGAGCAGCACCACGAGCCCGAAGCAGATCGCCGGAAGCAGGACCAGCTGGCAGCCGAGCGCGACGACCACGGCCTTCGGGTGCTGTGCCACCCGCCGGAAGTCGGCGACGGTCAGCCCCAGACCGAGGCCGAGCATGATGATGGCCAGCGCGATCGGCAGACCGATCTCTGTCAGGGCTCCGTCCATGCGCGGACTCTACGGTCTGCGCGTGGTCGGCGGGTGGACCTTCAGTCCCAGGACCAGGAGTCGTAGATGGCGTCGAACGCGGCGACGCTCTCGTCCTCGTCGGCGCGGCGGCTCGTGGTGATGATGTAGGCGCTGTCGTCGATCAGGGTGATGTACGCCGTCTGGTCGACCTCCACACCGCCCTCGTTGGTGCGCAGCACGTGCAGCCCCGCCATCTCGACGCCGTCGATCTCGCGGCTGTCGATGTCCTCGATCTCGGCGTCGAAGGACGCCTCGAGGTTGCCGCGCAGCTGGTCGCGCGCGTCCTCGAGGTCGGTGACCCCGTCGGCGGACGGGTGCTCGACGATCAGGTTCGCCTTGCCGGCCGCGATCGTCTCGCCCCAGGCGCTGGCGCTGTCGATCGTGGTGCCGGGGTTGTCGGCGAGCACCGACTCGGTGATGTCCTGCCACTCCTCGGGAAGGGCGTAGGTGTAGCCGTCGCCCTCGAGCAGGTCACCGCTCATCTCGACGTCGCTGCCCGACGCGGTGGCCTCGCCGCTGGCGACGGGCGTCGGGTCGGAGGCCTCGTCGTCGCCGCCGGCCACCACCAGACCCAGGATCGCGAGCCCGACGACGACGAGGACGCCGACCGCGACGAGCGCGATGACGAGCCCGGTGCGGCTCTTCTTCGCCGGCGGTGGTGCGTAGACCGGCGGTGGTCCGGGAATCGGCTGCTCGCTCATGGGTCCCTCCGAGTCTGCTGTACGGGGTGCCGGAGGGGGGAGTCGAACCCCCACGCCCGAGGGCACAGGAACCTAAATCCTGCGTGTCTACCGTTCCACCACTCCGGCGGGCGGCGTCAGTCTAGGCCGAGGTCGCGGCGCAGCTTGGCGACGTGACCGGTGGCCTTGACGTTGTACTGGGCGAGCTGGACAGCGCCGTCCTCGTCGATCACGAAGGTCGAGCGGATCACGCCCTCCACGACCTTGCCGTAGAGCTTCTTCTCCCCGAACGCGCCGTAGGCCCGCAGCACGTCCTTGTCGGGGTCGGACAGCAGCGGGATCGTGAGCTGGTCGTGCTCGCGGAACGTCGCGAGCTTCTCGGGCTTGTCGGGGGAGATGCCGAGCACCTCGTAGCCGGCGCCCTTCAGCGAGGCGAGGGAGTCGGTGAAGTCGCAGGCCTGCGTGGTGCACCCGGGGGTCATGGCGGCGGGGTAGAAGTAGACGATCACCTTCTGGCCGCGCAGCGCCGAGAGGGAGACCTCGGTGCCGGTGTCGTCGGTCAGCGTGAAGTCGGGGGCCTGGTCGCCTGGGGCGAGGCGGGCGGGCTGGCTCACGGGGCGCTCCTGTCTGCGGTCGCGAGGGACGTCGACGGCTTGTCGCAAGTCTTTCGCAATAACGTACTGTGGGGATCAGCCCGAGCCTATCGATCCGAGCCGAACCCCGGGAGCCGCCCCATGCACGTCCCTGACGGGTTCCTCGACGCCCCCACGTCGGTCGCGACCGGGGTGGTCGCCGCGGGCGTGGTGGCCGTCGCGCTGCGCAAGGCGCGCACCGAGCTCGACGACCGGACCGCCCCGCTGGCCGGGCTCGTCGCGGCCTTCGTGTTCGCCGCGCAGATGGTGAACTTCCCGGTCGGGGCCGGCACCAGCGGCCACCTCCTCGGCGGCGCGCTCGCGGCGGTGCTCGTCGGACCCTGGACGGCGACGTTGTGCGTCACCGTCGTCCTGCTCGTGCAGGCGCTGTTCATGGCCGACGGCGGCGTGACCGCGCTCGGCACCAACGTGATCCTGATGGCGGTCGTCGGCGTCGTGGTCGGCTACGCCGGCTTCCGGCTCGCCCGGGCGGTGCTGCCGCGCAGGCTCGCCTCGGTCGCGCCCGCCGCCGCGTTCGGCGCCCTGCTCTCGGTGCCGGCCGCCGCTGCCGTGTTCACCGGCCTGTTCGCCGTCGGCGGCACCGCCCCCGTCGACCTCGGCGCCGTGCTGGCCGCGATGGTCGGCTGGCACGTCGTGATCGGGCTGGGCGAGGCCGCCATCACCGGCCTGGTCGTGGGCGCGGTGGTCGCCTCGCGACCCGACCTCGTGCATGGCGCCTCCGACCTCGCCGCGGCCCGCCGGCTCGAGATCCGCGGGGCGGCGACCTGATGCGGACCCGTACCTTCCTCGCCCTGGGGCTGCTGGTCGACCGTGCTCGTCGCCGGCGGCGTGAGCTACTACGCCAGCAGCCACCCCGACGGGCTCGAGTCCGTCGCCGAGAGGACCGGCTTCGCCGACGCGGCCGACGAGCCGAAGACCTCCGACAGCCCGCTCGCCGACTACTCCACGCGGGGCGTCGACGACGAGCGCGTCAGCGGTGGTGTCGCCGGCGTGGCCGGGGTGGCCCTGGTCCTGGTGCTGATGGGCGGCCTCACGGTCGTGCTCCGCCGGCGCGGCGAGCGCTGAGGTGGGCGCCGGTCACGGCCACCGCCTGCACTACCACGGCCACAGCGTCGTCCACCGGGCTCCGGCGCACCTCAAGCTGGTCGTGCTGCTCGGCTTCGTGCTGGTCGTGGTGGCCACGCCGCGCGAGTGGTACGCCGCCTACCCGGCCTACCTCGCCGTGGTCGTCACCGTGATCCTGCTCGCCCGGGTGCCGCTGCTCTACGTCGTGCGGCGGATGGTCGTGGAGGTGCCGTTCGTGGTCTTCGCGGTGCTGATCCCCTTCGTGGCCACCGGTCCGCGCACCGAGGTGCTCGGGCTCACCGTCTCCGAGCCCGGCCTGCTCGCGGCCTGGGGGCTGCTGGCCAAGGGGAGCCTGGGCGTGATGTCGTCGCTCACCCTGGCCGCCACCACCGAGCCGTCCGACGTGCTCGCCGGACTGCGGCGGCTGAGGATGCCGGAGCTGCTCGTGCAGATCATGAGCTTCATGATCCGCTACCTCGACGTGGTCACGGCCGACCTGGGCCGGATGCTCGTGGCGATGCGCTCGCGCGGTGTCGAGCCGCGCTCGCCGCGCAACTGGCCGGTGCTGGCCCGCACCCTCGGGGCGCTGTTCATCCGCTCCTACGAGCGCGGCGAGCGGGTGCACCTCGCGATGCTCTCCCGCGGCTACGACGGGGCCGGCCGATGACCCCGGTGCTCGAGGTCCGGGGCCTCGCGTACGCCTACCCCGACGGTCACCAGGCGCTGTTCGGCGTCGACCTGCACGTGCACGCAGGGGGAGCGGGTGGCCCTGCTGGGC
Organism: uncultured Actinomycetota bacterium; assembly: GCA_963834285.1. Lineage (GTDB taxonomy): Bacteria > Actinomycetota > Actinomycetes > Propionibacteriales > Nocardioidaceae > Nocardioides. The sequence continues at coordinate 88,864 of CAWIAZ010000002.1, read as the reverse complement.
CCCAACGGCGCCGGCAAGACCACCCTGGTGCTGCACCTCAACGGCATCCTCGGCGCCGGCTCCGGGCCAGAGTGCCGGCAGCGTCGCCGTCAGCGGGCTGCCGGTCGAGAAGGTCAACCTCGCCGAGGTACGCCGTCGGGTCGGCATCGTCTTCCAGGACCCCGACGACCAGCTGTTCATGGGCACGGTGCGCGCCGACGTGGCCTTCGGGCCGCGCAACCTCGGCGTCCGCGGTGCCGAGCTCGAGCACCGGGTCCAGCGCGCGCTCGACCAGGTCGGCATGGCCGAGTTCGCCGACCGCCCGCCGCACCACCTCTCCTTCGGGCAGCGCCGCCGCGTGGCGGTCGCCACCGTGCTGGCGATGGACCCCGAGATCCTGGTGCTCGACGAGCCGTCGTCCAACCTCGACCCGGCCTCGCGGCGCGAGCTCGCCGACATCCTGCGCTCGCTCGACGTGACCGTGCTGATGGTCACCCACGACCTGCCCTACGCCCTCGAGCTGTGCCCGCGCGCGGTGGTCGCTGAGCGACGGCCACGTGGTCGCCGACGCCCCGACCTACGACGTGCTGACCGACGCCGACCTGATGGCTGCCCACCGTCTGGAGCTACCGTTCGGATTCGTCCCGACGCGCATTGATAACCTGCCCCGGTGACCCAAGACCCGTCTGCCCTCGAGCGTGAGATCGAAGAGACCCGTGAGCGTCTCGCGACCACGATCGACCAGCTCCTCTACCGGTCCAGCCCCAAGACGATCGCCCGCCGCGAGATCGCGGCGATCAAGGGCTACTTCGTCGACGAGGTCACCGGGGAGCCGCGCACCGACCACATCCTCAAGGTCGTCGGCAGCGTGGCCGGCTTCGTCACGATGATCGTGGTCATCCGCAAGGTGACGTCCTGAGCTGTTCGCGGTGACCGACAAGACGCCGATCAAGATGCTGCACGACCGGGTCCTCTGCGAGGTCGACCCGGAGTCCGGCGAGCGTCGCTCGTCGGGCGGCATCGTCATCCCTGCCACGGCGGAGATGGGTGCGCGCCGGCTGGCGTGGGCGCGGGTCGTCGCGGTCGGTCCGCATGCGCGTGCGGTCGAGTCCGGCGACAAGGTGCTCTTCGACCCCGAGGACAAGGCCGAGATCGAGGTGCACGGCGACCTCTACGTCGTGATGCGCGAGCGCGACGTGCACGCGGTCGCAGCCGAGCGGCTCAGCGACGAGACGGCCGGCCTCTACCTCTGACCGGTCCTGCGCCTCAGCCCGGTGGTCGTTCGCGTAACCGTGGTCAGTCCGCGACGTTGACCCGGCCGTGCCTCGACTGCGCCCCCTCGGGCTGGCTCTCCTGACCTCCCTGCTCACGCTCGCCCTCGTGGCGCCGGCGGCTCGCGCGGCTGCCTCCGGCGGCCGGCCCAGCTGCGCAGACGGGTTGCGTGGCTCGTCGCCGGCGCTCCTCGCACCTCAGCCAGCGAAGGTGGCGGCGGCCGTCGGCCCCGCGAAGCGGAAGGGGCCGCGCTACCGGGCGACGGTGCAGGTCACCGAGCACGGCATCCCGCACATCACGGCGAAGAGCTTCGGCTCGCTCGGCTACGGCAGCGGCTGGGCCGCGGCCGACTCCTCGATCTGCACGCTCGCCGACACGCTGCTCACCGGCGAGGGGCCAGCGCAGCCGCTGGTTCGGCCCCACCGCGCGCTACGACGACCAGGTCACGCTGGAGGCCTCCAACCTCCAGGTCGACGCCTTCGTCACCGACCTGCGCAACCGGCGGGTGGTCGAGCGGCTCCTGGCCTCGCCCGCCGGGCCGGGCAAGCAGGCCCGGCAGATGGTGCGCGGCTACGTCGCCGGCGTCAACCGGTGGGTGCGCACGCAGAAGGTCACCGACCCGGCCTGCAAGAACGCCGGCTACCTCAAGCCCAACGCCGCCGCCCTCGACATCTGGTACGGCGTCTACCTGGCCAACCTGCTCGCCAGCAGCGGGGTCTTCGTCAAGGAGATCGTCGACGCCGCCCCGCCCAGCCCGGGCGACCCCGGGCTCCCCGAGCTGCCGCTGTCGGCGTCCGCGGTCGACCGCGACGCGCTGCTCGCCGGCCTGGGTCGTGACCCGGAGCGGCCGTTCGGCTCCAACGCCACCGCGATCGGCGGCGCCGCGTCGTCCACCGGCAAGGGGATGCTGCTCGGCAACCCGCACTTCCCGTGGCGCGGGCGCTACCACTTCACCCAGCAGCAGCTCACGATCCCCGGCAAGTACGACGTCGCCGGCGCCTCGCTGATCGGCTCGCCCGCGGTCAACATCGGCTGGAACAAGGACGTCGCCTGGAGCCACACGGTCTCGACGGCCTACCGCTTCACGCCCTACGAGTACAAGACCGTCGGGCCCGGCACCCGATACCTCACCGACGGCGGCGTGGTGCGGCAGCTCGAGCGCCGCGTGGTCCGGATCAAGGTCAAGCGCCCCAACGGCTCGATCGGCACCGTCACCGAGGACCTCTACCGCACCCCGCAGGGCTACGTCTCGGACGCCCCCGCGCTGCTGATGCCGTGGAGCCCGGTGAGCTTCTGGGCGATCCGCGACGCCAACGGCGAGCAGCTGCGCACGATCGACACCTTCCTCGACATGGGCAAGGCGACGGGCGTGCGCGACCTGCTGCGTCGTCAGGACGCCGGCGGCGGCATGCCGTGGGTCAACACGACCGCGGCCGACCGCAAGGGCAACGCCCTCTACGCCGACCACTCGGTCGTCCCGCACGTCACCAACGACGCTCGCCAACCGCTGCATGACCCCGGTCGGGCGCCTGCTCGACCAGGTGGCCGGGCTGCCCGGCCTCGACGGCACCTTCGCCGGCAGCTCGTGCGCCTGGGGCCGCGACGCCGACGCCCAGCGTCCGGGCATCCTCGGGCCGCGGCACCTGCCCAGCGTGGTGCGCCGCGACTTCGTGATGAACGCCAACGACTCGTTCTGGCTGCCCAACCCCGACGTCCGGCTCGAGGGCTTCCCCGACATCATCGGCTGCGAGAAGTGCGAGCGGACGATGCGCACCAAGATGGTCACCCAGTACGTCGTCGACCGGCTCGCCTCCGGCCGCAAGGAGACGCCGGGCAGCCTGCGCGCCCACGAGCACGCCAACCGGCTGCGGGCCTCCGAGGTGATGCGGCACGGGCGGCGACCTCGACCGCACCTGCCAGGCCACCGGCGAGACCGAGGCCTGCGAGGTGCTGCGGCGCTGGGACGGGCGCTCCGAGCGCGACTCGGTGGGCACGCACCTGCTTCGAGGAGTTCGTCGAGCGGCTGCCCGACAACCCCTGGACGGGTGCCGTTCTCCGCGGCCGACCCGCTGCACACCCCTCGCGGGCTGAACTCCGCCGACCCGCAGGTCGTGAAGGCGATGGACGACGCCATCGCGTCGCTGCGCGCGCGTCGGATCCCCCTGACCGCCCGGTGGGGCTCGCTCCAGGTGGCCGGTGACCGCGGCGCCCCGAAGATCGGCCTCGGCGGCGGCACCGGGCGACGCGCTCGGCAACGCCAACGCGCTGAAGTCCTACAAGCCGCAGCGCAACCGGTCGGCGTACCGCGCGATCACCTACGGCTCCTCGCACATCCAGGCCATCGCGTTCCAGAAGGGCGGCCGGGTCAACGCCCGGACGATCCTGACCTACGGCCAGGACGAGGACCCGACGTCGCCGTACTCCAGCGACCAGACCCGGCTCTTCGGCGCCGGGAAGTGGGTCAGGTTCGCGTGGACGCCGAAGCAGATCCGTCAGGACCTGCTGCGGACCGTGCGCCTGAACGGTCGGTGACCGGCCCGGGCCCGCTGGCGGCCGGCAGGTAGGACAGCTCGGCGTTGTCGGCGTCCGCGAGCCGGCCCTCGGTCGGCTGGTCGTGGCTGTCGGGGATCAGCAGCGCGCACCCGGCGGCCAGCAGCAGGCAGCCGGCCAGGATCGCGAAGCCCACGGTGTAGCCGCGCTCGACCGGGAAGCCGGAGGCGCCGACGTGGGCGGTGACGACGCCGGCCATCATCGCCGAGCCCACGGCGCCGCCGATCGTGCGGATGTTGGCGTTCATGCCGCTGGCGACCCCGGTCTGCTCGGCCGGCACCGAGGCGATCACGACGCCGGCCAGGCTGGAGAAGACCAGGCCCGAGCCCAGGCCCTGCACCGTCGTGGCGAGGTAGAGCTGCCAGGTGGCATCGTGGAAGAAGGCGAGGCCGAGGTAGGAGGCGCTCACGATCGTGGCACCGGTGAAGATCACGAGTCGCGCGCCGAAGCGGTGGACGAGGGTGGCGGTCGTGAACCCCATCAGGAAGCTCATCACCGCCGAGGGCAGCAGCAGCCGTCCCGACTCCGAGATCGACGCACCGAAGCCGTAGCCGGCGGCCTCGGGGGTCTGGAGGAACTGCGGCACGAACGCGAACGAGGCGAACATGCCGAAGCCGACCAGGCCCGCCACGGCGTTCGCCGTCCAGATGCCACGGCGACGCATCATCGCCATGTCGATCATCGGCACCGGCACCCGCAGCTCGACCTGCACCCACGCCGACGACGCCCAGGGCGGCGGTGGCCAGCAGGGCGAGGATCGCGGGGGAGGCCCAGCCCGAGCTGGTTGCCCTCGCTGAGCGCGAGCAGCAGCGCGACCAGCCAGACGGCGAGCAGCACCGCCGGGAGCAGCGGCAGCCGGGCAGGCGTGCGCACCGGTGACTCCGGGACGAAGCGGAGCGCCGCGGCGGCAGCCAGCGACGTGATCGACCATCGGGACCCAGAACAGGCCCTGGTAGCCGAAGGCGTCGACGATCGGGCCGGCGACCACGATGCCGACGCCGAAGCCGACCGCGGTCAGCGAGGCCAGCACGCTGAGCGCCGAGGTGACCTTGGCGCCGAACTCGTCGCGCGCGATGCCGAAGGCCAGCGGCAGCACGCCGCCGCCGACGCCCTGGACGACCCGCGCCGCGATCAGCCAGCCGATGCTGGGCGCCAGGGCGGCGAGCAGCGAGCCGATGGTGAGCACGACCAGGGTGATCACCAGCATCCGCGTCTTGCCGACCACGTCGCCGACCCGGCCCAGCAGGGGCGTGGCGATCGAGGCGCTGAGCAGGTACGCCGTGAGCACCCAGGTGACCGTGGTCTGCGTCGGTGTCGAACTCGCGCTCGATGGTGGCGAGCACGGGCACGATCAGCGACTGCAGCAGCGCGAACGAGGACACCGAGATCGCGAGCACCGCGAACGTGAGCCGGGGATGGTGCCGGCGGCCGCGCGCTCCGGCCAGGTCCTGGGCCACAGGCTCTCCTCGGGGATCAGTTGGTTGCTGGATGCAACCAACGGAGTCTAGCCTGCGCCGGGCGCGCGCCGTCACTCAGGCGAGCTGCTCCAGCCTGTCGACCCGGCTACCCGACCCGCTACCCGACCCCGAGGCCGGCGTCGCGCCAGATGCGGTCCAACGCCCGGTCGAGGCTCGTGCGGACCGGCTGCGCGGGGCACGGCGGGCTCGGTGCGGTCGAGGTGTAGCGGTGTCCGGTGGGGGTGGTGGTCTCGACGCGATGTCGTCCTCGGCCGGCGCAAGGTCGTGCCTGCCAGTGCGGCGCCTGCTTGGCGTGGTTGCAGGCCTCGCAGAGACCCTGGGTGCCGTGCGCGGTGGTGGCCTCGTCGCTGTTGCCCGGGTGGCGACCGGTGACGTGGTCACCGTGCCGTGCCGGGGCGTCGCACCACGGGGTGCGGCACAGGCCCTGGTCGCGGACGCGCAGGAAGTCGGCGAGCGTTCCGCGGACCAGACGCTGGAGGGACGTCATCGCCACCAGCTCGCCGTCGGGCGTCGCGTAGAGGCGGCGGACGGACGCAGCGTCGGCCTCGCTGGCGCGGGCCACCAGCTCACGCGCCACCTGGGCCGGCACCGGCGTTGCCGTCGAGCAGTGCGGGCTCGTGCCCGGCGCCGAGGAGGGTCGCGTCGCTCATCACGAGCCCGACCTGCACCCCGACCGCCTCGGCGCTCGTCTGGCCGGTGGTCAGCTCGACGAGGGTGTCGGCCATCACCTGGCCGCGACCGCGCTCGTCGCCGTCGGCCCGGACGCGGTCGGCGGTGCGTCGCAGCGCGGCGTGGACGGCGACGCCCTGGGCGACCGGCAGCAGGGCGGTCAGGTAGGTCATGGTGTCGGGCGCCGGTCGCAGGGTCACGCAGCGCTCGGCCTCGGCGCGACGGGCACGTCGCACCGCGGCGGCAGGGTCGATCGGCGAGCGCGCGGCGGCGTACCTCGGCGACCAGCCGGCGGGTGCCCCGGCCGACGACCGAGTCGTGGTCACCGCAGACCTCCTCGTCGACCGCGAGCCGGTCGGCCGGCTCGAGGCAGGCGGTCTCGCGGGTCGACCAGGGTGGCGGCGTACTCGCTCAGGACGCCCGCGCGCAGCGCCTCGCGGGTGTGGGGGAGCTCGGTGGCGAGGGCCTTGGCGAGACCGAGCAGCACCGCGCCGCGGTGCGGTGACTCCTGCCGCGCCAGGGCCACCTGGGCCGCGACGCCGCACCCCTGGTCGCCGAGCGGGCTCGCCGGCCGCTGCCTGCTGGTGACGCTGGGAGGCATCGAGCGCCGACCGGCGAGGTCGGCCTGGGCCGCGGACGCCGCGTTCTTCAGCTGCTCCAGCGAGCGCAGCAGGTCGACCCGCGCCGCGTCGGCCTCGGGCGTGCTGCCGGTCGGCAGCCCGTCCGCGACCAGCCTGGCCTGCCAGGCCTCGACTTCGGTGGTGGTGAGCATGGCGTCAGTTTATCGAACAGATGTTCGAACAACAAGGATCATTCGCGTCGGTGGTGGAAGTCAGCGGCGGTGGCGCCGGACGACGACCTTGAGCGTCGCGGTGCTGCGGCTCCCGGTCGCGCCGGGCTGCCGCACCACGAACCGGCACCGGCGCTTGGTCGTCGCCGCGCGCTTGGTGGCGCGCACCGAGACCCGCAGGACGTGGCGCTGGCCCGGTGCCAGCTTCGGGGAGCGCCACGTGCCGCCGCGCACCTTGCCGGTGACGTTGCGGTGCCCGTCGCGGACCCGGGTGACGACCCGAGGTCCGGCCCGGCACCCCTTCGCGGACAGCACTGCTGCGCTGTCGCCGGCGTTGGTCACCACCAGACGGGTGTGTCGCCAGGTGCCGCGGCGCACGCGCACCGTGGACGGACGCAGCTGCGCGCGGGTCGCGGTGACCGGTGGGAGCGCCGTGCCCGGGGTGAGCTCCGCCTCGTAGGTGTCGAGGAGGTCGTCGGTGTCGAGGCCGACCAGCGATCCGTTCGCGGCGCCGACGAGGCGGAGTCCGCGGGCCTCGTCGTGTACCAGGTCCGAGGCGTCCTCGTCGCCATCGCTCTCGACCACCGTGGACCACAGGTCGGTGCCCTGCGCGGAGAAGCCATCGACCCTGACCCGCTCCCGCTCGGTGGTGGCGGTCACCAACCCGGTCGGCGTCGCGGTCAGTGCGTAGGAACCTTCGCCGTAGAACCCCTCTGCCGAGCTGGTGGCGAACTGGCGGACCCACCCCTGGGAGCCGTCGGGGTGGAGCGCGACCAGGAAGCGGTCCTGGTCACCCTGCCTGGTCTGGCCGGCGAGCTCCCCCCGGATGATGCCGGCGACCACGGCCTTCCCGTCCGAGATCGTCAGGTCCTCACCGCGGATGTAGTCGTCGGTGTCGAGCGTGGTGGTCCACGTGGTGCTGAGGTCCGCTCGGCTCACCCTGCGCACGGCGACCGAGTGCTCTGTGGGGTCGGTTCTCCTCGTCGGCGCTCTCGGCGAGGACGGCCAGGTCCTCGCCCCAGACCTCGACGTTCAGGAGGCGACTGCGGGCCTCCGGCCCGCCGAGGTCGGTGAGGTCGTGGTCACCGAGCTCGCCGGTGGCGAACGACGCGCGCTGGACGAGCGGTTTCGAGTAGTAGCGGCCGTCGGTACCCGCGACGAAGATGTCGTCCCCGACGACGACGAGGTCACTCATCCGGTGAGTCCCGTCGTAGCGACGGGACCACACGAGGGCTCCGTCGGGGTCGTAGCGCCGCAGCCAGTAGCCGGCTGCGAAGAACGAGGGCCCGGAGTACTCCATCTGACCCAGCACCACGGCACCCCACGGGCCGGCAGCGACCGCCGCCGCGCCGTCGGCGTGCTCGGTCGCGTACCTGTCGGTCCAGGCGACACCGCCATCGGCGTCGATCTTGGCGATCTCCACGCCAGGCACGGTGCCCCAGTCGGGGTCGACCTCCCGTGGATCGGTGGAGGTGGCGGCGACGTACGTCGCGCCACCGGCGGCGGCGGCGGTGGCGCGACTGCTCCCCGCTGTCCGGCGCCGGGACCGCGGTCACCCGGCCCACGGTGGGGGCCGGCTCGGACGTCGCTGCCGGCAGCGCGGCCGCGCCCGCAGCGGGCACGCCTGCCAGCAGGCCGGCTACCAGTGCGGTGGCGAGCGCCGGTGGCGAGGCCGGTGGCAGTCCGGTGGGCAGGAACGTGCGGACCGGTCCGGTCCCCGAGGATCGACGCATGCGCAGCACCCTAGCTGCAGCAGGCGGTCTCCTCCTCGACTCCGTCGGCCGGGCCGAACGTCGCGCTGTCCTCGAGCACGGTGTAGACCTCCCACTGCTCGCCGTTCGGGGTGTTCTCCACCCAGAACTTGTCCTGCTTGGCGTAGCAGCAGGTGGTGGCGCGCTCGTCGCGGGAGGCGAGGCCCTCCGCGGTCGAGCCGGGTCTGGAGGGCGTCGACGGTGTCGACGTCCTCGACCTCGATGCCGAGGTGGTTGAGCGAGCCGCCGCGGCCGGGGTTCTCCATCAGGATCAGCTTCAGCGGCGGGTCGGAAACCGCGAAGTTGGCGTAGCCGGGCTTGACCTTGGCCGGCTCGACGCCGAGCAGACGCGTGTAGAAGGCGATGGAGACGTCGAGGTCGTCGACGTCGAGGGCGAGCTGGAGACGGGACATGGGAGGAGCCTTTCGTATCGATGGATGTCTATGTCGTATCCTGGCTGAAGAGATCGATTGCTGTCAATATCGATGTTCATCTAAGTCTTCTTCCGTCCGGCCCGCAGGCCGCGCGTTAGCATCGTCCGATGGCCATGAGCTCGACGATGCCTGCCGCGGTGAAGCTCCTCGCGGGGGCCGCGGCGTGAGCACCCGCGCCGTGACGGTCGTCGACGACCCCGACCAGCGGCGGATGCTCGGCCGCCGCGCGCAGCTCCTGGCAGCCGCGTCGGTGGCCTACAACGTGGTCGAGGCCGTGGTCGCGATCACCGCGGGGCTGGTCGCCGGATCGATCGCCCTGGTCGGGTTCGGGCTCGACTCGGTGGTGGAGGTGAGCAGCGGCCTGATCATCCTGTGGCAGTTCCGCCACCCGCTGCCGGAGTCGCGGGAGCGCCGGGCACTGCGGCTCATGGCGCTGTCGTTCTTCGCGCTCGCCGGCTACGTCACGTTCGAGTCCGTCCGCGCCCTGGTCAGCGGCCACGACCCCGACCCCTCCGGCGTCGGGATCGGGCTCGCTGTCGCGTCGCTGGCGATCATGCCCTTCCTGTCCTGGGCGCAGCGGCGCACCGGCCGCAGCCTGGGGTCGGGCGCCGTGGTCGCCGACTCGACCCAGACCCTGCTGTGCACCTACCTCTCCGCCGTGCTCCTCGTCGGGCTGCTCCTCAACGCCACCCTCGGATGGTCGTGGGCCGACCCGGTCGCGGGCCTCGTCATCGCCGCCGTCGCGGTCCGCGAGGGGCGCGCGGCCTGGCGCGGTGAGGGGTGTGGGTGCGGCCCGCCCGCGGTCGCCGGCAACGACGGGGCGTCGGCCGTCGCGACGTGCGCGGACGGGTGCTGTGCCGCGGACCGGACGTAGTCGGCGTCACGCCCGTCCGTGAGTCCGCCTCCTGCCCTGGATGTCGGCGGCCGGTGGCATGCTCGTGGCTGTGACGGGTGGCGAGGCGGAGGACCAGATGCCGGGTCGGATGGGTGGCACCCCCGAGCGGCCGGCGCGCTTCTTCGACACTCCCGAGGAGTTCGCTGCGTGGCTGGCGCTGCACCACGACACCGAGACCAGCCTGTGGATGGGCCTGAACAAGAAGCACGTCGCCGATCGCGGCCTGACGTGGGAGCAGGCCGTGGTCGAGGCTCTGTGCTGGGGATGGATCGACTCGGTCGCCCAGCGCATCGACGAGAACACCAGGCGGCAGCGCTGGACCCCTCGCAAGAAGACGTCCCACTGGAGCAGGGTCAACCTCGACCTCGTCGAGAAGCTGCGCGCCGAGGGGCGGATGCAGCCCAGCGGACTGGCGATCTGGGAGCAGCGTCGTCGCGACGAGGCGCCCTACAGCCACGAACGCGACCACGTCACGCTGCCCGACTCCTACGCCGCCCGGCTGGCCGCCAGCCCCGCGGCCACCGCCTTCTGGGAGGCAGCGACCGCCACCTACCGCAAGATCTGCACCGTCTGGGTGACCTCGGCCAAGCAGGAGTCCACCCGCGACCGCCGGATGACCCAGCTGATCGAGTGCTGCGCCGCCGGCGAGCTCGTGCCGAGCCAGCGCTACGGCGACGTGCCGAGGTGGGTGGAGCGGGCCGCCGCGGCGGCGGCCGCAGCGCGCTAGCTGCCCCGTCGTCCGCCGCCAGCAGCCGGTCGCACTCGGCGACCAGCCGGGCCCGCAGCGGGGCGCCGCGCTCGGCGAACCGACGCTGCGCCTCGACGTACTCCTGCTTGCCGGCGGGCGTCTCGATCGGGACCGGGTCGTAGCCCAGGTCGGCGAGGTCGTACGGCGAGGCGCGCATGTCCAGCACCCGGATCTCGCGGGCCAGCTCGAAGCAGTCGGCGACCAGGTCGGAGCAGATCAGCGGGGATGAGCCGGAAGGCGTGCTTGTAGAGGTCCATGCCGGCGTGCAGGCAGCCCGGCTGCTCGAACGCGGGCCGGTCGTCGCGGCCGGGGGAGAGGGTGTTGAGCGGACGCGCCGGCTCGGTGAAGAACCGGAAGGCGTCGAAGTGGGAGCAGGAGATCCGGTGCGACTCGACGACGCGGTCGGTGCCGCCGCCGCCCAGGCGCAGCGGCCAGTCGGCGTGCCGGGTCTCGTCGTCGCCGAGCCGGTAGACCATCGCCCACTCGTGCAGGCCGAAGCAGCCCAGGGTCGCCGGGCGGGCCGCGGTCGCGGTGAGCAGCCGGTGCAGCGCCTCGACGAGCGGCCGCTGGGCGGCCAGGTGCTCGGTCGTCACCGCGGTCACGCCGTCGACGACGCGCGTAGCCCTTGAGGCCGGCGTGGTCGTCGCCGCCCGCCAGGCCGACGCCGAACCCGGGGTGCCAGCGGCGCAGCTGGGCGGGGCGCTGGGAGTAGTAGGTGAACAGGAAGTCGTGCACCGGGTGCTTGGCGTGCGCCGTCGCGCCGGGCCAGGTGCGGGCGCACGAAGGCGTCGACGCGGGCCGCGTGGGCCTCCGCGCGGGCGCGCCAGACGGGCTCGTCGAGCACCTCCGTCGTCGCCGTCCGCATGCGGCAAAGCGTAGGTGGCCAGGTGCGGTCGATAGGGTCGGCCCCGTGCGTATCGTCAGATTCACGACCGGTGAAGAGCCCGCCTTCGGAGTCGTCACGGGGGAGGTCGACGAGTTCGGCCAGCCCGCCGAGGACAGCGTGGTCGTCACGCTCGCCGGCGACCCGATGTACGTCGGCTTCAAGGTGCTCGACCAGGAGCACCGGCTCGCCGACGTGCGCCTGCTCGCGCCCGTGCTGCCGCGCAGCAAGGTCGATCGGGTTCGGCCGCAACTACGCCGCGCACGCCGCCGAGCTGGGCAACGAGGTGCCCGAGGAGCCGCTGTTCTTCCTCAAGCCCAACACCAGCGTGGTCGGGCCGGGCGACCCGATCTTCTACCCGCCGCCAGACCCAGGACCTGCACTTCGAGGGCGAGCTGGCCGTGGTGATCGGCCGGATCTGCCGCGACGTGCCGCCCGAGCAGGCCACCGACGTGATCTACGGCTACACGATCGCCAACGACGTGACCGCCCGCGACCTGCAGCACTCCGACGTGCAGTTCAGCCGGGCCAAGGGCTTCGACTCCTTCTGCCCGCTCGGCCCGTGGATCGAGACCGACCTCGACCCGCAGACCTTCGCCGACGGCGTCCGGCTGCGCACCTTCCTCAACGGGGACGTCGTCCAGGACGGCTCGACCGCCGACATGATCCACGACATCCCGGCGCTGATCGCCTACTCCTCGAGCGTGATGACGCTGCTGCCCGGCGACGTGATCCTCACCGGCACCCCCGAGGGTGTCGGTCCGATGCAGGTGGGCGACGAGGTCGAGATCGCGATCGACGGTCTCGGCGCCCTGACCAACAAGGTGGCGAAGCGATGAGCACGACCCCGCCCGTCCGGGTGCGGATGGCCCCCAGCCCGACCGGCAGCCCGCACGTCGGCCTGGTGCGCACCGCGCTCTACAACTGGGCCTTCGCCCGCCACCACGGCGGCACGTTCGTGTTCCGCATCGAGGACACCGACGCCGCCCGCAACGACCAGGCGTCCTACGACGCCCTGCTCGACCTCTTCCGCTGGCTCGGCCTCGACTGGGACGAGGGCCCCGAGGTCGGCGGCGACCACGGGCCCTACCGCCAGTCGGAGCGGGCCGACATCTACGCCGACGCGCTCGCGCGGCTGGCCGAGGCCGGCCACACCTACCGCTGCTTCTGCACCACCGAGGAGGTCGAGGCGCGCCGCAAGGCGTCGGGCTCGAAGGTGATGGGCTACGACCGCCACTGCCGCGACCTCACCGACGAGCAGGTCGCGGCGTTCGAGGCCGAGGGCCGCGCTGCCGTCGTCCGGTTCCGGATGCCCGACGGCGAGATCGCCTTCGACGACCTGGTCCGCGGGCGGGTCAGCTTCCACAGCGACCACGTCCCCGACTACGCGCTGGCCCGCGCCAACGGCCACCCGCTCTACACGCTGGTCAACCCCGTCGACGACGCGCTGATGGAGATCACCCACGTGCTGCGCGGCGAGGACCTGCTCTCGAGCACCCCCCGCCAGGTCCCGCTGTACGCCGCGCTCGCCGACGTCGGCATCGGCACCGGCGCCCCGGAGTTCGGCCACCTGCCCTACGTGATGGGCCAGGGCAACAAGAAGCTCTCCAAGCGCGACCCCGAGGCCAACGCGCTCGGCTACCGCGACGACGGCTTCCTGCCCGAGGGGCTGCTCAACTACGTCGCGCTGCTGGGCTGGGCGATCGCCGCCGACCGCGACGTCTTCACGCTCGAGGAGATGGTGGCGGCGTTCGAGATCGGCGACGTCAACCCCAACCCGGCCCGCTTCGACCTGAAGAAGGCCGACGCGATCAACGCCTCGCACATGCGGCTGCTCTGCGCCTCGACGACATCACCCACCGGGTGCTGCCCTTCCTCAAGGACGCCGGCGTGGTCGGCGACCCCGTCTCCGACGCCGACGCGCAGCTGCTCGAGCTCGCGATGCCGCTGGTCGCCGAGCGGATCAACAAGCTCACCGAGGCCGTCGACATGCTCGGGTTCCTGTTCGTCGACGAGGCCGACTTCGTGCGCGACGAGGCGGACGTCGCCAAGCTGCTCGACGAGCAGGGCCGCGAGATCGTGCAGGCGTCGTACGACGCGCGTGTCCGGGCTGCACGAGTGGTCGACCGCGGCGATCCAGGAGGCCCTCCAGGGCGCCCTGGTCGACGACGCTGGGGCTCAAGCCGCGGGTGGCGTTCGGGCCGGTCCGCGTGGCCGTCACCGGACGCCGCATCTCACCGCCGCTGTTCGAGTCGATGGAGCTGCTCGGCCGCGAGCGCAGCCTGGCCCGGCTGCGGTCCGCGCTGGCGTGACGCTGGGCTACCACCGCCTGCACCGCGGCGGCCGGCTGGGGCGCCCACGGCTGGTGGCGCGGCCTGGTCGGCGTCGTCGCTGCTCGTCCTGCTCGCCCTCGTGGTGCAGATCGTGGTCATCGCCGGCCTCGGCGTCGTCTACGCCGCACGTGGTCTCTCGCTCGACGAGACGTCGGCGCGGCTCACCGGCGAGATCGTCACGCCGGCGTTCCTGCTGGTCGTCAACCTCGGCTGGGCGCTGACGATCCCGGCCGCCTGGCTGGTGCAGTGGGCGCTGCACGGGCTGCGACCCCGGTGGCTGGCCTCGGTGGGGCCGCGGATCCGGTGGCGCTGGTTCTTCACCTGCCTCGGCCTGGCCTTCCTCGCGCTGCTGGCCACCGTGCTGGTCTCGACCCTGCTGCCGCGGACGCCGCCGGCGGCGAGATCTCGCGGCGAGCTCAACACCTTCACCGACGACCACCCGCGACTTCCTGCTCGTCGTGGTCCTCCTCACCCCGCTGCAGGCGGCGGGGGAGGAGTACGCGTTCCGCGGCTACCTCACCCAGGCCGTCGGCGGCCTGTTCACCTCGCCGCGGCTGTCCGCGGTGATGGCGGTCGGTGGTGCCCTCGCTGCTCTTCGCGCTCGCCCACGGTGCCCAGGACCCGCCGATCTTCGTCGACCGGTTCGCCTTCGGGCTGGTGGCCGGCGTGCTGGTGATCCTCACCGGCGGGCTCGAGGCGGGCATCGCGATGCACGTGCTCAACAACTTCCTGGCCTTCGGTCTGCGCCCTCGCCTACGGCGACATGGACTCCGCGCTCAACCCCACGGGCGGCACCTGGTGGAGCCTGCCGGCGACGCTGACCCAGTCGCTGGTCTTCCTCGGCCTCACCGTGCTGGTGGCCCGGCGGAGCGGGCTCGCGACCGCCGCCGAACCAGGGCGAATTGGTCGCTCCCCGGGCCCGCGTGTAAGGTTTCGCGTCGGTGCCAGGTGGCCCGCGGGAGACCGCGACCAGGGCCTGAACACCAGTAAGTCAGTGGGATATGGTGTAATTGGCAGCACGACTGGTTCTGGTCCAGTTAGTCTAGGTTCGAGTCCTAGTATCCCAGCGAGAAGCAGCACCAGATTTTGGCGCTGTGGGAGAGACTCGGTAGAGTTTCTCAGGTGCTCGGCTCGTCCGAGCAGGTCATGCCCCCGTTGTGTAGCGGCCTAGCACGCCGCCCTCTCACGGCGGTAGCGCCGGTTCGAATCCGGTCGGGGGTACAACCCGAAGAGCCCCAGCCCTCCAGGGCTGGGGCTCTTCGCATTTCGGTCGGTGGCCGCTGCAGTGGCCCAGCGGCTCAGGGAACCGCGTCGACCAGCACCGGGTCCGGGAGTGCGCTGCGCGCCCCGCTGCGCTGCTGCTCGGCAGCATGCAGCCCTGGCCCTTGCCGACCGCGCGCAGCCCGCCGAGGTCGCCGGCCTGCCAGTTGTCGTACTTCTTGTACGACATGATCTGGCCAGGGTGGCCGAGCACGTGCCCGAGCCCGGCGGCGTGGCCCAGCTCGTGCATCAGCACGTGCCCGCGCGAGCTGCCCTTGAAGCCGCTGAGGCAGCGGCGCGTTGGCGTTCATCAGCACCCGCGAGTGCGTCGTCTTCACCGACCGCCCGGCGTAGTCACGCACGAAGACGCCCCGGCGCGGTCCCGCCAGACCGGCGTGGCCGCTGAAGGGGAGCGGCGACTGCTTCGGGGTGAGCCAGGCGATGATCAGGTTGGTGTTCTTGGGCCACGTCGACAGCTTCTGGCTGCGGTGGTCTGGTGCGGCCGCGGTAGTCGAAGGTGACGCCGGTGGCACGAGCAAGCCGGCGTACGGCCTTCTTGGCGTCCCGCAGCGCCCCGGGCTTCGCCGAGATGAGGTTGGCCCGCCAGGTGATCACCGAGCAGGGGTCGTAGCGCCACTTCTTCCCGGGGTAGATGCGCTTCCACCACCCCTTCTTCCCGCGGGTGCGGTAGCGCGCCACGACCTCGAGGTACGCCGCCGCGGAGACCGCCTCGCTGGACGCACCGACGTGGGGGCGACGCGGACCCGGTAGGGGAGCGGGTCGTGGTACCAGCTGGTGGGGACCTTCACCGAGAAGACGCCCTGCGCGTTGGTGGTGTCGCCTCCCATGACGTGCCAGCCATGGGCACCGACGAGCTGCTCGAGGTAGACCCGGCGCCCGTCCGGGGCGCCCTCGACGCGGCCGGTCACCGCGCGCGACGTGACCCCCACCTCATCGTGCCGAGTCCGGCCAGTCGAGCGCCGCGATGGTCGTGGTCGTGGCCGCAGCGGTGCTCGACGGCGCCGGACGAGGGCGCGGCCAGGCCGAGGGCGAGGAGCCAGGACAGCAGAGCAGGACGAGCGGGCGGGGCATGAGGACTCCTACGACAGACGAGACGAGACGAGACGAGATGCCCTCCTACCCACGCGGCGCGATGCTCACACCCCCGGCGGCCGGGACGGAGCCTCAGACGCAGAGGCCGGCCTCCCGCCGTGCCTGGGCGCGGGCCTCGTCCTGCTCCAGGCTCGGTCCGCGGTGCCCGTCGGTGGGCTCGTCGGTGGGGGTCGCGCTCGGGTCGGTCGACGGGCTCTGCGAGCCGACGGGGTCGTCGGCGCGGACGCTGGTGTCGGCGAAGTCCTTGCCCAGCGGCCGGTCCTGGCGGATCCGCCGCCAGAGGTCGTCGGCGTCCTCGGTCCACTGGAGGCGATTGGCGTCGAGCTCGTACTCCGCGATCGGCACGGTGACGAAGCGGATGTCGGAGAGCCCGGTGCTGCGGAACTCCATCGCCAGGTCGAACAGCCGGCCCACGGAGTCGAGCTCCGAGTCGACGACGAGCGAGCCCGTGACGGCGTCGAGGAACCCGTAGACGCGATCGGGCCGCGACAGGGTGCCGGCGGAGAACACCTTGTTGACCATCGAGGCGATGAACGCCTGCTGACGCTTCATCCGGCCGATGTCGCCGGTCACCGACAGCTCCGTGCGCTCGCGCACGTAGCCGAGGGCCTGGTCGCCGTCGAGCACCTGGGTGCCGGCGTCCAGCTTGATGCCCTTGCTGTCGACGTCCTCGGGGAGGCAGACCTCCACCCCGTCGACGGCGTCGACCATCGTCTTGAAGCCGTTGAAGTCGAGCACCACGAAGTGGTCGATGAACACCTCGGTGAGCGACTCGACCATCAGCACCGTGCACCGCGGCCCGCCCAGGGCGAAGGCGGTGTTGAACATGACCGGGTCGGCCGCCGGCACGGGTCGTCGGCGTCGTCGGCGGGTCGTCGGTGCTGCACTCGGGTCGGGCGACCATCGCGTCGCGCGGCAGGCTGACGCCGTAGGCCTCGCTGCGGTCGGCGGAGACGTGCAGCAGGATCGTGGTGTCGGAGCCGCCCCCGCCGGTCTCGCCGTCGATGGCGTTGCCCTCGCCGCTGCGCGAGTCCGTGCCCATCACCAGGATGTTGAGCGGCCGCCGGGGCCCGTCGTCGACCGGGGTAGCGGCGACGTGGGGGATCGTCATTCCCGGCTCGATGTTGTCGTCGAGCCGGCCGTAGGCCACGTAGACGCCGGCGGCCGTCAGCGCGGCGAGCAGTCGCCTGGGTCAGCACCACCACGAGCAGGACCGTGCGCCGGTGCCGGCGGGTCGGCGTGCGGGTCGCTGACCGTCGGGCGCGTTGCTCCGAGCGCGGGTGCTTCGCGCCCGAGGGCGGTGTCGGGTCGTCGGGCACAGTGCCCATCATCCCAAAGGGGTGGTCGTGGCACCGTGGATGCGCCGCACGCGCCCACGGCCGTGTCCGATTCCCGCGAGAAGATGGTCGGTGGCATGGCGCATGATGGACCCATGCAGCGACCACCAGCACCTCCGGCTCGCAGGTCCGCCCGGCTCGACCCCGAGTCCTGCTACCGCGCGGTGAAGTCGCGCGACCGGCGCTTCGACGGCGTCTTCTACAGCGGCGTCCGCACCACCGGCATCTACTGCCGGCCCTCGTGCCCGGCCCGCACCCCGGCCTACGCCAACGTCACCTTCCACCCCAGTCCGGCCGCCGCCCAGGCCGCCGGCTTCCGGGCCTGCAAGCGCTGCCTGCCCGACGCGACGCCCGGCAGCCCCGACTGGGACGTCGCCGCCGACCGCGGCCGGCCGCGCGATGCGGCTGATCGCCGACGGCGTCGTCGACCGCGAGGGCGTCGCCGGCCTGGCCGACCGGGTCGGCTACACCCCGCGCCACCTCTCCCGGCTGCTCACCGCCGAGCTCGGGGCCGGTCCGCTGGCCCTGGCCCGGGCCCGCCGGGCGCAGACCGCCCGGGTGCTGATCGAGACCACCGACCTGGGCTTCGCCGACGTCGCGTTCGCGGCCGGCTTCGCGAGCGTGCGGCAGTTCAACGAGACCGTGCGCGAGGTCTACGCCGCCACGCCCACCGAGCTCCGCGGCCGTCGCGGCGCGGCAGCCCGCCGCCCGACCACGGGCAGCGTCCGGATGCGGCTGGCGGTGCGCACCCCGTTCGCCGGCCGGGCGCTGCTCGACTTCCTCGCCTACCACCTGGTGCCGGGCGTCGAGGTCGCCGGCGACGGCTGGTACGCCCGCACGCTCGACCTGCCGCACGGCCCCGGCACGGTCCGGCTCGACCTCGGTGCCGCCGACGCGGTGCCTGACGGCGAGACCGCGTTCGTCACCGCGACGTTCGCGCTCACCGACCTGCGCGACACCGCCGCCGCCGTCGAGCGCGCCCGCCGGCTGGTCGACGCCGACTGCGACCCGCTCGCGGTCGCCGAGCACTTCGTCGGCGACCCCGTGATCGGCCCGCTCGCCCGGGCGTGCCCCGGGCTGCGGGTGCCCGGTCAGGTCGACGGCGACGAGACCGCCGTCCGCACCGTGATCGGCCAGCAGGTCAGCGTCGTCGGTGCCCGCACCGTCACCGGCCGGATCGTCGCCGAGCACGGACGTCCGGTCACGACCGCCGTTCCCGGGCTGACCCACCTCTTCCCGGACGCCGCCACGCTGGCCGCCGTCGACCCGACCACGCTCCCGATGCCGCGCGCCCGGGGCCGCGCCCTGGTCGGGCTGTGCGCCGCCCTGGCCGCGGGCGACGTCGCGCTCGACCGCGGCCCCGACCGCGACGACGTACGACGTGCGCCTGCTGGCGCTGCCCGGCATCGGACCCTGGACCGCCGACTACGTCGCGATGCGGGCGCTCGCCCACCCCGACGTCTTCCTGCCCACCGACATCGGCGTGCGCAACGCGCTCAGCGGGCTCGGCCACGACCCCGCCGCGGTGATCGCCGCGAGCGACCGGTGGCGCCCGTGGCGCTCCTACGCCCTGCTGCACCTGTGGAACACCCTGATGCCCGCCCACGCACGCCATGCACGTGAGGAGAACTGAGATGTGGACCGTGATCGACTCACCCATCGGCGAGCTGCGGATCGTCGAGGGCGGCGGTGCGATCACCGCGATCGAGTTCTCGCCGTTCCGCGACGGCGACGGCCGGGTCCGGGGCGCTCGCGACGACGACCACCCGGTGCTGGCCGAGGCGCGCGCGCCAGCTCGCGGCGTACTTCGCCCGCGACCTCAAGGAGTTCGACCTGCCGCTGGCGCCGCAGGGCAGCGTCTTCCAGCAGCAGGTGTGGGCGCAGCTGAGCGCCATCGGCTACGGCGAGACCGTGTCCTACGGCGCGGTCGCTGCTCGGCTCGGTCGCACCAACGCCGCGTCGCGAGCGGTCGGACTGGCCAACGGCAGCAACCCGATCCCGATCGTGATCCCGTGCCACCGCGTGATCGGCGCCAACGGCACCCTCACCGGCTACGCCGGCGGCGTGGAGCGCAAGCAGACCCTGCTCGAGCTCGAGCAGGACGCGCTGTTCTGAGTCACCGTGGTGGTTTCGTGGCTCGTCGCTGGCGCTCCTCGCACCTCAACCACCGATGGTGCGGCCCCGGTGGTTGAGGTGCGAGCGGAGCGAGCCACGAAACCACCGAGAGGCCGGCTGCGAGCTACTCGGCGGCGGCGCGGCGCAGCGACTCGGAGAGCCGCTCGGCGGCGGCGAGCACCGCGGGGGCGTGCATCCGGCCGGGCTGGCGCGAGAGCCGCTCGAGCGGGCCGGAGACCGAGACCGCGGCGATGATCTTGCCGCCGGGGGAGCGCACCGGGGCCGAGACCGAGGCCACGCCCTGCTCGCGCTCGCCGACCGACTGCGCCCAGCCGCGGCGACGGATGCCGGACAGCGCGGCGGCGGAGAAGGCGGCGTTCTGCAGGCCACGGTGCATCCGCTCGGGGTCCTCCCAGGCGAGCAGCACCTGCGCGGCCGAGCCGGCGCGCATCGTCAGCTGCGAGCCGACGGGGATCGTGTCGCGCAGGCCCGAGGGACGCTCGGCGGCGGCGACGCACACGCGGTGGTCGCCCTGGCGGCGCCAGAGCTGGGCGGACTCGCCGGTGATGTCGCGCAGCCGGGCGAGCACCGGGCCGGCGGTCGCGAGCAGCCGGTCCTCGCCGGCGGCGGCGGAGAGCTCGGAGAGACGCGGGCCGAGCACGAAGCGGCCCTGCATGTCGCGGGCCACGAGCCGGTGGTGCTCCAGGGCCACCGCCAGGCGGTGCGCGGTGGGCCGGGCGAGCCCGGTGCCGGCCACCAGTCCGGCGAGGGTCGCCGGGCCCGACTCGAGTGCGGTGAGCACGAGGGCGGCCTTGTCGAGCACGCCCACGCCGCTGGAGTTGTCCATATGGCAATACTGCCGTCTCACTCCCTGGGATGCAAGGAGTACGCTCTGCGAGGTACCGAGAGGCACGTCACGAGGGAGTCACGTCATGGGCAGGACACTGTCAGAGAAGGTGTGGGACGAGCACGTCGTCCGCTCCACCGAGGGAGAGCCGGACCTGCTCTACATCGACCTCCACCTCATCCACGAGGTGACCAGCCCGCAGGCCTTCGACGGCCTGCGGCTCGCCGGGCGCACGGTCCGCCGTCCCGACCTGACGCTCGCCACCGAGGACCACAACGTGCCCACGCTCGACTGGGACAAGCCGATCGCCGACCCGGTGTCGCGCACCCAGGTCGAGACGCTGCGCCGCAACGCCGAGGAGTTCGGCGTCCGCCTGCACCCGCTCGGTGACGTCGAGCAGGGCATCGTGCACGTCGTCGGTCCGCAGCTCGGGCTCACCCAGCCGGGCATGACGATCGTCTGCGGCGACAGCCACACCAGCACCCACGGCGCCTTCGGCGCGATCGCGTTCGGCATCGGCACCTCCGAGGTCGAGCACGTGCTGGCCACCCAGACGCTGATGCAGGCGAAGCCGAAGACGATGGCCGTCACGATCAACGGCAGCCTGCCGCCCGGCGTCACCGCCAAGGACATGGTGCTGACGCTGATCACCCACACCGGCACCGGTGGTGGGCAGGGCTACATCGTCGAGTACCGCGGCCAGGCCATCGAGGAGCTCTCGATGGAGGGCCGGATGACGGTGTGCAACATGAGCATCGAGTGGGGCGCCAAGGCCGGGCTGATCGCCCCCGACCAGACGACCTTCGACTACATCGACGGACGCCCGGAGGCCCCGCAGGGCGCCGACTGGGACACCGCCGTCGCGCACTGGAAGACGCTGGTCACCGACGACGACGCCGAGTTCGACGAGGAGATCGTCCTCGACGCCGCGGAGATGACGCCGTTCGTGACCTGGGGCACCAACCCCGGCCAGGGCGTGCCGCTGGGCGGCCAGGTGCCGAGCCCCGACGACTTCGAGGACGCCCAGGACCGGATCGCGTGCGAGAAGGCGCTCGAGTACATGGCCCTCGAGGCCGGCACCCCGATGCGCGAGGTCAAGGTCGACACGGTCTTCGTGGGCTCCTGCACCAACGGCCGGATCGAGGACCTGCGGCTGGCTGCCGAGATCATCGAGGGACGCACCGTCGACCCCGACACCCGGCTGCTCGTCGTGCCCGGCTCGGTGCGGGTGCGCATGCAGGCCCAGGACGAGGGCCTCGACGTGATCTTCAAGGAGGCGGGCGCCGAGTGGCGCGGCGCCGGCTGCTCGATGTGCCTGGGCATGAACCCCGACCAGCTCGCGCCGGGCGAGCGCAGCGCCTCCACGTCCAACCGCAACTTCGAGGGCCGGCAGGGCAAGGGCGGACGCACCCACCTGGTCTCGGTGCCGGTCGCCGCGGCCACCGCCGTCCGCGGCACCCTGTCGTCCCCGGCCGACCTGCCCGAGCTCTGAGGAGATCCCGATGGAGAAGATCACCACCCACACCGGGATCGGCGTGCCGCTGCGTCGCAGCAACGTCGACACCGACCAGATCATCCCCGCGGTCTACCTCAAGCGGGTGACCCGGACCGGCTTCGAGGACGGGCTGTTCGCCGCGTGGCGCAACGACCCCTCGTTCGTGCTCAACCAGGACGTCTACGCCGGCGGCTCGGTGCTGGTCGCCGGACCCGACTTCGGCACCGGGTCGTCGCGCGAGCACGCCGTCTGGGCCCTGCAGAACTACGGGTTCCGCGTCGTCATCTCGCCGCGCTTCGCCGACATCTTCCGCGGCAACTCCGGCAAGTCCGGGCTGCTCACCGCGCAGGTCGACGAGAAGGTCGTGCAGCGGCTCTGGGACCTCCTCGAGGCCGAGCCCGGCACCACGATCACCGTCGACCTGGAGTCGCGGACGGTGCGTGCCGGCGAGGGTCCCGACGCCATCGAGGACTCCTTCGACATCGACGACTACACGCGCTGGCGCCTGCTCGAGGGCCTCGACGACATCGGCATCACGCTCGGCCACGACGAGCTGATCACCGAGTTCGAGACCGGCCGACCGAGCTGGAAGCCGGCCACGATCCACGGCTGAGAGGCCTTCAGCGTCGAGTTTCCCCAGTCCCTGCTGGGGAAACTCGATCATCGAGCTCGGATCCCGCTCAACCACGGCCCGGAAAAAGTTTCCGGCTTCCCCGGCGTGGTGATTGTGACATCCGCCACGAGTCCCTAGCGTGACGGCAGGCATTCGTCGGGCATCAGCTCGGCATCCGGTTCATTGGAAGGGAAGCTAGTGAACAAGACACAGCTCATCGACGCGCTCGCCGCGCGCTACGAGGGGAACCGCAAGGCCGCATCTCATGCGCTCGACTCGGTCCTCGACACCATCACCCGAGAGGTGGCCCGCGGCGAGAAGGTCGCGATCACTGGATTCGGATCGTTCGAGAAGCGGGTGCGCGAGGCCCGCTGGGTGCGCAACCCCCAGACCGGCGCGAAGATCAAGGCCAAGAAGAAGTCGGTCCCGAAGTTCACCGCCGGGGCCGAGCTCAAGAACGTCGTCTCCGGTGCCAAGAAGCTGCCGAAGCTGACCCTGGCCGCGTCCGGGTCGGCGGCGAAGGAGGCTGCTGCCCCGGCGAAGAAGGCGGCCGCGGCGGCGAAGAAGTCGGCCCCGACCAAGAAGTCGGCTCCGGCCAAGAAGTCGGCTCCCGCGCCAAGAAGGCGCCTGCCGCGAAGAAGTCGGCCCCGGCCAAGAAGTCGGCTCCGGCGAAGAAGGCACCCGCCGCCAAGAAGTCGGCGCCCGCGAAGAAGGCCTCCGCCACGAAGTCGGCTCCGGCCAAGAAGGCACCTGCGAAGAAGGCACCTGCGAAGAAGGCACCGGCCGCCAAGAAGGCTCCGGCCAAGAAGGCGCCCGCGAAGAAGGCACCGGCCAAGAAGGCCGCCGCCAAGAAGTCCTGACCCACGGCGCCACCAGCACCCCACGACGGGCCGTCCTCCTCCGGAGGGCGGCCCGTCGTCGTGCCCCCGGGGGTGTGCACGGCCGGCCGGGCTCACGGCCAGGACAACCCGGCCGCGAGCCGCTCGGTGTGCGGCCCGAGGCCGAGGAGGCGTGCGTCGCGGAGGTCGTCGAGGTCGTCGACGTCGCGACGCAACGAGGCCAGGTCGCCGGTGATCTCGCGGGCACCCGCCCCGCGGTGGGCCTCGCGGGAGCCGACCCCGAAGCGCGGTGCGAAGTGCGTGAGCGACCCGGCGTACATCGTGGTGCCCTCGCCGTCGGCGTCGGCCACGAACGCCGGGTGCGACCCGTCCGCCTGCCGGAGGGCCGCGGCGAGGTCGTCGGGGCGCAGGGCCGGCAGGTCGGCGCACAGGGCCACGGGGAGCAGTGACGGCCACCGGCGCCGGGCCTCGGCTGCGGCCTGCCGCAGCGCGGAGTTGAGCCCCGAGGTGTCGCCGTCGGGCACGGTCGCGCACCCGAGGTCGGTGAAGCGGCGCGAGAACGCAGCGTCGTCGGTGGCGACCAGCACCTGCGCCACCGCCTCCGTGCGCAGGCACGCGGCCACGGTGTCCAGGGCGAACGCCTCGGCCAGCGCGCGACGTTCGAGATCGGTCAGTCCGTGCAGGCGTGACTTGCCGATGGTCGGTGGCTTGACCGGCACCACGACGGCGTAGGACACGAGCACGCGACGATCCTGTCAGCCCGCGTCCGGCCCCTGCGGGCAGCCTGCCGACGTGGACGCCGGCGCGGACGGTGGCGTGGACGGTGACCGGCCTCCGCCGATCCCGGTACCGGACCGGTAGCGTGCCGTCCTGTGGTGGTACGCACAGTGGAGCGCAGACGAGGATGGGCCTTCGCGCTCGGGGTGGTGATCGTGAAGCCGATCCTGCTCGCGACGACGACGCGCGACTGGCGCGAGGGGGCGAGGATCCCGGCGACCGGCGGCTTCGTGCTGGTCATCAACCACATCTCGCACGTCGACCCGCTCACGACGACGCACCTGATCTACGACCACGGCCGGATCCCGCGCTACCTCGCCAAGTCGGGGCTGTTCAAGAACCGCGCGCTCGGAGCCTTCCTGCGCTCGGCCGGCCAGATCCCCGTCCAGCGGCTGACCTCCAACGCCGCCGGTGCCTACGACGCGGCGGTCGCGGCGGTCGAGGCGGGGGAGTGCGTCGTGGTCTACCCCGAGGGCACGATCACCCGCGACCCCGACCTGTGGCCGATGACCGGCAAGTCCGGGGCCGCCCGGATCGCCCTGGCCACCGGCTGTCCGGTCGTCCCTGTCGGGCAGTGGGGTGCCCAGGAGCTGCTGGCGCCGTACGCGAAGAAGCCCGACCTGTTCCCGCGCAAGCGGATCACGATGCTGGTCGGCGACCCCGTCGACCTCGCCGACCTGGTCGACAAGGAGATGACTGCGCAGGTGCTGACCCAGGCGACCGACCGGATCATGGGCGCGATCACCGCGCTGGTGGAGGAGGTGCGTGGCGAGACCGCGCCAGCCGAGCGCTTCGACATGAGGCGAGCCGGGGTCCGGCAGACCGGCAACCCGCACGAGCAGCGCACCGACCGCCGCCACCGCCGCCGCGACCAGGACGCCTCGTGAGCGGCAAGGTCGCCGTCTTCGGCGCCGGCTCGTGGGGCACGGCGTTCTCGATCGTGCTCGCCGACGGCGGCAACGACGTCACGATGTGGGCCCGGCGCGAGGAGGTGGCCCAGGGCATCCGCGAGCCCCGCGAGAACGCCGACTACCTGCCCGGCATCGAGCTGCCCGACCGCGTCGACGCCACCCACGACGTGGAGAAGGCGCTGCGACGGCGCCAGACCTCGTCGTGCTGGCCACGCCCTCGCAGACGCTGCGCGACAACCTGGTCGAGTGGGCGCCGCACGTGCAGCCCGGGGCGGTCTTCGTCTCCCTGATGAAGGGCGTCGAGCTCGGCACGCTCAACCGGATGAGCGAGGTGATCCACCAGGTCACCGGCGCCGGCCCGGAGCGGATCGCGGTGATCAGCGGGCCCAACCTGGCCAAGGAGATCGCGCGCCGCGAGCCGGCGGCCTCCGTGGTGGCGTGCGAGGACGAGTCGGTGGCGCGGATGCTGCAGCGCCGCTGCCACTCGCCGGCGTTCCGTCCCTACACCAGCGTCGACGTCCTCGGCTGCGAGCTCGGCGGGGCCTACAAGAACGTCGTGGGCCTGGCGGTCGGCATGGCGGTCGGGCTCGGCTTCGGCGACAACACCACCGCCTCGGTCATCACCCGCGGCCTCGCGGAGACCGCGCGGCTGGGCATGAGGCTGGGCGCCAACCCCCTGACCCTGATGGGCCTCGCCGGCCTCGGCGACCTCGTCGCCACCTGCTCGTCGCCGCTCTCGCGCAACCGCTCGTTCGGCGAGAAGCTCGGCCAGGGGATGACCACCGACGAGATCTACGCCTCGACGCGTCAGGTGGCCGAGGGCGCGAAGTCCTGCTCCTCGCTGCGCGCGCTCGGCGCCCAGGCCGGGGTCGACACCCCGATCGCCGACAGCGTCGACGAGGTCGTCGCCGGACGGATGACGGCCGGCGAGTGCATGGACTTCTTCCTGCGTCGCGACACCAAGGCCGAGACCGACTGACCCGCGGCGGGCCTCAGAGGAGCCCGTCGAGCGCGCGCTCGAGGTCGGCCCACAGGTCCTCGACGTCCTCGATGCCGACCGAGAGGCGCACCAGCCCGTCGGGGATCGTGGCGGGCTCGGTCTTCCACCGCCGTCGTCGCTCGAGCGTCGACTCCACGCCGCCCAGCGAGGTGGCGTGCACCCAGAGCCGGGTCTTGCGGGTGAGCAGGTCGGCGGCCAGCGCGCCCTCGGCGACCACCACCGAGACGATGGCGCCGAAGCCCGGGTGCCGGACCTCGGAGATCGCCGGGTGGTCGCGCAGCCGCCCGACCAGCTCGACGGCGTTGGCCTGGGCGCGCTCCATGCGCAGCGGCAGCGTGCGCAGGCCGCGCAGCGCCAGCCACGCCTCGAAGCGTGCCGGGCACCGCCCCGGCCAGGTCGCGGCGGCCCTTGAGCACGGAGTAGAGCGCGTCGTCCCGGGTGGCGAGCGCGCCCATGAGGACGTCGCTGTGGCCGGCGAGGTACTTGGTGGCCGAGTGCACGACCAGGTCGGCCCCGAGCTCCAGCGGCTGCTGCAGGATCGGGGTCGCGAAGGTGTTGTCGACCACCGCGTAGGCGCCGGCCTCGTGGGCGGCGTCGATGATCGTGGCGAGGTCGGCGACCTCCAGGGCGGGGTTGGTGGGCGACTCCAGCCAGACCAGCGCGGCGTCCTCG
This sequence comes from uncultured Actinomycetota bacterium, assembly GCA_963834285.1. GTDB lineage: Bacteria > Actinomycetota > Actinomycetes > Propionibacteriales > Nocardioidaceae > Nocardioides. The sequence continues at coordinate 62,103 of CAWIAZ010000002.1, read as the reverse complement.
CAGGCTGCGACCACGGCGTCGGTGTCGGTGACGTCGACCAGGCGGGTGCGCAGCCGGCCCCGGGACTCCAGGTCGGCCAGCGCCATCGTGGTGCCGTTGTAGGCGTGCGCGGGGGACGACCACGAGGGCGTCCTGTCCGACCAGGTCGAGCACGGTGGTGACCGCGGCCATGCCGGTCGAGAACGCCAGCGCCCGGCCGCCCTCCAGGGCCCCCAGCACCTCCTCGAAGGCCGCCCAGGTCGGGTTGCCGTAGCGGCCGTACTCGCGATCGCCGCCGGCGACGAACGTCGAGGCCATCGTGATCGGCTCGTTGAGGGGCTGGTCGGCCTCGTGGGGCGGGCGGCCCGCGGAGACCGCGAGGGTGGCGGGGCGGAGGTCGGGCACGTCCGGGATCATGTCGGAACCCTAGATCGCGGGGGAGATCGGTAGGGTCGTCGGGATGAACGAGCACGCCGAGACCCCCCGTTCCGCCCGAGCCAGGCCCCGTGTCGCCGTGGTGTTCGGCGGTCGGTCCAGCGAGCACGCCATCTCGTGCGTCACCGCCGGCAGCGTGCTCCGGGCGATCGACCGGGAGCGGTACGACGTGGTGCCGGTCGGGATCGCCCAGGACGGCCGGTGGGTCCTGGAGTCGGGGGACCCCGAGCGGCTGCGGATCGAGACGGCCGACGCGTTGCCCGCCGTCGACCCCGAGCGCGCCGCGGTCGCGCTGGCCCGCACGGAGGACTCCACCGACCTCACCGTGCACGAGTCCGGTCAGGCCCTGCGGACCCTCGGGGAGGTCGACGTCGTCTTCCCGTTGCTGCACGGGCCGTGGGGGGAGGACGGCACGATCCAGGGGATGCTGGAGATGGCCGGGGTCCGCTACGTCGGCGCCGGGGTCCTCGCCTCCGCGGTGAGCATGGACAAGGCCTACATGAAGGTGGTCCTGGAGGCCGCCGGCCTGCCCGTGCTGCCGTCGGTCACGGTGACGGCGAGGCAGTGGGCGGACGACCCGCAGTCGAGCCGCGACCGGGCCGCGGCCCTCGGCTACCCCCTGTTCGTCAAGCCCGCGCGCGGCGGCTCCAGCATCGGCATCTCCAAGGCGCACGACGCCTCCGAGCTCGACGCCTGCCTGGAGGAGGCGCACCGGCACGACCCGAAGGCGCTGGTCGAGGTCTCGGCCGAGGGCGCCCGCGAGATCGAGTGCGGCGTGCTGCAGGCACTCGACGGGACCCCCGAGACGAGCCTGCCGGCCGAGCTGCGGGTGGGGGGCGACCACGAGTTCTACGACTTCGCCGCCAAGTACCTGCCCGGGGAGCACACCGAGATCGACATCCCGGCCGACCTGCCCGACGACGTCTCCGCCGGGCTGCGCGACCTCGCTGCCCGCGCGTTCGAGGCGGTGGGCAGCGAGGGCCTCGCCCGCGTCGACTTCTTCGTGATGCCCGACGGCTCGCTGGTCGTCAACGAGATCAACACCATGCCCGGCTTCACCCCCACCTCGATGTTCCCGCAGATGTGGGCGGCCACCGGGCTCGACTACCCCGCGCTGGTCGACCGGCTGCTGCGGCTGGCGCTGGCCCGCGACACCGGGCTGCGCTGAGCCTCCGGCTGCCGCTGCGAGGCGGCGCGGTAGTCGCCCGGGGTGCGTCCGACCAGGGCCACGAAGTCGCGCACGAAGTGGGACTGGTCGTACCACCCGAACTCGTGGGCGAGATCGGTCAGGCTGCCGTCGTGGCCGGCGTCGAGGATCGTCACCACGTCGTGCATGCGGTAGCGCGCCAGCACCCACTTGGGGCCGACGCCGACGTAGTGGCGGAACCACCGCTGCAGGGTGCGGGGCTCCACGCCGTGCCTGCGCTCGACGTCGGCGACGGAGACGAGCGACCGGTCGTCGAGCATGTCGCCGATCACCTCGAGCAGACGGAGGTACCGCCGGTCCGGTGCCGGGGCGTGGGCGAGCAGCGCCTGCTCGACGCTGCGCGCGGCCGCCGCCGGGCTGTCGGGGCCATCGATGCCGGCCATCGCGTCGACCACCGCGGCGGGCACGAGCCCGTCGGCCGGAACCACCCGGTCGGTCACCTCGTGGGCCGGCAACCCTGTCAGCGCGGTCATCCCGCCGGGCCGGAACTTGAGACCCAGCACCCAGCCGGAGCCGCGCAGGGTGACATCGAAGCGTCGGGTGACGACGCCGGTCACCACCACCGGTGCGCCGGCAGCGACCTCGGGTCGGGTCTCGCCGCGCTCCACCGTCAGCGAGCAGCTCGGGTGGGGCAGCACCTGGGAGCCGTGCTCCTGGCCGTCGGCGAGGTTCCAGCGCAGGCACCAGAGGTACTCCACCCACGGCCGCACCGCGGGGTCGCACGCGACGCGGGTGGTGTCGACGAAGCGGGCCAGCTCGCGGGGGAGCAGCACCCCCGCCGTGGTCGTGGTCGGCGTCGCGTTTGTCCAATCCGCCATGGCCGAAGCGTAGAAGGCTGGTCCCCCACACCGGATCAACAGCGACGAAAGGTTCGTCGCGGGACGGAGCAGCATGAGCCTGGCCGAGCTGAAGATGATCACCCTGGACTGCGCGGACGCGCCCGCGTCGGCCGCCTTCTGGTCCGAGGTGCTGGGCTGGGAGGTCGCGCACTCGCAGGACGAGTACGCCATGCTCACGGGCCCCGCCCACGCGCTCGGCTTCGGCACGGTGCCCGACCACGAGGCACCGACCTGGCCGAACGAGCGTGGCTCGAAGCAGTTCCACCTCGACCTCGCGGTCGAGGACCTTGCGATCGCCGAGAAGGCAGATGGTCGCCCTCGGTGCCCGCGTGCCCGACGAGCAGCCCGGCGAGACCTGGCGGGTGCTGGTCGACCCGGGCGGCCACCCCTTCTGCCTGACGTCGGCCGACAGGTGGTGAGCCGCCCTCAGAGGCAGGCGTCGACGAGCTCGAGCTGGTCCTTGATCGGGTCGGCCAGCTCGGCCAGCACGGCCGCGGCGCCGTCGGGGCGGTAGTCGACGGGCACGTCGACCTGCACGATCGGCCGGTGGCTCATGGCCGACAGGACGGCGTCGGCGCCGGGGTCGGCGATCAGCTCACGCGGGATGAACCACCCGACGTCGTTGACCTCGTCGCACGCGGCGAACTGGTCGTAGTCGGCCGGGGCCTCGTCGGTGCAGGTGACCACGATGGGCGGGTCGCCGTACGCGGCGCCGAGGACGTCGGCCGGGACCACCTCGTCGCGGTCCTGGCGCGCCAGCGTCTCGGGCAGGGCGTCGAGGAGGCTCCGGCAGGCCTCGGCACTCCCGGAGGACAGCGTTCCGGGCGTGATCGGCACGGGATCGCTGCCACAGGCCGTCAGCGTCGTCACCAGGACGGCACCGAGGCAGGACAGCACGACGCCCCGGGCGGACCCGGGGCGTCGGTGCAGTCTGCTGCAGCCCGTCAGTGAGCTCGGACGGCTCAGATGTGGACCACAGGACACGTCAGCGTGCGGGTGATGCCCTCGAGGTTCTGGACCCGAGAGACCACCAGCTTGCCGAGCTCGTCGACGTTGCGCGCCTCGGCGCGCACGATCACGTCGTAGGGACCCGTGACGTCCTCGGCGAGGGTCACGCCCTTGACCTCTGCGATGGCCTTCGCCACCTCTGCAGCCTTGCCGACATCAGTCTGGATCAGGATGTACGCCTGGACGACCATGGACTCTCCTCGCGTCGTTGCGTGTGCGGCCAAAACCTACCCTGCCCCCACGCCGCGCGGATAGGGAGCCCACCCCGGCATCCGCATCCTGGTCTGGTGGGATGGGCGCATGCCCAGGCCCGATGCGCTGCCCGCCGACGCCACCCTCGCCGACGTCGGCGAGTTCGGGCTGATCTCCCGGCTCGTCGACCTGTTCCCGCAGGGCGAGCAGGTGCTCGTCGGTCCCGGTGACGACGCGGCCGTGCTGCGGGTCAAGGTCGGCCACGTCGTCGTGTCGACCGACCTGATGGTCGAGGGTCGCCACTTCCGTCGCGACTGGGCCTCGGCCGAGGACGTGGGGCACCGGGCGGCCGCGCAGAACCTCTCCGACATCAACGCGATGGGCGGGCGGGCCACCGCCTTGACGATCGGTCTCGGGGCCCCGCCGGACCTGCCCGCCGCCTGGGCCCTCGACTTCGCGCGCGGCTTCGCCGAGGAGTGCGCGCTCGTCGGCGCGGGCGTGGTGGGCGGCGACCTCACCCGGTCGGACCAGGTCGTCATCGCGGTCACGGTGATCGGTGCGTGCACGCAGGCCCCGGTGCTCCGGTCGGGCGCCCTTCCCGGTGACGTCGTGGCGCTGGCCGGTCGCCAGGGCTGGGCCGCCGGTGGCCTGGCGGTGCTCGGACGCGGCTTCCGCTCGCCCCGGTCGCTGGTGGAGGCCTACCGCCGCCCGCAGCCGCCGTACGACGCCGGGCGCGAGGCCGCCGAGGCCGGGGCGACCGCGATGATCGACGTGTCCGACGGGCTGCTGGCCGACGTCGGCCACATCGCCTCCGCCTCGGGGGTCAGCATCGACCTGGTGCGCGACGCCTTCGAGATCCCCGAGCCGTTGCAGGCGGTGGCCGCCGCGACCGGTGCCGACCCCGTCCAGCTCGTGCTCGGCGGGGGAGACGACCACGCGCTGCTGGCGACGTTCCCCGACGAGGCTGCCGTCCCGTCCGGGTGGACGGTGGTGGGCCGGGTCGGCGAGGTGGACGGCGTCGACGAGGCAGGCGGCGGCGCGGTGGTCACCGTCGACGGAGCTCCCTACGAGGGCCCCGCCGGCTGGACGCACTTCTGAGGCGTCCCCCTCGGTACCGAGGGGGAGACGGCACGAGGCCGCCACCCTGGCGGGTGACGGCCTCGCGAAGTCCTGGAGTCAGGTCAGCGGGTGACCTTGCCGGCCTTGAGGCAGCCGGTGCACACGTTGAGACGCTTGGGGGTGCCGTTGACGGTGGCACGCACACGCTGGATGTTGGGATCGAACCGACGCTTGGTGATCTTGCGGGACCACGGTCGGTTGTTGCCGAAACTCGGCTTCTTGGCGCAGATGTCGCACACGGCAGCCACGGGTTGACTCCTGGGGATCTTCGTTCACGGTCTGGGGCCCGCGCGGCGGGCAACCGAGCAAGAGTATCGGACCTCGGCCCGAGCCTGAAATCCGGCGCCGGACCACTACCCTGTGGTCCTCGCACACCCGTCCAGCATCCCCGAACCGAGGCAGGCGCATGGAAGAGGCACCCCGCGGCGGCACCATCTCGCTCGGGTCCGTGCTTCGCTTCATCGAGCTCGCCGCCGACGCCCTGGCCGGTGCGCAGGAGGAGATCGACGCGCTGAACGTCTACCCGGTCCCCGACGGCGACACCGGGACCAACATGTTCCTGACGGTGGCGGCCGCCCGCGACTCGGTCCGCGAGGCCGTCGGCGTCGACAGCCACGGCAACGCGAGGTCGGGGCTCGAGGACGACCCGAGCAGCCGCGCGCACGGTGCTGACCGCGCTGGCCCGCGGCGCACTGCTGGGGGCGCGGGGCAACTCCGGGGTCATCCTCAGCGAGATGCTCGGCGCCATCGCCCGGCGCATCTCCTCGGCGACCGCCGAGGAGCGCAACGCCGAGATCATGGCCGACGCGCTGCGGCAGGCCACCGAGGCCAGCTACGCCGCGGTGGGGCAGCCGGTCGAGGGCACGATGCTCACGGTCGCCCGCGCGGCCTCCGACGCCGCCGGCGACCTGGTGGCGCAGGGGACGCCACGCGCCCGCGACGTGTTCACAGCGGCCGCCGCGGCGGCACGTGAGGCGCTCGCCCGGACCCCCGAGCAGCTGAAGGTGCTCCGCGACGCCGGCGTGGTCGACGCGGGCGGCCGCGGGCTGTGCGTGATCCTCGACGCCGCGGAGACGGCGCTGACCGGACGCCGTCCGGTGCCGGTGACGGCTCCGCTGGGCCAGCACCAGATCCCGATCCCGCACAGGCCGGTGGCGCTGCCGCAGGGCGACCTCACCCCCGACGGGCCGGCCTACGAGGTGATGTACCTCCTCGACGCCGACGACGAGCACGTCGCCGCCCTGCGCACGGCCCTCTCGGGTCTCGGTGACTCGCTCGTGGTCGTGGGCGGCGAGGGCCTGTGGAACGTGCACGTGCACGTCGACGACGTCGGGGCTGCGATCGAGGCCGGCATCGTCGCCGGGCGTCCGCACCGGGTGCGCGTGACCCACTTCGCCGAGCAGATCGACCAGGCCCAGCGCCCGGAGGAGGGGCGCGACCTCGTGGGCCGCAGCGTCGTCGCCGTCGCGGCGGGAGCGGGGTTGGCCTCGCTGTTCACCGAGGCGGGTGCGGTCGTCGTCCGCGGTGGGCCGGGGGAGCGGCCCTCGACCGGCGAGCTGCTGGCGGCGATCAACAGCTGCGGGGCGCGCGAGGTGGTGGTCCTGCCCAACGACGGCGACACGGTGCGCGCGGCCCGGGTGGCGGCCCGGACCGCCGAGACCGACACCGGCGTCCGGGTGGCGGTGATCCCGACGCAGGCGCAGGTGCAGGGCCTCGCGGCGCTCGCGGTGCACGAGCCCGGACGGGCCTTCGACCAGGACGTGCTCGAGATGACCGCGACCGCCCGGCACGCCCGCCACGGCGCGGTCACGGTCGCGGCGCGGCAGGCGATGACGATGGCCGGTCCGTGCGAGCCCGGCGACGTGCTCGGCGCGATCGAGGGCGACTTCGTGGTCGTCGGCGACGACCGGCTCGCCGTCGCCACCGACGTGCTCGCCCGGCTGCTGGCCGGTGGTGGCGAGCTGGTGACGCTCGTGGGCGGCCTCGACGACGACGGGCTGGCCGCCCGGGCCGCCGAGTGGATCGATCGCGAGCACCCCGCTGTCGACGTCGTGGTGTACGACGGGGGGCAGGAGCGCTACCCGCTCCTGCTGTCCGTCGAGTAGCCGGAGGAACGCTCGGTGATCACGTTCGAGAGCCCCGTGGTGGCGGTGGTGGGCGAGGCCGCGCACAAGCGCAAGCGCATCGAGGAGGGCCTGGGCCTGCGCACGGTCGGCGACCTGATGAACCACTTCCCGCGCCGCTACGTCCGCACCGGCGAGCTGACCCGGGTCGGCGAGCTGCGGGTGGGGCAGCTGCTCACCGTCGTGGGCGAGATCGTCGCCAGCGACCTGCGGACCTACCAGGACCGGCGCACCGGTCGCCCGGCCTACCGGCTGGAGACGGTGCTCGCCACCGACGGCCAGCGGCTGCGGATGACGTTCTTCGCCAAGAACCAGCGCGTGGCGTCGTCGTTCGAGACGAAGTACGCCCGCGGGCGGCGCGGGCTCTTCCTCGGCCAGGTCGGGCGGTTCCGCGACGAGTGGCAGCTGACCAACCCCCAGATGTTCCTCTTCGGCAGCGACGACATCGGCGCCGTGATCGAGATCCCGCCGTTCTACCCGATCTACCCGCTCACCAAGGGGGTGCAGACCTGGGACCTCGAGCGGGCGGTGTCGTTCGCCCGCACCGTGGTGGAGGTGCCCGACGACGTGCTGCCCGAGGCGGTGCGTCGCGAGCACGGCATCCTCGACCTGCGTGCCGCCTACGACCAGGTGCACGCGCCCGACGACTACCCGCAGGTCACGGCCGCGCACCGGCCGGTTCCGGTTCGAGGAGGCGCTGGTCACCCAGCTCGTGCTCGGCCGGCGCCGGCGCACCACCCGGGCCCTGGGTGCCCGGGCCCGCGACGGCGGCGACGGTGCGCTGCTCGCCGCCTTCGACGCCCGGCTGCCCTTCGAGCTCACCCGGGGCCAGCAGGCAGGTGGGCGAGCAGATCGCCGCCGACCTGGCCCAGCCGCACCCGATGAACCGCCTGCTGCAGGGCGAGGTCGGCTCCGGCAAGACCCTGGTCGCGCTCCGCGCGATGTTGCGGGTCGTCGACTCGGGCGGTCAGGCGGCGCTGCTCGCGCCCACCGAGGTGCTCGCCCAGCAGCACCTGCGCTCGATCACCTCCCTGCTCGGTGACCTCGCCGAGGGCGGCCGGCTCGGGCGGCCCCGACGTGGCGACCGGCGTCGAGCTGCTCACCGGGTCGATGACCAAGACCCAGCGCCGCGAGCCGCTGCTCCGGATCGCCAGCGGTGAGGCCGGCATCGTGGTCGGCACCCACGCCCTGCTCGAGGACACCGTCTCGTTCGCCGACCTCGGACTCGTCGTCGTCGACGAGCAGCACCGCTTCGGGGTCGAGCAGCGCGCCGCCCTCACCGACAAGGCCGCCGAGCCGCCGCACGTGCTGGTGATGACCGCCACCCCCATCCCGCGCACCGTGGCGATGACGGTCTTCGGCGACCTCGAGTCCTCGGTGCTCGACGAGCTGCCGGCCGGGCGCGCCCCGATCCAGACCACGGTCGTCGACCTCCTCCACCACCCCGGCTGGATGCCGCGGGTGTGGCAGCGCGTCCGCGAGGAGGTCGAGAAGGGCCACCAGGTCTACGTCGTGTGCCCCCGGATCAGCGGCGACGAGCTCGAGCAGGGCGAGCGCGACCAGCCCGAGCTCGACGCCGAGGGTGACGAGGTGGCCCGCGAGAAGGTGTCGCTGGCCGCGGTCGAGCAGGTGCTGCCCGAGCTCGCCGAGGGTCCGCTCGCCGGGCTGCGCCTCGCGCGGCTGCACGGCCGGCTGCCGGCCGACGAGAAGGACGCCACCATGCGTGCCTTCGCCGCGGGTGCCATCGACGTCCTGGTCTCCACCACCGTGATCGAGGTCGGCGTCGACGTGCCCAACGCGACCACGATGGTGCTGCTCGACGCCGACCGCTTCGGCGTCTCCCAGCTCCACCAGCTGCGGGGCCGGGTCGGCCGGGGCGGGCTCCCCGGCCTGTGCCTGCTGGTCAGCGGGGCGCTGCACCGACGACTCGTCGGCCGGCGAGCGGCTGGCGGCGGTGGCCTCGACCACCGACGGGTTCGAGCTGAGCCGGGTCGACCTCGAGCAGCGCCGCGAGGGCGACGTCCTCGGCGGCTCCCAGTCCGGTCGCCGCTCCGGCCTGACCAACCTGCGGGTCCTGCGCGACGAGGACACCATCGTCGAGGCGCGGGCCGCGGCCGAGTCCGCTGCTCGACGCCGACCCCCTGCTCGACTCCGCGCCCGGCCTGGCCGAGGCGGTGCTGGTGCTCGAGGCCTCGGTGGAGTCCGACTTCATGGAGCGCTCGTGACCCGCATCATCGGCGGCTCCGTGGGCGGACGCCGGATCAGCACCCCGCCGGGCGACCGCACCCGTCCCACCAGCGACCGCGTCCGCGAGGCGCTCTTCTCCGCCGTCGAGGCGCGGTGCGGCTCCCTGCACGGGCTGCGGGTCCTCGACCTCTACGCCGGCTCGGGGGCGCTCGGGCTGGAGGCCTGGTCGCGGGGGGCGGAGACGGTGCGCTTCGTCGAGTCCGACCGGCGCACGGCCCGGCTCATCGGCGACAACGCGCGCAGCCTCGGCCTCGCCCACCCCGACGTCCGGGCCGCCGGCGTCGACCAGGTGCTCGGCGAGCGCCCCCGACGCCCCCTACGACCTCGTGGTCGCCGATCCGCCGTACCCGCTCGACGAGGAGGCGCTCGCGACGGTGCTCGCCGCCCTGGTCGCGCGCTCCTGGCTGGCACCGGACGCCCTGGTGGTGCTCGAGCGCTCCTCGCGCAGCCCCGAGCCGACGTGGCCGCCCGGCCTGGTGGCCGCCCGCTCGAAGCGCTACGGCGAGACCACGCTCTGGTACGGTCGCGCCGCGCCGACCGACCCGCCGAGGGACCCCGCCGAGGATGAGGACTAGACCGTGCACAGAGCCGTCTGCCCCGGGTCGTTCGACCCCGTCACCCACGGTCACCTCGACATCGTCGGGCGCGCCTCCAAGCTCTTCGACGAGGTCGTCGTGGCGGTGGGCGTCAACGCCTCCAAGAACCGCCTGTTCAGCCCCGACGAGCGGATCGAGATGCTCGAGCAGGCCTGCGCCGGCTTCCCCAACGTCCGGGTCGACCGGCTTCTCCGGGCTGCTCACGGCCTTCTGCGAGGAGCACGACATCCACGCGATCGTGAAGGGTCTGCGCGCCGTCAGCGACTTCGACTACGAGCTCCAGATGGCCCAGATGAACGCCTCGCTCACCGACATCGAGACGGTCTTCATCCCCACCAGCCCGGAGTACTCCTTCCTGGCCTCCAGCCTGGTCAAGGAGGTGGCCGCCTTCGGGGGCGACGTGGCGGGGCTGCTGCCCGACTTCGTGCTGGAGCGGCTCACCGCCCGGCTCGCCGAACGCGCGGCCCAGACGTGAGCCCGACGGCGCCGAGCGGGCCGGCGGCCACCGTGGTTTGGTCCGCGTGTCGCTCGACCGATACTCTTCTCGCTGATCTGTTGTGCCCGGACCCGGAAGTGATCACCTGACAAGCCTGGACCCCCGTGCGCCGCTCGTGCTCGACACACGCGAGCTCGGCCGCCGCCCGGGGTCCCAGCACGAGGTGACGCGAACGGTGCCGGCTCCCGCAGATCTGGGCATCGAGGTCCTCCGTGTCCCCGAAGGTGCGCCGGTCGAGCTTGACCTGCGCCTCGAGGCGGTCATGGAGGGGGTTCTGGTCACGGGGACGGCGTACGTCGTCCTCGACGGCGAGTGCGTGCGGTGCCTGGGACCGATCTCGGAGGATCTCGAGGTCGACTTCCAGGAGCTGTTCGTCTACGACGACGACAAACGTGACCGTGGGACTCCCACCGAGGAGGACACGATCAGCACGCTCGAGAAAGACCTGCTCGACCTCGAGCCCCTGCTGAGGGACGCGGTGGTGCTCGCGCTACCGTTCCAGCCACTGTGCCGAGACGATTGTCCCGGGTTGTGCGTCGAGTGTGGCGCACGCCTGGCCGACGACCCGGACCACGCCCACGAGGCAGCGATCGATCCACGATGGGCCGGTCTGACCGCCCTGACGGACCAGACAGACGTGACGCAAGACCCCGAACAGAGCGAATGAGGAGAAGACAGTGGCAGTCCCGAAGCGGAAGATGTCGCGCAGCAACACGCGCCACCGGCGTTCGCAGTGGAAGGCCGTGGCGCCGACCCTGGTGACCTGCGCCAACCCCGCCTGCGGCGCGAAGCACCTGCCGCACCGTGCGTGCGGCACCTGTGGCCAGTACGGCGCGCGGGCCGACCGCCGCCAGGTGCTCTGACGCAGGAGCACGCTGACCCCGTGACCGGCACCGAGACTCGGCACCGACACCGACGCCGGCGCAGACACCGGGCACGTCGTCGGTGCGTCCGTCGACGCCGGCGCCCAGGGCGGGCACGCCGACCTGCGCCGGGCGCTCGGCGACCCCGAGCTGCACCCGGCGCTGCTCGAGCGCGCCCTGACGCACCGGTCCTTCGCCTACGAGAACGGTGGCCTGCCCACCAACGAGCGGCTGGAGTTCCTCGGCGACTCCGTGCTCGGGGTCGTGGTCACCGAGACGCTCTACCTGATGCACCCCGACCTCTCCGAGGGACGGCTCGCCAAGCTGCGCGCGGCGGTCGTCAACGCCCGGGCCCTGGCCCAGGTGGCCCGCACCATCGGGCTCGGCAAGGAGATCAAGCTCGGTCGCGGTGAGGAGACCACCGGGGGCCGCGAGAAGTCCTCGATCCTCTCCGACACCGTCGAGGCGGTGATCGGGGCGGTGCACATCAGCGGCGGGCTCGACGCCGCCGCCGGTGTGGTGCACCTGCTCTTCGACCCGCTGATCGAGGCGGCGTCCGCCCTCGGTGCCGGGCTCGACTGGAAGACCTCGCTCCAGGAGATCGCCGCCGAGCACGGCCTCGGCGTGCCCGAGTACGTCATCACCGACGAGGGCCCCGACCACATGAAGACCTTCACCGCGCAGGTCCGGGTCGCCGGCACCCTGCACGGCAACGGCGTGGGCAGGTCGAAGAAGGAAGCCGAGCAGGCCGCGGCCGAGACGGCCTACCAGATCGTCAGCGACGCCCTCGGTGTCGTCGACTCCACCGACGACTGACCCGCTGACCGGCGGCTGACACGCGTGCCCGAGCTCCCCGAGGTCGAGGTCGTCCGGGCGGGCCTCGAGCGCCACGTCGTGGGCGCCACCGTCGAGCGCGTCGACGTCCTGCACCCGCGTCCCGTACGACGTGACCCACGCGGTCCGTCCGGGTTCGCCGCCGCGCTGACCGGCCGTCGGATCGAGGGGGCGCGGCGCCGGGGCAAGTACCTCTGGCTGCCGCTCGACAACGGCGACGCCCTGCTCGGCCACCTCGGCATGAGCGGGCAGATGCTCGTGCAGCCCCGCGACGCGGCCGACGAGCGCCACCTGCGGGTACGGCTGGCGCTGGCCGGCGCCGCCGACGACCGCGAGCTGCGCTTCGTCGACCAGCGGATGTTCGGCGGGCTGCTGGTCTCCGCCGGTGGCGCCGTCGCTGCCCCCGGAGATCGCCCACATCGCGCTCGACCCGCTCGACGACCTCTTCGACGACGACGCGTTCGTGGGCCGGGTGCGGCGGCGCAGCGCCGGCATCAAGCGGCTGCTGCTCGACCAGGGCCTGATCTCCGGCGTCGGCAACATCTACGCCGACGAGGCGCTGTGGCGGGCCCGGGTGCACGGCGACCGACCCGGTGAGCGGCTGACGGTCCGGCAGGTGCGCGAGGTGCTGGCCGCAGGCGCGCGCCGTGATGGGGGAGGCGCTCGCCCAGGGCGGCACGTCGTTCGACTCCCTCTACGTCAACGTCAACGGCGAGTCGGGCTACTTCGACCGCTCGCTGCACGCCTACGGTCGCGCCGACGAGCCCTGCGAGCGGTGCGGCACCCCCATCCGGCGGGTGGCGTTCATGAACCGCTCGTCCTACTTCTGTCCCCGCTGTCAGCCCGTGCCCCGAGCGCGCAGGCGGTCGGATTGACCCCGGCTCGGCTTGGTGGGACTCTTGAAGATGGTCCGTGTCCGCGGCCCACTCCCCTGACCGGAAGGTGTTCGTAGATGGCCAAGGCGCTGATCGGCTACCTGAACAGCGACCTGCGAGACCCCCGCACCAGCGCCGAGAACGCTCGGCTGCGGGCGCGTGTGGCTGAGCTCGAGGCTCTCGTCCTGCGTCTCTCCGAGGAGAACGACACCTTGGTGTCCGCACGGGCGGCCGAGCTCCTCGACGAGGGTCTGGAGCAGGCTGAGCTGACCGCTCTCCGGCAGGAGATGCAGCCCGCCTGACGGGCTGCCCCCGACCTCCGACCCGCGGGCCGGAGGCGTCGTCCTCACGGCTGGATGGCGAGGAAGACGAACGCGCTGAACAGCGCGAGGTGCACCGCACCCTGGAGCGGCTTCGCCCGACCGGGCACGACCGTGAGCACGCCGACGACGGCCGACAGCGACAGCAGCACGATCTGCATCGGCTCCAGGCCCAGGTCGAGCGGTCCGTCGAGCCAGATGCTGGCCACGGCCAGGGTCGGGATCGTCAGCCCGATCGAGGCCATCGCCGAGCCGTAGGCGAGGTTGAGGCTCACCTGGACCTTGTCGCGGGCGGCCGCCCGGGCGGCGGCGATCGACTCCGGCAGCAGCACGAGCAGCGCGATCACCACCCCGACGAAGGCGTGCGGCAGGCCGGCGGCGGAGACGAGGTCCTCGATCGTGCCCGACTCCACCTTGGCCAGCCCGACGACGGCGACGAGCGAGACCACGAGCAGGCCGAGGCTCGTGCGGGCGGCCCGGTCCGACGGCGGGTCGGCGTGCCCGTCGCCGTCCTCGTCGACGGGGCCCTCGCTCGTTCTCGACCGGCAGGAAGAAGTCGCGGTGGCGCACGGTCTGGGTGAACACGAACAGGGCGTAGAGCGTGAGCGAGGCGACGGCGGCGAAGGCGAGCTGCGAGGCGGAGAACTCCGGGCCGGGCTCGGCGGTCGTGAAGCGGGGGAGCACCAGGGTCAGGCCGGCGAGCGTGATCACGGTGGCCAGCGCCGCTCCGGTGCCCTCGGCGTTGAAGACCGCCAGGTGGTGGCGCAGCGCCCCGATCAGCAGGGAGAGCCCCACGATGCCGTTGACCGTGATCATCACGGCCGCGAACACCGTGTCGCGGGCCAGGGTCGAGGTGCCCTCGCCCCCCGACAGCATCAGCGTGACGATCAGCGCCACCTCGATCACCGTCACCGCCACCGCGAGCACCAGCGAGCCGAACGGCTCACCGACCCGGTGCGCGACCACCTCCGCGTGGTGGACGGCCGCGAGCACGGCACCGATCAGCAGCACGCCGAGCACGGCCGCGAGGACCGGGCCGGGGTAGGTGCCCCAGGTGGGGACCAGGACCACGGCAGCCAGGACGGGGACCACCACGGTCCAGGGGAAGCGGCCGACGGACGCGGTCGTGGTCATGTCACGAATCCTAGGGAGGCGGCCGAGGGAGCGCCGTACCACCACGGTTTCCCCGGGACTGGCTCGCGCCGCGTACGCTGGGCAGTCGTCCTGATCCCGATCCCCCGAGGTGCATCCGTGTCTGCCGAGTCGGTCTTCCCCCGCCTGGAGCCCCGCCTCCACGAGGTGACCAAGCCGATCCAGTACGTCGGCGGCGAGCTCAACTCCACGGTCAAGGACTGGGACTGCGCCGCCACGACCGCCGACGGCGGCGAGACCGTCCGCTGGGCGCTGATGTACCCCGACGCCTACGAGGTCGGGCTGCCCAACCAGGGCGTGCAGATCCTCTACGAGGTGCTCAACGAGCGCGACTGGATCGTCGCCGAGCGCACCTACGCGGTGTGGCCCGACATGGAGCAGGTGATGCGCACCGGCGACAGCCTCGGCCCGATCCCGCAGTTCACCGTCGACGCGCACCGCCCGGTGCGGGCCTTCGACGTCTTCGGCCTGAGCTTCTCCACCGAGCTCGGCTACACCAACATGCTCAACGCCCTCGACCTCGCGGGCATCCCGATGCACAGCGTCGACCGCACCGACGACGACCCGATCGTGCTCGCCGGCGGCCACGCGGCCTTCAACCCCGAGCCGATCTCCGACTTCATCGACGCCGCCGTGCTCGGTGACGGCGAGGAGGTCGTGCTCGCGATCTCCGAGGTCGTCCGGGAGTGGAAGGGCGAGGGCCGCCCCGGTGGCCGCGACGAGGTGCTGCGTCGCCTCGCCGTCACCGGCAACATCTACGTGCCCCGCTTCTACGACGTCGTCTACGCCGCCGACGGCACGATCGAGGCCGTCGTGCCCAACCGCCCCGGCATCCCGTTCCGGGTCACCAAGCACACGCTGATGGACCTCGACGCCTGGCCCTACCCGCGCAAGCCGCTGGTGCCGCTGGCCGAGACCGTCCACGAGCGCTTCTCGGTCGAGATCTTCCGCGGCTGCACCCGCGGGTGCCGCTTCTGCCAGGCGGGCATGATCACCCGCCCGGTGCGCGAGCGGTCGATCAAGACGATCGGCGACATGGTCGAGAACGGCATCCGCGAGTCCGGCTTCGAGGAGGTCGGCCTGCTCTCGCTGAGCTCGGCCGACCACACCGAGATCGGCGACGTCGCCAAGGGCCTGGCCGACCGCTACGAGGGCACCAACGTCTCGCTGTCGCTGCCCAGCACCCGGGTCGACGCCTTCAACATCACGCTGGCCAACGAGTTCTCCCGCAACGGCCGCCGCTCGGGCCTGACCTTCGCGCCCGAGGGTGGGTCGGAGCGGCTGCGCAAGGTGATCAACAAGATGGTCACCGAGGAGGACCTCATCCGCACCGTCGCGACGGCGTACTCGCACGGCTGGCGGCAGGTGAAGCTCTACTTCATGGTCGGGCTCCCCACCGAGACCGACGAGGACGTGCTGCAGATCGCCGACCTCGCCCGGAAGGTGATCGCCAAGGGCCGCGAGGTCTCCGGCCGCAACGACATCCGGTGCACCGTCTCGATCGGCGGCTTCGTGCCGAAGCCGCACACGCCGTTCCAGTGGGCCGCGCAGCTCGACCACGAGACCACCGACTCCCGCCTCAAGAAGCTGCGCGACACCGTGCGCGAGGACCGCAAGTACGGCCGGGCGATCGGGTTCCGCTACCACGACGGCAAGCCCGGCACGATCGAGGGACTGCTCTCCCGAGGCGACCGCCGGATCGGCGCGGTCATCGAGCAGGTGTGGCGCGACGGCGGCCGGTTCGACGGCTGGAGCGAGCACTTCTCCTACGACCGCTGGGTCGACGGCGCCGAGGTCGGCCTGGCCGGCACCGGGGTCGACCTCGACTGGTACACCACCCGCGAGCGCACCTACGACGAGGTCCTGCCCTGGGACCACCTCGACTCGGGCCTCGACAAGGACTGGCTGTGGGCCGACTGGGAGGACGCCATCGACCCCGACTCCTCCGTCGAGGTCGACGACTGCCGCTGGACCCCGTGCTACGACTGCGGCGTGTGCCCCGAGATGGGCACCGAGATCCAGATCGGCCCCACCGGCCAGCAGCTGCTCCCGCTCAGCGTGGTCTGAGCGCACCGCGACCTCCCCGGCGTCAGCCGAGCGGGCCGACGAGCGGCGCTCCGTCCCTCGTGTGGGCGGCGCACACCATCAGGTCGCCGGCTGACGGCTCCGTCGTCTGGGTCAGGGCCGTCACGGTGAGGTCCTGCTCGCTGTCCGCGAGGGCGTCGGCGTCGACCAGCGGCCGGCAGAGGTCCTCGGCGGACAGGTCGGCGTAGTCGGCGGCCTCGTCGGCGTCGAGCTCGTTGGTGCCGACCACCTCGGCGTCGTGCGACTCGGAGCACTCGACGACCTCGATGCTGCGCACCCCGCCGGTCTCGTCGTCGGTGAGCCCGTCGGCGGTGAAGCACTGCCCGGTCCTCAGGTCGTCGATCGGCGTGCTCCCGAACATCACGCCCAGCGTGATCAGCGCGACCCAGCCGATGATCACGACGGCGTTGACGACCAGGGCGATGATCGCCAGGACCCGGCCGGCCTTCTTGCCGGTCAGCACCAGGATCGCCAGCACCACCGAGACCAGGTTGGTGATCAGGCACGGGATGCAGGCCAGCACCAGGGCCCAGATCGCCAGCGCCTGGCTCGGCGGCTTCTCGTACGGCGAGCCGAACCCCGGCGGCGGGGCTGGCCGTACGCCGGCGGCTGGCCGTACGGGCGGTGGCTGGCCGTAGGTCGGCGGCTGGCCGTAGGTCGGCTGGCCGTACGGCGGCGCGGGCGGCTGCGGGGGGTCCTGCGGCGCGCCGTAGGGGTTCGGCGGGTTCCTCGGGATCGGCCGGGTCGTCGGGTCCGCTGGGCGGGGGAGGGTAGGACATCGGGTGCCTCCTGGCTCGCGGCCCGGCGGGCCGTCCTCGGAGGTCAATCTAGGCCGTGCAGGATGGTCGCGTGCGCCGAATCTCCGACCAGGAACGCCGCCACCGGCTCGCCGTGCGGCACGCCCTGGCCCCGGTCCCGCGCGTCGCCACCCCCGAGCAGGCCACCGAGGCGGTGACGGTGCTGCACTCCACCGAGCCTGCGACCGTCTACCTCTCGCTGTGGGCCCGGGTCGACGGGCTGCAGCGTCCGCCGACGTCGACCGCGCGCTCTACGACGACCGCACGCTGGTCAAGCAGCTGGCCATGCGGCGCACCCTGTTCGTCTTCCCGCGCGACCTGGTGCCCGCCGCCTGGGGCAGCGCGTCGGCCAGGACGGCCGGTGCCGAGGGACGCCGGATGGCCAAGGACGTCGAGCGCGCCGGCCTCACCGCCGACGGCGCCGCCTGGCTGGACCGAGGCCTGCGAGGCCGTGCTCGAGCGGCTCCGGGCCGAGCCGGCCGGGCTGCACCGGCGTCGAGGTCCGCGCGGCCGTGCCGGACCTCGCCGTGCAGGTGGCGCTCCGGCGGGCGGGGCGTGGGGCTCGGCCCGGGTCCTCACCTACCTCGGTGCCGCCGCGGAGGTCGTGCGCGGCGTCAACACCGGCCACTGGCGCACCTCACGGCCGCGCTGGACGACGCGGCGAGGCCTGGCTGGGGGAGACGCCCCGCCCGCTCGCCGAGGCCGAGGGCTATGCCGCCCTGGTGGACGCGGTGGCTGCACAGCTTCGGTCCCGGCACCGAGACCGACCTCGTGTGGTGGCTGGGCGGCACCAAGACCGTCGTCCGCCGGGCGCTCGGCGACGTCGGCGCCGTCGGGGTCGAGCTCGACTCCGGCGAGACCGGCTGGGTGCTGCCCGACGACCTGGAGCCCGTCGCCGACCCGGGCCCGTGGGTGGCGCTGCTGCCCGTGCTCGACCCCACGGTGATGGCGTGGAAGCAGCGCGACTTCTACCTCGGCGCGCACGCCGCCCGGCTCTTCGACAGCAACGGCAACGCCGGCACCACCGCCTGGGTCGACGGACGGGTGGTCGGGTGCTGGGTGCAGGACGCCGCGGGACGTGGTGCACCTGGCCCTCGAGGAGGCCGTGCCGGCCGCGCGGCGGCGCGACCTGGACGCCGAGGCGGCCCGGCTGACCGACTGGCTCGACGGGCTCCGGGTCGGCACGGTCTACCCTTCCCCTGCCATGAAGGACGCCAGAGAGCAGGTCGCAGCACCGTGAGCCGTGAGCAGCCCGAGCAGCAGGCACCCCCGGTGCAGCGGCTGCGGATCCGCTACGCCAAGCGTGGCCGGCTCCGCTTCACCAGCCACCGTGACTTCAGCCGCGCCTTCGAGCGCGCGGTCGTGCGGGCCCGGGTGCCGATGGCCTACTCCTCGGGCTTCAACCCCCACCCGCGCATCTCCTACGCCGGCGCGGCACCCACCGGCGCCGCCAGCGAGGCCGAGTACCTCGAGATCGGCCTGGCCGACCGTGGTCGACCCCGACGACGTACGCCGTCAGCTCGCCGACGCGATGCCCGACGGCCTCGACATCGTCGAGGTGGTCGTCTCGCCCGGCGGCGGGCGTCGCCGACCGGCTCGAGGCCAGCCACTGGGTGATCGACGTCGAGCTGCCCCACGACGTCGCCGCGGGAGGCCGTGGCCGGCTTCCTCGCCGGCGGGCCGGTGACCGTGGAGCGGATGACCAAGAAGGGGGTGCGGGAGTTCGACTGCCGCGCCCCGGTGCTCGCGCTGACCGTGCTCGACCCCGACGGGACGGACGACACGCCGGCCCCGGCGGACGACCTCGCGCACCCGGCTCGAGCTGGTGCTGCGCCACGCCGTCCCGTCGGTGCGACCCGACGACGTGCTCAGCGGCCTGGCGCGCAGCGCCGGCCTCGAGATCACCGGCGGAGCCCTGCTGACCCGGCTCGCCCAGGGTCCGCTCGACGAGGAGACGGGCGCGATCGGCGACCCGCTGCGACCCGGACGATGACCCCCGGGACCCGGCCACTGTGCGATACTCGTCACTGGTCGACGACCGGAGCCTGCTCGGCGTTTGGTGTAGCGAGCCCGGCACGACGAGCTGCGCCCCCTGAGTCGACCCGACGACGTTCTCGCCGGCTCCCGACCCGTTCGGTGGGGCGGCACGGTGGGTGCAGGTCGTCGCCAGACCGCGACGCGGCCCATGCGGGCCGGGGCACGGCAGGACCGGTGACAGCGGTCCTTCCACGACCCGGGTGGGGATGTCGACCGCGGCAGGCGAGCCGACTCGTGCCCAGCGACGCAGTGCGGAGGGTGTCGCCGTACCGATGACAGGCTTTGTGCCGTCGACCGAGAGCGCTCGCGCCGGGTCCGCGGCCCATCCAAACCGCCCGGACACGCGAGAGCGGCCGGGCCGAGGAGCAGCACATGGCTGACGAGACCCCCACCACCCCCACGCCGGCCGAGACGCCCGCCGACCCGCACGCGGAGACGCCGGCCGAGGCTCCCGTCGACACGCCGGCCGAGCAGGACGCTCCCGCGACGGACGAGGCTCCGCCCGCGAAGAAGGCCGCGAAGAAGGCCCCCGCCAAGAAGGCCGCCGCCAAGAAGGCGCCCGCCAAGAAGGCCGCCGCGAAGAAGACTCCGGCCAAGAAGGCGGCCGCCACGGCCGTCCGCCGACGAGCCGCTCCAGGGCCTCGACACGCCCGAGGCCCCGGTCGACGACCGGACCGACGAGCCGACGGCCCGACCACGCGAGGCGCCCGCCCCCGCGAAGAAGGCGGCCAAGAAGGCCCCGGCCAAGCGGAGCCGCGAGCAAGAAGACCGCCGCAGAAGCCCGAGGCCGGCGCCGACGCGACGACGCCGGCCAGCCGGCGGCGACGCCGCTGCTGCGCAGCCGGGCGACGCGCCGGCGGCGCGGCGCCGCGGTGCTGTTCCAGCCGCCGACCACCACGACCACCACCCGCACCCGGAGGCGGAGCGCCCGCGGTCCGGCTCGCGCCGCGCGCACGACGCTCGCGACGACCGCGGCCGACGCCGAGGCGACCCCCGAGGCCGACGACGGCCGCCCGAGGCCCCACCGAGCGCATGCCGAGGCCGACGCGCGGTCGGCGCCAGACCGCCCACGTCCGAGGCGACGTCGACGCCGACGACCAGGCGCAGCGGCTCCGACGACGCGACGACGACACCGACAGACGACTCGGCGACGACTCGGGCGACGATTCCGGTGACGGAGGTCCCCGTCGACGACGTCGTCGCGGCGGCCGCCGTCGTCGCAAGTCCGGTGACTCGCGGCGGCGACAACGGCTCCGGCGACCAGTCCGACGCCGGCGACGAGCAGTCCGGCGACCGGGCGACGACGAGAAGCGCAGCCGCAACGGCGGCGGTGGCTGGCAACGGCGGCAACGGCGGCAACGGCGGCGGCCGCGGCAAGGGCGGCGGCCGCGGCGAGAAGGCCGACGGCCGACCGCGGGACTCCGACGACGACGGCGACGAGAACGGCACGTCGCGCCGCCGGCGGCGTCGGCGCCGCGAGGGTGACGACGGCCAGGGCGGCGGGGACGACCCGCAGAACACCGTCACCCGGGTGCGCAAGCCCCGCTCGGCCGAGGACGAGATCACCTCGCTCCAGGGCTCGACCCGCCTGGAGGCGAAGAAGCAGCGTCGCCGCGAGGGCCGCGAGGCCGGACGGCGCCGGGCGCCGATCGTCAGCGAGGCGGAGTTCCTGGCCCGCCGCGAGGCCGTCGACCGCGTGATGGTGGTCCGGCAGCGCGACGACCTCACCCAGATCGCCGTCCTCGAGGACAAGGTGCTCGTCGAGCACTACGTCGCCCGCGAGTCGCAGACCTCGCTGATCGGCAACGTCTACCTCGGCCGCGTGCAGAACGTGCTGCCCTCGATGGAGGCCGCGTTCATCGACATCGGCAAGGGCCGCAACGCCGTGCTCTACGCCGGCGAGGTCAACTGGTCGGCGCTGGGCCACAAGGAGGGCTCGCCGCGCAAGATCGAGTCCGTGCTCAGCTCGGGCCAGTCCGTGCTCGTGCAGGTCACCAAGGACCCCATCGGCCACAAGGGCGCCCGGCTCACCAGCCAGGTCAGCCTGGCCGGCCGGTTCCTGGTCTACGTGCCCGACGGCACCACCAGCGGCATCTCCCGCAAGCTCCCCGACACCGAGCGCAGCCGGCTCAAGGCCCTGCTCAAGGAGGTCGTGCCGAGCTCCGCCGGCGTGATCGTGCGCACCGCGGCCGAGGGTGCCGCCGAGGACGAGCTCACCCGCGACGTCGAGCGGCTGAAGGCGCGCTGGGAGGACATCGAGGCGAAGTCGAAGGGCGGCGCCCCCAAGCTGCTCTACGGCGAGCCCGACCTGACGCTGAAGGTCGTCCGCGACCTGTTCACCGAGGACTTCGGCAAGCTGGTCATCCAGGGCGACGACGCCTGGGCGACCGTGCACGACTACGTCGAGCACATGGCGCCCGACCTCGCCGAGCGGATGGAGCGCTACTCCGACGACGGCGACGTCTTCCGCGCCTACCGCATCGACGAGCAGATCGCCAAGGCGCTCGACCGCAAGGTCTGGCTGCCGTCGGGCGGGTCGCTGATCATCGACCGCACCGAGGCGATGACGGTCGTCGACGTCAACACCGGCAAGTTCACCGGCTCCGGCGGCAACCTCGAGGAGACGGTCACCAAGAACAACCTGGAGGCCGCCGAGGAGGTCGTGCGCCAGCTGCGGCTGCGCGACATCGGCGGCATCATCGTCGTCGACTTCATCGACATGGTGCTCGAGTCCAACCGCGACCTCGTGCTGCGCCGGATGGTCGAGTGCCTCGGGCCGCGACCGGACCCGGCACCAGGTCGCCGAGGTCACCTCGCTCGGCCTGGTGCAGATGACCCGCAAGCGGATCGGCACCGGCCTGCTCGAGGCCTTCAGCGAGAACTGCTCGCACTGCCAGGGCCGCGGCCTCGTGGTCCACGACATGCCGGTCGAGCCCGCCAGGGGCGACGACGAGCCGCGCCGCGGCGGTGGTCGCAAGCGCGGCGGCGGTGGCGGCGGTGGCCGTGGCCGCGGCCGCTCGGGACGACGACGGCGGCGACAACGGCTCGGGCGGGCAGGTCCGCTGCTCCGAAGGCGCCCTCGCCCAAGGACGTCGCGGCGATGGCCAAGCCGCCGCGGCCCGACGCCGACCACACCGACGAGCGCGACCAGCGACCAGGGCCAGGACCAGGTGACCAGGAGCAGCGACCAGGAGCAGACCGAGTCCGCGCCCGTGCTGGAGACCCCGCCGGTCGCCGAGGCCCCGGTCAGCAGCCAGGCCGAGGAGCCCGCGCCCGTGACCGACCAGGTCGAGGAGCCGGCCCCCCGGTGGCGGAGGAGCCCGATCAGCGCGCCGGAGGTGCCGGAGCCGGCACCGGAGGCCGCACCGGTCGCCGAGCCGGACCCCGAGCCGGTCCCGGCCCCGGTGTCCACGGCACCCGCGCGTCGTCACCCGCACCCGGCGCAGCGCCAGCCGCCCCGCCGGCACCCCGGTGGGCGCGGCAGCGACCCGGCCGCACCGATCCAGGTGCCGACCACGCCCGCCACACCCGCCACGCCCGCCCCGGCCACCGACTCGTCGGCGCCGGTCGACGAGACCTCCGCGACGGCTCCCGAGCCGCCCAAGGTGGTCACCCGGACCCGCGGCCGCAGCGCCAGCCGGCCGGCCGGACCGCCGGCCGGCGGCGCCGACCAGGACGGCTGCCGACCGGGCCCGGGGAGCCGTCGAGCCGGACGCCGGTGCGGTGGAGCACGTGCCGGTGAAGAAGCGGGGCCCCCGCAAGCGCTGAGCGGTGCGGACCGGGACCCACGAATTGCTGTGGGCACCTCGGGTCCGTACCATTGACCCTCGGTGCACTTCGGTGTGCCCTCTGCACGGCATCCCACCACCAGTCCGACCAGTTCCCCCGGTGGTGCCGGCGTGCCTCAGACCTCAGACGTGACGTGACAACGAAGGAGACCGCGGTGTACGCGATCGTGCGCGCAGGCGCCAAGCAGCAGAAGGTCGCTGTGGGCGACGTCATCGAGATCGACAAGGTCTCGACCGCCGTCGGCGAGTCCCTCAGCCTGCCCATGGTCATGGCGGTCGACGGTGACAAGGTCACCGCCACCGGCCTCGACAAGGCGACCGTGACCGTCGAGGTCCTCGGCGCCACCAAGGGCCCCAAGATCATCATCCAGAAGTTCAAGAACAAGACCGGCTACAAGAAGCGCCAGGGTCACCGCCAGAAGTACACCCAGGTCAAGGTCACCGACATCACTCTCTGAGCCTCGGCTCCGAGTTCAGCGAAGGATCACGAAATGGCACACAAGAAGGGCGCCGCGTCCACCAAGAACGGTCGCGACTCCAACTCCCAGCGCCTCGGTGTGAAGCGCTTCGGTGGTCAGGCCGTCAACGCCGGCGAGATCATCGTCCGCCAGCGGGGCACCCACTTCCACCCGGGCAGCGGCGTCGGCCGCGGCGGCGACGACACCCTGTTCGCGCTGGTCGCGGGTGCGGTCGAGTTCGGTCGCAAGCGCGGCCGCAAGGTCGTCAACATCGTCCCCGGCGAGTGACACGCACGGGGGCTCCGCTCCCGTGAACCCCCGCTGGGGCTCCGCCCCAGACCCCTCGGGTCCGACCCGAGCACGTAAGGGCGTCCCGCATCGGGGCGCCCTTCGTCCTTCCCTCACCAACCCAGGAGCTCGCATGGCAGTCCCGACCTTCGTCGACAGGGTCACGCTGCACGTGAGCGCCGGGCGCGGCGGCCACGGCGTGGCCTCGGTCCACCGCGAGAAGTTCAAGCCCCTCGGCGGTCCGGACGGCGGCAACGGCGGCCCCGGCGGCTCGGTGATCCTGCGGGTCGACCCCGACGTGACCACGCTGGTCGAGTACCACCACAGCCCCAAGCGCCAGGCCGACAACGGCGGCCAGGGCGCCGGCGGGCACAAGAACGGCGCCCACGGCCAGGACCTCGTGCTGCCGGTGCCCGACGGCACCGTGGTGACCAGCAACGGCGAGGTCATCGCCGACCTGATCGGCCCCGGCACCGAGCTGATCGTCGCCGAGGGCGGTCGCGGCGGGCTCGGCAACGCCGCGCTGGCCTCGGCCAAGCGCAAGGCGCCCGGCTTCGCGCTGCTCGGCGAGCCCGGCGACGAGCTCGAGATCTCCCTCGAGATGAAGGTCGTCGCCGACATCGGCCTGGTCGGCTTCCCGAGCGCCGGCAAGTCCAGCCTGATCGCCGCGATGTCGCGGGCGCGGCCCAAGATCGCCGACTACCCCTTCACCACCCTGGTGCCCAACCTCGGCGTGGTCACCGCCGGCCAGACGACGTTCACCGTCGCCGACGTGCCGGGCCTGATCGAGGGCGCCAGCGAGGGCCGCGGCCTCGGCCACGACTTCCTGCGCCACATCGAGCGCTGCGCCGCGATCGTCCACGTGATCGACACCGCCACGATGGAGCCCGGCCGCAACCCGGTCGAGGACCTCGACATCATCGAGCTCGAGCTCAGCCGCTACGGCGGTCTCGAGGACCGTCCGCGCCTGGTCGCGCTCAACAAGATCGACGTGCCCGACGGTCACGAGATCGCCGACATGGTCACCGACGAGCTGCGCGAGCGCGGGCTGCGGGTCTTCCCGGTCTCCGCGGCCTCGAGCGCGGGGCTGCGCGAGCTGACGTTCGCGATGGCCGAGGTCGTCAAGGCCGCCCGCGCCGAGCTCGAGGTGGCGGTGCCGACCCGGATCGTGCTGCGCCCGCCGAGCGCCGACGGCAGCGGCGACTTCACCGTCGACCGCACCGACGTCGGCTGGCAGGTGCGCGGCACCAAGCCCGGAGCGCTGGGTGCGCCAGACCGACTTCAGCAACGACGAGGCCGTCGGCTACCTCGCCGACCGGCTCAACCGGCTCGGCGTCGAGTCCAAGCTGGTCCGGATGGGTGCCGCAGGAGGGCGACGCGGTGCTGATCGGACCCCCCGAGAACGCCGTCGTCTTCGACTTCAAGCCCGGCATCGACGCCGGCGCGGAGATCCTGTCCCGCCGTGGCGAGGACCAGCGCTTCGATGAGGACCGTCCGGCCGCGCAGCGCCGCCGCGACATCCAGGAGGGCCTCGGCGAGCGCGCCGACGGCGAGACCCGCGCCGACGTGGCCCGTCGTCTCGACGAGCGCATCGAGCGGGAGTCACGGCCCGACAAGGGGCCCAGCTCCTACGAGATCGGATCGGCCGAGGACCCCGACTGGGCGGAGTCCGACCCCGATGCGCCCTGAGGTCACCGACGCCCGCCGGATCGTCGTCAAGATCGGCTCCTCGTCCCTGACCACCACCGCCGGTGGGCATCGACCCCGACCGGCTGCGCCGGCTCGTCGACGTCCTGGCCGCCGCGCACGCCGCGGGCAGGGAGGTCGTGCTGGTCTCCTCGGGCGCGATCGCCGCCGGCCTCGCCCCGCTGGGCCTCGCCCGGCGTCCTCGGGCGCTGGCCGCGCAGCAGGCCGCGGCCTCGGTGGGGCAGGGGCTCCTGGTGCACCGCTACACCGACGAGCTCGCGAGGCACGGCGATCGTCACCGGTCAGGTGCTGCTCACCGTCGACGACGTCACCCGGCGGGCCCACTACCGCAACGCCCAGCAGACCTTCGCCACGCTGCTCGAGCTCGGCGTGCTCCCGATCGTCAACGAGAACGACACCGTGGCGACCACCGAGATCCGCTTCGGTGACAACGACCGGCTCGCCGCGCTGGTGGCCCACCTCGTGCACGCCGACCTGCTCGTCCTGCTCTCCGACGTCGACGGCCTCTACGACGGCAAGCCCTCCGACCCCGGCAGCAGGCTGGTGAGCGAGGTGGCCTCGGTCGACGACCTCGCCGACGTGCGCATCGGCAAGACGGGCGGCGCCGGCCTCGGCACCGGCGGGATGCAGACCAAGGTCCAGGCCGCGCAGATCGCCACCGGCGCCGGCGTCCCGGTGGTGCTCACCTCCGCCGACCAGGCGGGGGAGGCCCTCGCCGGTGCCCCGGTCGGCACGCTCTTCCACACCACCGGACGACGTCAGCCCACCCGGCTGCTGTGGCTCGCCCACGCCACCGAGCCGGCCGGCACCGTCCTGCTCGACGAGGGCGCCGTGCGCGCGGTGGTGCAGCGCCGCGCCTCGCTGCTCGCCGCGGGCGTCACGGGCGCCTCCGGCACCTTCGTGGCCGGTGATCCCGTCGACCTCGCCGGCCCCGACGGGCGCCCGGTCGCGCGTGGCCTGGTCAACTTCGACGCCGCCGAGATCCCGATGCTGGTCGGCCGCTCCTCCCACGACCTCAAGCGCGAGCTCGGCGCGGCCTACGAGCGCGAGGTCGTGCACCGCGACGACCTCGTCCTCCTCTGAGCGATGCGTCCTCGAGCGGGTGCTCGCCGCCGTCGCGACGGTGCTGCTGCTGCCCGCGCTGCTGGTCACCGGGGCGCGCCTGGGTGACCCCTCGTGGGGTCGGCTGGTGCAGCTCGTCGCGTTCACGCCCCTGGCGCTGCCCCTGTACGCCGGCGCGCTGGTGCTGCTCGTGCTGGCTGGTCGTCTCGCGGGTGCGCCGCCGACGCCGCGGCCGCGCCACCGGCCTGGCCGCGACGGGTGCCCTGGTGGCGCTCGCCGGGCTGGTGCTGCACGCGGCGTGGTTCGCCCCGCAGGTGCTGGGCGAGGCCCCCGCGCCGGCCGACGGCGCGGAGCCGGAGGTCGTGCTGACCAGCAACCTGCTCTTCGGACGGGCCGACGCCGAGGCGCTGGTCGCCCGGGTGCGCGCCGACCGGGCCTCGGTGCTGGTCGCCAGCGAGCTCACCGACCGGCCCTGTCCGCGCTCGAGGCGGCGGGGCTCGACGACCTGCTGCCGCACCGGGTCGGGACGGCCGGCGCCGCGGACTCCGTGCAGGGCACGGCGGTCTTCGCGGCCGGGCCCGTCGAGGTCCTGGCGGAGCTCGACCTGTTCAGCACGGGCCTGCTCGTGCGCACGGACACCGGGATGACCGTGCTGGCCGTGCACCCCGCCCCGCCGACCCTGCCGGGGCAGTGGCGCACCGACCACGCCGCGATCCGCGCGGCGGTGCAGCGCTGGACCCCCGACCTGGTCGTCGGCGACCTCAACGCCACGCCCGACCACGCACCGCTGCGGGCGCTCGGCGGGCTGGGCTACCGCGACGCGGCCGAGCTGACCAACGCCGGCTGGGCACCGACCTGGCCGGTCGGCGACACGTTCCCGCTGCTCGGGCTGCTCGGTCCGGTGGTCCGGATCGACCACGTGCTGGTCGCCGACGGCTGGACCGCGACGGCGTCGTCCCGGGCGGTCGTGCCCGGCACCGACCATGCCGTCGTCCGGGCCGTCGTCGTCCGGGCCGGTGTCGGCCCCCGCTGAGCGGGTTCGTCGGCGTGTGACCCCGCGCCGTAGTCTGGAGCGGTCATGAGCTCGCCCCCCGTCTACCTCGACCACGCCGCCACCACGCCGATGCTGCCGGTGGCGGTCGAGACGTTGACCCGTCACCTGCTCGACACCGGCAACGCGAGCTCGCTGCACGCCTCGGGCCGGCGTGCCCGGCGGGTCGTCGAGGAGTCGCGCGAGACGATCGCGCAGGCGCTGGGCTGCCGGCCCGGCGAGGTGGTCTTCACCTCCGGCGGCACCGAGGCCGACAACCTCGCGCTCAAGGGCATCTTCTGGGCCCGCCAGCGGGCCGACTCGCGTCGGCGCCGGGTGCTGGTCACCGCCGTCGAGCACCACGCCGTGCTCGACCCCGTCGAGTGGCTGGCCGAGGACGAGTCCGCGGAGGTCGAGCTGCTGCCGGTCGACGGCCACGGCCTGCTCGACCTCGACGCCCTGCGCGCCTCGATCGAGCGCGACCCCGAGAGCGTCGCCCTGATCTCGGTGATGTGGGCCAACAACGAGGTCGGCACCGTCCAGCCCGTCGAGGAGGTGGTCGCGCTCGCGGCCGCCCACGGCATCCCCGTGCACACCGACGCGGTGCAGGCCGTCGGCTCGCTGCGCGTCGACTTCGCCGCGTCCGGCGTCGACGCGCTCGCCCTGACCGGGCACAAGGTCGGCGGCCCCTACGGCGTGGGCGCGCTCGTCGTACGCCGCGAGCTCGCGGTCTCGCCGCTCGTGCACGGTGGCGGCCAGGAGCGCGACATCCGCAGCGGCACCCTCGACACCCCGGCCATCGCGGGCTTCGCCGCCGCGGTCGAGCTGTCGGTGAAGCACCAGGCCGAGCACGCCGCCCGCGTGGGCGCCCTGCGCGACGACCTCGTCCGCCGGGTGATCGAGGCGGTGCCCGACGCCCACCTGCACGGCGCCCCGTTGGGCTCGCCCGACGTCGCGCGGCTGCCCGGCAACGCCCACCTCGGCTTCCCCGACTGCGAGGGCGACTCGCTGCTGATGCTGCTCGACGCCCGCGGCATCGAGTCGTCCACCGGCTCCGCCTGCTCCGCCGGCGTCCCGCAGCCCTCCCACGTGCTGCTGGCGATGGGCTGCACCCCCGAGGCGGCGCGTCACTCGCTGCGCTTCTCGCTCGGCCACACCTCCACCCAGGCCGACGTCGACGCGCTGGTCGAGGCGATCGGGCCGGTCGTCGAGCGCGCCCGGACCAGCCGACGATGACCGCGCCCCCTGAAGGTCCTCGCGGCCATGTCCGGGGGCGTCGACTCCGCGGTGGCCGCCGCCCGGGCGGTCGAGGCCGGGCACGACGTCACCGGCATCCACCTCGCGCTCTCGCGCAACCCGGCGTCCTACCGCTCCGGCGCCCGCGGCTGCTGCACGATCGAGGACAGCAACGACGCCCGCCGGGCCGCCGACGTGATCGGCATCCCGTTCTACGTCTGGGACCTCTCCGAGCGGTTCCACGAGGACGTCGTCGAGGACTTCATGGACGAGTACGCCGCCGGGCGCACCCCCAACCCGTGCCTGCGCTGCAACGAGAAGATCAAGTTCGCCGCCGTCCTCGACCGCGCGCTGGCGCTCGGGTTCGACGCCGTCGCCACCGGTCACTACGCCCGGCTGGAGACCGGTGCCGACGGGCTGATCGAGATGCACCGCGCCGTCGACCACGGCAAGGACCAGTCCTACGTGCTCGGCGTCCTCGACCAGGACCAGCTGGCCCACTCGCTGTTCCCGCTCGGCGACACCACCAAGGACCTCGTGCGCGCCGAGGCCGCCGAGCGTGGCCTGCTGGTGGCCGACAAGCCCGACAGCCACGACATCTGCTTCGTCGCCGACGGCGACAACGCCGGCTGGCTGCGCGAGAAGCTCGGCGACCGGGCGCCCAACCACGGCGGCGACATCGTCGACGAGGCCAGCGGCGAGGTGCTCGGGCAGCACACGGGCACCTACGGCTACACGATCGGCCAGCGCAAGGGCCTGCGGATCGGGCGCCCGGCGCCCGACGGCAAGCCCCGCTTCGTGCTCGACATCGAGCCCGTCTCGGGCACCGTCACCGTCGGCCCGCGCGAGCGGCTGGCCGTCGAGCGGCTGCGCGGCATCCGGCCCCGCTGGTGCGGCACCGTGCCGCGCCGGCTCGCCGGCCCCGGCGCCACCGTCCAGCTCCGTGCCCACGGCGACGAGCACCGCGCGTCGGTGACCGTCACGGGCGACGAGGTCGACATCGAGCTGCTCGACCCGGCGTACGGCATCGCGCCGGGCCAGGCCGCGGTGATCTACGACGGCACCCGCGTCGTCGGCTCCGCCACCATCGCCGACACCACGCGGGTGGGTGGATGACGCTCGCCACCGGGGTCGGGTCGCTGCCCGGCGACGACGAGCGCGGCTTCGACGAGGCGCTGCGCCTGGTGCTCGGCGAGCTCCCCGACCTGCCCCACCTGCCCGAGGTGCCCGGGCCGCGGGGTCACGGCCGGCATGGTCGGCCGCGGCCTGGCCGTGGTGGCCGGGCTGGCCGTCGACCTCCAGCCGGCCGGCTGGCGGCTCACCGGCAGCCAGAGCGCCGTCCGGGGTCGACCACCGCCGCGCGCGCAGCCTGCTCGCCCAGGACCTCGACCGGCTCGAGGAGCAGGCCCAGGACTACGCCGGCACGTTCAAGATCCAGGTGGCCGGCCCGTGGACCCTGGCCGCCACCGTCGAGAAGCCGCGCGGCGACCGGGTGCTCAGCGACCCCGGCGCCCGCCGCGACCTGGCCCAGGGGCTGGCCGAGGGCGTGCTCGCCCACGTCCACGACGTACGCCGCCGGCTGCCGCGCGTCGACCGGCTCGTCGTGCAGGTCGACGAGCCCGCGCTGGCGGCGGTCATGGCCGGGCGGGTGCCCACGGCGTCCGGGTTCGGTCGCCACCGCGTCGTGCACCCGCCGGAGGCCTCCGAGGCCCTGGGCTGGGTGCTGGCGCGCGATCGCCGAGGCCGGCGCCGAGCCGTGGGTGCACACGTGCGCGGCCGGGGCGCCGCTGGCGCTGCTGCGCGGCGCCGGTGCCCGCGGGCTGTCGGTCGACCTCGACCAGATGAGCGCCGGCCGACCACGACGTCCTCGCCGAGGCGCTCGACGCGGGCGAGACCGTCGCGCTCGGCGTCGTCCCGTCGGCGGACCCGACCGGCCCGCCGAGCGACACGGCGGTGACCGAGCGGGTGCTGCGCTGGCTCGACCTCGTCGGCCTCGACCCCGCGACGCTCGGCGACGCGCTGGTGCTCACGCCGACCTGTGGCCTGGCCGCGGCGTCACCGGCGGCGCTGCGCACCCGGCAGGCGGCACTGCCGACTGACCTGCTCCGACGCCGCGAGCCCGGCCACCTGACCTGAGCCCGAAGTCCGCCGACGACCGTCGAGGCCACCCGGCGGGCCATCCGGCGGTCAGCCGACGTGCACGGCCTCCGGTCCGTCGGTGGCCAGCTCCTCGTGCTTGACGTTGAGGAACGTCCACACGATCAGCGAGGCGCCGAGCATCATGATCGAGCCGACCAGGAAGGCGTGCGAGGCGCCCTCGAGGAACGTCGCCTGGAACCCCGCCGCCTCGATGAACGTGAGCGGTGAGTCGGGGATCGGCATGCTCGGGTCGATGCCCGCGTCGGTGGTGGCCTTGAGCAGCGCCGGCGCGATCTGGTCGCCCCGGTTGTTGGCGAAGTGCAGCGACACCGTGCTCAGCGTGGCCAGGCCGAGCGCGCCACCGATCTGCTGCATCGTGTTGAGCACGCCGGACCCGATGCCGGAGTCCTCGGCACGCACGTGGTGCACCGCGGTGAGGGTCAGCGGCACGAACGATCAGGCCCATGCCGATCGCCATCAGCAGCACGAACGGGAAGATGCTGGTCCAGTAGCTCAGGTCGGTGCCCGCGGTGTTGCCCTGCGCGAGGGCCGCGACGACCGCGGTGGGGGAGTCGTCGATCGACAGCCGCGAGAACATGAACAGCGCGGTCGACGCGAGCAGCGTGCCGGTGCCGGCGAGGAACCGCGGGTCGACCCGGTTGACCAGGTTGGACGACAGGGCCGCGCCGATCACGATGCCGAACGAGAACGGCAGGAACGCGAAGCCGGTGCGCAGCGGGCTGTAGCCGACGATCTGCTGGATGAAGAGGCTGAGGAAGTAGAACATCGCGAACATCGCCGCCGGCGCCAGCATCATCGCGGTGAAGCTGGCCGCCCGGGTGCGGTTCTTGAGGATCCGGATCGGCAGCAGCGGGTGGGCGGCGCGCGACTCGATCACCGTGAAGACCGCCAGCAGGGCGACGCCCGCGGCGAGGCTGGCCAGGGTCCAGGGGTCGCCCCAGCCGTACTGCTCCTCGCCGGCGCGGGTCAGGCCGTAGACCAGGCCGAGCAGGCCGAGGGTGCCGGTGACGGCGCCGGGCACGTCCATCTGCCCGGTCTGCGACTCGGACTCCCGCAGGACGCGGGGAGCGAGGAACGCGGCCACCAGGCCGATCGGCACGTTGATCAGGAAGGTGAGGCGCCAGCCGCTCAGGTCGAGACCGGCGACGCCCTCCAGCCCGGTGAGCCAGCCGCCGAGGATCAGGCCCACGGCAGCGCCGGCGCCGGACATCGCGGCGTACACGGCGAAGGCGCGGTTGCGCTTCGGGCCGGCCGGGAACGTGGTGGTGATCAGCGCGAGGGCCGCCGGGGCGGCCAGCGCGGCGCCGACGCCCTGGAGCGCCCGGGAGCCGAGCAGCATGGCCTCGTTCTGGGCGAGACCACCGAGCAGCGAGGCCAGCGCGAACAGCGTGAGGCCGGTCGCGAAGACCCGCCGGCGGCCGTAGAGGTCACCGAGGCGGCCGCCGAGCAGCAGCAGGCCGCCGAAGGCGAGCGCGTAGCCGGTGACGATCCACGACAGGTTGGCCTGGGCGACCGCGAGGTCGCGGCCGATGTAGGGCAGGGCGATGTTGGTGATGGTGCCGTCGAGCACCACCATCAGCTGGGCGACGGAGATGAGCACCAGCGCCCAGCGGAGGTTCACCTCCCGCGGCTGCCGGGGCTCGCTGCCGGTGACGGCCGGTCCTTCGGCCATGGTGGCGTCGGTCATGGGTGTTCCTTCGGGTGCGGGGTGGTGACGCGTGAGGGAGGATGACGGGGTCGACCACCCGGACGATGAGGGAGCGCAGCGGCTCCGTAGGTCGAACAGCCCGTCCCGGCGGGGCATTCC
Source organism: uncultured Actinomycetota bacterium (assembly GCA_963834285.1). Classification (GTDB taxonomy): domain Bacteria; phylum Actinomycetota; class Actinomycetes; order Propionibacteriales; family Nocardioidaceae; genus Nocardioides. Next base: position 29,363 of record CAWIAZ010000002.1, on the reverse strand, counting down.
CGCTCGCGGCACGATCTCGCCGGCGGGTTTCGTGGCTCGGGCCCGGCGGCCCTCACACCTCAACCACCGGGGCGGCCCTCCCGGTGGTTGAGGTGCGAGCGGAGCGAGCCACGAAACCCCTCAGAGCACCTCCAGCGCGGACCTCACCGCGAAGTCGTTCCACGCGGGGATCCGCCGCAGCAGGTAGTGACCGACTCTGCCCATGTCGGTGAACGAGGCGGTCGACGCGACCTCGCCGGCGCCCGCGACGTACGCGCGGGTCTGCCGGGCCGAGGTGATCCGGTCCGAGCGGCCGTGGGCCGCGCGCAGGTGCGTGCCGGACAGGGTGTGCACCGGGTCGTCCTGCAGCGACCACCACGGCGCCAGGCCGACGACGCCCACCACCGCGGGGTCGTCGGCGACGTGCACCGCGGTGCGCGCGCCCATCGAGTGCCCGAGCAGGACGACGGGCACGTCGCCGTGCGCGCGTCGTACCTCCTCGAGCGCCCAGCGAGCGTCGGGCACGGAGGCGCCGACGCGGTTCCAGCCGCGGACCCGGTAGCGCAGCAGCCAGGTGGCCACCCCGTGCTCGTGGGCACGAGGGGTGATCGCGCGCTGCATGGCGGCCGAGCGGCGCCACGACGCGCTGCGTCCCTCCACCGGGGCCTCGCTGACCTGGGTGCCGCCGTGCAGCATCAGCACGACGGCCCGGGGCGGGCTCTCGAGGTCGAGGCGGGTCAGGCCGGGCCCGACGGCGAGGCGGGTCGGGTCGTCCGGGGGTGCGGTCTCCACGCCCTGTCTTCGGAGTGGCCGCGCGTCCGGATGTCGGTGCTGCGCGGCAAGATGTGCCCATGGCCGAGACCACCCCCGACCCGACGCCCGCGAGCGAGGCCGCTCGCGAGGAGCACCAAGCGCTGGCCGAGGCCGTCGAGGAGGCCCGCTGGCGCTACTACGTGCTCGACCAGCCCACGCTGTCCGACGCCGACTTCGACACCCGGATGCGCCGGCTCGAGGAGCTCGAGGAGGAGTTCCCCGAGCTCCGCACGCCGGGCTCGCCCACCCAGCAGGTGGGCGGCGCGGTCTCCACCGAGTTCACCGCGGTCGACCACCTGCGCCGGATGGAGAGCCTCGACAACGCCTTCTCCTTCGACGAGCTCGCCGCGTGGCACGCACGACTGGCCCGCGACGGCGTCGACGACCCGGCCCTGCTGTGCGAGCTCAAGGTCGACGGGCTGGCGATCAACCTGCTCTACGAGAAGGGCCGGCTGGTGCGGGCGCTCACCCGCGGCGACGGCACCACCGGCGAGGACGTCACGCCCAACGTCAAGACCATCGACTCCGTCCCGCACCGGCTGGCCGCTGCCGACGGCTTCCCCGTGCCCGACCTGGTCGAGGTGCGCGGCGAGGTCTTCCTTCCCGTCGACGCCTTCACCCGGCTCAACGACGCGATGACCGAGGCCGGCAAGCCGATGTTCGCCAACCCGCGCAACGCCGCCGCCGGCTCGCTGCGCCAGAAGGACCCCCGGGTCACCGCCACCCGCGCGCTCGGCATGGTCTGCCACGGCATCGGCGCGCGCGAGGGCTTCGAGCCGGCCACCCAGTCGCAGGCCTACGAGGCGCTGGCCGCGTGGGGCCTGCCGACGTCCGACCAGGTGCGCGTGCTGGGCTCGCTCGCCGAGGTCCAGCAGTTCGTCGAGCACGCCGGCGAGCACCGCCACGACCTCGTCGCCTACGAGATCGACGGCGTGGTCGTGAAGGTCGACGACGTCGCCCTCCAGCGCCGGCTCGGCTCCACCAGCCGGGCGCCGCGGTGGGCGATCGCCTTCAAGTACCCCCCCGAGGAGGTCAACGCGCGGCTGCTCGAGATCCGGGTCAACGTCGGTCGCACCGGCCGGGTCACCCCCTACGGCGTCATGGAGCCCACCCGGGTGGCCGGCTCCACCGTCGAGAACGCCACGCTCCACAACGCCCACGAGGTCAAGCGCAAGGACGTCCGACCGGGCGACACCGTGATCCTGCGCAAGGCCGGCGACGTGATCCCCGAGATCCTCGGCCCGGTCCTGCCGCTGCGCCCCGAGGGGCTGGCCGCGTGGGTGATGCCCACCGAGTGTCCCGCCTGCGGCACCACGCTGGCGCAGCAGAAGGAGGGCGACAAGGACCTCCGCTGCCCCAACCACGAGCGGTGCCCCGCCCAGGTCCGCGAGCGGGTCTTCCACGTCGCCGGCCGCGGCGCCTTCGACATCGAGGGCCTCGGCTACGAGGCCGCCGGCGCGCTCCTCGACGCCGGGGTCATCGTCAACGAGGGCGACGTCTTCGACCTCACCCCCGAGCAGCTGCTCCGCACCGAGCTCTTCACGCGCGCCGCGAAGAAGACCGAGCTCGACGACGCCGTCGAGGGCCGGGTGCTCTCCGCCAACGGCGTCCGCCTGCTCGAGCTGCTCGACCGCGCCAAGCAGGTGCCGCTGTGGCGGGTGCTGGTGGCGCTCTCGATCCGCCACGTCGGCCCCACCGCAGCCCGGGCGCTGGCCCAGGAGTTCGGCTCGATGAGCGCCATCCGCGGGGCCTCCGAGGAGCAGCTCGCGGCCGCCGACGGCGTCGGCCCGACGATCGCGGAGGCCGTCATCGAGTGGTTCGACGTGCCGTGGCACCGCGCCATCGTCGACGCGTGGGAGGCCGCGGGGGTGTCCCTGGTCGACGAGCGCGACGAGTCCGTGCCGCGCACGCTGGAGGGGCTGACCGTCGTGGTCACCGGGTCGCTCGTCGACTTCAGCCGCGACTCCGCCAAGGAGGCGATCCTGGCGCGGGGCGGCAAGGCCGCCGGCTCGGTGTCGAAGAAGACCGACTTCGTCGTGGTCGGCGACAACGCCGGGTCCAAGGCCGAGAAGGCCGAGCAGCTCGGGGTGCCCGTGCTCGACGAGGCCGGCTTCACGCAGCTGCTCGAGGCCGGCCCACCCGACTGATGCCCACCCTCCGGTCGCCCCGCTCGGCCCGACGGCCCGATGCCTGGGAGGATGGTCACATGCTCTACACCGTCCTCGACACCGTCGTGCCGCCGCTTGCCCGGGCGCTGTGGCGTCCCACGGTGCGGGGCCTCGAGCACGTGCCGGCGACCGGGCCGGTCATCCTGGCCAGCAACCACCTGAGCTTCGTCGACTCCGTGGTGATCCCGGTCGTGGTGCCGCGCAAGGTCGCCTTCCTGGCCAAGTCCGACTACTTCACCGGCACCGGGCCCAGGGGCGCGTTCACCAAGGCGTGGTTCGAGGCCCTCGGCATGCTGCCCGTCGACCGCGACGACAGCAAGGCCGCGATCGCCAGCCTCGACACCGCGCTGGGCGTGCTCGGCCGGGGCGAGGCGTTCGGCATCTACCCCGAGGGCACCCGCTCCCGCGACGGCCGGCTCTACCGCGGCCGCACCGGGGTGGCGCACCTGGCGCTGACCTCGGGCGCCCCCGTCGTCCCCGTCGGACTGGTCGGCACCGACCGGCTCCAGCCCGTCGGCGCCCGGGTGCCGCGGATCAGGTCGTTCACGATCTCCTTCGGCCGGCCGATCGAGGTGGGCGACCGCTTCGACGGCATCCCGCCCGGCCGGGCCCGCCGCGAGCTCACCGACGAGGTGATGACCGCGATCCAGGGCCTCACCGGCCAGGAGCCGGCCGGTGCCTACAACGAGCGTCTCCTCCGACCTGCCGGCCTGACCCCGGGTCGCCCTGCGGGCCGTCCCGGGTCGCTGTCGGTGCCCTGTGGTGAGGTGGACCCATGAGCAGCTCGACCTCGGCGACGTACCGCCTGGTGCGCCCCCACGTCGTCACCGACGTGCCCACGCTCGACGCGCACCAGCAGCGCGTCGTCGACCACCCGGGCGGCCCGCTGCTCGTGCTCGCCGGGCCCGGCACCGGCAAGACCACGACGCTGGTCGAGGCCATCGTCCGCCGGGTCGAGGAGGGGGTGCGCGCCCGAGCAGGTGCTGGCGCTCACCTTCTCCCGCAAGGCCGCCGAGCAGCTGCGCGACCGGGTCACCGCCCGGCTCGGCCGCACCATGTCCACCGGCCTCAGCTCGACGTTCCACTCCTTCGCCTACGGCCTGGTCCGCCGCTACTCCCCGGCCGAGCTCTACGCCGCGCCGCTGCGGCTGCTCTCCGCCCCCGAGCAGGACGTCGTCCTCCAGGAGCTGCTGAGCAACAACCCCGAGTCGGTGCGCTGGCCCGAGGGGCTGCGCGCCGCCGTCGGCACCCGCGGCTTCGCCCGCGAGGTCCACACCGTGCTGTCCCGGGCCCGCGAGCGCGGCCTCGACCCCGAGCAGCTGGTGGCGCTGGGCCGCGAGGAGAAGATCGAGGAGTTCGTGGCCGCGGGCCTCTTCCTGGCCCAGTACCTCGACGTCCTGGGCGACCTGAGCGCGATCGACTACCCCGACCTGATCGCCCGCGCGGTGATCGAGGCGCAGGTGCACCGCGACGAGCTCCGGGCGCAGTTCAGCCACGTCTTCGTCGACGAGTACCAGGACAGCGACCCCAGCCAGGTCGCCCTGCTGCGCGCCCTCGCCGGCGACGGGCGCCACCTCACCGTGGTCGGCGACCCCGACCAGTCCATCTACGGCTTCCGCGGCGCCGACGTGCGCGGCATCCTCGAGTTCCCGACCGCCTTCCCGCGCGCCGACGGCAGTCCCGCGCCGGTGGTCGCCCTGGGCACCACCCGCCGCTTCGGGTCGCGGCTGCTGCGCGCCTCCCGCGACGATCGCGGCCTCGATCTCGATCACCGGCTCCATCCCGCACGAGCAGTACACCGCGTTCCGGCACCCCGAGCCGGCCGACAACGTCTTCGGACCCGGGTCGGTCGACGTGGTCACCTTCGACACCGCCCGTGCCGAGACCGAGCACGTCGCCGACCTGCTGCGCCGCGCCCACCTCGAGGACGGCGTCGGCTGGTCGGAGATGGCGGTGCTGGTGCGGTCCGGGCGCGGCTCGATCCCGGCGCTGCGCCGCTCGCTCAGCGCGGCCGGGGTGCCGGTCGAGGTCGCCAGCGACGAGACGCCGCTGGTGCGCGAGCCGGCGGTGCTGCCGCTGCTCGGTGCCCTCGGCGTGGTGGTCGACGGACTGATCACCGATCCCACCCACGACGACTACGTCGGCGCCGACCGGGCCGAGGCGCTGCTCACCTCGCCGCTCGGCGGCCTCGACGCCACCGACGTCCGCTCGCTCACCCGGGCGATGCGGGCCCGCGCCCTCGCCGCCGGCGAGACCGTCCCCGCCCGCGAGCTGGTCCGGCGGGCGGTGGTCGACCCCGGCGCCGTCGCCGGCCTCGACGGCGCCCCCGCCCGGCGGGCCGGCAGGCTGGCGCGGCTGGTCGCGCAGGCCCGCGACGACCTCGACGCCGGGGCCACCGCCGAGGAGGTCCTCTGGACGCTCTGGGACGGCTCCGACTGGGGGTCCCGGCTCCGCGCGGCCACCCAGGCCGGCGGGCAGTCGGCGCGCCGGGCCCACCGCGACCTCGACGCGATCTGCGCGCTGTTCGAGCAGGCCGCCCGGGCCGAGGAGCAGAAGGGCCACACCGAGCGTCCGTGAGTTCGCCGCGATGCTGCGGGCCCAGGAGATCCCGGGCGACACCCTGGCCGACCGAGGGGTCCGCGGCGACGCCGTGCGGCTGCTCACCGCCCACCGCTCCAAGGGGCTCGAGTGGCGGCTGGTCGTCGTCGCCCACGTGCAGGAGGGCGCCTGGCCCGACCTGCGCCGCCGCGACTCGCTGCTGCAGGCCGACCGCATCGGCCGCGACGGGCTGCAGCCCCCGCTGACGCGCTCGGCGATGCTGGCCGAGGAGCGCCGGCTCTTCTACGTCGCCTGCACCCGGGCCCGCCAGCGGCTCGTGGTCACCGCGGTCGCCTCGCCCGACGACGACGGCGAGCAGCCCTCGCGCTTCGTCCACGAGCTGGGTCGCGACCCCGAGCACCGCGTCGGCCGCCCGCGCCGTCCGCTGTCGATGGCCGGGCTGGTCGCCGAGCTCCGCCGCACGCTCGCCGACCCGACGCAGCCCGAGCCGCTGCGCGCGGCCGCGGCCCGGCGGCTGCGGCTGCTCGCCGAGACCGACGTCCACGGCCGGCCGGTGGCGGCCGGCGCCGACCCCGCCACCTGGTGGGGGCTGCGCGAGCCGACCCGCTCCGACCAGCCGGTGCGTCCCGGCGCCGAGCCGATCACCCTGTCGGCCAGCGCGCTCGAGGGGCTGCTCACCTGCCCCGCCCAGTGGTTCCTGCGCCGCGAGGCCGGGGGAGAGGTGGTCAGCTCGGCGAGCCAGGGGTTCGGCAAGGTCGTGCACGCGATCGCCGAGCGGATCGCCGCCGACGACCTCGGCACCACCGACGACCTGATGGCGCTGGTCGACGACGTCTGGGGCCGGATGGAGTTCCGCACGCCCTGGTCGCGCGCCCGCGAGCGCGAGGCGGTCGAGGCGGCGCTCGCCCGGTTCGTGGCCTGGCACGAGCGGCCGGGGGCGCGCACCGTGCTCGACACCGAGGCGCAGATGCAGGTCGAGGTCACGCTGCCCGACGGCCAGGTCGTGCGGCTGCACGGCTACGCCGACCGCCTCGAGCTCGACGAGGACGGTCGCGTGGTGGTGGTCGACCTCAAGACCGGCAAGTACCCACCCACCGGCAAGGAGGTCGAGCAGCACGCCCAGCTCGGGCTCTACCAGCTCGCGGTCGACCGCGGCGCCGCCGACGAGCTGGTCGGCCGCCCGACCACCTCCGGCGGGGCCGAGCTGGTCCAGCTCCGCCTCGGCGACGTGCTGCCCAAGGTGCAGGTGCAGCCGCCGGCCGGCGACGGTGCGGCGACGGTGGCGGTGACGGCGACGAGAAGGGTGCGGACGGCGGCGTCCGGCTCGTCGAGGAGCAGCTGATGCAGGCCGTGGCCACGCTGCGCGCCGAGGAGTTCGTGGCTCGGCCCGGCACGCACTGCGAGCGCTGCTCGTTCCAGCCGATCTGCCCCGACAAGACCTCCGGGACGGTGCTCTCATGACCCACATCGCGACCCACACCGCCGACCCACACCGTCGACACCCCCGAGCAGCTGCGCGACCTGCTGGGCGAGACGTTCGTGTTCAGCGACCAGCAGTTCGCCGCGATCACCGCGCCGCTCGAGCCGGCGGTCGTGGTCGCGGGTGCCGGCTCCGGCAAGACCACCGTGATGGCCGCCCGGGTGGTCTGGCTGGTCGCCACCGGCCGGGTGGCGCCGGGCGAGGTGCTGGGGCTGACGTTCACCACCAAGGCCACCGCCGAGCTCGCCACCCGGGTCCGCGCCAGCCTGCGGCAGGCCGGGCTGCTGCCCGCCCGCGAGCTGCGGCCGGTCGACGACGACGGCGAGGAGCAGGAGGAGCCCACCGTCTCCACCTACCACTCCTACGCCTCCGCGCTGCTCTCCGAGCACGGACTCCGCATCGGGCACGAGCCCGACACCCGGCTGATCGCCGACGCCAGCCGCTACCAGCTCGCCGCCCGGGCCGTGCAGCGCCACGCGCGCCCGGTCGTGCACCTCACCGACTCACCCACCCACGTCGTCCAGTACCTCCTCGCGCTCGACGCCGAGCTGAGCGAGCACCTCGTCCACCCCGACCGGTTGCGCGCCTTCGACGCCGCCCAGCGGCCGCTCCTCGAGGCGGGCATGGCGGCCGAGTCGCGCAAGACCTACCGCGCGAGGAACGAGAAGGCGATCCTCGCGATCGACCGGCGCGCCGAGCTGCTCGAGCTCGTCGAGACCTACCGCGGGCTCAAGGACCACCTCGGGCTGATGGACTTCTCCGACCAGATCGCCCTCGCTGCCCGGCTCGCCGAGCAGTGCCCCGAGGTCGGTGCCGTCGAGCGCGGCAAGTACAAGATCGTCCTGCTCGACGAGTACCAGGACACCTCCGTGGCGCAGGCGCTGATGCTCAGCCGGCTCTTCTCGGGCCCCGAGGCCGGCTCCGGGCTCGGGCACCCGGTCACCGCGGTCGGCGACCCCAACCAGGCGATCTACGGCTGGCGCGGCGCGTCGGTGTCCAACATCCTGGAGTTCGGCCAGGACTTCCCGGCGCTCGGCGGCACCCCCACGACCTACCCGCTCACCGTCAACCGCCGCTCCGACGAGCGCATCCTGGCCACCGCCAACCACCTGGCCGCCGACCTCTACGCCACGCGTCCCGAGCTGCTCCCGCTCGAGCCGAAGCCGGGTGCGGCGCCGGGCGAGGTCCGCGCCGCCGTCCACGAGACCTACGACGACGAGCTGGTCTGGCTCGCCGACCAGGTGATCGAGGCCCGGGCGGCGATGGAGGACCCGTCGTGGCGGGAGATCGGCGTCCTCACCCGCGACAACGCGCACGCCGCGGCCGTCTTCGACGCCCTGAGCAGCCGCGAGATCCCCGTGGAGATCGTCGGCCTCAAGGGGCTGCTCCGGCTGCCGGAGGTGGCCGAGGTGGTCGCCACGCTCACGCTCGTCCAGGACGTCACCGCCAACGCCGCGCTGCTCACCCTGCTCGCCGGGCCGCGCTGGGCGATCGGCCCGCGCGACCTCGCCCTGCTCGGGCGACGGGCCCGCGAGCTCGCGGGCAGCCAGGGCGGCGGGCAGGAGTTCGAGTCCGTGCAGGCCCAGCTGGCCGCGGCCGTCGAGGGCGCCGACCCCACCGAGATCGCCTCGCTGTGCGACGCGCTCGACGACCCGGGCGACCTCGCCTACTCCAGCGAGGCCCGCGACCGGTTCGGGCTGCTCGCCGACGAGCTGCGCCGGCTGCGCGGCGCGATCGGCGAGCCGATCCTCGACCTGGTGCGCCGCATCGTCGACACCACCGGCATCGACGTCGAGCTGGCGTCGTCGGTCAGCCCCGCGGCGGCCGCCCGGCGCGACAACCTCGACCTGTTCGTGCAGGCGGTCGCGGAGTTCCAGGCCGTCGACGGCCAGGTCACGCTCGCGGCGCTGCTGGCCTGGCTCGAGGCCGAGGACGACTTCGGCCAGGGCCTCGACGTCGCGACGCCGTCCGAGGCCGACTCCGTCAAGCTGCTCACCGTCCACCGGGCCAAGGGCCTCGAGTGGGACGTCGTCTTCCTGGTGGGCGTCACCGAGCGGAAGTTCCCGACCAACCGCACCCGGTCGAGCTGGCTCACGGTGCCGTTCGTGATGCCCACCCCGCTGCGCGGCGACGCCCGCGACCTGCCGCAGCTGGCCGGCCACACCCCCGACGACCTGGTCGCCCTGGCCGCGGCCGCCAAGGAGCACGAGGCGCTCGAGGAGCTGCGCCTCGGCTACGTCGCCTGGACCCGCGCGCGGCACCTGCTCTCGGTCTCCGCGTGGTGCTGGGCCGGTCACCTCAAGACCGCCCGCGGTCCCTCCGACTACCTGCGCCGCACCTGCGAGGCGATGGCCGGCTGGGGCGGCGAGCCGTCCCCGTGGCGCGACGCGCCGCCCAAGGACGAGCCCAGCCCCTACGCCGCCGAGTCGCCCGACCAGCCCTGGCCGATCTCCCACCACACCGCCGAGGTCGAGCGTCGCCGCGACGCCGCGGCCCGGGTGCGGGCGGCCCGCCTCGACGAGCCCGACGCGATCGAGGACGTGCTCGCTGCTCGACCGGGTCCAGCAGTGGGACGACGAGATCGCCCGGCTGCTCGAGGAGGCCGTGCGCGACCGCTCGCCCGACATCGCGGTCCCGCTGCCCTCGAGCCTGTCGGCCACGTCGATGGCCCGGCTGCGCGACGACCCCGCGGCCTTCGCTCGCGACCTGGCCCGGCCGATGCCGCGCCGCGCCCTCGCCGGCGGCCCGGTTCGGCACCCGGTTCCACGCGTGGGTCGAGGCGCGGTTCGGCCAGCAGCTGCTCCTCGACCCCGACGAGCTGCCCGGCCGGGGTGACTCCGGCATCGACGACGACTCCGAGCTGCGCGAGCTGATCAAGCGCTTCGAGGACGGGCCGTTCGCCGACCGGGTGCCGCACGCCGTCGAGCCGTCGTTCGCGCTGGTCCTGGCCGGTCAGGTGGTGCGCGGGCGGATCGACGCGGTCTACGAGGAGGGCGACGGGTTCCTGGTCGTCGACTGGAAGACCAACCGCCGCGCCGACGCCGACCCGCTCCAGCTCGCGCTCTACCGCGTGGCGTGGGCCGACCTCACCGGTCGCCCGCTCGCCTCGGTGCGCGCGGCGTTCTACTACGTGCGCTCGGGCGAGGTCGTCGAGCCCGAGGGGCTGCCCGACCGCGCGGCCCTCGAGCGGCTGCTGGCGCCCCCTGATGAGTCTTGATACTTTGCCGACCTATCAACACCCATCGCCAGGAGGCGATCCACGTGAACGCGATCCCTGGCCCCTACACCCCCGGCCAGGTGCCGCGGGTGCTGGCGGGCCGCGCGGCCGAGCTCGACCGGATCCGCGACCAGGTCAGCCGCGTCGTCACGTTCGGCGAGCTCGGTGGCCCGCCGCTGGTCTTCCACGCGCCCCGGGGCCTGGGCAAGACCTCGCTGCTGCGCACCGCGCAGCGGCAGGCCGCCGAGGTGGGGTGCCTCAGCGTCTGGGTCGCGTGCTCGCGTGACCGCCCGTTCCTGCCCGAGCTGGTGCACGCGACCCGTCGCACGCTCGAGCGGGCCGGGCTGCCCGGCGACGCCGGCGGCGACCGTCGCTGGCGGGCCCGGCTGGAGAAGGTCTCGATCGAGCTCGGGGTGCCCGGGCTGAAGGTCGGCGGCGAGGTCCGCACCAGCGGCGGCGCCGGCCCCGCGGTCCTCCCGGCCGACAGCGCCCCGATCGGCGCGCTCGAGGACCTCCTGCACGACGCCGCCACGCTGGCGCGCGGCGAGCACGGTGCCGGGCTGGTGATCTTCCTCGACGAGCTGCACGCCGCCTCGGCCGTCGACCTCGCGATCCTGCTCAACGCCGTGCAGAACCTCGACGGGGAGCGTGAGGAGCACCCGCTCGCCGTCGTCACGGCCGGCTGCCGGTCACCCCCGAGGCGATCATCCGGGCCGCCACCTTCGGCGAGCGCAGCACCTTCGTGCCCCTCGACGTGCTCAGCGACGACGACGCCCGGTCGCTGCTCGTGGTGCCCGCCGAGGCGCTCGACGTCACCTGGCACGACGACGCCCTCGAGCTGGTGCTGGCCGAGGGTCGGGGTCACCCCTACCTCCTCCAGCTGCTCGGCAGTGCCACCTGGCAGGCGGCCCGTCCCGACCCCGGCGGTCGGCTCGACGCCGACCACGTGCGGGCCGGCGTCCCGGCCGCGCGCGACCAGCTCGACGCGATGTTCCGCGCCCGGTGGGGGGCCGCCACGTCGGGGGAGCAGGCCTTCATCACGGCGATGGCCGAGGTCGGCACCGACAACGTCGCCCGCGCCGCGATCGCCGCCGGCCTCGGCCAGCCGTCGTCCTCGATCAGCGTCCCCCGCGAGCGGCTGATCGAGAAGGGCGTGATCGAGCCGGTCGGGCACGGCCTGGTCCGCTTCACCATGCCCGGCTTCGCCAGGTGGGTGACTACCCGGGCTGGAGAGCGGCCGTGAGGGCGACCTCGACCATCCGGCCGAAGGTCTGCTCGCGCTCCTGCGACGACGTGTGCTCGCCGGTGACGAGGTGGTCGGAGACGGTGCAGATCGCGAGCGCGCGCCGACCGTGGCGGGCGGCCAGGGTGTAGAGCGCGCTCGCCTCCATCTCGATGGCGAGCACGCCGTGCTCGACCATCCGGGAGGTGAGCTCGGGCCGGGTCGGGTAGAACGAGTCGCCGCTGAGGATCAGCCCCACGTGCGCCTCGGGCGCGGCCGCGGCCGCGTCGCGCAGCAGCCCGAAGTCGGCGACCGGGGCGTAGTCGAGACCCTCGAAGGTGATCCGGTTCATCGCGGAGTCGGTGCAGGCGCCGGAGGCGATGACCAGGTCGCGCAGCGCCAGCCGCTCGGTGAGCGCGCCGCAGGAGCCGACCCGGACGATCGAGGCGACGTCGTACTCGGTGAAGAGCTCGGTGGCGTAGATCGCCAGCGACGGCTGGCCCATGCCCGAGCCCTGCACGGAGACGGGGTGGCCCTGCCAGGTGCCGGTGTAGCCGTACATGCCGCGCACCTCGGTGTAGCAGGTGGCGTCGTCGAGGAACGTCTCGGCGATCCAGCGCGCCCGCAGCGGGTCGCCGGGCATCAGGACGACGGGGGCGATCTGGCCGGGTCGGGCGCCGACGTGGGTGCTCACGGGAGGAGCCTAGGCTGTGGAACCGTGACCTATCCGCACCTCGATCTCGCCGCCGACCCGCACGACCGCTCGGCGCTGCGCCGCAACGACCGGGCCTGGCTCGACGCGCGCTGGGGCGACCCGGCCACCCGGGTGCTGGTCGTCTCGGGCACCCGGGTGCGTCCGGTCGACGGCGCGCTGCGGTGGGTCTCGCCGGACCAGGCGCCCGACGGGACCCGCGTGCTGCTGGGCGAGCGCGAGGGCCGCACCTGGTTCGCGGTGATCGCCGACGCCGGCGCTCGCCGCGGCCGAGCCGGGGGAGTGGTTCCCGCTGCGCGGGCTGCTGCCCTTCCTCACCGGCGAGGCCGTGCTGCAGGCGCCGCTGGTCTTCCACGCGCTCGGCATCGCGGAGTGGCGGTGGGTCACCCGCTTCTGCCCGCGCTGCGCGGGCCCGCTCGAGGCGCACGCGGCGGGGCACGAGCTGCGCTGCGTCGCAGTGCGGCAAGTCGCAGTTCCCGCGCACCGACCCGGCCGTGATCATGACCGTCACCCACGGCGAGCCCGGCGCGCCCGACGAGCGCTGCCTGCTCGGGCCGCCAGTCGGTGTGGCCCGCCGGCCGCTTCTCCACCCTCGCCGGCTTCTGCGAGCCCGGCGAGACCCTCGAGGACGCCGTACGCCGCGAGGTCGCCGAGGAGGTCGGCGTCCGGGTCGGCGAGGTGACCTACTTCGGCAACCAGCCGTGGCCGCTGCCGGCGAGCCTGATGCTCGGCTTCATCGGGCGCGCCGAGTCGACCGAGATCGTCGTCGACGAGCACGAGATCGAGGAGGCGCGCTGGTTCACCCGCGCCGAGATGCGTGCCGAGGCCGAGGCCGGCGTGCTGGTGCTGCCGGGCGGCGTCTCGATCAGCCGCTCCCTCGTCGAGCACTGGTACGGCGGCCCGCTGCCCGGCCACTGGTGAGCCGAGCACGGGTGACCCGTCCCGCTCAGGGGCTCAGGGCTCAGGCCAGCGAGGCGAGCTTCTCCTTGACCTGGGCCAGCGAGGGGTTGGTCTGCGCGGTGCCGTCGGAGAAGACGAGCGTGGGCACGGTCTGGTTGCCGTTGTTGGCGGTCTCGACGATCTTGGCGGCCTCGGGCTGCTGCTCGATGTCGATCATCTCGAAGGTGATGCCCTCGCGGTTGAGCTGGCTCTTGAGCCGGTGGCAGTAGCCGCACCAGGGGGTGCTGTACATGACGAACGAGCCGGGGGTCTGGCTGGACAATGGGATTGTCGCCTCTCGCATCTAGGGTCGAGTCGGAGTCAACCAGACACAGCAAGGAGATGTTCCCCCGATGAGCCAACCCGACCTGCTGGCCGCCCTCGACCCCGAGCAGCGGCAGGTCGCCGAGGCCCTGCGCGGCCCGGTGCGGGTGCTCGCCGGCGCGGGCACCGGCAAGACCCGGGCGATCACCCACCGGATCGCCCACGGTGTCGCCACCGGGGTCTACGCGCCCACCGAGGTGCTCGCCGTCACGTTCACCACCCGGGCGGCAGGCGAGATGCGCTCGCGGCTGCGCCAGCTCGGCGCCGGCGGCGTCCAGGCCCGCACCTTCCACGCGGCCGCGCTGCGCCAGCTGCGCTACTTCTGGCCGCACGTCTACGGCACCGAGCTGCCGACGCTCACCGAGTCGAAGATCCCGATGCTCGGCCGGCGCCGCCCGTCGCCACCGGGTCACCGCCGACCAGGCGCTGCTGCGCGACCTCGCCTCCGAGGTCGAGTGGGCCAAGGTCAGCAACGTCCGTCCCGACGACTACGCCCGGCTCGCCACCGAGCGCGGCCGGTCGGTGGCCGCGCTGCCGCCCGAGACGGTGGGCCGCCTCTTCGACGCCTACGAGGAGGTCAAGCGCGGCCAGGGGCGGATGGACATGGAGGACGTCCTGCTCCTCACCGCCGGCCTGCTCGCCGAGGACGAGCGTGTCGCCGCGCAGGTACGCCGTCAGTACAAGTGGTTCGTCGTCGACGAGTTCCAGGACGTCTCGCCCCTCCAGCACGCCGCTGCTCCACCTCTGGCTCGGCGGCCGCGACGAGCTGTGCGTGGTGGGCGACCCCGCGCAGACGATCTACTCCTTCGCCGGCGCCAACGCCGACTACCTGCGCGACTTCGCCTCGCGGCACCCGGGCACCACCTCGATCGAGCTCGTCCGCAACTACCGCTCCACCCCCCAGATCGTGGTGGCCGCCAACGACCTGCTCGCCGGCACCGGCAGCCAGGGTGTCGAGCTGCGCGCGCAGCAGCCGGCCGGTCCCGCGGTCACCTACACCGGCCGCCCCGACGAGGTCGCCGAGGCGGCGCAGGTCGCCGAGCGGATCGCCGCAGCTGCGCGACGCCGGTCACCCGCTCGACCGAGGTCGCGGTCCTGTTCCGCATCAACGCCCAGTCGGAGGCCTACGAGGAGGCGCTCGGCGACCGCTCGCGTGCCCTACCTCGTCCGCGGCGCCGGCCGCTACTTCGACCGCGCCGAGGTCCGCGAGGCCGTCACCCGGCTGCGCGGCGCAGCCCGGGGCAGCGCCGAGCCCGAGCCGCTCCTCGAGACCGTGCGCGGCATCCTCGCCGGCATGGGCTGGACCGAGGAGCCGCCGGCGGGCCGCGGCAAGACCCGCGACCGCTGGGAGTCGTGGCAGGCGCTGATGGCGCAGGCCGAGGGCCACCACGCGACCCACCCCGACGACGACCTCGGCGCCTTCGTCGACGAGCTCGACCGGCGCGCCGCCGAGCAGCACGCCCCGACCGCCGGGGGCGTCACCCTCGCGACGTTCCACGCCGCCAAGGGGCTCGAGTGGGACGTCGTCTTCCTCGTCGGCATCCAGGACGGCACCCTGCCGTTCACCTACGCCGACACCCCCGAGGCGATCGAGGAGGAGCGCCGGCTGCTCTACGTCGGCATGACCCGCGCCCGGCGCGAGCTGGTCGTCTCGTGGGCCCAGGCCCGCAACCCCGGCCAGGCGCCGCGTCGCCAGCCGTCGCGGTTCCTCGCTCCGCTGCTGCCCCACGAGACGGCCCGGCGCCGCGCCCCGCGGGCGGGCCAGGGCCCGCACCTGCGTCGAGTGCGGCCGCCCGCTCACCACCGCGGAGGAGAAGACCCGCCGTCGGTGCGCCGACTGCCCGGTCGCCTACGACGAGGGCCTCTACGAGCGGCTGCGCGAGTGGCGGCGCGTGCGCGCGCAGAGCGACGAGATCGCGGCGTTCATGATCTTCTCCAACGCCACCCTCGAGGAGGTGGCCGAGCTGAAGCCCCGCACGCCGGGCGCCCTGCTGGAGATCAACGGCATCGGCCCGGAGAAGCTCGAGAAGTACGGCGAGGAGCTGCTCGAGCTCGTCGGGTGAGCCGTGGCAGAAACTTGCCGAGAAATAGTCATTAAATGGTTTGCCCATGACGCGGGCGGCGCGGTAACTTCCTCTCACCAACCACGCGCACCAGGTCCTGGCACGACCTGCGCCCAACGCACCGAAGGAGGTGGCCCTGATGGAGAACTTCACGATGACGACGAGCTCGGCGATCCAGTGGATCGATGCGCGCCTCGGCATGCCCATTTGCGGCCAGGCCTTCCGCGTGCGCACCGCTGCGACCGCCACGTCCGTCGCCACCACCCCGGGGACCCACGCCTGGAGTCCGCCCATCTCCTGACCACTCAGCAGATCGGCACCTCCAGGCCGCGGACCCTCACCGGGATCCGCGGCCTTTCTGTTTGTCAGGACAGCTCACCAGCAGTCCGGACCCAGGTCGACCGCAGATCCGTAGCCACACCCACCACGCGATCAGGTCAACACGAAGGAGGTGACACATGACCATCCAGCGTTCTCGACCGCACCGACGGCCTCGCGAGCCGGCGTCCCGCAGCCCAGCCTGGGTCTCCTGCACGACCAGGCCGGCCAGGTGGACGAGGATCGGCTGCCCTGCCGGATCAACAACCCCGAGCTGTGGTTCGCCGAGTCGCCCGCCGACGTGGAGTGCGCCAAGGCCCTCTGCCTGGACTGCCCGGTCCGCCAGCTGTGCCTGGACGGCGCGCTCGACCGCCAGGAGCCCTGGGGCGTCTGGGGCGGGCAGCTGTTCCTGCAGGGAGCGGTGATCCCGCGCAAGCGTCCGCGCGGCCGGCCCCGCAAGAACGAGGTCGCCGCGTGAGCAGCGCCCCGGCAGACCAGCCACGTCCTCGAGGAAAGGCCGTCACCACCGCATGACCCACCACACCATCTCGCATGATCGGAGCACCACCATGAGCTACCTGATGCACGAAGACCTGGCCCGCGCACAGATGTCCGCGCGCCTGGACGAGGCGCGCGAGCTGCGGGCCGGCAACCGGCTGGTCCGGGCTCGCCGCCTGAGCCGCAAGGCCGAGCGAGCGGCGCCGCAGGCCCGCCTCGCCCTGGCTCGCTCGCTGTAGAACCCGGGGACACCCAGTGTCGCCACCGGTACCCGCCCTGATCGCGGGTGAGTCGGGAGCCGGGTACGCCGCCCTCACGGGTCGGGGTACCCGGCTCTCGTACGTCCCGGCCCGGTCTACCCTGCTGAGTGTGTTGGACTACCCTGCGGAGGATGAGGACCTGCGACTTCTGCGGACGTCAGGAGCCCGAGGGGGCCGCGACGCTCACCTGGACCATCTCGGTCGAGCACGGCCGGCAGCGCAGCTACTGCGACACCTGCTCGCGCGAGCACCTGCGCGCCATGGAGGGCAAGCTCGACTCCGAGTTCTGGTAGCCCGCCTCCGACCGCGTCAGCCGGTCTGCTCCTCGCCACCTGCTGCCAGGCGCACCCGCAGTAGGGGTGCCGCGACCACGCCTGCTCGCGCGGTGCCGACCGGGCGTCGAGGACGAAGCTGGTCGACCAGGTGGAGGGCCGGTCGCCCTCGGCGAACCGGGCGAGGTCGCGCGCGGCCCAGCCCAGCGCCCACGACCACAGCAGCGACGGGTCGCCCGGCACGACGCCGCCGGCGGCGGCCGCGCGGGCGACCTGCTCCACCACCAGGGACCGTCGCGGGTCGACCACGGCGCGGTGCGCGTCGACGCAGCGCAGGCAGGCCGTGCGCCCCGGCACCACGAACGGACCGATCTCGATCCGGCCCTCGCTGGCGGTGACCAGGAGGTGCGGGAGGTCGTCGCGGACCAGCAGGTCGAGATCGGCGCGGGAGGGCTCGCCCTCGTGCGACGACCAGCCACGACTCCGGGCTCGTCGTGTCCGCCCGCTCCCGCGGTCGCCGCGCCCACAGGGTGCGCAGGCCGGCGTCGGTGACCGCCCGCTCGGCGACCGCGCGCAGCGGCCCGGACCCGAGCACGTGCACCCGGGCGCCTGCTCGGGCCAGCACCCGGGGGCGGGCGCTCGCGCCGAAGTGCGTCGCCGCCAGCGGCGGCGCATCGGCGTCGACCACCAGGTCGGCGGCGAGCAGGGCGCTCAGCGCGGCGACGCCGTCCGGCGGGAGCGGGCCGGGCGGCGTCCGCCCCGCAGCGCCGCGAGCACCTCGCGGACACCGGGGGAGTCGCTCAGGACCACCCGGTGCGGCGGGTCGATCCCGATCTGCAGGGTGCCGGCGTCGCGGCGTACGACGTGCCAGCCGGGGCGCAGCGTCGGCCGGGCGGGGAGGTCCGGGAGAGGGCAGTCGGCGGCGGGCTCGGACATGGTCGCAGCCTCACACAGGCCGGGCCGAGTGGTGCGGGCGTCGTCCACAGGCGCACGCAGCGCCGAGCGGCGGCACCCCGGGGGGTGCCGCCGCTCGGCGATGATCAGGTGGTGCGGTGGATCAGGCCTTGCCGAGGATCCGGTTGAGGTTGGTGCTGCAGACGGGGCACACGGCCTTGGCCATGCGGGTGCCCTTGTCGTTGACCCTGACCTCGCCCTCCGCCTCGCGCTTCTCCTTGCACTTCACGCAGTAGAACTCGCCGCTCCAGGTCTCTGCCATGACGGACTCCTTGCCTATGTCAGCTAAAAGATTCGGTGGTGGTGCGCCACGGCGGAGCGTCCGGGGAAGCCGCCGGTGCTCTGTGACGGGTGCCTCAGAACCGCTCCGACCCTACGACACCGGGGCCCGCAGGCGTGGGAGGTGCCCGCTGGGCGCCGTCGGCGTGTGGCGCGGGCCGCCGGCGGCCCGACGGTCCGACCGGTTCGACGGCTGGCTCAGTAGGGTGCGGCCATGGCTGACCTCACCCACCTGCGTCTCGAGCGGCCCTCCGACGGCGTCGCCCTGCTCGTGCTCGACAACCCCGACCAGCGCAACGCGATGTCCGACGAGATGACCCGCTCCTGGGTCGCCGCGGTCGACGAGCTCGCCGCCGACCGGTCGGTGCGCGCCGTGGTCGTCACCGGCGAGGGCAGCGCCTTCTGCTCCGGCGGTGACACCAGCTGGCTGGCCGGCGAGCCGGACGCCACCGTCGACAGCCTCCGCACCCGGATGCTCGCCTTCTACCGGGCCTGGCTGTCGATCCGCCGGCTCGAGGTGCCGACGATCGCGGCGATCAACGGGCACGCGATCGGGGCCGGGCTGTGCCTGGCGCTGGCCTGCGACCTGCGGCTACGCCGCCGACCGGCGCCAAGATGGGCGTGCCGTTCGTCAAGCTCGGCCTGCACCCCGGCATGGCCGGCACCTACCTGCTGCCCGACGCCGTCGGGCCCGCCGCGGCCCGTGACCTGATGCTGACCGGCCGCCTGGTCGACGCCGACGAGGCGCTGCGGCTCGGGCTGGTCTCGCGGGTGGTCGACGCGCGAGGACTTCCTCGACGAGGCGCTGGCCACGGCCGCCGGGATCGCCGCCACCGCGCCGATCGCCAGCCGCCTCACCAAGCTCGCGCTCGCCGGTGAGCGGGCACGCCGACCTCGAGAGCGGCCTGCAGTGGGAGGCGATGGCGCAGCCGATCACGCTGGCCACGGCCGACCTCCAGGAGGGGCTGCGCGCCGTCCGCGAGAAGCGCCGCCCGGTCTTCACCGGCGAGTGACCCTGGCAGATCCGGCCTGGGTCGATGGGGGACGAAGAAGAGGCCCCCGCCCCACGTCCCGACGTTTGCCTTCCCCTTGCGAACGTCGCTCTGCGGGCCGAGGGCCTCGTCTGGTCGTCACGCTAGGGACAGCGCGGGAGCCAGGTCAACGCTGTGGCCGCCGGAACCGCCGTGCGCCTGTGGACGAGCCTGTGGACAGACCTGTGGACGACGGGCGCAGGCCTGTGCAGGAACCTGGGGAGAACCGGGGATGCGGCTGTGGAGGACACGCCCGGCCGGGTCGGTCGTCCCGACCGCTGACCAGCGACAATGGTCGTCCACCGGGTGTGGAGAGGAGAAATGTTCGCCGATGAGACCGACAAGTGAGCCGGATGACTGAGTACGACGCGGGCCCGGTCGCCGCGCTGCGTCGGATCGCGTTCCTGCTCGAGCGGGCCCGCGAGGACACCTACAAGGTCAAGGCGTTCCGCCGGGCCGCCGACGCGATCCTGCCGCTGCCGCCCGACGAGGTGGCCCGCGCGGTCGACGCCGGCACCCTCACCGACCTCGACGGCATCGGCTCCAGCACCGCCACCGTGATCGCCGAGGCCGTGCGCGGCACCCGGCCCGAGCGGCTCGACCGGGTGGAGGCCGAGCACGGGGGCCCGCTCACCACCGGCGGCGCCGACGTCCGCGCCGCGCTGCGCGGCGACCTGCACTCGCACTCCGACTGGTCCGACGGCGGCTCGCCGATCGAGGAGATGGCGATGACCGCGATGGAGCTCGGCCACGACTACCTCGTGCTCACCGACCACTCGCCGCGGCTCAAGGTCGCCCGCGGGCTCAGCGCCGAGCGGCTCACCCGCCAGCTCGACGTGGTCGAGGCGGTCAACACCCACCTCGGCGGCTCCTTCACGCTGCTCAAGGGCATCGAGGTCGACATCCTCGACGACGGCACGCTCGACCAGAGCGACGAGCTGCTCGCGCGGCTCGACCTGCGGGTCGCGAGCGTGCACTCCAAGCTGGCGATGGACAAGGACGCGATGACCCGCCGGATGGTGGCGGCGGTGCGCAACCCGTTCACCAACGTGCTCGGGCACTGCACCGGGCGCCTGGTCACCGGCAACCGCGGCACCCGCGGCCAGTCGCAGTTCGACGCGAAGGCGGTCTTCGAGGCGTGCGCCGAGGAGGACGTCGCGGTCGAGATCAACTCCCGCCCCGAGCGACGCGACCCGCCGACCGCGCTGCTCGCGCAGGCGCGCGACGCCGGCTGCCTGTTCTCCATCGACAGCGACGCCCACGCGCCGGGGCAGCTCGACTTCCAGGTGCTCGGGTGCGAGCGCGCCGAGGCTGCGGGCATCGACGCCGACCGGATCGTCAACACCTGGCCCGAGGACCGGCTGCTGGCCTGGGCCAACGGGTAGGTTCCGACCATGCCCGCGCCCGAGGTGGAGGTACGCCGCTCGAAGCGGCGCCGCCGTACCGTCTCCGCCTACCGCGACGGCGACCGGATCGTGGTGCTGGTGCCGGCCTCGCTCTCCCGCCAGGAGGAGTCGGAGTGGGTCGAGGCGATGGTGGCGCGGATCGAGAAGGCCGAGCGCAAGACCCGGCCCTCCGACGACGACCTGCTCGAGCGCGCGATCAGCCTCAACGACCGCTACCTCGGGGGCCTGGCGACGCCCGAGTCGGTGCGGTGGGTGACCAACCAGAACGCCCGCTGGGGGTCGTGCACGCCCGGTGACCGCGCCATCCGGGTCTCGGGGCGGCTGCAGGGGATGCCCGGCTGGGTGCTCGACTACGTGCTGGTGCACGAGCTCGCCCACCTGCATCGAGCCCGGCCACGACGCGGCCTTCTGGGGGTGGGTCGACCACTACCCCGCGCCGAGAAGGCCAAGGGCTACCTGCTCGGGTGGTCGGCCGCCGCGCAGGTCGAGCCTCCCGACTCGCAGCGCTCCGACCACGACGAGACCTAGCCCGGGGCGCCTGCCCGCTCGTGTGCCCGCCGGCGGGCGAGGGCGACCAGGTCGACCAGGTCGGGCTCGGTGCCCGCGGGCAGGTCGTCGACCGGCCACCAGCGCACGTCGAGCGACTCCTCGCTGGTCGCGTGCCGGGCCCCGTCCGGCGCCACGGCCACGAACCGGACGTCGAGGTGGTGCACGTCGCCGTCGGGTCCGCAGAAGGGCACCGCGTGCTCGCTGAGCTGCACCGGCACCGGGTCGAGCACCAGGCCGGCGATGCCCGACTCCTCACGGGCCTCCCGCAGCGCCGCGCCGGCCACGGTGCGGTCACCCGGCTCGGTGTGCCCGCCGAGCTGGAACCACGCGCGGGCCTTGGCGTGCAAGGTGAGCAGGACCGCCGTGTGGTCCTGGCTGAGCACCAGCGTGCTGGCGGTGACGTGGTCGGGCCGGCAGCCGCGGGTGACGCCGTCGGGATGCGTCTCGAGGTGCTCGACGAAGCGCACGCCGGGCCCGCTCCTGCTCCGGGTCGGGCGCGGGCCAGGACCGCAGGGTCGCGAGGGTGTCGGCGTGCAGGCTCACCGACCTATCCTCACCCGGTGACGACGACCACGGACATCTCGGGCCCCGACGGACGCACCCTCCGGCTGCACGACAGCGGAGGAGACGGACCGGCGCTGGTCTACCACCACGGCTCGCCCCAGACCGGGGCACCGCTGCCGCCGCTGCTCGAGGCCGCCACCGCGCGCGGCGTCCGCGTGCTCTCCTACGGACGGGCGGCGTACGGCGGCACCGACGCGCTGCCCGGCCGCGCCGTCGCGCACGCCGCGGCCGACGTGGCCGCGGTCGCCGACGCGGTCGGCGTCGGGCGCTTCGCCACGCTCGGCGTCTCCGGGGGCGGCCCGCACGCGCTGGCCTGCGCGGCCCTGCTGCCGGACCGGGTCACCGCGGTGGTGTGCGTCGCGGGGATCGCGCCGCCGACCGGCGACGACGGCTGGTACGACGGCATGGCCGACCCCTCCGGCCTGCGGGCCGCGGAGCGGGGCCGGGCCGAGCGCGAGCGGCACGAGGAGACCGCTGAGTTCGTCGCCGCCAGCTTCAACGACCACGACCGGGCGGCGCTGGAGGGGCCCTGGCGCAGCCTCGGCGAGGACGTGGGCGCCTCGGCGCAGTGGGGGAGCACCGGGCTCGTCGACGACGACCTGTCGTTCGTGCAGCCGTGGGGGTTCGAGCTCGAGCGAGGTGGGGGTGCCGGTGCTGCTCGCGCAGGGCGGCGACGACCGGGTCGTGCCGGCGTCGCACGCGCACCAGCAGCTCGCCGCGCTGCCGGACGCCGAGCTCTGGCTGCGCCCGCACGAGGGGCACCTCTCGATCCTGCGGACCGTGCCGCTGGCGCTCGACTGGCTGCTGGCTCAGTCCTTCTCGGGGCCTGTCTCGGGGCCCGCCTCGGGCTGATCGCTCCCCGGGCTCGCTCCGGCCCACCCTCGTCGGCCTGGCCGCCGCCGTCGAGCAGCTTGCGCAGCTCGGCGTCGAAGTCGACCTCGCCGAGGTCGGCGGGGGCGGTGGACTCCTCGCGGAAGCCGAGCGGGTCGTCGAGGTCGGCCTGGGTGGGCAGCAGGTCGGGGTGCATCCACACGCCGTCGCGGGCCTCGGTGCCCTGCCGGGTGCGCAGCGAGCCCCACAGCGTGGAGGCGTCGCGCAGCCGGCGCGGGCGCAGCTCGAGCCCGACCAGGGCGGCGAAGGTCTGCTCGGCCGGGCCGCCGGCGGCGCGGCGGCGGCGTACGGCCTCCTGCATCTTGGCCGCGGCGGGCATCCGCTCGGCGGTGGCCTGGCCGACCACCTCGTCGACCCAGCCCTCGACCAGGGCCAGCGTGACCTCGAGCCGGCTCAGCGCGGCCTCCTGCTTCGGCGACTTCGGCAGGTCGAAGCAGACCCGCCGTCGACGAGCGCCTGCAGCGACTCGGGGTTGGTGGGGTCGACCCCGCGCAGCTGCTCCTCCATCCGCTGCTGGAGACCTTCGGCGTTGATCTCGACGCCGCCGGCGTAGGCGGCGACCGCGCCGATCAGGTGCTCGCGCAGCCACGGCACGGAGCCGAAGAGGCGCTGGTGCGCCGCCTCGCGCAGCGCGAGGTAGAGGACGACGTCGTCCTCGCCGACGTCGAGGCCCTCGGCGAACTCGCGCACGTTGCTCATCACCAGCGGCGGCCTTGCCGGGCGCGGCGAGCGGCAGCCCGATGTCGGAGACCGTGAGCACCTCGCCGGCGAGGGCGCCGAGGCCGGAGCCCACCTGGGTGGCCAGCATCGCGCCCATCGCCTTGCCGATCATGCCGATCATCGGCCCGGCCATGGCCTGGGCCTCGGCGGGCAGCGCGCCGCTCAGGCCCTGCACCGACTGCTCGGCGACCGGCTCGACGAGCACCTTCCACACGTCGAGGGTCTCCTCGACCCACTCGGCGCGGCTCCAGGCCGCGGTCGAGGTGACGCCGGAGGCGAAGTCGGTGGTGCTGTCGAGCCAGTGGTCGGCGAGCCGCAGCGCGTCGGCGACCGCGTCGCGCTCGCGCTGGCCGGGGGTCGGGTCGGCCGAGCTGGCGGCGCCCTTGCGGGCCAGGTCGAGGGCGACGTTCCAGTTGAGCGCGCCGTCGTAGGGCTGCATCAGCGACTGCAGCTGGCCGAAGAGCTGGCTCAGGTCCATCCCGCCCAGACCTCCGGCACCGCCGGCACCGCCGGCGCCCCCGAGAGCACCGCCGAGCCCGCCCAGCCCGCCGGCGCCGAAGAGCTGCTCGAAAGGCGTGCCCTTGAAGGGGTTCTGGCCCTCGTCGGGCCCGTCGTCGGGGGTGTCGTTCATGGGTCCCACGGTACGCCGACTCGGCAACCGGCCGGTCGGGGCACGGGCACCCGGCTGCGCTCGCGTCGTACAGTCGCCGATGTGCCCCACCCCGCCGTCCGCCTGCTCGACATCCGCGACACCCCGCTCGACGTCGCGGAGGTGCTCGACAGCCTCGGCGACGACGAGGCCGGGGGAGTCACGCTCTTCGTCGGCCGGGTGCGCGACCACGACGGCGGCAAGGGCGTGCGCGGGCCTCGACTACTCCGCCCACCCGACGGCGCTCGACCGGCTCTCGGCCGTGTGCGACCAGGTGGCCGCGGACCACGACGTGACCGGGGTCGCCGCGGTGCACCGGGTCGGCCACCTCGACATCGGCGACATCGCCGTGGTCGTCGCGACGTCGGCCGCCCACCGCGGGCAGGCCTTCGACGCCTCGCGGGCCCTGATCGACACCCTCAAGGACGAGGTGCCGATCTGGAAGCACCAGAGCTTCACCGACGGCAGCGAGGAGTGGGTGGGCTCGCCCTGAGGCGTGCGCTGAGTCGGGTGCTGAGTCGGGTGCTAGCGTGTCGGGCGTCCTGCGCGGCCGCGCGCTCCTATCCTCGGGTCGTGGACATCCTGCTCTGGCTGCTGCCGACCGTCGTGGTGACGGCGGTGGCGATGGTGTGGGCGGGCTGGGCCGGACGCGAGGGCCGCGGCGCAGTCGACCGCGACGTCGCGGTGCAGCGGTTCGGTGAGGCGCTCGGCCGCCGCAGCGACGTCCCCGGGTACGCCGTCGCGCGACCGCCGTCCGACCGGAGCACCGGCATCGCGGTGCGTCCGTCGAGCCGCCGCCGCGCCCCCCTCGGCGTCCTGAGCCGTCGTCCGCGCGGTGCACTGCTGCCCTGCGATCTTGGGGCAGATGAGACGATTGCGCCATGAGTCAGCGCCTGATCGCCGCCGTGGTCGCGGGACCACTGGTGGCTGCGCTGCTCCTCCTGTCGGCCTTCATGCCGCTGCCGTACGTGATCTACCGCCCCGGCCTGACCGTCAACGTGCTGGGCGAGGAGCAGGGTCGTGAGATCGTCCAGGTCGACGGCGCCGAGAGCTACTACGACGGCGGGACAGCTGCGGATGACCACCGTCACCGTCACCCCGCCGACGCCCGCCGAGGTCAACCTGCTCCAGCTGATGACGGCGTGGGCCGACCACGAGAACGCCGTGGTGCCCTACGACGTCGTCTACCGCCCCGACGAGACCCCGGAGGAGAACGACCTGCGCGGCTCGATCCAGATGGTCTCCTCGCAGGACACCGCCGTCGCGGTGGCGCTCACCGAGCTCGACTACGACGTGGAGCCGGCGATCGAGGTGCAGGCCGTCGAGTCCGGCAGCCCGGCCGAGGGCCGCCTGCAGGTGCGCGACATCGTCGAGGAGGTCGACGGCAAGGCCGTCACGACCACCGACGAGATCGGTCGCGCCGTGGCTGCTGCCGGGGAGGGCGAGCCGGTGGACTTCCTGGTCAAGCGCGGCGACCTCCAGCGTCGGGTCTCGATCGTGCCCGTCGAGCATCGACGGCGAGCAGCGGGTCGGCATCTCGCTCGGTCTCGGCTTCCTGCTGCCGGTCGACGTCAAGGTCAACATCCCCGAGAACATCAGCGGCCCCAGCGCCGGGCTGATGTTCTCCCTCGCCATCTACGACACCCTCACCCCGGGCTCGCTCACCGACGACGAGATCGTCGCCGGCACCGGCGAGATCCGGCCCGACGGCTCCGTGGGCGCCGATCGGCGGCATCGCCCAGAAGATCGCCGGGGCCGAGCGTGACGGCGCCGAGCTGTTCCTGGTGCCGCCCGACAACTGCGACGACGCGCTGCGCGCCGACCCCGGTGACATGCAGCTCGTCCTCGCCGAGACCATGCACAGCGCGCGCGTGGCGATCGAGTCGTGGTCCGACCGACCGCGACGCCGACCTGCCGTCGTGCGCCGACCTCGAAAGGCGTGACGCCGTGGGAGCCGCTCGATGACCGGCACCGACGACCTGCTGGGCCCGGTCGACGTCGACCCGGCGCTGGCCGCCGCGGTCCTCGAGATCGAGACCCACATCGCCGAGGGCGGCTGGGACCAGCCCGCCCGGCTGTACGCGCTCGTCGACACCGCGCAGCTCGTGCAGCGCGAGCCGGCGCTGGCCACCGCGATGGGGCTCGACGCCCCGTCGGAGGACGGGTCGCTCACCGCCGTCGAGCAGGACCAGCTCGACGCGTCGCAGCTGCTCGAGGACGTCCTCGAGCAGATCGTGCTGGCCCACCGGCGTGACCGGTTGCGCCGCCGTCGTGGAGCGGCTCGTGCTGCCGCCCGACGCCGACGACCAGCTGCCCGACGACCCCGCGAGCGCGCAGGAGTTCGCGCGCGAGCACCCCGATCGACAAGAGGTGCGGATCGTCGCCGGGGCCACGCGCCACGGTGCGACGTACTGTGCCCTTCGCCTACGTGCCCACGACGACGACCAGTCGGTCGTCGGCGGGGTCGACCTGGTGCCCGGGCTGCTTCAGCTGCTGGGCGCCACCCTCGACCTGGGGGACACCGAGAAGAATCGACTACGAGGAGGACCAGTGAGCGAACTGTTCGACGAGGAAGAGCGGGAGCAGCCACCTGCCCGGCCTTCCCGCCGTTCCCGGGCGCTCGTGGTCACTGCGGTGGTCGTGGTCGTGGCGTTCTTCGCGCTGTCGGGGTTCGCCTCGATCTACACCGATCGGCTGTGGTTCAACGCCGTCGACTACGGCTCGGTCTTCACCACCCTGCTGTGGACGAAGATCCTGCTGTTCGTGATGTTCTCGGTGGTGATGGCGCTCGCCGTCGGCACCAGCATCATGCTGGCGTTCCGCTACCGGCCGTTGTTCCGGCCGTCGTCGCCGGAGCAGACCAACCTCGACCGCTACCGCGACGCCGTCACGCCGATCCGGATCTGGCTGGTGATCGGCGTCTCCGCCGTCGTCGGCTCCTTCGCCGGCGCCTCGGGCCTCGGGCAGTGGCGCACCTTCCTGCTGTGGCGCAACGCGCAGCCGTTCAACCAGGACGACGCCTACTTCGGCAAGGACCTCGGGTTCTTCGTCTTCCAGCTTCCCTGGTTCCACTACCTGGTCGACTTCGTGATGGCCGTCGCCGTCGTGTCGCTGCTCGCCGCGGCCGTCGTGCACTACCTCTTCGGCGGGATCCGCCTCCAGGCGACCCACGACCGCCTGTCCGGGGCAGCCCAGGTGCAGCTCTCGCTGCTGCTCGGCGTCTTCGTGCTGGCCAAGGGCGTCGACTACTACCTCGACCGTTTCGACCTGGTCAACGAGGGCCACCGGATCTTCACCGGCATGAACAACACCGCCGAGAACGCCGTGCTGCCGGCCAAGAACATCCTGGTCGGGGTCGCGCTGATCTGCGCGGTCCTGTTCTTCCTCAACGTGTGGCGCCGCACCTGGCAGCTGCCCGTGATGGGTCTCGCGCTGCTGGCGCTGTCGTCGATCCTGCTCGGGATGATCTGGCCCGCGATCGTGCAGCAGTTCCAGGTCAAGCCGTCGGAGGCCGACAAGGAAGCGTCCTACATCCAGGAGAACATCAACGCCACCCGGGCGGCGTACCAGCTGGAGGACGTCGAGACCGAGGCCTACACCAGCAACTCCACCGCCGACCCGCAGGTGGCGCCGGCGCTCAACTCGCAGGCCGGGTCCGCGCCGCTGGTCGACCCGCAGCTCGTGCGGCAGACCTTCGAGCAGAACCAGCAGGGTCGCGTCTACTACTCCGTCGCCGACGTCCTCGACGTCGACCGCTACCAGATGGACGACGTGGAGCGCGCGCTCGTGCTCGGCGTCCGCGAGCTCGACCAGTCGGGCCTCAACGCCGGCGACCAGAACTGGTCCAACCTGCACACCGTCTACACCCACGGCAACGGCATGATCGCCGCCTACGCCAACCAGCGCGGGGCCGACAACGACAGCCCCGGCACGGACATCCAGTGGGCCGAGGGCAACCAGGTCAACCCCGACGGGTCCCGCCAGGACGACCTCACCGAGCTGACCGGCGGCTACGAGAGCCGGATCTACTTCGGTGAGCAGAGCCCCGACTACTCCGTCGTCGGCAAGCCGTCCACCGATGCCGGCAGCGTCGAGCTCAGCCTGTCCGGCGCCAACGAGGACGAGGACCAGACCACGACGTACGACGGCGACGGGGGCGTCGACATCGGGTCGACCTTCCGTCAGCTGCTGTACGCCGTGAAGTTCGGGGAGCCCAACTTCCTGCTGTCGGGCCGTGTGCACGGCAACAGCGAGCTGCTCTACAACCGCACGCCGCGCGAGCGCGTCGAGCGGGTCGCCCCGTGGCTGACCATCGACGACGACCTCTACCCGGCGATCGTCGACGGCAGGGTCGTGTGGATCCTCGACGGCTACACCACCACCGACCAGTACCCGCTCTCGCAGCGGGAGTCGTTCGCCACGATGACCAACGACGCGCTGCAGGAGGAGACCGGGCTGCGGACGCTGCCCACCGACGAGATCAACTACATGCGCAACGCGGTGAAGGCGACCGTCGACGCCTACGACGGCACGGTCACGCTCTACGAGCTGGGACGAGGAGGACCCGATCCTCAAGGCCTGGCAGGGCGCGTTCCCCGACACGGTGACCCCGCGCTCGGAGATCCCGGCCGAGCTGATGGACCACCTGCGCTACCCCGAGGACCTGTTCAAGGTGCAGCGCTACCAGTACGCGCGCTACCACGTGAGCGACCCGGGCGACTTCTACCAGGGCAACGACCGCTGGGCGGTGCCCGAGGACCCCAACAGCCCGGGTGACCTCCAGCCGCCGTACCGCCTGTTCGTCGACCAGGCCGCCCCGGAGGACTCCTCGCAGCCGGCGCAGGACGTGTGGTCGCTGACCTCGACGTTCGTGCCGTTCGGCAAGAGCAACCTGGCGTCGTTCGTGTCGGTCAACTCCGACGCGACCACCGACGACTACGGCAAGATCACCGTGCGCGAGCTCAGCGACCAGACGGTCCAGGGGCCGGGCCTGATCGCCAACGAGTTCAGCAACGACGACAAGGTGCGAGACGCGCTTGCTGCCGTTCCAGTCGGGCCAGTCGCCGCCGCTGTTCGGCAACCTGCTGACGCTGCCGGTCGAGGACGGGCTGATCTACATCGAGCCCGTGTACGCCGTGCGGTCCGGCTCGACGGCCGGGTTCCCGATCCTGCGGTTCGTGCTCGTCTCCTACGGCGGTGAGGTCGGCATCGGCACCACGCTCAGCGAGGCCGTCGGCGACGCCCTCGGCGTCGATCCCGACGCCCCGGTCACGCCCACCCCGGACCCGGACCCCACGCCGCGGCAACGGGGGCAACGAGCCGGACCAGCCGGTCGGCACGTTCGACGAGCGGATCCGTGCCCAGCTCGACGCCGCCGACGCCGCCTTCAGCGCGCCGACGCCGCGCTCAGCGACGGTGACCTCGCGACGTACCAGGAGCAGATCGACAGGGCCCAGCAGGCGATCCAGCGGGCGATCAACCTGGCCGAGCAGCGCG
>CAWIAZ010000001.1:0-45044 GCA_963834285.1 uncultured Actinomycetota bacterium | reverse complement strand
CGGTACGCAGCCACCAGCGCGCGATCGTGCGGACCACCTCGGGGCGGGCGGGGTCGTCGGCCAGGAGGGCGAGGCCGGGGTGCTGGGTGAGGCCCAGGCACTCCAGGGCCGACCGGCTCAGCTCGGAGTCGTCGCGCACCAGGTCGGTGACCTCGTCAGGGACGTCCAGGCCCGCGTTGCCGGCGACGACCAGCGCCCGGCCGCAGGTCAGCGGGCGCGCCTTGTCGAACCACTGCTGCAGCTCCTCGCGGCCGCGCGGCACCTGCAGGTGGTGCAGGGCGCGCAGCGCGCCGGCGCGGGTCACCTCGTCGGGCCCGTCGACCGAGAGGCAGGCGAGCCGCGGCTGCAGGGCGTCGACCAGCGGCGAGGCCATCAGCAGGAACGCCGAGGTGGTGATCCGGGGGGCGCGGAAGTCGTAGATGACCTCGAACAGCATCCGGGCCACCATCGGCTGGTCGGACACCTCGACCTCCGCGGTGACCTCCCGGCTCACCCGGTCGCACAGGGCGTAGTGCGACGTTGTGGGTGTCGGCGTTCCACGAGAGCGGCCCGGCGACCGGGGTGAGGGGACGCGGCAGCCGGTCGAGGATCGTCAGCCGCAACGGGGCCGGCAGGTTCTTGAACAGGGTCGTGAACGTCTCGGCGTGCCCGGGGCGCTGGTCGGCCGTCTCGAAGCCCGCCAGGAAGTGCGGTACGACGACCTCCCACTCGCCGTCGTCGAGCCCACCGACGGCCCGCATGTTCTCGATGGCGGTGGCGGCCGCACGGGCGAGCACGGGAGACTCGTCGGTCAGCAGCGACGCGGTCCAGGCGAGCAGCCGCGGCGTGGGGCGCTCGGCCGCGGCGGAGAGGGCGTTGACGGCGGCCGTGTGGGCGCCTTCCTCGGCCACGAGCGAGCGCACCGCCTCCTCGACGAGGTCGGCGTAGCTGCCGCAGCGCAGCACCGCGACCGCCTCGTAGCGGGTCACGAACGCGGTGCCGACGGAGCGCACCAGCTCGAGGAGCAGGTCCTCGACCAGCGGACGGGCGTAGCGGCTCGGCACCACCCACACCCGGTCGGCGCTGAGCCCCCGGGCCAGCGTCAACCAGTCGCCGCCGGTGGGGTCTCCGGACTCGACCGGCTCGAGGAGGGCGTCGAGCCGGGCCAGGTCGACGCTGCCGGCCAGGGACGGGGCCCGGTCCGCGGGTGCGTAGTCGAAGGTCCGGCAGAGGACGTCGATCGGCGCCCGCAGCTGGCCGACCGCCAGGCCGAGGGCGACCTCGTAGGCGTCGACGACCCGGCCGTCGCGCTGCCCGCTGCGCTCGATCGAGCTGATCGAGGCCACCGAGAGCGGCATCGTGCCACCGGCCAGCCGGTTGCTCATCTCGGCGAGGTTGACGCCCAGCGCCTCCCGGGAGACCCGCAGCAGCCACCCCAGCCGCGCGCCGGCGTCGATCCGGCCCCCGGTCAGGGAGGTGGGATCCGAGATGGATGTTGCCGGCCGAGCCACTCGCCGAGGCTAACCCGACCGGGCCCGCCCGGGAGGCCACTCCGGCCGGAAGGCTCAGGACAGCAGCAACCGCAGGGTCTCCTCACGACCCGGCGAGACCCGGGGCTCGGTGCCGACGCCGGCCCCGGCCACGGGGTGGACCATCACCTCGTCGACAGCGTGCTGCTCCGCCAGCTCGGCACCCGGGCGCGGGCCTGCGCAGGAGACCCGATCACCCAACGACGGCGCATGGCGTCGACGAGGTCGCGGTGGGCGGGGGCGAGCTCGACCTTCTCGGCCTCCTCGACCAGGGGCTGCGGGGCGAGCGGCTGCCCGGTGCGCAGGGCCAGCATCTGCAGCAGCTGGGGCAGGGCACGGCGCTCGGCCTCCTCGGCGGTCTCGGCCACGCAGACGTTGAGGGTCAGGAAGGTGCGCGGCTCCGCCTGCTCCGGCGAGGGGCGGAACGTCGACCGGTAGAGCTCGAGGGCCTCCGCCGTGCCCGACCCGGAGAAGTGGTGCGCGAAGACGTACGGCAGGCCCTTCTCGGCCGCCAGCCGCGCGGAGTAGTCGGAGGAGCCGAGCAGCCAGACCTGCGGCACCGAGCCGGCCGACGGGGTGGCGCGCAGCACGTGGGTGCGGCCCTGGACGGCCAGCCCCACGCCGGCCGGCTCCATCATCGCGAGCACGTTGTCGACGTACTCCGGGAAGCGGGTGACGGCCTCGTCGCTGACGCCGCCGGCGCCGTGCCGCAGCGCCCACCCGGTGACCGGGTCGGTGCCGGGGGCACGGCCGAGCCGAGGTCGATCCGGCCGGGGTAGGCGGCCTCGAGCAGCGCGAACTGCTCGGCCACCACCAGCGGCGCGTGGTTGGGCAGCATCACGCCGCCCGACCCGACCCGGATCCGCTCGGTCGCAGCCGGCGACCATCGCGATCAGCACCGGCGGGTTGGTCGCCGCCACCGCCGGCATGTTGTGGTGCTCGGCGATCCAGTAGCGGCGCAAGCCGAGCGTGTCGGCGGTCCGGGCCAGCGACAGGGTCGCGGCGATCGCGTCGCCGCTGCTCTGGTCGGTGCGCACCGGCACCAGGTCGAGCAGGGACAGTGCTGGAAGGTCGTGGCTCATCGGTCCCGTGCAACGTCCGGCCCTGGCCGAGATTCCTCACGATCGCCGGCGCCGCAGCGCCGCCAACGTCCGCAGGTTCACCGCCGCCCGCAGCCGCTGCCGTCGGGTGACGGTCGACGACATCCGCCTTGCGCTCGGCGTCGACCTCGGTCCAGTACGCCGTGGCCTCGGCGTCGGCGGGCACGCTGCGGTCCGAAGACATGGCCGTCGGCGCGACGGGCCAGGCCCGGGCGCGGCGGGCGAGGCGAGCCGGCCCGCCTGCTCGCGGCGGGTCCAGCCGTGCCCGACCGGCACCGGCTGTCCGAGGTCGCGGGCGTGGTCGACCAGCTCGTGCCAGCCGCCCACGATCCGGGCCGAGGTCGCGCTCGGCCCCCGACGGCGACGCCGCCGCAGCGCCTTGGCCCCGACGATGAGCGCGACCACGAGCAGGGCGAGCAGCAGCGGGACGCCGACGTAGCGTCAGGACCAGGCCAGCAGCCAGGCCGGGCAGCGCCACCCGGCCTCGTCGTCGTCGCGGTCGACCTTGCGGGCCTCGAGCTCGGCGTCGTTCTGCTCGGCGAGCGTCGACGGCGGCGGGATCGGGGCCGGCGGCGGCACCACGGTGCCGCTCATCTCCTGCTCCTCCAGCGGCGGCTGCTCGGCGGGGCGGACCGTGGTTCATGAAGGTCTCGGTCGGCAGCATCCGCCACGACCCGTCGGCGACCTGGAGCTCCACCCAGGCCTCGACGTCGCGGCCGTCGCACGACGCCGTCCTCGGGCACCACCGCACCCATCACGACCCGCGCCGGCACCCCGACGTTGCTGGCGAGCAGCGCCATGATCGCGGCGTACTGCTCGTCGTTGCCGACCATGATCGGGGCGTTGGCGAACTCGTCGCCGAGCCGCTTCACGTCGTGGCCGGGGTGGTAGATCTGCTCGGCGGCGACGACCCCGTCGGAGTAGCGGCCCTCCGTGCTTGAGGTGGTCGGCGATCGCGAAGACGCGGTCCATCGGCTGCGTCGGCGCCGGCCGACCACGGCGGTGGCCTGGTTGTTGAGGAACGCCGAGGCGAACGCCGCGTCGGTGACCTCGCTCGACGGGGCGTCGGTCTCGCTCACGAGCCTCGTCGGGACGACGGCCGTGAAGTGGTAGGTGTCGCCCGGGCCGACGCCCGCGCGGCACCACGGCGGTCGAGGTGGCCAGGTTGTAGCGGAACGACTCCTCCTGCGCCTCGCGGCCGGGGTCGTCGAACGTCAGTCGACTGGAGTCAGGCGCCGACCGTCGGCAGCCAGACACCGGAGTAGCCCTCGCCGAGCGTCACCGTCACGTCGACGGCGCTCGCCGTCGACGGGGTTGTCGATCACCGACGAGACCCGCTGGAAGGTGTCGTGGAGCGTCGCCCGGGATGGTGTCGTCGGCGGCGCCCCAGACCGTGCCGTCGTAGGCGTCGAGGGTCGCGATCCGCAGCCGCGAGCCTGCGGGCGCGCCCTCGACCGTGGCGAGTCGTCCTCGTCGAGAGGTTGGTCGGGGTCGCTGAGGCGCCTTGCGGGCAGCTCGACGTAGCGGCGGAACGACGCCAGCGGCGAGGGGTACTGGCCGATGTCGAACGGCGGCGCGACGTAGGCTGCGCAGCACCACCCGGTCGGTGTCGTCGTCACCGGTCGCCCAGGTCGCCAGCGGCAGCGCCAGCGCGCCGGCGAGCAGCACCATCGCGGCCGCCCCGACCGCCCGACCGGCGCACCCGCCGGTGCCGCCCCGGACCGGGGCGGCCGGTCTGCTGGGCGCGCACCGCCAGCCAGCCGATGGCGAGCACCGCGAACCCGACGCCCTGCAGCCACAGCGAGTGCGGGCGCTGCACGCCCGAGCAGGATCACCGCCGCGAGCAGCAGGCGCGGGCGCGAGCAGCGGCAGCGCCGCGCGGAGCAGGGCCGGGCCGGATGCGCAGCCGGGCGAGGTCAGGCCGGCGAGCAGCCGGTCGCGAGCCCGAGCGTCCACGGCAGGACCAGCAGCGGGCCGGCGCCGTCGACCGGCGGGAGCGTGGTCAGCAGCTCCTTCCAGCCGAGGACCGCCGGTCGCCCAGCGTCGACGAGGGTCTCGCCGGCCCGGGCAGGTAACGCGCCCGGGCCGTCGGCGCGCAGGCACAGCGGACCGCCGAGCAGCACGAAGACGACGAGGCGAGCACCACGGCTGGCGACGGCCGGCCAGCGCAGCACCCTGGGTCACGTGCACCAGCAGCACGCCCGGCCGCGACGCCGAGCACGCCGACGGCCAGGAACGCGTGCCCGGTGTACGTCGTCGCCAGCGCGCTGAGGGTGGTCGCGGAGAGCAGGAGCAGCAGGGCCTGGTCGGCCAGCGCCCCGCGGGTCGGCAGCCAGCGGCGCCCCGGCGCTGCCGCGGTGCGGGTGCCGGTGGTGGGCCCGGTGGCGGCAGGCGTGGTGGTGGCCGTCATCGCACGCTCCAGCGCAGCAGGCCGGCCAGGTCGTCCTTGGTCGCCAGCCGGAGCACCGAGACGCCCGCCGGCCTCGGTGACCCCCGCGGTCGTGGTGCGGGTCGACGACGATCGCCGAGCCGGCGTACCTCGGGAGGGAACGCGGCCGCGGCCCGCAGCAGGGTCTCGATCGGCGCGCCGGCGCCCGTGAGCAGCAACAGCAGGCTGGTGTCGGCCGCCAGCTCGGGCGGCCCGGTTGGCGGCGGCCACCAGCCCGGCCTGCCGAGCTCGGCGCGGCAGACCGCGTCGAGCGCGAGGTTGCCCTCGAAGCCGGAGGACGCCTGCGGCCCGCACACGAACGACGTCTCGAAGTCGTCGGTCGACCGCCCGCACGATGATCGAGGCGGCCACCGACATCGCGGTCTCGAACGCGGTCGTCGCCGACCGTGCCGTCGCCCCAGGAGGCGG
This sequence comes from uncultured Actinomycetota bacterium, assembly GCA_963834285.1. Taxonomy (GTDB): domain Bacteria; phylum Actinomycetota; class Actinomycetes; order Propionibacteriales; family Nocardioidaceae; genus Nocardioides. The sequence goes on along the minus strand of CAWIAZ010000001.1, from coordinate 39,579 downwards.
CCGCGTCGTCGACCACGATCGTGGCGTGGCTGCGCCGGGTGTCGAGGTACTGGCGGACCAGCAGCTGGCTCTCGCCGCCGAGGCCATCGCCTTGGCCGAGGAACGCCAGTGCACGTGGCGCAGGTCGTCACCGGGGGCGTACTCGCGCAGCGCGTGGAAGGCGAGGTCGCTCTGCGACACCGAGTCGGTCGCGACGCCCTCGAGGTCGCGCAGCAGCCCGGCTCCCAGAGCGCTCCAGCGGCACCATCGGCGGCCGGACCAGGATCTCCTCGACGCCGGTCCACAGCGAGTCGCGGGAGACGAGACCCACGGGGTCACCGCGGCGGGTGATCGCCGGGCCGACCGTGATCACCCCGCGGCGCTCGGTGCGCACGGTGAACGACTCGTGGTGCGTGGCGCCCGCGCCGAGGGCGGGCACGCCGTAGCGATGCACGGAGTCCCCCACCGGCAGCTCGAGCACGGTCGGGATCATCCGCCCGGCGGCGCGGTTGGTGACGTGCACCCCGGCCGCGACCGTGCCGCCGGCCATGACCCGGGACGGCTCGAGCGAGAGCGCGACCTCGACGCGGGTCCGGCCGACCAGGAACGGCAGCGGCCGAGCAGCGAGCAGCAGCAGGCAGGCCACGCCCACCACCGCGACCTCCCGCCAGCCGGCGAGCAGCGCGACGACCAGGCAGACCAGGCCCGAGACGAGCACCAGCCAGCCCAGCGGTCGCACCACTCGCAACCGGGCCACGCTCAGGCGACCCGGTCGGTCGGCGGCGCGACCGCTCGAGGAGGCGGCCGATCACCGAGTCGACGGTGACCCCGCCGAACTGTGCCTCGGCGTCGAGCAGCAGCCGGTGGCACAGCACCGGCTCGGCGAGCACCTTGATGTCGTCGGGTACGACGTGGTCGCGGCCGTCGGCGGCCGCCCAGGTCTTCGCGACCCGGACGAAGGCCAGGCAGCCGCGCGCCGAGAGCCCGAGCTTCACGTGCGGCTGGCGCCGCGACTCCTCGGCGATCTCGGCGACGTAGGTGACCACCGCCGGGTCGACGTACACCTCGTCGGCGAGGCCGCTCATCTGCGCGATCGTCTCCGGCCGTGATCACCGGCGTCACCAGGGCCGCCCGGTCGCGGACCTTGGCGTTGACCAGCAGCTCGATCGTGGCGGCCTGGTCGGGGTAGCCGACCGAGGCCTTCATCAGGAACCGGTCGAGCTGCGCCTCGGGCAGCCGGTAGGTGCCGGCCTGCTCGATGGGGTTCTGGGTGGCGATCACCATGAACGGCCGCCCGACCTGGTGCGGCATCGCCGTCGACGGTGACCCGGCCCTCCTCCATCACCTCGAGCAGTGCCGACTGGGTCTTCGGCGAGGCCCGGTTGATCTCGTCGGCGAGCACGATCGTGTGGAAGATCGGGCCGGGGTGGAACTCGAAGGTGCCCTTGTGCTGGTCGTAGACGGTCACGCCGGTGACGTCGGAGGGCAGCAGGTCGGGCGTGAACTGGATCCGGGAGTGCGAGCCCTGCACGGTGTTGGCCAGGGCGCGCGCCAGCATCGTCTTGCCGGTGCCCGGGAAGTCCTCGAGCAGCAGGTGACCCTCGGAGAGCAGGCAGGTCAGGGCCAGCCGCACCACGTGCCGCTTGCCGAGCACCGCCTTCTCCATGTTGTCGGTCAGCTGGTCGAAGGTCTGGCTGAACCAGGCCGCCTGTTCGTGGTGAGCGTCACGCGGTCTTCCTGTCTCTGGGGCTGCTGGTGGCTGCTGTGGGCTGGAGCCGAGCTGCTAGCTGACGGGCCACCGGAGGCGTCGGAGCGCTCGCCGTTGCACACCGCTAGATCGAGCGGCCCGGGTAGCCGTAGTAGGCGGCTCGGCTCGTCGCTGCGGTTGGTGCGGACCGTCTGGCTGGCGTACTGGCCGTCGACGCTGTCGTAGATGTCGCAGGTGGCGGTGTCCTGGAGTAGAAGCCCGACGTCACGAACCTGATCCGCGCGCAGGACGCGTGGGTGCAGTCCGTGCCGTCGCCGCCGCGGTAGCAGGCCGGTCCGCCGCTGCCGGGACTGTCGTTGCACCGGCTGCCCTGGCTGACCGGACGACCGGTGTCTCGCGCGGCGGCGGGTCCTACGGTGGTCAGCGCGATCCCGGTGCGCGTGCCGGTGCCGCGGCTGGGGTCGCTGATCGTGACCCGGTGGATCTCGGACGTGCTCCGTCGTCGAGTAGCCGATCGTCGATCGTGCTGCGCTGGACGTCGAACCTGCTGAACGTGCAGACGCTCGTTGCGCCGCGAAGGTCTCGTCGCGCTCGCCGCTGCGCACGCGCACCGTCGCCGGGTCGCCGTTGGTGTCGACGGTGACCGTCCACCCGCTCGACCTTGGTGCCGTCGACGTGCGGGCGCTGGACCTCGCGGAGATCACGTGCGCGTCGTGCAGCGGGCCGTAGGTCTGCACGTTCTGGGCGGTGCGAGGTCTCGCAGGCGTCGGCTTCTCGTTGCAGACCTCGAGACGACCGGGTAGCGCCCGTCGTTGGTCGGCACCCCGAAGGTCTCGGTGCGCCGGCCGCGGGCGTCGAGCTCCTTGACCGACGGTGCCGTTGACGCAGGATCCGCACGTGCGACGTGCCCGCCGCGCGACGGCGGCACGTCGAAGGTCGCCGTGGCCTGCGGCGTTCTGGCCGGTCGGGCGCGACGGTCCACGCGCCCCAGGTCGCGGGTCGGCCGACGGCGCTCCAGCTCGGCCGTCGGCCCGGGCGTCGTCCTGCCCTCGCCGTCCTTGTTGGTCGCGCTGACGGCGTACTCGTAGACTGTGCCGTCGTAGAGGATGCCGGCGTTGTCGCACTGGGTCGCGGTGATGCCGTGCAGGCGGGCAGCGGCGTCGCCGTTGCGGCAGCACCGTGTAGCGCACCGGCGTCGGGCCGTTGGGGTCGACCGTGGGCCAGGTCAGCGTCACCGCGCCGGCGTCGCCGGGGGTCTGCTGGTCGGTGATCGTCGGCGCGCGCGGGCTTGCCGGGCGGGCCCACCGACTGGAACGGTCGACGAGGTGCGTGCTCTCGCCGATGTCGAAGTCGTTCTCGGCCGCGACGGTGAAGGCGTACTGCGTGTTGTTGTCGAGCCCGGTGACCGTGATGCTCGGCTTGCTCGTCGCTCTTCGGCGGAGCCGCCGTCGTAGGAGACGTGGTACGTGCTGGATGGCCGAGGTCTGGGTGGTCGGCGGGCGTCCACCGGATGGTCAGGGTCCGGTCGCCCTCCGCACCAGGTCGATCGGGCCGACCCGCCCGGGCTTCGCGTCGGGCATGGCCACCGCCGACTGCGGGCTCCACTCCGACCAGCCGACGGCGTTGTGGGCCTGCACCTGGAAGCGGTAGTCCTTGCCGTTGGTCAGCCCGGTGACCTCGCACGTCGTGGAGCCGCACTCCTGGGTCACGCCGTCGGTGCCGCGCAGCCGGTAGCGGTCGATCGGGGAGCCGTTGGCCTCCGGGGCCCGCCAGGTGAGAGCGACCTCCTGGTCGCGCACCGCGTTGCCGGGCACCGGCGCGGTCGGGGCGTCGGGGACGTCGAGGACCTCGACCACGATCCGGCCCTCGACCTGCCGCTCGGGTCCGGTGGAGCCGGCCACGTCGCTCATCAGCACCCGGAACTCCGCGCGCCCGTCGACCCGGTCGCCGGTGGTGATCGAGATGCCCGACCGTCCGTCGGGCTCGATCGCGACGTCGAGGTCGGTGAGCTGGGAGACCTCGACCACCGTGGGCTCGGGGTTCTCGACGCCGGGGCGCAGGTAGGGCGCCAGGTCGAGCGTGCGCGATCGCCGGCGCTGAGGTCGGCGACCCGGATCGGGTCGAGCGACGGCGGCGGGCGACTCCACGACCACCAAGTCGAGCTCGTCGGGCTCGCTGTCGTCCGTGCTGACCTCGAGGGTGGCCTCGATGCCCGGGGTGGCCGACCCGTCGGCGCCGACCGTGATCACCGGGCCGCTGGGCTCGATGATCGCTCAGCCCGTCGACTGTCGCGGCGCCAGTCGGCGTCGAAGGAGAGGTCGGCGAGGCGTCCGGCTGCGGCGTCCAGACGTGGCACAGCGACGCGATCTCGAGGTCGATCGACTGGTCCTGGGCGATCTGGATCGGGCTCGTCGGGGCACCGCAGGATCGGGGTGTCGTCGCCGACCTGCACCGGCACCGTGAGGACCGCGACGCACGCCCTCGGGGTCGTCGACCGAGGTGCCGGTCGTCACCTCGAAGACCACGGCGCCCGGTCCGGCGTACCTCTCGGTGGCGGAGACGTCGAAGGTGGTGTCGCCGGTGATCTCTGCGCTGACGGAGGTGACCGGCGAGGACCAGATCCGGTCGCGGAGCGTGAAGCTGCACCGGGCCGCCGGACGGGTTGACGACGTAGGTCGGCGAGGTCCTCGGTGACCGCTGTCACCGCTGCCGAGCTCGATCAGGGCGTCCGGCCGCAGGTAGCGGCGCCCCGGCGTCGACCGGCGGCACGTAGAGCGAGGCGGTCGACGCGCCCCCGTCGCCGTCGACGACCCGGAACGGGTAGACCCGGGGCTGGTCGCGCGCGGGCGACGGTGACCGGCCGCCGTCGACGGACGGCGGAGACGTCGGGCGGGGTCGAAGACCTTGGTCACCCGCAGCTCGTCGCTCGCGCCGTCGGGGTCGTAGGCCGACTCGAGCACGTCGACGGTGACCGTGTCGCCGTCGTCGGTGGTCGCCGAAGGCGTCGAACACCACCGGCGGGTTGTTGAAGGGCTCGGCGGTGCGCACCGTGATCGTGGCCTGGGACGAGTCGAGGCCGTTGGTCATCCGGTAGACCACGTCGAGGGTGCGGCCCTCGCCGTCGACCTGGGCGGGGGCCTCGATCAGCACCGGGCCCTGCGGCGAGGCCAGCTCGACGCCGTCCGGCGGCTGCACCAGCTCGATGCTGACCCGGTCACCGGCCGCGACCAGGTCGTTGGCCAGGGCCGCCACGCGCGCGGTACGGCCGGGCTCGACCGTGACGGTGTCCGCGACGGCCAGCGGCGGCTGCGGCGTGCCGGGGGCGACGACCGCGACGCGGACGTGACCCGTCGGCGGTGCCGCCGCGGCCGTCGGTGACGGTGTAGCCGAACTCGTCGGTGCCGACGCTGCCCGGGTAGGCCTCGTAGCGCAGCGAGCTGGCCCCGAAGCCCACGATCCGGCCCAGGCCGGGTGCGGCCGTGATGCCGGTCAGCGTGACCGGGTCGCCGTCGGGGTCGACGTCGGCGCCCGGCACCGAGAGCTTGAGGGTGTCGCCCGCGACGACCCGGCCCTCGAGCGCCGGAGGCTCGGGCGGCTGGTTGCGCCGCTGGTCGGGGATCACCGTGACCTCGACCGTGCCGGGGGTCGAGAGCCCCGCGGCGTTGGTGGCGACGTAGCGGACGCTGAAGGTCTCGGCGTCGTCGAGGGCGGCGGGGGCGACGTAGCGCACGAAGCGCCCGGCGACGTACGCCTCCCCGGTCGGGACCCGCTCCTCCCCCGGCGGCTGCACGGTGAGCCGGCCGGCACCCTCGCCCGCGACGTCGGCGACCAGGTCGAGCGCGTCGCCCGCCGGGCTGAAGTCGTTGTCGAGCACGGGGATCGAGGCGCTGCCACCGGCGCGGACGGTGACCCGGTCGATCTCGGTGACCGGCGAGTTGTCGTCGGGCGCGGGGCGCTGGGTGACCACGATCTCGCCCTGCACGCCCGAGCGGTTGCCGTTGCTGATCGTGTAGCGCACGACCTGGGGGTTGGGCCTGCAGCGCACCCTGGCGGGCCGCGAGCCGGACCCAGCGTCCGTCGACGACCGCGGCGTCCACCTGGTTGTCGGACTCGGGCTCGACCCCCTGCACCACGAGCAGACCACCGGCGGGATCGATGTCGTTGGCGAGGACGTCGACCAGGGTGGCCGCCTGGCCGTAGAGCGTGACGCTGTCGGGCATCGCCACCGGCTCGCGGGGCGGCCGCTCGGACGGCCGGACGTCGACCCGGATCCGGCCCTCGTCGAACGGCGCGTTGCCGAACTTCGCGCCGTAGTCGAGGAAGTAGGTCCTGGCCTGGTCCGAGCGGAAGGTGATCGTGCCGTCGACCAGGTCGGTGTCGACCTCCGCACCGCCGACCCGGGCGACGGTGCCGGCGAGCTCGAGCGCGGCGCTGGGGGTGACCGGGTCGGAGCCGGGCAGGTCGTTGGCCAGCGGACGGATCGTGATCGGCCGGCCGACCTGGCCGGCCACCACGTCGGGCTGCGCGGTCGCGGCGTAGGCCCGGCGGTCGAGCTTGTCCTGCACCTGGAAGGTCAGCGTCTCCTCCACCGGGTCGCTGCCGTCGGTGACGGAGTAGCCGACCGTGACGTTGCCGCCCCGGACCGGCGCGGTGAAGCGGATCCGGCCGGCCGCCGTGGTGCGGGCGACGGCACCGGACCGCACCCCGCCCGCTGCGTCGGCCTCGACGAGCGACAGCGGGTCGCCGTCCTCGGGGTCGCGCCAGTCGGGCAGGACCGGGACGTCGAGGGTGCCCCCGGACGGGACCGTCCAGACCTGCGGCTCGAACCCCTCGCGCAGCCGCGGCGGCGCGTTGACGGAGTCGTCGCGGGGGGTGACGGTCACGGTCGCGTGGGCGGAGACGTCGCGACGACCGTCGTCGATGTAGTACTCGAAGGAGGTGGTGGTCGCGTCGCGGGGCAGCCGGACCTGCACGGTCTGGCCGTCGGGGCTGATCGTGACGTCGACGTTGCTCGGGACGTCCTGCACCGACCGGATCGAGAGCAGCCGGCCCTCGGGCGCGGTGTCGTTGTCGAGCGGGTGCAGCACGGTGGTGCGGCCGAGCCGGGCCCCCAGCCGGTCGGGCTTGGCCTCGGGGGACGCCGGTCGCCGACGTCCTCCTGCTCGTCCTGCTCGTCGTCGTCCTTCTCGGTGACCTTGAACTTGTAGGCGTCCCAGTTGTCGAGCCGGGTCGGGGTGTCGGAGTCGACGTCCCACACGGCGCCGGTGGCGCGGTCGTTGAGCAGGATCTCGCCGCGGTTGACCCGGAAGACCAGGTCGCTGGTCTCCGTGCCGAGCTGGCCGACCACCGGGTCGCCGTCGTCGCAACGGGTCACCACGCTGCCCTGCCCGCCCGACCATGCGCCGTAGCGACAGGCGCCGAGGCGGACCGGCGCGGTCGGCTGGCCGCCCACCCCGTCGGCGACGGTGCTCTCCTCACCGGTGCCGAGGTCGAGCTCGAGCAGGCGGTCTCCGGTGGCGACCAGGACGCCGTCGGCGGCGGGTCCGGCAGCCTGGAGCACCGCCTCGGTGCTGACCTCGACGTCGGTGGGACCCGACGAGCCGTCGGCCGCGGGCAGCACGCTGAGCGCGCCGGTCTCGCCGTCCAGGACGACGGCGGTCTCGCCGACCGCCGTGACCGACGTGCCCGGCGCGACGTCGGCCGGCAGGTCACGGGTCACCGGGCGCCCGGTCCCGTCGGCGGTCCGGGCCAGTCGGGTGAGCGTGTCGTCGTCGGCCGACACGACGACGACGGTGCCGCTCTCGGTGACGGTCAGGGCGGACGCCGCGCCGACCTTCGCCGTCACCGGCGACTGCTCGTCGAGCCCGCCCACCAGCGGGCGACCCTCGCGCGGGTCGACGCGGTCGACCCAGAGCCGGCCGCTGCCCGGGTCGAGGACGGCGACCGTGCCGCCGGCCAGCGCGACCTGCGCGCCGGAGGGCAGCGAGGCCACCTCGCCGTCGGGGTGGTCGACGGTCGTCGGGTCGATCGGCACCAGGCTGGAGCCCGACAGGTTGACGCCCAGGACGGCGGCGCCCTGCTGGACGACGTCGAGCTGGGTGTCGAGCTCGGAGAAGATCGCGCCGTCGAGCTGGCCGATCGGCTTGTTGATCCGGCCGTAGAAGCCGTCGCTGGAGTTGGTGACCCAGATCCCGCCGTCGTTGAGACGCGCGTCGTGGGACTGGTAGCCGTCGGCGTTGACCGCGGCGACGACCACCCCGGTGACTGCGACGAGCAGGGCGAGGTGGGAGGCGATGGCGATCCGGTGCCGACGGAGCGCCTCCGAGAACGCCACGTCTTCTCCTGCCGGTTCGGATGGTCCGGGTCGAGCGTAAGGAGCGCGGGCCCGGGTCACAACTCGGGGCGGGTTGACGCCGCCGCCGCCGGGCTCGCGACAATGGGCCCATGCCCGGTCCGGATGCCGTCGAGGCGCGCTACGCACCCGGTGCCGGCGTGCTCCTCGGCGGTGGCGCCCGGTGGCTCCTGATCGACCTCCCGGACCTCGCCGCCGCCGACGACGCCCGGCTCGAGCGGCTCTGGGAGCTGGTGACCGGCCCCGCCACGGCCCCCGCGCGGGTGCTCGCGGTGGTGGCCGAGGAGGTCGGCGAGTGCTCGCTCGTGCTGGCCGACCTCACTTCCGCGGCGCCGACGGTGCTCACCCGCGGCTCCGGCCGGGCCGAGGCCACCGAGCACGGCCAGGTGCTGCGCCTGGGTGAGGCCACGGTGCCGTGCACCCGGCGGATCGTCTCGGGCGTCGTCGCCGCTGCGGGGGTAGAGCTGCGGACCAGCCCGGCCTCCGGCCGCGACCGCCCCGCTGCCGTGCCGACGACGGGGCTGATCGACCGGATCCCGCCGGAGATCCTGGCGCCTCGTGCCTCCGGCGTACCGCCTGCAGGTGCGACGCCGCCTCCGGCGTCCCCGGCGTCCCCGACGTCCCCGACGCCGCCGAGGGCGACGCCCTTCTCCCCCGCCGAGAGGCCGGGAGCCACCACCGGAGTCGCCCCGGCCGACGTCCAGCACACCGTGCGGCGGACCGCCACGGCCGCCGCGACCAGCGCACCTGGCGCCGGGCACGGGCCGGGGGCCGGGCCGGCGGCCGGGCCGGTCGACCACCTGCAGCAGGGCACGCAGGAGACGGTGCTGGCGGTGCACTGCGAGCAGGGGCACGTGACGCCGGCGTCCACGGCGAGCTGCCGGGTCTGCGGGTCCGCCGTGCCTCCACAGGAGCCGCAGCGGGTGCCGCGTCCCCGGCTCGGCACCCTGCACCTGCCCGACGGCGAGCAGGTCGCCCTCGACCGCGGCGTCGTCTTCGGTCGCCAGCCCACCGCGATGCCGAGCGGCGAGGACTGGCCGCAGCTGGTGCGGCTGCCCGACGACCAGACCTACGTCTCGCGCAACCACCTCCACGTCGAGCTCGACGGCTGGCTGGTGCTCGCCACGGATCTCGGCTCCCGCGGCGGCACCACGCTGCGGGTCGCCGGCCGTGCCCCCGAGCGGATCCGCGCCGGCGAGCGCTACATCTGGGAGCCCGGCCAGGTCCTCGACCTCGCCGACGGCTACGAGATCCTGTTCACGGTGACCTGACGCCGCTCCCGCCCAGCCGGGTCGTGTGCCCCACACCCACCCCCGGCCGGCTCTGAGACACACGACCCTGCCCAGCGCCCCGCCGCGTGGCCGCCCAGCCGACTCGTGTGCCCCACACCCACCCCCAGCCGGCTCCCAGGCACACGACCCTCCCCAGCGGCGCCCGGCGCACCCCGCTCGCGGCGGTCACGAGGGGCAACTAGGCTCGCCGGCGTGAGCGGTGGCCCCCAGATCCCCGGTTTCACCTACCTGCAGCACCTCGGCAGCGGCGGGTTCGCCGACGTCTACCTCTACGAGCAGCACTGGCCGCAGCAGCGGGTGGCGGTCAAGGTGGTGCGCTCCGACGTGGCGCTCACCGAGCGGGAGACGGCGCTGTTCACCGCCGAGGCCAACGCGATGGCCCGGCTGGCCGACCACCCCTACATCGTCTCGGTGATCACGGCCGGAGTCACTGACGGCGCCACCGACCCTGGCGACGGCGGCACCGACACCGGCGGCCGCCCCTACCTCGTGATGCGCTACTGCCCGCCTCCCGACCTGGGGGTGCGGGTGCGGACGGCGCCGATGAGCACGGCGGACGCGGTCGCCACCGGGATCAAGATCGCCAGCGCCGTCGAGACCGCCCACCGCTCCGGCATCGTGCACCGCGACATCAAGCCGAGCAACGTGCTGGTCACCACCTACCAGGAGCCGGCGCTCACCGACTTCGGCATCGCCGGCCATCTGCACGAGATGCACCGCGAGCAGGAGGTCCGGATCTCCTACCCGTGGTCGCCCCCCGAGCTGCTCGAGGGCCGGTCCAACGGGTCGGTCGCCTCCGACGTCTACTCGCTCGGCGCGACGATCTGGAACCTGCTGACCGGCCGGTCGCCGTTCTCGGTGCCGCACGGCGACAACTCCGCGGCGGCGCTGACCGCCCGGATCCTGCACACGCCCCCGCCGCCCACGCACCGGCGCGACGTGCCGCCGGCGCTGGAGCGACTGCTCGCGCAGTGCCTGGCCAAGGACCCCCGGCACCGGCCGCAGTCGGCGCTCGAGGTCGCCCGCGGGCTGCAGCGGGTGGAGGCCGAGGCCGGCTTCTCGCGCACGCCGATCGCCGTCGAGGGCGACCGCCCCACCGCGCCGTCGTACGCCGGTGCGGAGGGTGACGTCGACACCGACGCGACCGCGGTCAAGCCGATCACCGTCATCCCCGCCGCGGGCCCCCGGGCCGCCGGCGTCGAGGCCGCCCGCCTCGCCGAGACGCAGGACCCCTCCGGCCCGGTCCCGGCCGAGCCCGTACGCCGCGGCGCGGGCCTGTGGGCGCTGGCCGGGGCGGTCCTGGTGTCGGCGCTCGTGGTGTGGCTGGTCGTCCGGTCGACCGGCGAGGAGCCCGGCCCGACGCCCGCCTCGCCGTCGGCGAGCACACCGCTCTCGCTGGCGCCGGCCGCTCCGCTGGAGGAGCCACGGCTCACCGCCGAGCGGGACGGCGCGCAGGTCACGTTCCGCTGGCGGGCACCGGACGGCACCCAGGTCGAGGACACCTGGGAGTGGACCCGGCCCGACACCGGCGAGTCACGACGGACGACCGAGGACCGCCTCACCGTGCGGGCACCCGATCGGGTCTGCCTGCAGGTGACACTGATCCGCGGGCCGTCGGCCTCGCCGGTCGCCAACCGCTGCGTCGACTGACGGCGGGGTTTCGTGGCTCGCTGCGCTCGCACCTCAACCACCGGCACGGCTCGCTGCGCTCGCACCTCAACCACCGGGGAGGTCCGGTGGTTGAGGTGCGAGGAGCGCCAGCGACGAGCCACGAAACCACCACCCAGCCGGGTTTCGTGGCTCGCTGCGCTCGCACCTCAACCACCGGCACGGCCCGCTGCGCTCGCACCTCAACCACCGCAGGCGGCTCGCTGCGCTCGCGCGTCGACCGTCTCTAGCCCTTGAACCCGGGGACGTCGGTCGGCGTCTCCTTCACCCCGCGCTCGCGGTCGCGCTTGTCCTTCGACAGGCTCGCCACGGTGGTGACGGCGAGGGTCACGAGGATCACGGCGAGGCTGAGCAGCGTGGGCACCTCGAAGCCGACCAGCGGCTCACCGCCGTTGATGAACGCCGGCTGCGCCTCGTGCAGCGCGTGGATCACGAGCTTCACGCCGATGAAGGCCAAGATGAACGACAGGCCCAGCGACAGGTAGACCAGGCGCTTGAGCAGGCCACCGATCAGGAAGTAGAGCTGGCGCAGGCCCATCAGCGCGAAGACGTTGGCGGTGAAGACCAGGTAGGGCTCCTGGGTGATGCCGAAGATCGCCGGGATCGAGTCGAGCGCGAACAGGATGTCGGTCGTGCCGAGGGCGATGATCACGATCAGCATCGGCGAGACGACCCGGACGCCGTTCTCGGTGAACCACAGCTTCAGCCCGCGGAACTCGCTGCCCACGTTGAGGTGGCTCTGCGCGAACCGCACGATCCGGTTCTCCTCCGGGTGCTCGCTCTCGTGGGTGCGGTAGCTCTTGACCAGCCCGTAGGCGGTGTAGACCAGGAACGCGCCGAAGATGTAGAAGACCCAGGAGAAGTTGCTGACCAGCTGGTAGCCGACGGCGATGAAGATCGCCCGGAACACCAGCGCCAGGATGATGCCCACCATCAGGGCCTCCTGCTGGTACTTCCGAGGCACCTTCAGCGCCGACATCAAGATGATGAAGACGAAGAGGTTGTCGACCGAGAGGCTGTACTCGACCAGCCACCCGGTGTAGAACTCGATCCCGTAGTCGCGACCGTGGAAGAACAACACCCACGCGCCGAAGGCGATCGCAGCGCCGACGTAGACCGAGAGCGCGAGCGACGACTCACGCAGCGACGGCTCGTGCGGCTTGCGGGCGATGACCACGATGTCGAAGAGCAGCACGGCGACGGTGACCGCGATCGTGATGCTCCACTCGAGGACGGAAACTTCCACGGGACACTCCTGGGATCAGGGGGACGGCTGGACGCCAGAGGTCTCTTCCGCCACCCACGGAGCCCGGGTGACCCGCGGCCCCGGTCCGGGCATGGCCGGACGTGCTGACGAGACCGCAGCGAAGGAGTACTCCCCCCTGCGGTACCCATCCTTCCACGGGGCACCGCCCGCGCCGAATCCCAGCGCCCGGACGCGGCCTCGGCGCCACGCGCCACCCGCGTCAGTCGGCCAGGGGGCCGTACGTCGCTCCGTGCGCGGTCAGCGCGGCCTCGCCGCCGTCGAGGGCGGTGAGCACCCACGCGCCGTGCTCGGTCAGCGTGAACGTGTGCTCGAAGTGGGCTGCCCACGAGCCGTCGCTGGTGACCACGGTCCAGTCGTCGTCGAGGACGTCGGTCTCGTGGGTGCCGAGCGTGATCATCGGCTCGACGGCGAGCGCCAGGCCGGGCACCAGGGCCGGGCCCTTGCGGGTGCCGTAGTTGGGGACGTCGGGGGGTTGGTGCATCTCGGTGCCGATGCCGTGCCCGGTGTAGTCCTCGACGATCCCGTAGTCGCCGCCGGCCCGGACCCTGGCCTCGACGGCCGCGGAGATGTCGCCGACGCGCCCGCCGATCCGCGCCGCGGCGATGCCGGACCACATCGAGGCCTCGGTGACCTCCATCAACGCCAGCACCTCGGCGGGCACCTCACCGACGGCGACCGTGATCGCGGCGTCGCCGTGCCAGCCGTCGACGATCGCGCCGCAGTCGATCGAGATCACGTCGCCGGCGGCGAGCACCCGGTCGTCGGGGATGCCGTGCACCACCCGGTCGTTGACCGAGGTGCAGATCGAGCCGGGGAAACCGTGGTAGCCGAGGAACGACGGCACCGCTCCCGAGGAGCGGATGTGGTCCTCGGCGAGCGTGTCGAGCTCGCGGGTGCTGACGCCCGCCCGCGCCGACGCACGCAGCAGCTCCAGGGTGCGCCCCACGACCAGACCGGCGCGGCGCATCGCCAGGACCTGGTCGGGCGTCTTGATCTGGACACCGCGGTCCCGGAAGATCACTGGCTCGCCTCGCTGCTCGGAGGTCAGCTCTCCGGGATGACGTCGAGGGCGTCGAAGATCCGGCGCGTGACCTCGTCGACCTCGCCCATGCCGTCGACCTCGATCAGCAGGCCGCGGTCGCGGTAGACCTCGATCAGGGGCGCGGTCTGCTCGGTGTAGAGCTCCTGACGTCGGCGGATGACGTCCTCGGTGTCGTCGGCGCGGCCTTCGACCTCGGCGCGCTGGACCAGCCGCGAGACGAGCTCGTCCTGGTCGACGGTGAGCACCACGGCCGCGTCGAGCGCGTGACCGGTGAAGCTGATCATCCCGTCGAGCTCCTCGACCTGCGCCAGGGTGCGGGGGTAGCCGTCGAGCAGGAAGCCGCGCTCGGCGTCGGGCTCGTCGATCCGGTTGCGCACCATCAGGTTGGTGACCTCGTCGGGGACGTAGTCGCCGGCGTCCATGTAGCGCTGCGCCTCCACCCCCAGCTCGGTGCCGGCCGAGACGTTCGCCCGGAAGATGTCACCGGTCGAGATCGCGGGGATGTCGAAGTGGTCGGCCACGAATTTGGCCTGGGTGCCTTTGCCGGCACCAGGAGGCCCCATCAGGATGAGTCGCATTTAGCGGAGGAATCCTTCGTAGTTGCGCTGCTGGAGCTGGCTCTCGATCTGCTTCACCGTGTCGAGGGCGACGCCGACCATGATCAGGATCGACGTACCACCGAAGGGGAAGTTCTGGTTCGCGTCGATCAGCACGAGCGCGATCAACGGGATCAGCGAGATCAGTCCGAGGTAGAGCGCCCCGGGCAGCGTGATGCGGGACAGGACGTAGGACAGGTAGTCCTCGGTCGGCTTGCCCGCCCGGATCCCGGGGATGAAGCCGCCATACTTCTTCATGTTGTCGGCCACCTCGACTGGGTTGAAGGTGATCGACACGTAGAAGTAGGTGAAGAAGATGATGAGCCCGAAGTAGACCGCCATGTAGAGCGGGTGCGACTGGGTCACGAAGTAGTCGCTGAGGAAGCCCACGATCGGGTTGGTGCTGGTCTGGTTGAACTGCACCGCCATCGCCGGCAGGTAGAGCAGCGACGAGGCGAAGATGACCGGGATGATGCCGGCCTGGTTGACCTTCAGCGGGATGTACGTCGAGCTCCCGCCGAACATCTTGCGGCCCACCATCCGGCGGGCGTACTGGACCGGGATCCGGCGCTGCGACTGCTCGATGAAGATGACCGCGGCGACCACGACGAGCCCGACCGCCAGCACGATGCCGAAGATCCACCAGCCCTGGCCCTTCTGGACCTGCCAGAGCGCGGACGGGAAGGTGGCGACGACCTGCGTGAAGATCATGATCGACATGCCGTTGCCGACACCGCGCTCGGTGATCAGCTCGCCGAGCCACATGATGACCGCGGTGCCGGCCGTCATCGTGATCACCATGACCAGGAAGGTCGAGGTGCCGTCGCTGTGCAGGAGCGGGAGCTCGCACTGCAGCAGCCCCCCGGACCGGGCCAGCGCGACGATGCCGGTGGCCTGCAGCAGCGAGAGCCCGAGGGTGAGGTAGCGGGTGTACTGGGTGATCTTGGTCTGGCCGGCCTGCCCCTCCTTCTTCAGGAGCTCGAGGCGCGGGATCACCACGACCAGCAGCTGCAGGATGATGCTCGCGGTGATGTAGGGCATGATCCCGAGCGCGAAGATCGTCAGCTGGAGCAGTGCGCCGCCGGAGAAGAGGTTCACCAGGCTGTAGAGGCCGGCGTTCTCGCCCTCCTGGGCGAGGCTGATGCACTCCTGGACGTTGGCCACGTTGACGCCCGGGGCCGGGATCTGGGATCCGGCACGGAAGATCACGATGATCATCAGGACGAACAGCAGCTTGCGCCGCAGGTCCGGAGTCCGGAAGGCGTTCACGAACGCGCTGAGCACGAAGTCCTCTTTCTCAAGCCAGGATTTTCGGGGCCCTCGTGAGCCCGTGGAAGCCTAACAGGGGCAGGTGTGCGACAGGGGCGTGGCCGGGGCTCCCGGTCGGGAGTCGGCACACGCCCCTGTCCAACGGATCAAACCAGGGTGATGGTTCCGCCGGCGGCCTCGATCTTGTCCTTGGCCGTGGCGGAGAACGCGTGCGCGCTCACCGCGACCTTGACCGAGATCTCGCCCTGGCCGAGCACCTTGACGGGGTGTCCCTTGCGGACGGCGCCGCGGGCGACGAGCTCGTCGACCGTGACGTCACCACCCTCGGGGAACAGCGCGTCGAGGCGGTCCAGGTTGACGACCTGGAACTCGACCTTGAACGGGTTCTTGAAGCCCTTGAGCTTCGGCAGCCGCATGTGGATGGGCATCTGCCCACCCTCGAACGCGGCGGGAACCTGGTTGCGGGCCTTGGTGCCCTTGGTACCGCGACCGGCGGTCTTGCCCTTGGAGCCCTCACCGCGACCCACGCGGGTCTTGGCGGTCTTGGCGCCCGGGGCGGGGCGCAGGTGGTGCAGCTTGAGCGTCATGTCACTCAACCTCCTCGACCGTCACGAGGTGACGGACCGCGTGGACCATGCCCCGGATCTCCGGGCGGTCCTCCTTGACGACGACGTCACCGATCCGCTTGAGCCCCAGCGAGCGCAGGGTGTCGCGCTGGTTGGCCTTGCAGCCGATCGTGGACTTCTTCTGCTGGACCTTGAGCTGTGCCATCAGGGGGACACCCCCGCCGCCTCGGCCACGCCCTCGGCCTGGGCCCGCAGGAGCGCCGCCGGAGCGATGTCCTCGACCCGCAGACCACGTCGCGCAGCCACGGCCTCGGGCGTCTCCAGCATGCGGAGCGCCTCGACCGTCGCGTGGACGATGTTGATCTGGTTGGACGACCCGAGCGACTTGCTCAGGATGTCGTGGATGCCGGCGCACTCGAGGACGGCGCGCACCGGGCCACCGGCGATCACACCGGTACCGGGCGCTGCCGGGCGCAGGAAGACCACGCCGGCCGCCTTCTCACCCTGCACCGGGTGCGGGATGGTGCCCTGGATGCGAGGGACGCGGAAGAAGTTCTTCTTCGCCTCCTCGACGCCCTTGGCGATCGCCGCGGGCACCTCCTTGGCCTTGCCGTAGCCGACGCCGACCATGCCTTCGCCGTCGCCGACGACCACGAGGGCGGTGAAGCTGAAGCGTCGACCACCCTTGACGACCTTGGCGACACGGTTGATCGCCACGACCCGCTCGATGTAGGCGTTCTTGTCGGCACCCTGGCCGCGACCACCGTCGCGTCCACGGCCCCCGCCCTGGCGCTCGCCGCCGCGCTGTCCGCGCTGGGCTCCGCTCATGAGTCTCTACCTTCTCTCAGTCTTCTTCTGGCGATCAGAACGTCAGGCCGCCGTCGCGGGCGCCGTCGGCCAGGGCCGCGATGCGGCCGTGGTACTTGTTGCCGGCGCGGTCGAACACGACTGCGTCGACACCGAGGACCTTGGCGCGCTCGGCAACGAGCTCACCGACCCGCTTCGCCTTGGCCGTCTTGTCGCCCTCGAGCTCACGCAGGTCGGCCTCCATGGTGGAGGCGTAGGCCAGCGTGGCCCCCGCCAGGTCGTCGACGACCTGGACGGTGATGTGCTTGGTGGACCGGGTGACCACGAGGCGCGGCCGCTCGGCGGTGCCGGAGAGCTTCTTGCGGCCCCGGACCTGGCGACGCAGGCGCGACTTCTGTCGCGCTGCGGTGTGCTTGTGGTTCTTCAGCGAGATCGCCATCACTTACCAGCCTTTCCGACCTTGCGGCGGATGTGCTCGCCGGCGTAACGAACACCCTTGCCCTTGTAGGGCTCGGGCTTGCGCAGCTTGCGGATGTTCGCCGCGGTCTCGCCGACCAGCTGCTTGTCGATGCCGGCGACGCCGAGCTTCGTGGGTCCCTCGACGTTGAACGTGATGCCCTCGGGGGCGTCGAACACGATCGAGTGGGAGTACCCGAGCTGGAACTCCAGCTGGGTCGGGCCCTTGGACAGGACGCGGTAACCCACGCCCACGATCTCGAGCTTCTTCTCGTAGCCGTCGGTCACGCCGACGACCATGTTGTTGACCAGGGTTCGGGTCAGCCCGTGGAGGGCCTTGCTCTTCCGCTCGTCGTCGGGGCGCTTGACGTCGAGGACGTCGTCGTTGCGCTCCACGATGATCGGGGAGGCCACCATGTGGCTGAGGGTTCCCTTGGGTCCCTTCACGGTCACCCGGGCGTCGTCGATAGCGACGTCGACACCGGACGGGACCGCGATCGGGAGCTTGCCAATACGCGACATGCTTCTACTCTCCTTCTCGGCTCAGTCGGTCCGGGTCACCAGACGTAGGCAAGGACTTCCCCACCCACGCCCTTCTGGTTCGCCTGGCGGTCGGTCAGCAGTCCCTGGCTCGTCGAGATGATCGCGACACCGAGGCCACCGAGCACCTTCGGGAGGCCGGTTGCCTTGGCGTAGACGCGCAGGCCGGGCTTGCTGATCCGGCGGACGCCGGCGATCGAGCGCTCGCGGTTGCGGCCGTACTTGAGGGTGATGGTCAGGGTCTGACCCACGCCCTCGTTGTCGGTCACACCGAACGAGGTGATGTAGCCCTCCTGCTGGAGGATCTCGGCAACACCCTGCTTGAGCTTGCTGTAGGGCATGGCCACGTCGTCGTGGAACGCCTGGTTGGCGTTGCGCAGACGCGTGAGCATGTCTGCGATGGGATCGGTCATCGTCATAGCTGGGCGAACTCTTTCTTCTGTGGTTTCCCACGCACGACGGCGGTGGGACCTTCAGCGGTTGGTGGTGTGGAGCCTGTTACCAGGAGGACTTGGTCACGCCGGGCAGCTCGCCGCGGTGCGCCATCTCCCGCAGGCAGATCCGGCACAGGCCGAACTTGCGGTAGACGGCCTTGGGCCGGCCACAACGCTGGCAGCGGGTGTATCCGCGCACCGCGAACTTGGGCTTGCGGGCCGCCTTGACCCTCAGTGCTGTCTTCGCCATGGGTGTCTCCTGCTCAGCGCTCTGCGAAGGGGAAGCCGAGCTGCTTGAGCAGCGCGCGCCCCTCCTCGTCGGTGGTGGCCGTCGTGACGACCGTGATGTCCATGCCCCGCGAGCGGTCGACCTTGTCCTGGTCGATCTCGTGGAACATGACCTGCTCGGTCAGGCCGAAGGTGTAGTTGCCGCGCCCGTCGAACTGCTTGGGCGAGAGGCCCCGGAAGTCGCGGATGCGCGGCAGCGCGAGCGACAGCAGGCGGTCGAGGAACTCCCACATGCGGTCGCCGCGCAGCGTCACGTGGCAGCCGATCGGCATGCCCTCGCGCAGCTTGAACTGCGCGATCGACTTGCGGGCCTTGGTCACCGACGGCTTCTGGCCGGTGATCGCGGTCAGGTCGCGGACGGCGCCCTCGATCAGCTTCGAGTCGCGAGCGGCCTCGCCGACGCCCATGTTGACCACGATCTTGGTCAGGCCGGGCACCTGCATGACGTTCTGGATCTCGAACTCGGACCTCAGCGCCGGGAGGATCTCCTCCCGGTAGCGGGTCTTGAGTCGAGGTGTCACCTTCTCGGTGGCGGTCTCGGTCATCAGATTTCCTTGCCGGTCTTGCGGGAGATACGGACGCTGCGCGTCGCGGCGTAGGTCGAGCCGTCGGGACGGCGCTTGGTGACCTCGTCACGGCGGAAGCCGATCCGGGTGACGCCGTCGTCCTCGACGAGCATCACGTTGGACACGTGGATCGGCGCCTCGGTCGTGATGATCCCGCCGGTGCTCCCGGCGCGACCGCCCTGGTTGACGACCTTGGTGTGCCGCTTGACGCGGTTGACGCCCTCGACGATCACGCGCTGCTCCTCGCGGAGCACCTTGATGACCTTGCCCTCGGCGCCCTTGTCACGGCCGGCGATCACCTTGACGGTGTCGCCCTTCTTGATGTTCACGCTTGGCGTCTTCGCCATGCTCACAGCACCTCCGGGGCGAGCGAGATGATCTTCATGAACCGCTTCTCCCGCAGCTCGCGGCCCACCGGGCCGAAGATGCGGGTGCCGCGCGGCTCACCGTCGGTCTTGAGGATGACGGCGGCGTTCTCGTCGAAGCGGATGTAGGAACCGTCGGAACGGCGGCGCTCCTTGACGGTCCGCACGATGACGGCCTTGACGACGTCACCCTTCTTCACGTTGCCGCCGGGGATGGCGTCCTTGACGGTGGCGACGATGACGTCGCCGATGCCGGCGTAGCGCCGCCCCGAGCCACCGAGAACACGGATGCACAGGACTTCCTTGGCACCGGTGTTGTCGGCGATCTTGAGTCGCGACTCCTGCTGGATCATTTCGCCCTCTCCAGAATCTCCACGACGCGCCAGCGCTTCGTGGCGGACAGCGGACGGGTCTCCATCAGGAGGACCCGGTCGCCGATGCCGCACTCGTTCGCCTCGTCGTGGGCCTTGAGCTTGCTGGTGCGCCGCATGACCTTGCCGTAGAGCGCGTGCTTCACGCGGTCCTCGACGGAGACCACGACGGTCTTGTCCATCTTGTCGCTGACGACCAGGCCCTCACGGACCTTGCGGGTGTTCCGCTCGTCGGCGTTCACAGTCTGCTCGCTCATGCGCTCGCCTCTTCTTCGTCCGCACCCGGGGCCACGCGGATGCCGAGCTCGCGCTCACGCACCACGGTGTAGATCCGGGCGATGTCTTTCTTGACCGTGCGCAGCCGGCCGTGGCTCTCCAGCTGGCCGGTGGCCGCCTGGAACCGGAGGTTGAAAAGCTCCTCCTTGGACTCGCGCAGCTCGCGTCTCGAGGTCGACGTTGTTGAGCTCGTCGAGCTCGTGGGCCTTCACGCCCTGGGCCATCAGAACTCACCCGCCTCTCGCGAGATGAACCGGCACTTCATGGGGAGCTTGTGCATCGCGCGACGCATCGCCTCACGGGCGACCGTCTCGTCGACACCGGACAGCTCGAACATGACGCGGCCGGGCTTGACGTTGGCGATCCACCACTCCGGGGAGCCCTTGCCGGAACCCATGCGGGTCTCGGCGGGCTTCTTGGTCAGCGGGCGGTCGGGGTAGATGTTGATCCAGACCTTGCCGCCACGCTTGATGTGACGGGTCATGGCGATACGGGCCGACTCGATCTGCCGGTTGGTCACGTAGTGACCCTCGATCGCCTGGATGCCGTACTCACCGAACGCGAGCGTGGTGCCACCCTTGGCGGCGCCACGCCGGTTGGGGTGGTGCTGCTTGCGGTGCTTGACACGACGGGGCATCAACATGGTGCTCAGCCCTCCTGCGGGGTCTCGGCGGGCGCGGCAGCCTGCTCCTGGGGAGCGGCAGCGGCCGGCGCCTCGGCGGCGGGAGCCTCACGGTCCGAGCGCGTCGGGCGGTCGGCGCGCGAGCCACGGCTCGGACGCTCGCCACCACGCTGCGGACGCGCGCCGCCGCGGCCGGGGACACCGGCGCGGGCAGCGGCCTGGGCCTGACGCTCGGCACGGGTGCCGGCGACCTCGCCCTTGTAGATCCAGACCTTCACGCCGATGCGGCCGAAGGTGGTCTTGGCCTCGTAGAAGCCGTAGTCGATGTCGGCACGCAGCGTGTGCAGCGGGACGCGACCCTCGCGGTAGAACTCGGTGCGCGACATCTCGGCGCCGTTGAGCCGGCCCGAGCACTGGATCCGGATGCCCTTGGCACCGGAGCGCATCGTGGTCTGCATCGCCTTGCGCATCGCACGACGGAACTGCACCCGGCCCGAGAGCTGCTCGGCCACGCCCTGCGCGACCAGCTGCGCGTCGATCTCGGGGTTCTTGACCTCGAGGATGTTCAGCTGGACCTGCTTGCCGGTCAGCTTCTCCAGGTCGCCCCGGATGCGGTCGGCCTCCGCGCCGCGGCGACCGATCACGATGCCCGGGCGGGCGGTGTGGATGTCGACACGGACCCGGTCGCGGGTGCGCTCGATCTCGACCTTGGAGATGCCGGCCCGCTCCATGCCCTTGGAGAGCAGCTTGCGGATGGCGACGTCCTCACCGACGTACGCCTTGTAGAGCTTGTCGGCGTACCAACGCGACTTGTGGTCGGTCGAGATGCCGAGGCGGAACCCGTTCGGGTTGATCTTCTGGCCCATCAGGCACTCTTTCCGTTCTTGGGGGTGCGCTTCTTGGCGGCGGCCGCGACCTCGCCCGGCTGGACCGCCAGGGTGATGTGGCTCGTCCGCTTGTTGATCCGCGTCGCCCGGCCCTGGGCCCGGGGGCGCCAGCGCTTCATGGTCGGACCCTCGTCGACCCGCGCCACCGACACGACGAGGTCGTGGGTGTCGAGGCCCTCGGTGGTCTCCGCGTTGGCGATCGCGCTCTCGAGGATCTTGTAGACGGTCTCGGAGGCGGACTGCGGCGCGAACTGCAGCAGCGACAGCGCGTCGTCGACGGCCAGGCCGCGGACCATGTCGACGACCCGGCGGGCCTTCATCGGGGTGATCCGCACGAAGCGGGCACTCGCGAAGGCACCCGGCTGGTCGCCCAGCAGGGACTCGCGGCGGGCGCTGGTGCGCCTGCGCTCGGTGGTGCTCATCGACGTCGTCCCTTCCGGTCGTCCTTGACGTGCCCGCGGTAGGTGCGGGTCGGGCGCGAACTCGCCCAGCTTGTGACCGACCATCGAGTCGGTCACGAAGACCGGGACGTGCTTGCGACCGTCGTGCACCGCGATGGTGTGACCGATCATGTCGGGCACGATCATCGAGCGGCGCGACCACGTCTTGATCACGTTGTGGGTGCCCTTGTCGTTCTCGGCGTCCACCTTCTTCTGAAGGTGGTCGTCGATGAAGGGGCCCTTCTTCAGGCTACGAGGCATGTCAGTTACTTCCTACCCTTGCCGGACTTGCGGCGACGGATGATCTGGGAGTCGCTGGCCTTGCGCTTGCGCGTACGGCCCTCGGGCTTGCCCCAGGGGGACACCGGGTGACGTCCACCGGACGTCTTGCCCTCACCACCACCGTGCGGGTGGTCGACCGGGTTCATGACGACACCGCGGACGGTCGGGCGCTTGCCCTTCCAGCGCATGCGGCCGGCCTTGCCCCAGTTGATGTTGGACTGCTCGGCGTTGCCGACCTCACCGACGGTGGCGCGGCAGCGCACGTCGACGAAGCGCATCTCGCCCGACGGCATCCGCAGCGTGGCGCGCGAGCCCTCGCGGGCGACCAGCTGGGCGCTGTTGCCGGCGGAGCGGGCGATCTTCGCACCGCCACCGGGCCGCAGCTCCACGCAGTGGATGGTCGTACCGACCGGGATGTTGCGCAGCGGGAGGTTGTTGCCGGGCTTGATGTCGGCCCCGGTGCCGGCCTCGACGGTCGTGCCCTGCGTCAGGTCCTTCGGCGCGATGATGTAGCGCTTCTCGCCGTCGGCGTAGTGCAGCAGCGCGATGCGCGCGGTGCGGTTGGGGTCGTACTCGATGTGAGCGACCTTGGCCGGCACGCCGTCCTTGTCGTAGCGACGGAAGTCGATGATGCGGTAGGCACGCTTGTGGCCGCCGCCCTGGTGGCGGGTGGTGATCCGGCCCTGGTTGTTGCGGCCGCCCTTCTTGGGCAGCGGCCGGGTCAGGGACTTCTCGGGCGTGGTCCGGGTGATCTCGACGAAGTCGGCGACCGACGAACCGCGGCGACCCGGGGTGGTCGGCTTGTACTTGCGGATAGCCATCAGGAAACGCCTCCGAAGATGTCGATGCGGTGGCCCTCGGAGAGGCTGACGATCGCGCGCTTGGTGTCCTTGCGCTTGCCGAGGCCGTTGCGCGTACGACGCGTCTTGCCCTTGCGGTTGATCGTGTTGACCGAGGTGACCTTGACGTTGAAGACCTTCTCGACCGCGATCTTGATCTCGGTCTTGTTGGCGTCGGGGTGCACCAGGAAGGTGTACTTGTTGGCGTCGAGGAGCCCGTAGCTCTTCTCGGAGACGACCGGGGCGATCAGGATGTCGCGGTGGTCCTTGTGCAGCGTGCTCACGCGGAGGCCTCCTCAGCGGTCTCGTCGGCGACCGCGTCGTTCGCGGGCGGCTCGGTGATGGTCGCCGGGCGCTCACCGCGGGCCGCGGCCTGCGCCGAGCCGGAGACGAACGCCTCGTAGGCGCCCTGGGTGAAGACCACGTCGTCGGCGGCCAGCACGTCGTAGGTGTTGAGCTGGTCGACCGCCACGAGGTGCACCTGCTGCGCGTTGCGCAGCGAGAGCCACGTGATCGAGTCGCTGCGCTCGAGCACGACCAGGAAGTTGACGCGGTCGGTGAGCGAGGCCAGCGCGGCCAGCGCGCCCTTGGTGGTGGGCACGTCACCCGGCACGAACGACTCCACGACGTGGATCCGTCCGTCGCGGGCCCGGTCGGAGAGGGCACCGCGGAGCGCGGCGGCCTTCATCTTCTTGGGGGTGCGCTGGTCGTAGCTGCGCGGCTGCGGTCCGTGGACCACGCCGCCGCCCACGAACTGCGGCGCCCGGGTCGAGCCCTGGCGGGCGCGGCCGGTGCCCTTCTGCTTGTAGGGCTTGCGGCCACCGCCGCGGACGTTGCCGCGGGTCTTGGTGGCGTGCGTGCCCTGACGCGCGGCCGCCTGCTGGGCGACGACGACCTGGTGGATGAGCGGGATGTTGACCTGCACGTCGAAGATCTCCGCGGGGAGGTCGACGGCGACGGTCTTCGCCGCGTTCGTGTCGGTGTTCTTGGTAGCCATCGTGATCAGGCCTCCTGGCTCTTCTTCGCGGCCGAGCGGATGACCACGAGACCGCCCTTGGGGCCGGGAACGGCGCCCTTGAGCAGGATCAGGCCCTTGTCGCTGTCGACAGCGTGCACGGTGAGGTTCTGGGTGGTGACGGTGTCGCTACCCATCCGGCCGGCCATCCGGACGCCCTTGAAGACGCGACCGGGGGTGGCGCAGGCGCCGATGGAGCCGGGCTTGCGGTGGTTCTTGTGGGCACCGTGGCTGGCGCCGACGCCGTGGAAGCCGTGGCGCTTCATGACACCGGCGAAGCCCTTGCCCTTGCTGGTGGCCGTCACGTCGATGACCTGACCGGCCTCGAAGGTGTCGACCGACAGCTCCTGGCCCACGGTGTACTCGGAGGCGTCGGCGGTGCGGATCTCGACCACGTGGCGGCGCGGCGTGGTGCCGGCCTTCTCGAAGTGACCGGCCTGCGGCTTGGTGATCTTGCGACCCTCGATCTCGCCGTAGCCGACCTGGATGGCGTTGTAGCCGTCCACCTCGGGCTGGCGGACCTGGGTCACCACGTTGGTGGCGGCCGCGATCACGGTCACGGGGACGATGCGGTTGTTCTCGTCCCAGAACTGGGTCATGCCGAGCTTGGTGCCCAGCAGGCCCTTCACATTGCGTTCGATCGTCATGTCGTCGACCTCAGAGCTTGATCTCGATGTCGACGCCGGCAGGCAGGTCGAGCCGCATCAGCGAGTCGACGGTCTTCGGCGTGGGGTCGATGATGTCGATGAGGCGCTTGTGGGTGCGCATCTCGAAGTGCTCGCGGGAGTCCTTGTACTTGTGGGGCGAGCGGATGACGCAGTACACGTTCTTCTCCGTCGGAAGCGGCACGGGGCCGGCGACCTTGGCACCCGTACGGGTGACGGTGTCCACGATCTTCCGCGCCGAGGTGTCGATCACCTCGTGGTCATAGGCCTTGAGCCTGATGCGGATCTTCTGTCCCGCCATAGGTCTCTCTCGTCCTTCTCTTCGTCTGCCGCGTATGTCCGGTGCGTCCCCAGGTGTGGGTCTGCTCCGCCCTGCTACTCACCTCACGACCCGCCGCCGACCCCCGCGGTCGGGCGTGTCGCGCACCTCGGCAAAAAACACCGTGGCCGCAGCACAAGACCGGGGTCCTGCTACGTGTTGTGCGGCGCCCGACGGTTCGTCGGGCTGATCGGGTCTCCCTCCGTACCGAGGTACGAAGGCCGGTGCGGACGCGTGCCGACCACCGACTCGTTGGCCCTCGACTGGCGAGGACCGGGAAACGCGATGAAGTAGTCAACAAGTGCCGTAGCCCGGCGACCCGCCGGAGCAACCGGAACATCTTGGCAGACCGCACCGCGCCAGACCAAATCGGACCGGGCACCGGTCGCCGGAGGCGGGAGGAGGCGGAGGAGGCGGGGACGCCGCCGTCCGCTGCCCGTCGCCTGCGAGGATATCGCCAGCGCACGAGCCCCGTGCCCGACTCGGAGGGACGAGATGTCGGACCACCAGCCCTACCGGCCACCGGAGCAGCCCCCTCCGCCCGGCGCCGGCGCTCCGCCGCCCGGCTGGGGCACGCCACCGGGGCCCGGCCCGTCACCGACGGGGGCCCCACCGCCGTGGGCTCCTCCGCCCGGGATGCTGGGTGCCGCCCACAAGCCCGGGGCGATGCCGCTGCGCCCGCTGGGGCTCGGCGACATCTTCGACGCGGCGTTCCGGATCATCCGGTTCAACCCCCGGGCCACGGTGGGTGCCGCCGTCCTCGTCTCCTCGGTCGTGATGGCGATCCCGATCGCGCTGACCGCGCTGTTCACGTTCACCGTCGGCACGGCCATGGGGGGCAGTGCCGACTTCGACGGCAGCTCGGCCAGCCTCGAGCTGACCGGGCTGATCGGCTCGATGGGGTCGCTGCTCCTCGGGGCCGTCCTGCTCCAGGTGGGCCTGATCTTCGTCACCGGGATGATCGCCCACGTCACCGAGGCGGCCGCGATCGGTCGGCGGCTCAGCCTGGGCCAGGCGTGGGCCTGCACCCGTGGGAAGCGGTGGCGGCTGCTGGGGCTCACGCTCACGATCAACCTGCTGTGGCTGCTCGCGGTGGCCCTCTACGCCCTGCTCTGGGTCGTGGTCGTCGCGGCGACCGACCAGACGGTCGTCCTCGTGGTCTTCGGCCTGGTGAGCGTGCCGGCGTTCGTGGCGGCGTCGTTCTTCTTCTGGATCCGGGTCTACTACCTGCCCGCTCCCGTGCTGATGCTCGAGGACGTCGGCATCCGCGGGGCGATCGGGCGCGGGTTCCGGCTGACCCACCGGCAGTTCTGGCGGACCTTCGGGATCGCGCTGCTGACGCTCCTGCTCGCCTCGATGGCCGGGTACATGCTGGCCGTCCCGCTCGGGATCGCCGGCCAGCTCGCCGCGGTCGCCGCGCCGCAGTACGCGGCCCTCGCCCTGGTCGTGACCCAGGCGGTCTCCACCGTGGTGTCCTCGGCGTTCGTCGCGCCGTTCACCGCCGCGGTCGCCTCGCTGCAGTACCTCGACCAGCGGATGCGCAAGGAGGCCTACGACGTCGAGCTGCTCACGCAGGCGGGGATCACCGCAACGTGACCCTCGCGAGCCTGCTGGGTCGGGTGCCGGACCGGCTGCTCGACCCGCCCCTGGACCCGACGCCCGACGAGGCCCGGGGGGCGCTGCGCCGTGAGCTGCTCCGGCCGGAGTACCACGAGGAGGCCGTGCTGCAGCGGGTGCTGACCTGGCTCGACCGCCAGGTCGGACGCGCCCTCGAGGCCGCGAGCGGCACACCCCCGCTGTCCGCGTTCGCCGCGATGCTCGTGCTGGTGCTGCTCGTGGCTGCGCTGGTGTGGCTGGCATCTCGCCGGCGTCTCACGTCCCGCCGGCCGACCGACCGCCCGGGGGTCCTCACCGACGAGGTCGTCTCGGCGGCGGCGCTTCGGGCTCGGGCGCGGCGGGCGCTCGCCGACGCCCGTTACCAGGACGCCGTCGTCGACGGCTTCCGCGCCCTGGCCGTGGGGCAGGTGGAGCGCGGGGCGCTCGACGACGCCCCCGGCACCACCGCCCACGAGGTGGCGCTGGCGCTGGCCGCGCGCTACCCCGACCGCCGTCTGCAGATCGATGCCGGCGCCGCGCTCTTCGACGCCGTCCTCTACGGCGACCGGCCGGCCACCCGGGCCCAGGCCGAGGACGTCCTCGGGCTGGACGACACCCTGGCGGTGGCCCGGTGACCGACAGCCCCGTGCCCGCCGTCCGCCCCGGCCGCCAGGGCCTCTGGCAGCGCCACCGGTCGACCCTCCTGGTCGTCGCGGGCTTCCTCGCGGCGCTCGGCGTCGTGCTGGCCACGGCCGGCGGCGCCAGGACCTTCGAGCGCCTCGACCCCGACAACCCCGGCGCCGACGGGGCGCGGGCGCTGGCCCGGGTGCTCGACCGGGAGGGCGTGGCGGTCGACGTGGCCCGTGGCGTCGACGCCCTGGAGTCGGTCGAGGTGTCCGCGGGGGCGACGGTGGTGGTGACCTCCACCGACTACCTCGGCGGGGAGGTCGTCGACCGGCTGCGCCGGCACGTGGGTGAGGCCGAGGTCGTGCTGGTGCAGCCCGGCACCGCCGTGCTCGCGGCCGCCGGCATCGACCTCGAGGTGGGGGGCTCCGCGGCGCCGGACGGGTGGCGGGGCGACTGCACCGACCCGCGCTTCGACGAGCTCACCCTGCGCACCGACCGTGCCCTCGCCTACCGGACGCCGTCCTCCGGGACACCGCCCGTCGCAGACGGCGCGGGCTGCTTCGCCTCCGACGAGGGTGCCGTGCTCGTGGTGACCGACGGGTTCACCGTGCTCGGCGCCGGCGACGCGCTGACCAACGACCAGGTGCTCCGTGCCGACGACGCCGCGATCGCTCTGCGCCTGCTCGGCGGCAGCGACCAGCTCGTCTGGTTCGTGCCCCGCTACGAGGACCTGTCCGCCGACGACGGCGTCAGCGCCGCGACCCTGCTGCCGCGTTGGATTCGGCCCGGGCTGTGGCTCGGCGCCCTCACCCTGCTCGCGCTCGTGCTGTGGCGCGCGCGTCGCCTCGGCCCGCTCTCGACCGAGCCGCTGCCCGTCGCCGTCAAGGCGATCGAGACCACGCTGAGCCGGGGCCGCCTCTACCGCCGCGCCGGCGACCGCGGCCACGCCGCAGCGAGCCTGCGCCGGGCCGCCCGCAACCGCGTGGCGGACCGGCTGCAGCTCGGCGCCCGCACCGACGAGGGCTCCCTGGTGCGCGAGCTGGCCAGGCGCACGGCCCGTCCCGAGGCCGAGCTGGCCGCGCTCGTCGGCCGCGGAGCGAGCCCACCCCCCACCGACCGTGACCTGATCACGCTGGCCAGCGACCTGGCCGCACTCGAGGAAGAGGTACGCCGTCCATGACCGAGCAGCCCGGCCCGCCCCAGGGCCCGCCCCACGACCCGCCCCAGGGCCCCGCTCACGACCACGCCCACGACCCCGCTCGCGAGGTGCCGGCCCGCGCCGCCGACGACCCCGCTCGGGAGCGGCTGAGCGCCGTCCGCGCCGAGGTGGCCAAGGCCGTGGTCGGGCAGGACGCCGCGGTCTCGGGCCTGCTGGTCGCCCTGCTCTGCGGCGGTCACGTGCTGATGGAGGGCGTGCCGGGCACCGCGAAGACGCTGCTCGTGCGCACCCTGGCGGCGTCGCTGGCGGTGGAGACCAGCCGGGTGCAGTTCACCCCCGACCTGATGCCGGGCGACATCACCGGCTCCCTGGTCATCGACGGGAGCGGGGGCGAGCTGCGCTTCCGCGAGGGCCCGGTGTTCACCAACCTGCTGCTGGCCGACGAGATCAACCGGACCCCGCCGAAGACCCAGTCGGCGCTGCTCGAGGCGATGGAGGAGGGCCAGGTCTCGGTCGACGGCGTCTCCCGGCCGCTGCCCCAGCCGTTCCTCGTGGCCGCCACCCAGAACCCGGTCGAGTACGAGGGCACCTACCCGCTGCCCGAGGCCCAGCTCGACCGGTTCCTGCTCAAGGTGGTGCTGCCGATCCCGGAGCGGCAGGCCGAGCTGGAGATCCTGCGCCGGCACGCCCACGGCTTCGACCCGCGCGACGTCGCCGGCGCCGGGGTGCGGGCGGTCGCCGACGGCGCCGACATCGCGGCCGGACGGCGCGGCGTGGCCACGGTGCAGGTCTCGCCCGAGGTGGCGGGCTACATCGTCGACATCGCGCGGGCCACCCGCGAGTCGCCGTCGCTCTCGCTGGGGGTGAGCCCGCGCGGCGCGACCGCGCTGCTGCGCGCCGCGCGGGCCTGGGCGTGGCTCAACGGACGGGACTTCGTGACGCCCGACGACGTGAAGTCGCTGGCCCACGCGACGCTGGTCCACCGCCTCGGCCTGCGCCCGGAGGCCGAGCTCGAGGGTGTCGACGTGGCCCAGGTGCTCTCCTCCGCGCTCGGGTCCGTGCCGGTGCCGCGGTGACCGGCCGGCCGGCGGCGGCCGCGGTGCGCTGATGGCGATCTCGGGGCGGGTCCCGCTCCTGCTGCTGCTCGGCTTCGTGCCGGTGGTGCTGCGCCCGCTGCCCGGCACCGTGTGGCTCTGGCTGCTGGTGGTGACCCTGGTCTGCCTCGCCGACCTGCTGCTCGCGCCGCGCCCCTCGGCACTCGGCCTCGCGCGCCCGCCGGTCGGCACCGTGCGCACCGGCGAGCCCACCGACACCCGGCTCGAGGCGACCAACCAGTCGTCACGCACGGTGCGCGCCGTCGTCCGCGACGCCTGGCAGCCCAGCGCCGGCGCGACCGGCGACCGGCACCGGGTGCGCCTGGGTCCCGGCGAGCGCACCGTCCTCGTGACCCCGCTGCTGCCTCGCCGTCGCGGCGACCTGCGGGCCCTGGGCGTGACCGTGCGGACCCCCGGCCCGCTGGGCCTGCTGGCGCGCCAGCGCACCGTCGCAGTGGCGGGCGCCGTGCGGTCGCTGCCTCCGTTCGACTCCCGCAAGCACCTGCCGTCGCGGCTGGCCCGCCTGCGCGAGCTCGACGGCCGGGCAGCGGTGCGGGTGCGGGGGCAGGGCACGGAGTTCGACTCGCTGCGCGAGTACGTCCGCGGCGACGACGTCCGGTCGATCGACTGGCGCGCGTCGGCGCGCAGCCGCACAGTCGTCGTCCGCACCTGGCAGCCGGAGCGCGACCGGCGGGTGGTGCTGGTGCTCGACACCTCGCGCACCTCGGCCGGGCGGGTGGACGACGTCCCGCGGCTCGACTCCGCGATGGACGCCGCCCTCCTGCTGGCGGCGCTCGCGGCCCGGGCCGGCGACCGGGTCGACTTCGTGGCCGGCGACCGCCGGGTGCGGTCGCGGCGGCGCTCCGCGGGCGCCCGCGACGTGGCCGCCCACCTGCAGGAGGCCATGACCGACCTCGAGCCCGCGTTCGTGGAGGCCGACTGGGACGTGCTCGCCGGCGCCGTCCAGGGGCTCGGGCGGCAACGGGCCCTCGTGGTGCTGCTGACGCCGCTGGAGCCCTCGGCGGTCGAGGAGGGGCTGCTGCCGGTGCTGCCGACCCTGGTCCGGCACCACCGGGTCGTGCTGGCCTCGGTGCGGGACCCCGAGCTCGACCGGTTGGCGGCGGCGCGGACCTCGATCGACGAGGTCTACGGGGCCGCGGCCGCCGAGCAGGTGGTGGTACGACGCGACCGCACCGCACGGATGCTCGGGACGCTGGGCGTCGACGTGCTCGACGTCGGTGCCGAGCAGCTGCCCCCGCGCCTCGCCGACCACTACCTGCGGCTGAAGGCCCAGGGGCTGCTCTGACCGGACCGCTCGGCGCGCCGGCCGTCAGGCCGAGGTGCTGCGCGGCGGCTGCGGGACCTGGTGCCCGAGCTCCCCGCCGATGCGGCCGCCGAAGGGGCGGCCGTGGTCGGCGTACTCCTCGCGGCTGTAGGCCAGCACGTAGGGACCGAGCTCGACACGCGCACCGGTGCGCAGGATCTGGCGCACCACCGGCGCCCCGTGCACCCGGGTGACGCCCTCGACCGCGACCACGACCCACTCGTCGGCGTCGTCGTGGACGATCCGTGCGTGCTGGGCCTCGAGCCCCGGCAGGCACACGTGGTTGCTCGGGTCCGAGCCGATGGTCATCCCGTCGCTGAGCCAGAAGATCGGGCTCCGCTCCCCCAGGGCCACCGCCTCCTTGGTCATCACCAGCCGGGCGGCGCCTCCGTGGGCCGGGTCGTGCGTCGTCGTCGGCCGGCGCTTGGGCCGGCGCAGCATCGTGGGCGCGATCGGCCAGAGGGTCCCGACCGGCGCGAGACCGGCGTCGGGCAGCACCGGGCCCTTCGAGCGGAGCCGCCCTCGGGCCGAGGTCCAGGCGCCACGCAGGCTGCCGAGCCGGATCCGTCGGGTGCCGGTGAAGCGCCGCTGCCACCAGGGAGCGGAGACGGCACCGAGCGAGACCAGGTGGTCGCCGCGGTGGACGACCCGGAGCACGACGTGTTGCGCGGCCAGGGCCTCGGCCAGCACCTTGATGGTCGGGGCGTCGCCCGCCCCGGCGAGCGCGCCGGGGTCGTCCAGCTCGACCTGGAGTCGGTTGCCCGTTCCCGTGACGGAGCCCCGCACGGGGTCCTCGCCCGGTCGCTCGAGGGCGAACGTCAGGTCGGCGGCCAGCACGAGAGCCACGACTCAGCCCTGCCCGGGCGCGGCGGGCAGCCCACGCTCGCTCGTGGTGATGGTGAGGGTGCCGTCGACCTTCCAGGTCGCGCGGGGGGCGTTGGCGCCGGTGTCGCGCGGCACCTCGACCGCCATGTCCTCGAACCGGTAGTGGATCGCGGCCTCCCGACCGGTGAGGAAGCTCCACATGC
Source organism: uncultured Actinomycetota bacterium (assembly GCA_963834285.1). Classification (GTDB taxonomy): domain Bacteria; phylum Actinomycetota; class Actinomycetes; order Propionibacteriales; family Nocardioidaceae; genus Nocardioides. The sequence goes on along the minus strand of CAWIAZ010000001.1, from coordinate 7,840 downwards.
GGGCGCCCAGGTCGGACCAGTCGACCACCTCGGCGCTGGTGTCGTCGACCGACTGGCTGCTGAACTGTCCGTGCGTCATCTCGAATTCCTTCTCTCGGGGACTTCTCAACACGTTGTTGAGGAAGTAGGGTTACATCATGAACACATTGTTGAGGTCTACGCAAGGGGCCAACGGCCTGGACCTGACCATCGGGGACCTGGCGGAGCGCACGGGCCTGAGCCAGGCCACGCTGCGGATGTGGGAGCAGCGGCACGGCTTCCCGGTGCCGGAGCGGCTCTCCAGCGGGCACCGCCGCTACCGCGAGGCCGACGTCGACCAGGTGCGCGAGGTCGTGCGCCGCCGCGACGCCGGCACCCGGCTCGACGTGGCGATCGCGGAGACGCGGGCGCTGACCGACCGCACCCCCGCGCCGGCGTCGTCGGTCTACGCCGACCTGCGCCGGTTGCACCCGCACCTGATGCCCTACCGGCTGCGCAAGAGCACGCTGCTCGCCCTGTCGTGGGCCATCGAGGACGAGTTCTGCGCGAAGGCCGACCGGGCGCACCTGTTCGGCTCCTTCCAGAAGGGCACGTACTACGCGCCCGCCAGGGAGCGCTGGGCCGAGCTGGCGCGGGTCGCCGGCTCCGCCTTCGTGTTCGCCGACTTCGACGCTCCGCGGGCGGGCGCCCGCCCGGTCGAGGTGACCCTGCCCGAGGACGCCCCGCTGCGCCGCGAGTGGCTGGTCGTGTGCGACAGCCTGGACCTGCCGGCGGCGCTGACCGCGTTCGAGCTGCCCGGCCAGGGCGGCGTACCGGACCGCGACCGGCTCTTCGAGGCGGTCTGGACCGTCGACCCGGCCGCCGTCCGCGACGCCGCCCGGACCTGTGCGCGGATCGCCGCCGACGTGGTGCCCGCCGAGGCGGCGCCGGTGCTCTACGACCTCGCCGACCGCCCGACCCCGGGGGTCGCCGACCTCGCGTCCGTCACGCACATGTTCAACCGCGTGGTCGCCTACGTCGACCGCTACGGGCGCTGAGGGCCGAGGTGACCGAGGGGGCCGACGTGGCTGACGTCGTCGTCGTGGGGGCCGGTCTCGCCGGGCTCCAGTGCGCGCGGACGCTGCAGCGAGCCGGCCGGGAGGTGCTGGTCGTCGAGGCCGCCGACGACGTCGGCGGCCGGATCCGCACGGACGAGGTCGACGGGTTCCTCGTCGACCGCGGCTTCCAGCTGCTCAACCCCGCCTACCCCGCCGTGCGCCGGTGGGTCGACACCGACGCGCTCTCCCTGCAGCCGCTGCCGGCCGGTGCCGCGCTGCGCGTCGCCGACGGGCTGCGCCGGGTGGCCGACCCGCTGCGGGCACCCGGGTTGATCGGCGCCGACCTCCGCACGGTCGCTCCGCGACCGGGGGAGGCCGCGGCGCTGCTCCGCTGGCTGGCTCCGCTGCTCCGGGCGTCGCTGCGCCGTCGTCCCGCCGCCGTGTCGCTGTCGCGACGCCCGGACCGCACCCTGCGCGAGTCGCTCGACGCCGCCGGCCTCCAGGGTGACCTGCGCCGGCTGATGGACCGGTTCTTCGCCGGCGTCCTGCTCGAGGACGACGGCAGCACCTCGGCCACCTATGCCCTGCTCCTGGCGCGCAGCTTCGCCGCCGGGTCGCCGTCGCTGCCGGCGGGCGGGATGGGCGCGCTCCCCCACCAGCTCGCGGCCCCGCTGGGCGCCCGGGTCCGGCTCGGGTGCGCGGTCGAGCGCGTCGAGCGGTCCGGTGACCGGTTCCGGGTGCAGGTCGCGAGCGGTGCGCTGGTCGCCCGGCACGTCGTGGTCGCCACCGGCGCGGCCGAGTCGCAGCGGCTCACCTCCGTGAGCGCGCCCGCGACCAAGGGGGTGGTCACGCAGTGGTTCGCGACCTCGACGCCGCCGACGACCAGCGGGCTGCTGCACGTCGACGCGCGGCATCGGCCCACCGGGCCCCTGGTCAACTGCGCCGCCGTCTCGGTCGCTGCCCCCTCCTACGCCCCTGTCGGCCGGCACCTGGTGCAGGCCTCGGCGCTGCTCCGCCCCGGCGTCGCCGCCGCCACCGAGGCCCAGCTGCGCGACCATGCCGGTGACCTGCTCGGCTGTCCCACCGGCGACTGGGAGACCGTGGCCCGCCACGAGGTGCGGCACGCCCTGCCGGCGCAACCCCCGCCGTTCGCTCGACGGCCCGCGGTGCTCGAGCGCGACGGTCTCGTGGTCTGCGGCGACCACCGCGAGTCGGGGTCGATCCAGGGCGCCCTGGTCAGCGGCGCCCGGGCTGCGCGGCTGGTGCTGCGCGGCGGTGGCGGATGAGCCCCGCCGAGGCGCTGGCCGTGGCGGCCGCGGCCCACGCCGGCTTCCAGGTCACCGTCACCGTGCTCGTCTACCCCCAGCTCGCCCGCACCGCGCCGGAGGCATGGCCGGAGACCCACGCGCGGCACAGCCGTCTGATCGTCCCGCTGGTCGCGCTCACCTACGCCGGCCTGGTCGCTGCCGGCGGGTGGTCGCTGGTCTCGGGTCCCGGCGCCCTCGAGGTCGCGGCGGTCGTCGCCGCCGCCGGCTGCGTGGCGGTCACCGGCACCCTCGCCGCACCCGTGCACGGCAGCCTCGACCAGCCCTACCCCGCCCTGCTCCGGCGCCTGCTCCGCGTCGACCGGCTGCGCGCCGTCCTGGCGCTGGCCGCACTGGCCTTCGCCGGCGCCGCGCTGACCGGCTGACCCGCGCGGACCGCGGTCAGGCCTGGGTCGCGACCCGGTCCTCGAGCAGGGCGTCGTCGACGTCGCCGGTGTGGCCGCGCAGCACGGCGTTGCGGCCGAGCACGAAGACGTAGGCCAGGAAGCACAGCTCGGCGAGCACCCCGATGCCGATCCGCGCCCAGGTGGGCAGGCCGGACGGCGTCACGAAGGCCTCGATCACGCCGCTGACGAGCAGCACCAGCACCAGCCCCAGCGCGACGGTCCCGGCGGTGCGGCCCTCGCGGGCGATCGACGCCGTGCGCGAGAGGTCCCCCGGCTCGATCCAGGACCAGAACAGCCGCAGCCCCACCCCGCCGGCCACGAAGACGGCGGTCAGCTCGAGCAGGCCGTGGGGCAGGATCAGGCCGAAGAACAGGTCGGCCCGGTCGTTGCGGATCATGATCGAGGCGATCACGGCCAGGTTGAGCAGGTTGGTGAAGAGCAGGTAGACCACCGGCAGCCCCAGGATCCCGAGGGCGAGGCACAGCGCGGTCACCCACGCGTTGTTGACCCACACCTGGGCGGCGAAGTGGCTGGCGGCGTACTGGGAGTAGTAGCCCTCGAAGTCCTCGTTGACCAGCTGGTCGACCTCGGCCGGCGACAGCAGGCTCTGCTCGACGAGCGGGTTGGCCAGCAGCCACAGCGTCATCACCGCGGTCACCGCGAGGCTGACGGCCACGCAGCCCAGCCACCACCGCCGCTGGCGGTAGAGCGCCGCGGGGAACCGCACGGCGAGGAACGTGCCGGCTCCCGCCCAGGTGGCGGTCCGGGTGCCCACGGCGCGCTGGCGGGCGCGGGAGAGCAACGAGGAGAGGTGCGCGACCAGGGACGGGTCGGGCGCCGAGGTGCGCACGACGCTGAGGTGCGTCGCGACCTGCTGGTAGCCCTCCACGAGCTCGTCGGCCTCCGCCCCGCTGAGCCGCCGCCGGCGGGTCAGCTGGTCGAGCCGGACCCACTCGTGCGTGTGCGCGAGCACGTACGCGTCGAGGTCCACGCGGTGATCCTAGGGCGGGCCGCGCGGCACCGACCGGCAGGTTCGCCGGGACCGGCCGACCGCGTCGCCGGGTGCGGCGCACCTAGGATGGCGCGATGTCCGCGCCCGGCCACGAGTTCGCCACCCTCACCGCCGATGACCTCGTCACCGGGGAGGCGGTCGCGCTGGACCTGCCGCCCGCAGGGCTGGGGGCGCGGATGGCGTCGGGGCTGATCGACGTCGTCGCCACGGTCGCGCTGTTCGCGGTGACGGTCGTCGTCCTCCTCGTGTCGGTCCTGCGCACCGACGCCGCGCTGTTCCAGGTGGCGGTGATCGGCAGCGTCATCGTCGCCTTCGTGGTCTTCTCCACCACGCTGGAGACCCTGACCCGGGGCCGTTCGCTGGGCAAGCTGGCGATGGGCCTGCGCACGGTCCGGGACGACGCCGGACCGATCTCCGCCCAGCACGCGCTGGTGCGCTCCCTGGTCGGGTTCGTGGAGATCTACGCCTTCGCGGGCACCCCGGCGTTCTTCTCCGCGCTGCTGAGCCCGCGCGGCAAGCGGCTCGGCGACTACGCCGCCGGCACCTACGTCGTCCGCGACCGGGTCAAGCTGCGGCTCAGCCCGCCGGCGCCGATGCCGCCGCACCTGGCGGCGTGGGCCCGCTCGGCCGACCTCGCGGCGCTGCCGACCGGCCTCGCACTCGCGGTGCGCCAGTTCCTCGGCCGGCTGCCGTCGCTCGACCCCGCCTCACGCCAGGCGATCGGGTCCCGGTTGGCCGAGGAGCTGGGACGCTACGTCGCCCCCGGCCCCCCGCCCGGCACCCCGCCCGAGGACTTCCTGGCCGCGGTGGTCGCCGCCCGGCGTGAGCGCGACCTGGCCCGGCTGCGCCGCGAGGACGACCTGCGCCGCCGGCTGGCCGCCCGTCACTGAGCGGCCACCCGGCGCTCAGCTCGTCGGCAGCGCCAACCCGCCCTCGCCCGCGACCCGCTCCTCGCACGTCGCGGTCTCCGCCGAGCACTCGAGCAGCGCGTCGCCCCCGTCACGGCTCACCAGCGCCCAGAACGTCGGCCCGGTCCAGCTCAGGTCGAGCACCCGGTCGAGCCCCGCGTCGAGGCCCGGCCCCCCGACCGCCCTGACCGAGCCGTCCTCGGCGTCGAGCAGCTCCAGCCCGGGCGTCGTCCCCCGGTCGACGTCCGCGTCGGTCGTGCCCGTGACGTACGACGACCCGTCCGGCGCCAGCGCTCCGACCGCGCCGCCGCTCCCCCCGGTCACCCGGGACGACCCGTCCGCGGCGTCGAACAGCTCCACCCCCTGCGCGCCCTGCACCGCCAGGACCGACCCGGCCAGCTCGGCGGAGTCCGGATCGGCCGTCGGGACGATCTCGAACGAGCGCTCGGGGTAACGCAGCGAGAGCCGGTCGCCCTCGTCCTCGACCCAGTGGTCGCCGTCCACGGCGACGAGCCGGGTCTGAGCGGCGAGCAGGGGCACCGACACGTCGGCGCGCGGACTGCCGAGGTCCGCGATGTGCAGGGTGTCGTCGAGGTCGATCCAGGCGATCCGGGAGTGGTCCTTGGACAGCACGGCGCGCTGCACCGGCTCGTCGACGACCGCGCGGCCGGGGCCGAGCTCACCGTCGGCGCCGAAGGCGAAGACGAGCACCCGGCTCTCGTCGCCGACGACGACGACCCGGTCGGCGTCGACCCCCAGCACCTCCTCCGCCTCGATGCCCGTGTCGACGGGCCTGCCCGACTCCCCCAGCGTCATCACGGTGCCGGCGTGCAGGTAGGCGAACGGCCCGCCCGGCGCGACCGCCACGGGGTCGGCGCTGCGGTCGACGCCGGCGGGTCCGGCAGGGTCGACCGAGGGCCCGGCTCCCGGCCACGGCGCGAGCAGACCGAGCCCGGCGCCGACGGCCGCGACGGCCGCCGCTGCGGTCACCGCTCGAGAGGCGGTACGCCGGCGGCGGGCGTCCCGCACCCGGGCGCGGAAGGCGACCTCGTCGATCGGCGGCACCGGGACGGCGTCGTGGACGGCGGTGAGGGTGCTGGTGACGTCGTGGTCGGTCATCGTGACTCCTGCGTGACGGGGAGGGAGAGGCGGAGGTCGGGCAGGGCGGCGCGGAGCCGCTTCAGGGCGTGGTGGGTCTGGCTCTTCACCGATCCGATCGAGCAGCCCAGGGCGTGCGCGGTGTCGGCCTCGGTGAGGTCCTCGACGTAGCGCAGCACGAGCGTCGCCCGCATCCGTGGTGGCAGCCGGCGGATCTCCTCCCACAGCGCGAGGTGGTCGGCCCGCACGTCGAGGCCGCCGAGGTGCCCGACGTCCGGCAGCACCTCGGTCGGCACCTCCCGGCGACGACGCGGCCACTGCCGGGTCATCTGGTTGACCATGCCCCGACGGACGTAGGCGTCCGCCGCTCCGTGGTCTCGCAGCGAGTCCCACCGCACGCAGGTCCGGGCCAGGACGCCCTGGAGCAGGTCCTCCGCCTCGTGCGGGTCACCGGTCAGCAGGTAGGCGGTGCGGTAGAGCGGCCCCCAGCGGGCCGCCATGAAGTCGCTGAACTCGAGCCTCGGTGGCGCGGTCATCTGTTCTCCTCACATCGGGTCACCCCAAGAGACACCGGCGCCCGCGCAAGGGTTGAGACGTCGGCCGGACCCGTCAGGAGGGGCGACTGTAGGCCAGGTCGACGATCGCGCGACCGGCCTCGACGCCCTTGCGCTCGAACCGGGTCACGGGCCGCTCGACCCACCGCTCCACCTCGCCGCCGGTGAGCGCCGGCTCCGCGTCGAGCACGCTGCGCATCTGGACGGCGTAGTCGGACCAGTCGGTGGCCAGACGCCACGTCGCGCCGGGGGCGAGCCGGGACGCCGCCACCGCGGCGAACTCCCGCGTCACCAGCCGTCGCTTGTGGTGACGCTGCTTGGGCCACGGGTCGGGGAAGAAGGTCCACAGCCCGGCCAGGCTGCCCGGTGCCACCAGGTGCTCCAGCGTCCACGCGGCGTCGACGCCGCAGAAGCGGACGTTCTCGGCGCCGGCCTCGGCCACCCGCCACAGGCTGTCGGCGATGCCGGGCCGCCACACCTCGAGGGCCAGGACGTCGTGATCGGGACGAGCGGCGGCCAGCGCCGCGGTCGCCTCCCCGATGCCCGACCCGATCTCCACGATCATCGGTGCCTCGCGGCCGAACCAGGTGAGCCAGCTGAACCCGGGGTCGTCGACGGCCTCGTCGGGGATCACCCAGCCGTCGTGGTGCGCCTCCCAGGACGCCGCCTGGCTGGGGGTGAACCGGTTGCCGCGTCGCGAGTAGCTGAGGACCTCGCGCATCCGGCGACCGTCGTCGGTGAGCTTCTGGTGCGGGCGGGCGGCGCCCTGGGGGCCGGCACTCACGGTGTGTCGCCGATCGTGCCGATCACCTTGGCGGGGTTGCCGACGGCGAGGACGCCGGCGGGGAGGTCGCGGGTGACCACGGCGCCGGCCCCGACCACGGTGTCGTCGCCGATCGTGACGCCGGGCAGCACGACGGCCCCGGCGCCGAGCCAGACGTTGTCGCCGATGGTGATCGGCTTCGCGGCCTCCCACTTCTCGCGGCGCGGCCCGGGCTCGACGGGGTGCGTCGGGGTCAACAGCTGGACGTTCGGGCCGATCTGCACGTCGTCGCCGATCGTGATCGCGGCGACGTCGAGTGCGACCAGGCCGTAGTTGGCGAAGGTGCGCGCCCCGATGACGACGTGGGTGCCGTAGTCGACGTAGAGCGGGGGCCGGACCTCCGTGCCCTCGCCCACCTCGCCGAGGAGGTCCTCGAGCAGCCGGCGGCGTCCCTCGAGGTCGCGCGGCGCGCTGGCGTTGTAGGCCACCATCCGCTCGTGCGCGGCGATCGCGAGCTCGGCGATCTCGGGGTCGTCGGCGCGGTAGAGGTCGCCGCTGCGCATCCGCTCGAGCATCGAGCGGCCGTCGTCCTGCGGGGTGCTGGTCATGGGTCGATTCTCCTGGATGGGGGGTTTCGTGGCTCGCTGCGCTCGCACCTCAACCACCGCACGCCCCGGTGGTTGAGGTGCGAGGAGCGCCAGCGAGGAGCCACGAAACCACCACCACCGACCGGGGTTTCGTGGCTCGCTGCGCTCGCACCTCAACCACCGCACGCGTG